>NZ_CP163520.1:4315500-4932000 GCF_041080675.1 Streptomyces sp. cg36 | reverse complement strand
GCAGCAGGGTGGGGTGGCGGTGGGCGTGGCCGAGGAAGGACTCCTCGCGGGTCGCGGTCAGCTTCACCGGGCAGCCGGTGCGCAGCGCGAGCAGCCCCAGCGGCAGCTGGAAGCCCAGGTCGTCGCGGTCGCCGGTGGCGCCGGGGACGCCCGTGACCACGAACTTCACGCGCTCGGGGTCCAGTCCGAAGCAGGCCGCCGCGAGGTCGCGGTCGGTGTGCGGGTCGGTGGAGGCGGTGTAGATCTCGACGCCGCCGTCGGGGCGCGGCACCGCGAGGCCGGCCTCGGCGCCGATGGGCGCCGGGTCCTGGCGGCCGATCCGGTAGAGGCCCTCGACGACGACCTCGCCGGTCGCCTCCGGGTCTCCGTACTGGAGCGGGATGTGGCGGATCAGGTTGCCGTCGGGGTGCAGGGGTTCGGCCGCGAACGCCTTCTCCGGGTCGGTGACCGGCTCCAGGAGCTCGTACTCCACCGCGATCGCCGCCGCCGCCAGGCGGGCGGTGTCCGGGTGGTCGGCGGCCACCGCCGCGATCGGCTCGCCGTGGTGGCGGACCACGTCGGAGGCGAAGACCGGGCGGTCCGCGATCCGGCGGCCGTGGGAGGCGTCGCCGGGCACGTCGGCCTGGGTGACGACGGCCCGTACGCCCGGCATCGCCACCGCGGCGGAGGTGTCGATCGCGACGATCCGCGCCGAGGCGTGCGGGGAGCGCAGCACGGCCGCCCAGAGCAGGCCCTCGGCCCACAGGTCGGACGCGTACGGGAAGGTGCCCTCGGTCTTGGCGCGCGCGTCGGCGGGCCGCAGCGCGGCGCCCAGGCCGTGGGTCGGGGGCTGCTCCGGCCCGGCCGCGCCGTCGACCGCCGCGGTCGCGGTGGCTGCGTCGTTGCTCACGCCATGCCTCCGTCGTGCGTGTGCGGGGACTGGACGCCGCCGGCGCCGGGCCCCGCCTGATGCGGAATTCGGGCTTCCTCGCCGCCGGCGGCTCCGGCGGCCCCGGCCGTCTCGTTCGCGGCGGCGCTGTGGGCCTCGCGCCCGGCCACGACCTCGCGCACGGCGTCGAGCACGCCCCGGTAGCCGGAGCAGCGGCAGAGGTTGCCGCAGAGCGCCTGGCGGGTCTCCAGGTCGGAGGGCGCGTGGTTGCCTTCGAGCAGGTCGTGGACGGTCATGGCCATGCCGGGGATGCAGAAGCCGCACTGCACGGCCCCGCACTCGGCCAGCGCGCGCTGCACGTCGGAGGGTTCGCCGTTGACGGCGAGGCCCTCGACGGTACGCACCTCGGACCCGGCGGTGGTGGCCGCGGGCACCAGGCAGGAGGCCACCAGACGGCCGTCGACCTGCACGTTGCAGGCGCCGCACTCGCCCTGCGAGCAGCCGTCCTTGGCGCCGGCGAGACCGAGCCGCTCGCGCAGCACGTAGAGCAGCGACTCACCGACCCACGCTTCGGTGACGGGCCGGTCGGCGCCGTTCACCCGCAGGACGTAGGAGGCGCGGGGGTGCTCCAGCTCGGCGGCGAACGCCGGTTCGGCGGCAGCGGCGGGCAGCGGTTCGGGGGTGGCCCCGGCCGCCTCCGGCAGGGGCTCGCCGGACGGCTCGGACGCGTCCTCGCCCGACGGCTCCGAGAGCGCCTCCCCCACGGCCTCGTGCTCCGGCCGTACGGGCTCGTGCTCCGGTTCGGGGCGGGGCTCCGGGAGCGGCTCGGCGGACGGCCGTGCCGCGTGGGCCGACCCGGCCGGGCGGACCGGCTCCGCGTCGTGGCCGGGCCCGGTCCCGCGGACGGGCTCCGGCTCGGGCTCCCGCACCGGCTCGTGGGCGTGCACCGGCTCGTGGACCGGTTCGTGTACGTGGACGGGCTCGGGGACGGGCTCCGGCTCGGGCGCGGTGGGCTCCGGGGCCGGAGCCGCCTCGGCCCGCAGGTCCTCGCGCGCGGCGTCGGCCGCGCCCGCGTCGAGCACCCCGGCGCCGGGGGCGTGCGGCAGCGCGTCCACGGGGTGCGCGGCCTCCGGTGCGCCGTGCTCCGGCGGGGCGTCGGCGGCGTCCCGCTCATGGGCGTCCCCGGCCGGTGCCTCCGGCTCGCGGAGCTCCGTCGCCAGCGCCGCCGACCAGGGCGCGGGGGCGCCACCGGGCAGGGTCGCGCCGGGCGGGGGCGGGTTCCAGGACACGACCGGCTCTTCCCGCACCGGGGTGCGCGGCCCGGCCGCTGCCGGGAACTCGGCGGCGGGCGGCTCGGCCGCGACCGGCTCGGGCAGCGGCTGCGCCACGGGGTGCGGCTGCGGGGCGCGCTCCGGCCGGGACGCGTGCTCGGGCCCCGGGGCGTGGTCCGGGTGCGGCGTGCGCTCGGGAAGGTGTGCGTGCTCGGGAAGCTGTGCGTGCTCGGGAAGCTGTGCGTGCTCCGGGAGGGGCGTGTGCTCCGGCTCCGCCGTCTGCCGGCCCGTCGCCCACGGCTCGCTCGCCCAGGGCGCGGGCGCGCCGCCGGGCAGGGTCGCCGGAGGGGTGGTGCCCCACTGCTCGATCAGGGAAGAAGTACTGAATTCGCCCGATTCATCCGGAAGTTCACCGTCGGCGACCGGGATCGTCCACTGGCCGGTCAGCGAGGCGTCGTCGGAGAAGTTCCACTGTCCCGTCGCACCGCGGTCCGGCACGGGGCCGCCCAGCGGGTCGCCCTCGGGCACCGCGGGGGCCGCCGGGGCCTGGGCGGGCGCGGCGGAGGCGTCGGGCCACTGCACCGAGCGCACCTGTCCGTCGGCCGCCCCGTGCTCGGCCAGGGCCGCCGGGATCGCCCAGGTGCCGGTGGCGGCCGGGTCGGTGGTGGCGGCGGGCGTCAACGGCACGATCATCGGCGGCACGTACCCGTGGCCGGGCGCGGCCAGCGGGTCGCCGCCGAGCAGGGCGTCCAGGTCCGGGGGCAGCTGGACGAAGGCGGTCGCGCCGTCGTCGTACTCGCCGCCCTGCGGGACC
Source organism: Streptomyces sp. cg36 (assembly GCF_041080675.1). Classification (NCBI taxonomy): domain Bacteria; kingdom Bacillati; phylum Actinomycetota; class Actinomycetes; order Kitasatosporales; family Streptomycetaceae; genus Streptomyces; species Streptomyces cyclosori. The sequence continues at coordinate 4,929,047 of NZ_CP163520.1, read as the reverse complement.
GGCTGCCAGCCGCCCGTTCCGCGCTCGTGGTGTTCGTTCTCGCTCACGACAGCGCCCTCCCCAGTGCTCGTCGGGCCAGTGCGGCGACGGTGCGCCGCAGGTGCAGTACGGCGGGCGACAGCGGCTGGCCGGGCGTGCCGTCGGCCGCGGGCGCCGGGTCCGGGATGCAGGCGGCGGCCACGTACTCGCCGAAGGCGTTCAGCGCCTCCGGGGCCAGCGCCGCGCGCTCGCCGTCCCAGTCGATCAGCGAGGCGATCCAGCGCTCGGCCTCCAGCGGGCGCAGCGGCATCGGGGCGATCGCCCCGACCGCGCAGCGCACCCCGCGCCGGGCCGGGTCCAGGACGACCGCGACCGAGGCGGTGGCGCGGCCCGGGCCGGTGCGGCCGGTCGCCTTGAGGAACACCTGCGGGGCGTGCAGCAGCGGCACGCTGACGTAGCCGATGAGCTCGGCGGGGGCGAGCATCTCGCGCCCGGCCAGCAGGTGGGAGACGGGGATCTCGCGCCGGGCGCCCTCGGGGCCCGCGATGATCAGGGTGGCTTCCAGCGCGGCCAGCACGGGCAGCGCGTCGCCGGTGGGGGCGGCCGAGGCGATGTTGCCGCCCAGGGTGCCCGCGTTGCGGATCTGCGGGGGGCCGGCGGCGCGCGCGGCTGCCGCGAGCGCCGGGATGAGCGCCGCGAAGTCCGGCCGGCCCATCCGCGCGTGCGTCAGCCCGGCGCCGAGCAGGGCGTGCCCGTCCTGGTACTGCCAGCCGCGGATCTCGTTGATCCGGCCTAGCCCGACGAGGCCCGCGGGGCGCAGCAGGCCCCGGTTCACCGCCGCCATCAGATCGGTGCCGCCCGCGACGGGCACGGCGGCGGGCATGGCGGCGAGCGCCGCCACGGCCTCGTCGAGCGAGGCCGGCAGTGTCACCGACTGCGCCGCCTGCGGTGCGTGCGTGGTCAACCCAGCTGCCCCTTCCCGGTGTCCCGGCTGTCCCGGCCGTCTCCGGCTGTGCTGGCCGTACCGTACGTGCTCACAGCCCGGACGTGGCAACTCTGGCACATCTTCCGAGCCGCCCGACGCGAGGGTCCGCGAAGGGCAGTTCCGTCCCCGGCCAGGTGAATGGTCCGGATTCACGGTTGTTGTACGACTTATCCGTACGCCCTGCCAGGGGTTCACGGTTCCAGGCTCCCGGGCGGGCGGCCCCCCGGATCCGCCCCGGCTCACACGTTTGGGGGCGACCCGTCGATCGGGCGTCCGAGACCGCCCTTCATCTTTTCGGGGGCCGGGCGCTTCTGCCAGGGCAACGGGCCGCCGGGCGGCCGGTACCCGACGCCGAGGGCGTCAAGTCGGCGGTAGTGCGTCTCCATTCGCCCGGCGAAGGCGGTGAAGTCGCGTTCGGCGGGGGCGGGCAGCGCCGACCAGGCCACCTCGGCGAAGGCCGCGAGCCGGGGGAACACCTGGTAGTCGACGCGTCCCTGGCCCTGCATCACCTCGGTCCAGACGTTGGCCTGGGTGCCGAGCACGTGCGCGGCCTCCTCCGGCGTCAGCTGCGGCGGCACCGGCTCGAAGCGGTAGACGTCCTCCAGGGTGCGCACGTATCCGATGGGCATCGGCTCGTCCGGGCCGTCGGCCTGCCGGTGGTCCAAGTAGACCTGCTGCTCCGGGCACATGACGACGTCGTGGCCCGCCCGGGCGGCCTCGACGCCGCCCCGGTAGCCGCGCCAGGAGGAGACGGTCGCGCCGGGCGCCAGACCGCCCTCCAGGATCTCGTCCCAGCCGATGAGACGGCGGCCCCGGTCGGCGAGCCAGCGGTCGAAGTGCCGGATGAACCACGACTGCAGCTCGTCCTCGCCGGCCAGCCCGAGCTCCCGGATGCGGGCCTGGGCGGTCGGGGACTCCTTCCACTGGTCCTTGGGGCACTCGTCGCCGCCGATGTGGACGAAGCGGGAGGGGAAGAGGGCCAGGACCTCCTCCAGCACTCCCTCGTAGAAGCGGAGGACGTCCTCGGTCGGCGCGAGGATGTTCGGATTGACGCCCCAGGTGTCCCAGACGGAGAGGGCGGCGGTGTCGACGACGTCGGTGTTCCCGAGCTCCGGGTAGGCGGAGATGGCGGCCTGCGAGTGGCCCGGGAGGTCGATTTCCGGAACCACGGTGATGTGCCGCTCGGCGGCGTACGCGACGATCTCGCGGATGTCGTCCTGGGTGTAGAAACCGCCGTGCGGCTTCTCGTCCCACAACTCCGAGGCACGATGGCCGTATTTGGTGCGCGCCCGCCAGGAGCCCACCTCCGTGAGCCGGGGGTGGCGCAGGATCTCGATGCGCCAGCCCTGGTCGTCGGTGAGGTGGAAGTGGAAGACGTTGAGCTTGTGGGCGGCCAGCAGGTCGAGCTGGCGCAGCACCCCTTCCTTGGGCATGAAGTAGCGCGAGACGTCGAGCAGCATGCCGCGCCAGCCGAACCGGGGCGCGTCCTCGATCACGCGCCACCCGATGCCGCGCGCGGCGCCGGTGTCGGCGCACGCCCGGCGGAAGGCGTCGGGGCCGAGCAGCTGACGCAGCGTCTGCGCGCCCCAGAACACCCCGGCCGCGCTGCCGCCCGCGATCTCGACGGAGTCGGCGACGGTGAGGCGGTAGCCCTCGGGGGCCAGCGCGGGGTCGACGCGCAGCCGCACCGCCCGCTCGGCGCCGGGCTCCCCCGGCGGCAGCGGGCGCGCCAGCGCGGTGCCCACGGTGGAGCGCAGCCAGTGCGCCACGCCCTCGGTGCCGGGACCGGCCACCAGGGCCGTGTCGACGGCCAGGACGAACGTGCGGTCGCCGGTGTCCTCGACGGACAGCGGTGCCGGGATCAGATCCGCGGAAGTCTTCGCCATGGGCCACACGGTAGACGCCACGCGCACGGCCCCCGCGGGCGCACCGGGTAGTGCGCCCGCGGGGGCCGTCGCGTGCGGCGGGGCGGGACCCTACTTCTTGTCCTTGCCGCCCTTGTCCTTGTCGCCTCCGGCGCCCATGGACTCGTAGATCTCCTTGCACATGGGGCAGACCGGGTACTTCTTCGGGTCGCGGCCCGGCACCCAGACCTTGCCGCAGAGCGCGACGACGGGGGTGCCGTCGAGCGCGCTCGCCATGATCTTGTCCTTCTGGACGTAGTGGGCGAAGCGCTCGTGATCGCCGTCGCCGTTCGACACCTGCGGCGTCGGCTCTACGAGGGTCCCCGTACCTGCCCCGCGCTCGGGCTCAAGAGTGCTCATAAGTTCCTAGCGTACTGAAGCGCGGCGGCTTCAGTTCAGCGAAGGGTCGTCCGGGTACGTCGCCACCATCGCCAGTTCGCTGCGCTGGCGCCGCAGCACGGCCCGCCACAGGGACTCCGGCTCCGGCGAGGAGACGTCACCGGGCTCGGACTCCACCACGTACCAGGCGCCGTCGCTCAGCTCGTCCTCCAGCTGGCCCGGGCCCCAGCCCGAGTACCCGGCGAAGATCCGCAGCGAGCCCAGGGCCGCCGCCAGCAGCTCCGGCGGGGCCTCCAGGTCGACCAGGCCGATCGCCCCGTAGACCCGGCGCCAGCCGATGGGGTCCCCCCTGCTCGAACGGAGCTGAGAGCTTGGGGAAGGTCCTTCGAAGCCGGGGATGACGGCGACGCCGAGCGCGGAGTCCAGGGAGACCGGGCCGCCCTGGAAGACCACCCCGGGCTCGCCGGCCAGCGCGGCCCACGGCTCCAGGATGTCGCCGACGGTGACCGGGGTCGGGCGGTTCAGGACCACGCCGAGCGAGCCCTCCTCGTCGTGGTCGAGGAGCAGCACCACCGCGCGGTCGAAGTTCGGATCCGCGAGGGCGGGGGTGGCGACGAGCAGCCGCCCTGTGAGCGAGGACACCTCGGTCATGCGGACATGATCCCGCATCTTCGGCCCCGGCGGGGAGCGCACGGCGGCAATGGGACCCGCCCGGTTTCGGCCACAACCGGACGGTGACCCTCCGCGAACACCCCTCAGCGGAGCGTGTTGTGGCGAATTCATTACAGGTGCGAAGCCCCCTTGCCCTTACAGGACATGGGTAGAAGCCCCTTACCCTTTTCTCTGGCCCCCTGCCCGACGACTCCGGAACGCGAGATTCATGACCGGCACAGACGATGTACTGCTTGTCCACGGCGGAACCCCGCTGGAGGGCGAGATCCGCGTCCGCGGCGCGAAGAACCTCGTGCCGAAGGCGATGGTCGCCGCCCTGCTCGGCAGCGGTCCGAGCCGGCTGCGCAATGTGCCCGACATCCGCGACGTACGCGTCGTACGCGGGCTGCTGCAGCTGCACGGCGTGACGGTCCGCCCCGGCGAGGAGCCGGGCGAGCTGATCCTGGACCCGTCGCACGTCGAAAGCGCGAACGTCGCCGACATCGACGCGCACGCGGGCTCCTCGCGCATCCCGATCCTGCTCTGCGGCCCGCTGCTGCACCGCCTCGGCCACGCCTTCATCCCCGGCCTGGGCGGCTGCGACATCGGCGGCCGGCCGATCGACTTCCACTTCGAGGTGCTGCGGCAGTTCGGCGCGACCATCGAGAAGCGCGCGGACGGCCAGTACCTGGAGGCCCCGCAGCGGCTGCGCGGCACCAAGATCCGGCTGCCCTACCCGTCGGTGGGCGCCACCGAGCAGGTGCTGCTCACGGCCGTCCTGGCCGAGGGCGTGACCGAGCTCTCCAACGCGGCCGTGGAGCCCGAGATCGAGGACCTCATCTGCGTACTGCAGAAGATGGGCGCGATCATCGCCATGGACACCGACCGGACCATCCGGATCACCGGTGTCGACAAGCTCGGCGGCTACACCCACCGCGCCCTCTCCGACCGCCTGGAGGCCGCCTCCTGGGCGTCCGCGGCGCTCGCGACCGAGGGCAACATCTATGTGCGCGGCGCCCAGCAGCGCTCGATGATGACCTTCCTCAACACCTACCGGAAGGTCGGCGGCGCCTTCGAGATCGACGACGAGGGCATCCGGTTCTGGCACCCGGGCGGCTCGCTCAAGTCGATCGCGCTGGAGACGGACGTCCACCCCGGCTTCCAGACCGACTGGCAGCAGCCGCTGGTCGTGGCCCTGACGCAGGCCACCGGCCTGTCGATCGTGCACGAGACGGTGTACGAGTCGCGGCTCGGGTTCACGTCCGCGCTGAACCAGATGGGCGCGCACATCCAGCTGTACCGGGAGTGCCTGGGCGGCTCCGACTGCCGGTTCGGGCAGCGGAACTTCCTGCACTCGGCGGTCGTGAGCGGGCCCACCAAGCTCCAGGGCGCGGATCTGGTCATCCCCGACCTGCGGGGCGGGTTCTCGTACCTGATCGCCGCGCTGGCCGCGCAGGGGACGTCCCGGGTGCACGGGATCGATCTCATCAACCGGGGGTACGAGAACTTCATGGAGAAGCTGGTCGAGCTCGGGGCGAAGGTGGAACTCCCCAACGGCTCCCTGAGCTGACGCTCCCCCTCTCCCCCACTCCGCCCCTTCCCCCACCCCTCCCGGGGGTGGCGGGAAGGGGCGGAGCCGTCTGCCCCGCCCGGCCTCCACCTGCGACCCGGTGGGGGCCGCTCGCGTGCCCCTGTTGAAACCCGCCTTCACCTGCGTCCCGCGGCGAGCTGGTCGCGCAGTTCCCCGCGCCCCCAGGAGGGCCCTGCGGGCCCATCTTGAGGGGCGCGGGGAACTGCGCGAGCAACCCAGCACGGTCCGCAGGTGGAGGCGGGTTTTCAGGGGCGCGGGGAACTGCGCGGGCAGCCCACGTCGGCCCGCAGGTGGGGGCGGGTTTTCAGGGGCGCGGGGAACTGCGCGACAAGCCCCCACCGGTCCGCAGACAAAGAACCAGCCCCGGAAGGGGCACGGGGAACTGCGCGGGCAGCCCACGTCGGCCCGCAGGTGGAGGCGGGTTTTCAGGGGCGCGGGGAACTGCGCGACAAGCCCCCACCGGTCCGCAGACAAAGAACCAGCCCCGGAAGGGGCGCGGGGAACTGCGCGGGCAGCCCACGTCGGCCCGCGGGCGAAGGACCGGGCCCGGCGGGCGTACGGCGAAGGGCGGCCACCCCCCTCCACGGGGGTGGCCGCCCTCGTCGCGCGGCTAAGCGGCCTGCCTAGGGGCGCTTACTTGCCCTTCGCGGCTTCCTTGAGCTTCGAGCCCGCGGAGACCTTCACGCTGAAACCGGCCGGGATGTCGATCGGGTCACCGGTCTGCGGGTTGCGAGCGGTACGAGCGGCACGGTGGGTGCGCTCGAAGGTCAGGAAGCCGGGGATGGTGACCTTCTCGTCGCCCTTGGCGACGACCTCGCCGACCGTCTCGGCGAGAGCGGCCAGAACGGCGTCGGCGTCCTTGCGGGTCACCTCGGCGCGGTCGGCCAGCGCGGCCACCAGCTCACTGCGGTTCATGTTCTTACTCCCGTGTTCTTCTTGCCTGTGAGGCGTGCCACGCGGCGGAAAGCCGCATGTTGGGTACAGCGAAGCCGATGCTGCCAGGGCCCTCGGACAGTCCCCGGACCCGGGTCCGTGTCGGACCCTCGCGCCCGGTTACGCATCCTGCCCCCACCTGTGGCGGGAAAGCCAATCCGGCACCCTTCGGAGTCACACGAAAAGCGCCACAACCCCGTCATGGTGACGCTCCGTCGACTCCCTGGAGACTCGCTGGAACCGCCGGGGCGGATGCGGTTCATGGTCCGCCACCCTACGGGCGCCCCCAGGGCGCCGCATCCCGCGACGCGCCGGAGGCGGGGCGGACGTGGGGCCGGTCACAGCGCGTCCGCGCCGCGGCCCGGCCCCCCGGGGAGACCGTCCGGCCGCCGGTGGCGGCCGTCGCGGGGCCCGTCAGAGAGCGGCCTGGGCCGCCGTGCGCACCGCGCCCGCGACCGCGCCCGCGACCTTGTCGTTGAAGACGGACGGGATGATGTAGTTCGGGTTCAGCTCGCCCTCGGTCACCACGTCGGCGAGCGCGGTCGCGGCGGCCAGCATCATGTCGGTGTTCACCGTGCGCGACTGGGCGTCCAGGAGGCCGCGGAAGACGCCCGGGAAGACCAGCACGTTGTTGATCTGGTTGGGGAAGTCGGAGCGGCCGGTGGCCACCACGGCCGCCGTCTCGCGCGCGACGCCCGGGTCGACCTCGGGGTCGGGGTTCGCGAGCGCGAAGACGATGGCGCCCTCGGCCATCGCGGCCACGTCGTCGCCGTTCAGGACGTTGGGGGCGGAGACGCCGATGAAGACGTCGGCGCCGACCACGGCCTCCTTGAGGGTGCCGGTGAGGCCCTCGGGGTTGGTGTTGTCGGCGATCCAGCGCAGCGACGCCATGTCGGAGTCGCCGTCGGCGCCGGCCAGGTCGGCGCGGCCCGCGTGGACGACGCCCTGGATGTCGGCGACGACCGCGTTCTTCACCCCGGCCGCCAGCAGCAGCTTGAGGATGGCCGTACCGGCCGCGCCCGCGCCGGACATGACGACCCGTACGTCGCCGATGCCCTTGCCGACCACGCGCAGCGCGTTGGTGAGCGCGGCGAGCACCACGATGGCGGTGCCGTGCTGGTCGTCGTGGAAGACGGGGATGTCGAGGGCCTCGCGCAGCCGTGCCTCGATCTCGAAGCAGCGGGGGGCGGAGATGTCTTCGAGGTTGATGCCGGCGAAGCCGGGGGCGATCGCCTTGACGATCGCGACGATCTCGTCGGTGTCCTGGGTGTCCAGGCAGAGCGGCCAGGCGTCGATGCCCGCGAACCGCTTGAAGAGGGCCGCCTTGCCCTCCATGACCGGGAGCGCGGCCTTGGGGCCGATGTTGCCGAGGCCGAGGACGGCCGAGCCGTCGGTGACCACGGCGACGGAGTTGCGCTTGATGGTGAGGCGGCGGGCGTCCTCGGGGTTCTCGGCGATCGCCATGCAGACCCGGGCGACCCCCGGGGTGTAGATCATCGAGAGGTCGTCACGGTTGCGGATGGGGTGCTTGGACGCCATCTCGATCTTGCCGCCGAGGTGCATCAGGAACGTACGGTCGGAGACCTTGCCGAGGGTGACGCCCTCGATCCCGCGCAGCTTCCCGACGATCTCGTCGGCGTGCGCCGTGGAGGTGGCCGCGATGGTGACGTCGATCCGGAGCTTCTCGTGGCCGGAGGCGGTCACGTCGAGGCCGGTGACCGATCCGCCGGAGGACTCCACGGCCGTGGTGAGCTGGGAGACCGCCGTTCCGCTGGCGGGCACCTCCAGTCTGACCGTCATCGAGTACGAGACGCTGGGCGCCGTTGCCATGACCGGGTTCCTCTGCTTTCCCTAGCTTCGTTGCTAGCGCCGCCCCGCGCTGTTGCCGGGCCGGCGCCTTCCGATGTTCGCACCTACCGGCGGGTAGCCGGTAACGCGTCGTTCTTTTTGGAAAACAGTTTCCACCATACGAGAGAGACTGCTTCGGCGGAAGCCCCGAAAAGCAGAACAGGCCCACGCCATCGGAAGATGACGTGGGCCTGTCGCCACGTTGAAGACACCGACCCGCCATGCTCGCCTCGCGGCAAGTGGTCGCTCTAGGCGACTAAGGTTGGGCCCGGGGGCTTGGATCGAGCCGGTGCCACAACCAGGCTAACAAACCACCCCGGCAAGTGATTCGCACTTCGCGGGTTGACTGCGCCGTCCGGGCGCGCGGACCGCCCCCGGACGCCGCTCGTCCTCACTCCCGCAGCAGGTCGGGCACCCCGTCCGCGTCCGGCTCGTCGCGTTCGCAGGAGACCACGGTGAGCTGCTGGGTGGCCCGGGTCAGCGCCACGTACAGCACCCGCAGCCCGGCCGGCGACTCGTCGGCGATCTCCGCCGGGGAGACCACCACCGTCGCGTCGTACTCCAGGCCCTTGGCCTCCAGGCTGCCCAGCGCCACCACGCGCTCGCCCAGCTCCGCCAGCCAGCGCGCGGCCTGCTCGCGCCGCCGCATCGCGACGACCACGCCGACCGTGCCGTCCACCTGGCCGAGCAGCCGGGCCGCCTCCTCGCGCACCGAACGGGCCAGGTCGTCACCGGCCTCCACGAAGCGCGGCTCCACCCCGGTCGAGCGCACCGCCGCCGGGGACTTCATCCCCGGCATCGCCAACGCCAGCACCCGGGCGGCCAGTTCCGCGATCTCGGCCGGGTTGCGGTAGTTCACGGTCAGCTCGAAGCGGCGGCGCGGGCGCGAGCCCAGCGCCTCGTCGCGCGCGGCGCCCGCCTCGTCCGGGTCGGACCAGGACGACTGGGCCGGGTCCCCGACCACCGTCCAGGTCGCGGTGCGGCCCCGGCGGCCCACCATCCGCCACTGCATCGGCGTGAGGTCCTGCGCCTCGTCCACGATGACGTGCGCGTACTCGGTGCGCTCCTGGGCCAGCCGCTCGGCGCGCTCGCGCTGGGTCTCCTCGCGCTGCGGCATCAGCTCCTCCAGGCCGGTCAGCGCGTCCAGCGGGTCGTACTCGCGCTTCTTGCGCGGCCGGGCCGGGGTGCCGAGCAGCGTCTGGAGCTCGTCCAGGAGCGCCACGTCGTGCACCGACAGGGGGCCGTGGCCGTCCGCGTCCAGCCGGCCCAGCGAACGGGCCAGGCGCCGGGTCTCGCCGGGCGTCAGCACCCGGCGCGCCCAGCGCGAGAGCCGCCGCTCGTCGCCCATCGCGGCCAGCACCCCGCGCGGGGTCAGCTCGGGCCACCACGCGTCCAGGAACGCGAGGAAGGCGTCCTCGGAGGTGATGTCCTCGTCGAACGAGGAGCGCAGCTCGGCGGCGAGCTCCGGGTCGCTGTGCCGCCCGGCGGCGCCGGAGCGGTCCCACAGGGCGTCCAGGAGCAGCTTGCGGGCGCGCGGGCGCAGCAGGTTGACCGGGGCGGTCCCGCTGAGCACCGCGTGCCGGATCCGGCGCAGCTCCTCGGCCTCCAGCTCGATGCGCCGCCCGAAGGCGACGACCCGCAGCAGGGTCGGGGTGGACGCGTTCCGCTCCGGCGCGGCCCCTTCGGCCGGCTCCTCGCCGAACGCCAGCTGACCGGAGTCGGCGGGCGCGGCGCCCCGGCCGGCGGGGGCGCCGCGCCGGGTTCTGGAGCGGGCCGGCTCGCCCGTCTCCAGCGCGCCCCGGGCCGCCTTGCGCAGCACCTGGAGCATCCGGGAGGAGCCCTTGATCCGGGAGACCGCGGGATCGTCGTACGCGGTGGCCTCGGCGCCGTCGACGAGGTTGCCGACCGCGCGGATCGCGACCTGGCCCTCCTCGCCGAGGGAGGGCAGCACGCCCTCGGTGTACGCCACCAGCAGCGGGGTCGGGGAGACGATGAGGATGCCGCCCGCGTAGCGGCGGCGGTCCTGGTAGAGCAGATAGGCGGCGCGGTGCAGCGCGACGGCCGTCTTGCCGGTGCCGGGGCCGCCCTCGACGTAGGTGACGGAGGCGGCGGGCGCCCGGATCACCAGGTCCTGCTCGGCCTGGATGGACGCCACGATGTCGCGCATGGTGTGGCTGCGGGCCTGGCCGAGCGCCGCCATCAGGGCGCCGTCGCCGATCACCGGCAGGACGGCCCCGTCCAGGGTCGCGGTCAGCTCCGGGCGCATCAGGTCGTCCTCGACGCCGAGCACCCTGCGGCCCTTGGAGCGGATGACGCGGCGGCGCACCACCCGGCCGGGGTCGACCGGCGTGGAGCGGTAGAAGGGCGCGGCGGCGGGCGCCCGCCAGTCGATGACCAGCGGCGCGTAGTCGGAGTCCAGGACCCCGATGCGGCCGATGTGGAGCGTCTCGGCGATCTCGGCGTGCTTGCCGTCCCCGTCCTCGCGCACGACGCCCTCGGCGGGCTCCACGGCCGTGTAGGCGCCGTCCGGGCCCTTCTTGCCGTCCTTGCCGAGCAGCAGGTCGATCCGGCCGAAGAGGAAGTCCTCGAACTCGTTGTTGAGCCGGTTGAGATGGATCCCGGCCCGGAAGACCTGGGCGTCCCGCTCGGCCAGCGCGCCGGGCGTGCCGACCTGGCCGCGCTGGGCGGCGTCGTTCATCAGGAACTCCGCCTCGTGGATCTTCTCCTCCAGGCGGCGGTACACCTTGTCCAGGTGTTCCTGCTCGACTCCGATCTCGCGGTCTCTGACCGAGTCGACAGCGGCTTCCTGCGCGGCCACCGGGGCCCCCTTCTGACGTGCATTGGGCAGCCGTCAACCGTACGCGAAGGGGGCGGCTCTGTCAGGCGGTGACCAGCCGGTGATCAAGGAAAGACCACCTGCTGGTCAGGCGGGCACGTCCACCAGCGCCTTGCCGTCCAGGGTCCGGACCTCGAAATGGTCGATCTGGTCCCGGTTCAGGGCGGTACCGCCGTGCACGTACAGCGGGTACTCGGCCCCCTTGTGCGGGCTGTCCTTGATCCCGTAACCCCAGGTGGGAACCGCCCAGGTGGTCACCGTCTCCTGCTCGCCGTCCTTGCCGACCGCGATGAGGCTGCACTTGAGCGGCCCCTTCACGTTCTTCAGCTCCAGGACGGTGTGGGTGCCCCAGCCCTTCTTCTCGGTGCCGATGGTGGCGGTGACGCCGGTGGTCGCGTCGGTGGCCGCCACCTTCTGGGTCATGTGGTTGAAGAAGGCGTCCTCGGCCGGGCTGGTGGGGTGCGGCTCCGCCTCGGCGCTCTGGTGCGTACCCGAGTCGCCGGAGGTGGCCACCACGGCGATCGCGGGACCGCCCACGATCAGCGCGGCGGCGGCGGCCACCAGATAGGTGGTGCGGCGCCTGCGCTTGGCGCGCTGGACCGCGACCTCGCCGATCAGCCGTTCGCTCATGCTGGGCGGCGCCGGGCGCAGCGGCCGGTCGGCGGGGCCCGGGAACTCCTTCAGGGTCGCCAGCAGCGGTTCCATCCCGGCCAGCTGCTCCAGCTCGGCCGCGCACAGGTCGCAGCCCGCCAGATGGGCCTCGAAGGCGGTGGCCTCGGCGTCGTCGAGGACGCCGAGCGCGTACGCCGCGACCGCCTCGTGCTCGGACTGGTACTCCGGCGTGGTCATGCCGTCACCCCCCGTTCCTCCAACGCGAGTTTCATGGAGCGCAGGGCGTAGAAGACACGGGACCGCACGGTCCCGCTCGGTACGCCCAGCACCTGGGCCGCTTCATTGACCGTACGTCCTTTGAAGTACGTCTCGACGAGCGCCTCCCGGTGGGCGGGCGTCAGGTCGTCGAGCGCGTCCGAGAGCGTCATCAGCCACAGCGCCTTGTCGATCTCGTCCTCCGCGGGCATGACCTCCAGCGGCGACGGATCGACCTCCTGCGGCCGGGCCTGCCGGCTGCGGTGGCCGTCGATGACGATGCGCCGTGCGACCGTCACCAGCCAGGGGCGGACCGAACCGGTGGCCCGGTTGAGCTGACCGGCGTTCTTCCAGGCACGGATGAGCGTCTCCTGCACGACGTCCTCGGCCCGCTGGCGGTCACCGGCGACGAGGCGGAGCACATACGCGAGCAGCGGTCCCGCGTGTTCGCGGTAGAGCGCCCGCATCAGCTCCTCGTCGGGGACAGAGCGGTGCCGGGCGCCTTGCGGACGGTCATCGGCCACGGCGGCATCCTTGCGCACCAGAACCTCCCGGTCGAGACCCTGCCGGTGCGCGGGCGCGTACCGGCTCATCCCTCCATACGGGCGGTTGTCCTGGACCATTCAAAATCGAGCGGGGATTTTTGTTTGAGGAGTGGTCCCAGGGGTGCGCGGGGCGCGGCTACAGGGCCGCGGCTGCCGTCCGCCGGCGGTGGCGGGCCACCCGTTCCCGGTTGCCGCAGACCTCGCTGGAGCACCAGCGGCGGCGGCGCCCCCGGGAGGTGTCGAGGTAGAGCCGGAAGCAGTTGTCGCCCTCGCACTGGCGCAGCCGGGCCCGGTCGCGCGGGTCGGTGAGCAGCTCCACCGCGTCCCGGGCGACCACGGCGAGCAGCGCGGTGCAGTCGGGCGCGCCGCTGAGGGTGCGCTCCAGCCGTCCGTCGGCGCCCCGGATCGCACGTACGCCCGGGGGTGCGGCGGCGGCGAGGGCGTTGACCCGCTCCAGGGCCGCGGCGGCCGAGCCGCCCCGGCCGCCCAGCTCGGCGTGGACCAGCTGGCCGATCTGCTCGCGCAGTTCGGCGAACCGGGCCAGCCACTGGCCGTCGGCCCCCGTCAGCGGCGTCCCGGCCGGCACCAGTCCGGCGCCGACGAGCCACTGGCCGAGCCGTCCGGTGCTGTCGAGCTGATCGCTGTCGTACGCCCCGGTCGCCACCAGATCCAGACAGATCCGCCCGGAGTCGAACCGCAACATGCGTGCGTCACCGCCTTGGAAGGTCACACCGGTGAGTTCCGTACCGTGCCGTCCCTCCAGAGTGCCCGCCCGGGGGCGGCGCCGGAACCCCTCCCGCCGCACGCGGGGCGCGGCGGCGGGAGGGGACGGGCCGCGGACGACGGCTCAGTCCGCGTACTTGGCGTCCGAACCCGGGTCCAGGGCGAGCCGGTAGCCCCGTTTGACCACGGTCTGGATCAGCTTGGGGGCGCCCAGCGCGGTGCGCAGCCGGGTCATCGCGGTCTCCACCGCGTGCTCGTCGGTGCCCGAACCCGGCAGGGCCCGCAGCAGATCGGCGCGCGAGACCACCCAGCCGGGCTTGGCGGCGAGGGCGCGCAGCAGCGACATCCCGGCGGGCGGCACCGGCCGCAGCTCGCCGTCGATGAGCACCGCGTGGCCGCGGATCTCCATCCGGCGCCCGGCGATCGGCAGCGTCCGCGCGCGGGCGGGCAGTTCGCAGCAGAGCAGCTGGACCAGCGGGCCCAGCCGGAACCGTTCGGGCGCCACCGTCTTGATGCCGCGCGCCTGCAGCGGCAGCGCGGTCACCGGCCCCACGCAGGCGGCCAGGACGTCCCCGTTCAGCGCGGCGAGCAGGTCGGGGAGCAGCCCGCGCTCCTCGGCCCGGGAGAAGAGGGAGGCGGCGGCGGGGGCGCTGGTGAAGCTCACCGCGTCCAGGCCGCGCGCCACGGTGAGGTCGAGCAGCCGGTCGAGCGGGCCGATGTCCTCCGGCGGCAGCCAGCGGTAGACGGGGACGCCCACGACCTGGGCGCCGCCCGCCCGCAGCGCCTCCACGAAGCCGGGCAGCGGCTCGCCGTGCAGCTGGACCGCGATCCGGCGGCCCTCCACGCCGTGGCCGAGCAGCCGGTCCAGGACCTCGGCCATCGAGTCGGAGGAGGGCGACCACTCCTCGGTGAGCCCGGCCGCCCGTATCGCGCCCTTGGCCTTGGGGCCGCGCGCCAGCAGTTCGGTGGCGCGCAGCCGGGCCAGCAGTTCCTCGCCGAGCCCCCAGCCGTCGGCGGCCTCCACCCAGCCGCGGAATCCGATCGCGGTGGTGGCGACCACGATGTGCGGCGGCTCGTCGATCAGCTCCTTGGTGGCCGAGAGCAGCTCGCCGTCGTTGGCGAGCGGCACGATGCGCAGGGCGGGGCCGTGTACGACGGCGGCGCCGCGGCGCTGGAGGATCGCCGCGAGCTCGTCGGCGCGGCGGGCGGCGGTGACGCCGACCGTGAACCCCGCGAGGGGGCCGTGCTGTGTGTCGACCATGGCTCTCCAACTGGGGTGGTGCGGCGGGTCGCCCGAGCCTGTCAACCCCGCATGACAGGTCCGGTTCACGCGCATTTCCCTGGTGTTACGGCGTCACGGCCACCAGGGAGCGGTGCGGCGCGGTCCGATGGTCCCATTAGACATCGGCGTACACCGGCTCCGCCCGCCTCTCGGCCTCGGCCGGGCGCCGAAGGTATACGGCCCAAGTGGCGGTGAAGCAGGCCGCGTAGAAGCCCAGGAAGGCCACGAAGGCGGCGGTTCCGGTGCCGTTCGTCAGGAAGGACTGGCGGAAGGCCAGGTTGATGGCGAGCCCGCCGAGCGCGCCGACCGCCCCGATGAGCCCCATGGCGGCCCCGGAGAGCCGCCGCCCGTACGCCGCCGCGGCCTCCCCCTCCATGCCCTTGGCGAGCGCGGTGGCCTGGAAGATCGCCGGGATCATCTTGTACGTGGAGCCGTTGCCGAGCCCGCTGAGCACGAAGAGCGCGATGAAGCCGACGAGGAAGACGCCCAGCGACTTCTGCACGGAGGCGGCGATCACCACCCCGGTGGCCACCGACATCGCTGCGAACGTCCACAGCGTGATCCGCGCCCCGCCGAACCGGTCCGCGAACGCGCCGCCCACCGGCCGGATCAGCGAGCCGAGCAGCGGCCCGATGAAGGTGAGCGAGGCGGCCTGGAGCGGGGTGCGCCCGAACTGGGTCTGCAGGACCAGCCCGAAGGCGAAGCTGTACCCGATGAACGAGCCGAAGGTGCCGACGTAGAGGAACGCCATGATCCAGGTGTGCCGGTCCCGTACGGCCTCCCGGGCGGCCCCGGTGTCGTTCCTCACGGGCGCGAGGTTGTCCATCCTCAGCGCGGCCCCGAGGGCCGCGGCCACGATGAGCGGCACGTACACGGCGAGCACGATCCGGGGGTGGGTGGCCCCGGCGGTCCCGATCACCAGCAGCCCGACGAGCTGCACGACGGGCACCCCGATGTTGCCGCCCCCGGCGTTGAGCCCGAGCGCCCACCCCTTCTTGCGCAGCGGGAAGAAGGAGTTGATGTTGGTCATGGAGGAGGCGAAGTTGCCGCCGCCGATCCCGGCGAGCGCGGCGACCAGCATGAAGGTCGTGTACGAGGTGCCGGGCTCCATCACCGCGAACGCGGCGCCCGCGGGCACCAGCAGCGAAAGGGCGCTGAAGACCGTCCAGTTGCGCCCGCCGAACCGGGCGACGGCGAACGTGTAGGGAATCCGCACGACCGCGCCGACGGCGGTGGCGGTGGAGATGAGGAAGAACTTCCCCGCCGGGTCGACGTGGTAGGCGGGTCCCATGAAGAGGACCATCACCGACCACATCGTCCAGATCGAGAAGCCGATGTGCTCGGAGAAGACGGAGAACCAGAGGTTGCGCCGGGCGATCCGCTCACCGGTGCGCTCCCAGAAGCCCTCGTCCTCGGGATCCCACTCCTGGATCCAACGGCCAGCCATGACGCCTCCATGATCGATCGTGTCGCGGCGATGCGATGCGCGGGGTTCGTTTCGGGACAACCGACGGTAGGGACGCGGGATTTCACCCCCGTGCCGTCGCGTGACCGTCGGGCAACCTTGTGTTCACGCGGGGCCGGGGCGGGTGGTGAGGACCGCGCGCACCTCAGTAAACGGGCCGGGCGCCCGGTTCCGCAGCGGGCGGCGGGGTCCGCAGTCGCACAGGGCGCGGGCCCGGCGGCGGGTCCGGGGAAACGCGAGGAGGGCCCGGACGTCCCCGTCCGGGCCCTCCTCGGCGCACCGCGCGCTCAGTGCTTGCGCGCCCGCTGCCGGCCGTCCGGCCACAGGCGTGGGGAACGCTTGGCCGCGACGTCCTCGATCCAGCCCGTCGACAGGATCATCAGCCCGATCAGCGGCCAGACCAGGACGAACATCAACTCGTCGTACGTCGTGGTCAGGAAGCCGTCGAAGTGGGTCCCGACGTACGGGACGTTCCACAGCTGGTCCAGGATCGGGACCGCCGCCGCGATCAGGGCGTTGTGCCAGAGGTAGATGGTGACGGCACGGTTGTTGGAGAGGGTGACCAGGCGGTCGTAGCGGGCCAGCCGGCCGGGCAGCCGGGGCCAGGACGGGGAGTAGGCCAGCAGGATCGCGCAGAAGCCGAAGGACCAGGTGGCCTGGGCCAGCGGGATGTCGTTGAGGTCCCAGCCGTCCTGGGTCTGGTGGCCCGAGGCCCACCACAGGCCGAACGCCATCACCAGCGACGAGCAGGACACCAGCAGATAGCGCGGCAGCTTCTGGATCAGCCCGTCGTGGTGGGCGAAGCCCAGCACCCAGCAGGCCGCGTAGGTCACGAAGTCGGTGATCACCGAACCGGTGTCGCCGGGGATGGTGACCAGGCCCGTGCTGAAGACCGCCGTCAGGACCAGCGGGGTCAGCAGCACCGGCCACGGCAGCTTGCGGAACAGGCGCAGCAGCAGCGGGGAGGCGAGCACGAACCAGAGGTAGGCGCGCAGGTACCAGAGCGGCTCGGCGGCCTGGACCGCCCAGGTCTGCTCCAGCATGCCGTCCTTGTGGCCGATCGACCACGGGAAGGGCGGGGTGCCCACCGGCACCAGGTAGTTGAAGAGCTTGGCGAACCACCACAGGCCCTGCGCCTTGTCGGGCTTCCAGCCCGCGTAGAACATCAGGCTCAGCATGACCGCGCCGAACGCCCACATCGGCGGCAGCAGCCGGCGCAGCCGGCCCCGGATCACGCTCCAGGCCGGCCGGCTGAGCGAGCGCGCCATCAGCGAGCCGGCCAGCGCGAACATCACGCCCATGGACGGGAAGACGATGGAGAGCCAGGCGAAGCCGAAGAGGTGGTAGATCACCACGCGGACCAGCGCGAGCGAGCGCAGCAGGTCCAGATAGCGGTCGCGGCCGGACGCCTTGGGCTTCTGCTCGGCGTGCGCGGCGGCGACCGACTCGGGCACCTCGACGAACGGCTGGGACGGGGACGCGGTCATGCGACGGGCCTCCGGTCCTTGCTCTCGCCGGCGCGGCGCTGGCTGGGGATGGCGCCCGGCGCCTCCACCACGCCCGTCCGCCGCAGCTTCTGCCACCGCAGGCGGCCACCCGTGAGGGCGGTGATCCAGGACTGCAGGAGCACCACGTACATCAGCTGGCGGTAGAGGATCTGCTGGAGCGGGAGGGAGACGAGGTGGGTGAGGCGTTCGCGGTCCAGGCGGAACGCGTAGGCCGCGCACACCAGTTGGATCGCCAGTACGCCCAGCCACGCCAGCACGGTCTTCTGGGTCGGGCCGAAGACCAGGCCGTACAGCAGGAAGACGTCGATCAGCGGGGCGAGCAGCGGGGCCAGGACCATGAAGAGGGAGACCAGCGGCAGGCCGACGCGGCCGAAGCGGCCCGAGGGGCCGCGTTCGATCACCGCGCGGCGGTGCTTCCAGATCGCCTGCATGGTGCCGTACGACCAGCGGTAGCGCTGCGACCAGAGCTGCTGGACGGTCTCGGGCGCCTCGGTCCAGGCGCGCGCGTTCTCCGCGTACACCACGCGCCAGCCGTCGCGGTGCATCGCCATCGTGATGTCGGTGTCCTCGGCGAGGGTGTCCTCGCTCATGCCGCCGACCCGCTTGAGGGCGGTGCGGCGGAAGGCGCCGACCGCGCCGGGGATGGTCGGCATGCAGCCCAGCACGTCGTACATGCGGCGGTCCAGGTTGAAGCCCATCACGTACTCGATGTGCTGCCAGGCGCCGATCAGCGAGTCGCGGTTGCCGACCTTGGCGTTGCCCGCGACCGCGCCGACCTTCGGGTCGCCGAACGGCTGCACCAGCTCGCGCACGGTCGACGGCTCGAAGACCGTGTCGCCGTCCATCATCACGACCAGGTTGTAGCGGGCGTGCGCGATGCCGTTGTTGAGGGCGGCGGGCTTGCCCGCGTTGGTCTGGCGGATGACCCGGACGTTGGGCAGCCGCATCGCCTCGACGATGTCGGCGGTGCCGTCGGTGGAGCCGTCGTCGACGACCACCACCTCGATGGGGTGGTCGCTGGCCATCAGCGAGCGCACGGTGTTGGCGATGCACTCGCGCTCGTTGTACGCGGGGACGATCACCGAGACCGGCTCGGTGACCTCCGGCCCCCAGCGGAAGCCGGGCCCGCGCACCTTGCGCGCGTGCAGGAACGACAGGATCAGCATCAGCCCGAACCGGGCGAAGACCAGCACGCCGATCACGGCGAGGCCGCCCACCAGCACGTCGGTGGTGTGCTCGGAGACCTGGACGGCGAAGACGAACGCCTTGCCCTTCCACAGGTCGGTGCCGGTGACCTTGGTGTGGGCGCTGGGCGCGTTCAGGGCCTCGGTCAGGTTCACGAACGCATAGCCCTTGTCCTGCAGCTTGGGCAGGAAGGTGTCGAGCGCCGCCACGGTCTGCGAGCGGTCGCCGCCGGAGTCGTGCATCAGGACGATCGCGCCCCGGTTGTGCTTGGGCGTGGCGTTCTTGATGATCGTCTTGACGCCGGGCCGCTGCCAGTCCTCACTGTCCGTGGAGTCCAGCGCGGTGATGTAGCCCCGGCTGCCGACGTACTTGATCACCGGCCAGTTCTTGTCGTCGATCGCGTCCGCGAACGAGGAGTAGGGCGGCCGGAAGAGCGAGGTGCGGATCCCGGCGGCGCCTTCGAGGGCCAGCTGGTTCTGGGCGAGCTCCCAGTCGATGCGGGCGTGCGACTGGTAGGAGAGGTCGGGGTGGTTGAAGGTGTGCAGCCCCACCTCGTGGCCCTCGTCGACCATCCGCTTGATCAGGTCGGGGTAGCGGGCGGCGTTGGCGCCCGTCACGAAGAAGACGCCGTGCGCGTGGTACTTCTTCAGCTGGTCGAGGACCTTCGGGGTCCAGGTGGGGTCCGGGCCGTCGTCGAAGGTCAGGACGAGCTTGTGCTTGGGGATGTCGAGGCTGGTCGGCTTGCCGGGGCCCCGGGCGTCGATCACCGGTCCGCCGTCGAGGATGCGGTCGGGCACCTGGTCGGTGTCCGCCTCGGCCCGTATTCGGTGGTCGGCGAGTATCTCGTTGTGGACGTACCCGCGCAGCATCAGCATCGCGAAGAGCGCGACCAGGAAGAGCAGGGGCAGCAGATAGCGCATCGGCAGTCTGCGGCGTCTTTGCGTACGGGCACGCCTGGGTCTTGGCGAGCGGCGGGCGTTCACGTGCTGGCTCCAGATTGCGGAGTGGGCACCGACGAGAGGTTCGCCGGGGTGCCGGAGTTGCCGGTGGGGTCGCCGGGGCCCGCCGAGCGGCTGCCGGTCGGCTTCGCCGTCGGCGAGGTGCGGGGGCGGGGAGTCGTCTTGGCCGGACGGGTGGTCTTGCCCGGCTTCGGGGTGGTGCCGGCCTTCGTCCCGTGCGAGGCGGCGCCGCTCGGACGCGGCTTCGCCCTGGCGCCCGGCTTGGCGGCCGGCCGTGCACTCGCGGGGGGCCGGGCGGCGCGGCTGTCGCCGGGCGCGGGCGTGACCTTGACCGTCTCGGCCGTCTTCTCCTTGGCGGCCGGGCCGGGTATGCCGAGCCAGGGCGCGCGGGAGTTGCCGCCGAGCAGGCTGCCGACCAGCATCACCGCGTAGCAGGTGCAGGCCAGGCCGAAGAGCCAGCCCAGTCGGCGCAGGTTCTTGCCGCGACGGCCGCTCTCGTCGACGAAGACGGGGCCGTCGGGGTCACCGGCCGGGACCGGGACCGGCGCCTGGGCGTCCGGACTGCCCAACTGACGTCCGGCGATGTTCAGTTCGATCGTGAAGTCGTCGAGCGGGCCACGAGGCTTCTCGAACGGGTTCCGGGGCTGCCCCGGAGGGGCTTCTTTTCGCCAATTGTCCACTTTGCGTACGCACTTCCCCACTGGATGATTCGCGGGTTGCGCACACTCCTCAGCGGGGGGCGCTTTGCGAACGGGACCCCACCCGTTCCACGTACCCCCACTACCACACCGCACCCGGGGGATGAATGTAGCGCACGCCGCTGTGACAAGTGTTCGTGCGCCAAGTGTTGTTCACCCTATGGATCACGCCAGATACCTAATAGCTGGACATGAGGGACAGATCGGCGTCAGGAATCCAGCTTTCTACGGGGATTTCCAGCCAGTTCCCGGCCTCCCCCAACCCCCGCGCGGCCTCCTTCAGTGCTTCGAGGCCAGGGTGCCTGAGCCCCTTGCGCCACACCAGCGACACCGGTGACAGCGGTACGGGAGCGGTCAGCGGGCGCAGCACCATCCCCGGTATCGCCAGGAAGTCGGTGCTGGCCAGCACCGACCAGCCGCGCCCCCGCACCACCCGGGAGAACTCCTCCTTCCCGGAGATCTCCGGGAACGGCGCGGCCAGTTCCACCCCCCGCCCGGCGAAGAGCCGCACGGCCAGGTCCGTCCACTCGGCGGTGGCCGGATTGCCCGCCCCCGCGTACAGCGTCTCGCCCGCCAGCGCGGCCAGCGGGACCTCCTCCAGGCGGGCCAGCCGGTGGTCCTCCGGGAGCAGCACGGCCATCCGTTCGAAGCGGACGGGCTGCTGCGCGAGCCCCGCCAGCAGCGCCGGGTCCAGCCCGGCGACCCGGCCGAAGGAGACGTCGATCCGCCCGGCCAGGATCTCGGCCGCCGCGCCCGTCAGCCCGCTCAGATGGCGGGCGACGAACTCCTGGCCCACCGCCCGCGCCCGGGCCCGCTCCAGCACCCGGTGGCCGGTCCCGACGGGCGCGCCGATGTCGACGAGCAGCGGCCGGGCCTCGGCGGAGCAGGCCGCCCGCAGCTCGTCGTGGGCGGCCAGCACCCGGCGGGCGTACGGCAGCAGCCGCTCGGCCTCGGCGGTGGGCCGCACCGCGCGGGTGGTGCGCAGGAAGAGTTCGGCGCCCAGCTCCCGCTCCAGTCGGCGGATGTCCCGGCTGAGCGCCTGCTGGGCGACGAAGAGCCGGGCGGCGGCCCGGGTGAAGTGCAGCTCCTCGGCGACGGCGGTGAACGCCCGCAGCAGCCGGGGGTCGATGTCCTGGGTCACGGACGGCAGTCAACCGCACGGCCGCGCCCCGCGCACCCTTTGACAACAGGAGTGCGTGAACGGGCTCCCCGCAGGTGTTGGACGCCCGCCGCCACCGGCCGCGAGGCTTCGACGCATGCCGCACCTGATGACCGTCTCCGGCTCCACCCTGGTCCTGGCCGCCCCCGGACCGCGCACGTCCGCCCCCGCACCGCACCCGGCGACCGCCCGCCGCACGTCCGCCCCCGCACCGCCCGGACCGCGCGCCGCCACCCCCGCACCGCCTGCGGCACACCCGCCCACCGCCCGCTCCCGATCCGCCCGGCTCAGCCCGTACCGCCGGCTCTTCGCGGTCCCCGGCGCGCGTGCCTTCACCCTCGGGAACCTGGTCGCCCGGCTCCCCATGGGGATGTTCGGCGTCAGCGCCGTGATCATGATCGCCGGGCAGCGCGGCTCGTACGCGCTGGCGGGCGCGGTCACCGCGACCGGTCTCGTCGCCACCGCGCTGGTCGCGCCCTGGACGGCCCGTCTCGTCGACCGCCACGGCCAGGCCCGCGTCGGTGTGCCCGCCACCGCCCTGGCCGTCCTCGGCTCACTGGCGCTGGTGCTCTGCGTACGCCTGGAAGCACCCGCCTGGACGCTCTTCGCCTCGTACGCCCTGACCGCCACCACGCCCAACACCGGCGGGATGTCCCGGGCGCGCTGGGCGCACGTCCACCGGGGCGACCCGGCCGCCCTGCACACCGCCCACGCCTTCGAGCAGGCGGTGGACGAACTCTGCTTCCTGCTCGGCCCGGTGGCCGCCGCCTTCCTGTGCACGGCGCTGTTCCCGGAGGCGGGCACGCTGACCGGCGCGGTGCTCCTGATGACGGGCATGCTGGTCTTCGCCGCCCAGCGCGCCACGGAGCCGCCGGTCGCCGCGCCCACCGGCGCCCGCTCGGCGCTGCGCTCCCCGGGCCTGCTCCCGCTGCTCGCCGTCTTCCTCGCGACGGGCGCGGTGTTCGGCTCGATGGAGGTGGTGACGCTGGCGTACGCGTCCGGGCTCGGCCACGGTCCGGCGGGCGGCGCCGTCCTCGCCCTCCAGGCGGCGGGGTCGGGCGCCGCCGGGCTGCTCCACGGTGGGGCGCGGCCCGCGCGCTCCCTCCCCGGGCGGCTGCTGCTGTGCGTCGGCGCGATGGCGGCGCTGATGTGGCTGCCGCTGCTCGCGGCCGGAACGGGTTCGCTCGCGGTGCTGGCCGGGGCCCTGCTGCTCGCGGGCGCCGCGACCGCGCCGACCATGGCGACCGGGACGGCCCTGGTCCAGCGCCTCACCCCGGCGGACCGCCTCAACGAGGGGATGGCCCTCGCGGTCACCGCGATCCTGGCCGGCATCGCGGCGGGCTCGGCCGCGGGCGGCCGGCTCACCGACCACGCCCCGGCACCGCTGCCCTATCTCGCCCCGGCGGGGGCCGCGGCGCTGGCGCTGCTCGTGTGCGCGGCCGGACCGGCGCGGCGGCCGGGCGGCGGGGCCCGCGCGACGCGCGCCGGGGCCGCGCGGAAATGACGAAGGCCCGGCCGCTGTCGCGGCCGGGCCTTCGCCCACATGGGAATTGTGGAGATGGCGGGAATCGAACCCGCGTCCAACGGTGCGGAATCAGGGCTTCTCCGTGTGCAGTTCGCTGCGATTTTCTCGGCCCCGGAGATCACGCGAACAAGTCTCCGACGGGCTCAGCCACTGTTTGATTTCCTTCTGGGTCCCGTGGCCGGGCTCAGAAGTTTAGATCCCTTGATGATGCCAGGATCCGGGTCGGGATCACCCCCGGGCTGACACTTCGCAAGTCGCTACTTAGGCAGCGAGGGCGAAGGAATCGCGCTTGGTGTTGGCGATTATTGGTTGCGACATATGGTTTACGAGATCATTGCCGCTTCCTCGACACGCTTCACCTGCTTCGACATCCGCTGTCGAAACCGATCATCCCCATGTTTTTTTAACAAGGTGCTCCGCCCCGGGGGGCGGCGCTGAAGCCATGGTACGCGACGCGCGCCACCGCTCGCCAGGACATTTACGCCCGCTGACGGCGGCGGGCCGCCGCGACGGCGCGGTTGGTCTCGCGGGTGTCCTGCTTCTCCCGCAGCGTCTGGCGCTTGTCGTACTCCTTCTTGCCCTTCGCCAGCGCGATCTCGACCTTCGCCCGGCCGTCCTTGAAGTAGAGGACGAGGGGCACGATCGTGTGACCCGACTCCTGCGACTTCGACTCCAGCTTGTCGATCTCGGCGCGGTGCAGCAGCAGCTTGCGCTTGCGGCGGGCGCTGTGGTTGGTCCAGGTGCCCTGCGCGTACTCCGGCACGTGGACGTTGTGCAGCCACGCCTCGCCGCCGTCGATCTGCACGAAGCCGTCGACCAGCGACGCCCGCCCCTGCCGCAGCGACTTCACCTCCGTACCCGTGAGCACGAGACCGCACTCGTAGGTGGTGATGATCAGGTAGTCGTGCCGCGCCTTCTTGTTCTGCGCGACGATCTTGCGGCCGTCGCCCTTGTCCTTGTCTTTTGCCTTAGCCATAGTGCGGCCATTTTCGCACTACGACCGCCCCCCGAGGCCACCCAATACTGTCTCGGCCCGCGCCTGGGCGTGCTCGGTGACC
Source organism: Streptomyces sp. cg36 (assembly GCF_041080675.1). Classification (NCBI taxonomy): domain Bacteria; kingdom Bacillati; phylum Actinomycetota; class Actinomycetes; order Kitasatosporales; family Streptomycetaceae; genus Streptomyces; species Streptomyces cyclosori. The sequence goes on along the minus strand of NZ_CP163520.1, from coordinate 4,905,007 downwards.
GGTACGTCCGGGGTGATCCCCCGGCCGTCGACGCCATGGCCGGCCGGGGTGCGGTAGTGGCCGACGGTCAGCTCGGCGACCGAGCCGTCCGGCAGGTCGGTCGGCATCTGGACCGAGCCCTTGCCGAAGGTGCGCGAGCCCACGGTGACGGCCCGGCCCCGGTCCTGGAGCGCCCCGGTCAGCAGCTCGGCCGCGCTCATGGTGCCGCTGTCGACCACGACGACCAGGGGGCGCCCGGTGTCGCCGCCCCGGTCCGCGTAGAGCGCGCGCTGGCGGCCGTGCACGTCGTACGTGGCGACCAGCCCGCCGTCCAGGAAGGCGGAGGCGGCCGAGGCGGCCTCGGTGACCAGGCCGCCGGTGTTGCCCCGCAGGTCGAGGAGGACCCCGGCGCCGTCGGGCGCCCGGCGCACCGCCGTGCGCACCCGCTCGCCGGAGCCCTTGGTGAACGCCGCCACCTTGATCAGCACGTCGCCGCCGGGCAGCGTGCTGACGGTGACCGCCTCGGTGGTGAGCTCGGCCCGGTGCAGCGACTCGCTCCAGCTCCGCCCGGCCCGCTCCAGGCCCAGCACGACCCGGCTGCCCGCCGTGGCGCCCTCGCCTCGCAGCAGGGCGACGACCTCGGTGACCGGCAGTCCGTCGACCGCGCGGCCGTCGACCGTACGCAGCCGGTCCCCCGCCCGGATCCCGGCGCGGGCGGCCGGGCCGCCGCTCTGCAGCCGGGCGACCTCCACGCGCCCGTCGCCGGTGCGCCGGGCCCACAGGCCGACGCCGGTGTACCGGCCGTCCAGGGCGTCCTCGAACTGCTCGTACGCGCTCGGGTCGTACACCGCGCCCCAGCGGTCGCCGCTGCGGCTGACCGCCTCGGCGGCGGCGAGGGTGGCGGACTTGCCGTCGGCCAGCGCCTCGGCGGCGGCCCGGGCCACGTCGGCGCCCCGGTCGCGGGGCTCGGCGGCCGAGGCGGGCAGGGCGTGCAGCGGGGCCCGGCGCTCCTCGGCCCTGGGCAGCGCGTCGGTGATGGCGGCGGTCGTCAGGACCGCGACGAAGACCAATGTCAGAGTCGCCCCGCGGCGCACTCCGCGGGACCTGGGACGGCTGTCCGGACCTGACATGGCGTCGAGTCTAGGACAACGCGAGGGCGCCGCAGGGGCTGTTGCTCCCACGGCGCCCGGGGCGCATCTCACACCGTACGGACCGTGCGTCACACCTTCAGGTACTTGCGCAGCGCGAAGAACGCGGCGACGGCGGGCATCAGCACGCTGGCCGCCAGCACCAGCGGCACCTTGGCGAGGACCGCGTCCCAGCCGATGAAGTTGATGAGGTTGAGCTTGTGGGAGAGGTCCAGGCCGTGGTCGATCATGAAGTAGCGGCCGACCAGCAGCATGCCGGAGGCGGCGACGCCGCCGAGCACTCCGGCGAACGCGGCCTCCATGATGAACGGCGCCTGGATGTAGAAGCTCGACGCACCGACCAGGCGCATGATCCCGGTCTCGCGCCGCCTGCTGAACGCGGACACCCGGACGGTGTTGACGATCAGCATCAGCGCCACGACCAGCATCACCGACATGACCAGGAGCGCGGCCACCTTCATGCCGTTGAGCAGACCGAACAGGTTCTCCAGGATGCCCTTCTGGTCCTGCACGGACTGGACGCCGTCGCGCCCGGCGAAGGCGGTGGCGACCACCTTGAACTTCTCCGGGTCCTTGAGCTTGACCCGGAACGACTCCTGCATCTGGTCCGGCGTGATCGAACCCGCCATCGGCGAGTCGCCGAACTGCTCCTTGTAGTGCTTGAACGCCTCGTCGGCCGACTCGTACGTGACGGTCTGGACGATGTCCAGCTTCTTCAGGTCGCCCTCGATGTCCTTCTTCTGCTGGGCGGTGACGGCGCCCTTGGAGCACTTGGCGACGGACTCGGCGTCGGCCTTGTTGCAGAGGAAGATCGAGACGTTGACCTTGTCGTACCAGTAGCCCTTCATGTTGTTGACCTGGTCCCGCATCAGCAGCGAACCGCCGAACAGGGCCAGGGACAGGCCGACCGAGACGATGACGGCGAACGTCATGGTCAGATTGCGGCGGAGACCGACGCCGATCTCCGAGAGTACGAACTGCGCGCGCATGGCGTCTGGTTAAGCCTTTCCGTGCTTTCGGGCTCGATGCTCAGCGCATCAGTGCTGGTAGCCGTAGACGCCGCGCGCCTGGTCACGTACGAGACGGCCCTTTTCGAGCTCGATAACACGCTTGCGCATCTGGTCGACGATGTTCTGGTCGTGGGTCGCCATGATGACGGTCGTCCCGGTCCGGTTGATCCGGTCCAGGAGCTTCATGATGCCGACCGAGGTCTGCGGGTCCAGGTTGCCGGTCGGCTCGTCCGCGATCAGGAGCATCGGCCGGTTGACGAAGGCCCGCGCGATGGCCACGCGCTGCTGCTCACCGCCGGAGAGCTCACCGGGGCGGCGGTCCTCCTTGCCGCCGAGCCCGACGAGGTCGAGCACCTGCGGCACGGCCTTCCTGATCTCCCCGCGCGGCTTGCCGATGACCTCCTGGGCGAAGGCGACGTTCTCGGCGACGGTCTTGTTGGGGAGGAGGCGGAAGTCCTGGAAGACGGTCCCGAGCTGGCGCCGCATGTGCGGCACCTTCCAGTTGGAGAGCCGGGCCAGGTCCTTGCCGAGCACGTGCACCTGCCCATGGCTGGCGCGCTCCTCGCGGAGGATGAGTCGCAGGAAGGTCGACTTCCCGGAGCCGGACGAACCGACGAGGAAGACGAACTCACCCTTCTCGATGTCGAGGGAGACCTCCCGCAGCGCCGGATGGCTCTGCTTGGGATAGGTCTTGGAGACGTTGTCGAATCGGATCACGGTGCACCACGGTCGCCGGGAATAGGTGTGCGTGACACTACGCGAACCGGCCTGGGCCGTGCAGGCGCCGTCCGAGGATGTTCCGGGGATGCGCCTTATGTCCCTGTTGACGGGAGCCCCCGGCCCCCTGGAGGGGGCAGAATCCGGTGGGGCGCGCCGAAACGCGCGGGAGCTGGCACAGTGGTAGGGGGAACGGTTGCGTTTCCCTGAGCGTTGTGCGGAGCAGTACGTGCTTGCAGCGGCTCCGCCGCGCGGGAGGAGGAAAGCGCATGACCTATGACCGATTGGTGTGCGCGAACTGCGCGGCGCCGGTCAGCGAGGGCCGCTGCCCCGTGTGCCGGGCCAACCGTGAGCGGCTGCAGCAGGAGGGCCCCTGGGGCGGTCTGAGCCCGGCCGCGCTGGTGACCCTGCTCGTGGTGCTGGTGGCCGCGGTGGCGCTGCTGGCCCACCAGAGCGTCTGACGGGGCGGCACGGCCGCGGGTTCACGGACCACGGCTTCACGGATTACGGCTTTACGCAGGTGGGGCCCGGGATGCGCATGCACCCCGGGCCCCATTTGCGTACCGCGGACCGACTACCGTCCGTGCCGGTCAGGCGACGTTGCGGCCACCGACCAGCCGCGGCATGAACCGGAAGCCGACGCCACCGGCGATCATCGTCGCGGCGCCGAGCAGCAGGAACGTGGTCTCGCCCGCACCGGTCTCGGCGAGCTCGTCCTTGGCCTGGCCCTGCTCGACCGGCTTGGAGCCGCCGCCGTCCGGGGTGGTGTTGTCCGGGCAGCTGGCGCCGTCGAGGGAGACGGTGCAGGTGCCGGAGCCACCGGTGCTGCCACCGGTGCTGGAGGAGCCGCCGGTGGCCGAGGAGCCGCCGGTCGAGGAGGAGCCGCCCGAGGTGGAGGAACCGCCGGTCGCGGAGGAGCCACCGGTCGAAGAACCGCCCGTGGCGGACGAACCGCCGGTGGCCGAGGAGCCGCCGGTCGAGGACGAGCCGCCCGAGGACGACGAACCGCCGGTCGAGGACGAACCACCCGTGGAGGAGGAGCCGCCCGAGGTGGAGGAACCACCGGTCGCGGAGGAACCACCGGTCGAGGAGGAGCCGCCCGTGGCGGACGAACCGCCGGTCGAGGAGGAACCACCCGTCGAGGACGAGCCGCCCGAGGACGACGAACCGCCGGTCGAGGACGAACCACCCGTCGCCGAAGAACCGCCGGTCGAGGACGAGCCGCCCGTCGAACCGCCGGTGTCGGCGCCGCCGATGCCGCCCGTGGAGGACGAACCGCCGTCGGCGGAACCGCCCGAGGAGGAGGAGCCGCCGTCGGCGGAACCGCCCGAGGAGGAGGAGCCGCCGTCGGCCGAGCCGCCCGAGGACGACGAACCGCCGGTCGAGCCGCCGGTGTCGGCGCCGCCGATGCCACCGACCGTGCCGGTGCCGCCGTCGGTCTCACCCTGGACGCCCACGCCGATGCCGCTCTTGTTGGCCTCGGCCTTGGCGCCGATGCCACCGATGTTCACGTCGACGCCGACGGCCTGGGCCGCCCCCGCGGCGGTCAGGGACGCACCCGCCGCGATCACCGCGCCCGCGGCTATCCGTGCAACGCGGATCCGCGTCATTTTCGTCATCTGCCTGCTACCCCCAGTAGCTCAATCGTCATGGAGCAGCGCCCGGGTGCCGCGGGACTGGGGGATCCGTTTTCCGTCGCCCCGTCACACGCGCCCCGGAAATACGCATGCCGCGCGCCACCCTTCCGCACTCCCGAGAATGACGTCAAGGCCGTTGCGCACGAAATGCCGGTATTCAGCTCAATTGCCCGTCGTACGGGATTGCGACTGTGACGAAAAAAGGGAACTGCCGCTCAATGAACGGCAGTTCCCTTGTCGACAAAGCCCCGAAAGGGCCGCCGATTACTTCTCCTGCTGCTTGCGCCAGCGAATTCCCGCTTCGAGGAAGCCGTCGATCTCGCCGTCGAGCACCGACTGCGGGTTGCCGACCTCGAACTCGGTGCGCAGGTCCTTGACCATCTGGTACGGGTGCAGCACGTACGAACGCATCTGGTTGCCCCAGGAGCTGCCGCCGTCGCCCTTGAGCGCGTCCATCCTGGCGCGCTCCTCCTGGCGCTGGCGCTCCAAGAGCTTGGCCTGGAGGACGTTCATGGCGCTCGCCTTGTTCTGGATCTGGGAGCGCTCGTTCTGGCAGGAGACGACGATGCCGGTCGGGATGTGCGTGATCCGGACCGCGGAGTCGGTCGTGTTGACGCCCTGGCCGCCCGGGCCGGAGGCGCGGTACACGTCGACGCGCAGCTCGGACTCGTCGATCTCGACGTGGTCGGACTGCTCGACGACCGGGAGGATCTCCACGCCCGCGAACGACGTCTGGCGGCGGCCCTGGTTGTCGAACGGCGAGATGCGCACCAGCCGGTGCGTGCCCTGCTCGACGGAGAGCGTGCCGTAGGCGTACGGCGCCTTGACGACGAAGGTGGTCGACTTGATGCCGGCCTCTTCCGCGTACGACGTCTCGTAGACCTCGGTCGAGTAACCGTGGCGCTCGGCCCAGCGCAGGTACATGCGCTGGAGGCGCTCGGCGAAGTCCGAGGCGTCGACGCCGCCGGCCTCGGCGCGGATGTTGACCAGCGCCTCGCGCTCGTCGTACTCGCCGGACAGGAGCGTACGGACCTCCATCTCGTCCAGCGCCTTGCGCACGGAGACCAGCTCGGCCTCCGCCTCCGCGAGGGTGTCCGCGTCGTCCATCTCCTCGGCGAGCTCGAAGAGCACCCCGAGGTCGTTGATCCGGCCGCGCAGCGCCTCGGTCTTGCGGACCTCGGCCTGGAGGTGCGAAAGCTTGCTCGTGATCTTCTGGGCCGCCTCCGGGTCGTCCCACAGGGACGGGGCCGCGGCCTGCTCCTCGAGCACGGCAATGTCTGCCCTCAGCTTGTCGAGGTCCAGGACGGCCTCGATCGACCCCATGGTCGAGGAGAGGGACTTCAGCTCTTCGGATACATCGACGACTGCCACGGGTCCAGCGTAACGGCTGTGCGCAAGGACGTTTCCCCCGCGCCGCCCCCGGGCCGCGCGACCCGCCCGCTACGGGGGCCCCGGCGCCGAGTGCTTGGAGTCCTGCGGAGGCTTGTCGTCGCCGCCCGAGGTGGCCAGCCAGCCGCCGACGCCCACCGCCGCCGTGAGGACCACCGCCGAGGCCCCCAGGATCAGCCGCCGTCTGCGCAGCTGGTCCGCCTTGTGCCGGGCCGAGCCGGGCCGCGGGGTGCCGGTGGAGCGCGGGACGCGGGCCGTGCCCAGCGGGCCGCCCGCGAGCTCGTCGGGGCCGGGGACCCGCATGCTGGTGTGGGTGTCGCGGTTGGAGTCGAGCGGCGCGCCCGGCACCAGCGGCACCGCGCCCCGCCGGGGCCTGGTGGAGGGCGCGGCGGGCTCCTCGTACACCGGCTCCTCGTGCTCCTCGGAGCCCGGCTCGTCGACGTCCAGCGGGGGCATGCCCGCCACCAGCGGCAGCAGCTCGCGCAGCCGGGCGGAGAGCTCCGAGGCGCGCAGCCGGGAGGCCGGGGCCTTGGCGAGGCACTGCACGACCAGCTGCCACAGCTCGTCCGGGATGCCCGGCAGGGGCACCACGGTCTCGGTGACGTGGCGGCGCAGGACCGCGCCGGGGTGGCCGCCGCCGAACGGCGTGAAGCCCGCCAGCAGCTCGTAGAGGACGGTCGCCAGGGCGTAGATGTCGACGGCGGCGCGCGGCGGCAGGCCCTCGACGATCTCGGGGGCCAGGTAGTCGGGGGTGCCGATGATCCGGGTGGCCTTGGTGCGGCGCGGGGTGTCGATCAGCTTGGCGACGCCGAAGTCGGTCAGCAGGGCCGGGTGGGCGCCGCCGGGGCCGAGCGGGCCCTGCATGTCGAGCAGGATGTTCTCGGGCTTGACGTCCCGGTGCACGACCCCGGCCGCGTGGGCGGCGGCCAGGCCGTCGGCCACGTCGGCGACGATCGCCACCGCCGCCTCGGGGGCCAGCCGGCGCTCGCGGTCCAGCCGGGTGCGCACGTCCGTGCCCCGCACCAGGTCCATGACCAGGGCGAGGTCGTTGCCGTCGACGACCAGGTCGCGCACGCCCACGACGTTGGGGTGGTCGAGGCCGAGCAGGGCGGTGCGCTCCTGGACGAAGCGGCCCACGAGCTCCTGGTCGGCGGCGAGGTCCTCGCGCAGCAGCTTGATGGCGACGGGCCCGTCCGGGCCCTCGCCGAGCCACACCGTGCCGGCGCTGCCCCGCCCCAGGATCTGGTGGGCGGTGTACCGGCTGCCGATATTCCGTGCCAAGACTGCTCCCTCAGCGGCTGGCTGTGCACGCCGAGGCTACGCGGCCGGGACGCCAACCTTCACTTCCCAGCGCGAAATCACCCCTGGGAAGTCGACAAATCGATGAAGTCGGTGTTCCGGACGGCGTTCCGGGGGCCTCAGCCGCCCGACTTGCCGCCGAGGTCGCCGATCCAGCCGGAGACCTTGGAGACCGCGTCCCCGATCGCCTGCCAGTAGCTCTTGCCCTCGGCCACCCAGTCCTGGAGCGGGGTCAGCTCCCAGACCAGCCAGCCCGCCACGAACAGCAGGACGACGGTGAACAGACAGCCCTTGAGGCAGCCGAGGCCCGGGATCCGCATCGGGTTGGCGCCGCGCCGGCGCGGCTCGCGGGGCGCGGGGGCCTGCGGCTGCTGCGGCTGGGGCGCCTGCGGCGGGGCGTACTGCTGCTGGGGCGGCGGCGCGTACTGCTGGTGCTGCGGGGGCGCCGCGTACTGCTGGTGCTGGGGCTGCTGGCGGTACTGCGGGGGCTGCTGCTGGCCGTACTGCTGCGGCCTCTGCTGGTGCTGCTGCGGGGGCTGCTGCTGGTACTGCGGGGGCTGCTGGCGGTGCGGGCGGCGGCGCAGCGGGTCCTGCTCCGGGTCCAGGTACTGCACCTGCGTCTGCTCGTTGCGGTCGCGGGCCGCCTGGAGCTGGGACTGCCAGGGGTGCGGCTGCTCGGGCTGCTGCTGGTCGCCCGGCCCGTGCCCGAAGCCCGGCCGGCCGGGCGGCACCGGCGGCATGACCGCGGTCGGGTCGGCGGCGCCCGTGTTCGGCAGCAGCGAGGTCGCGGCGGCCGGGTCGTACGAGGGCCCGGTGTTCGGCAGCACCTGGGTGGGGTCGGCGGCGCCCGGGACCTCGGGGACCGGGGCGGGCGCCGGGTCGGGCACCAGCAGGGCGCCGACGCCGTCGGCCGCCTCGACCTGGGCCGGGGTCGAGTGCACCCCGATGCCCGCCGCGACGACGCGCAGGCCGCGGGCGAGGTTCACGGCGCTGGGCCGCTCGTCCGGGTTCTTGCGCAGACAGCGCTCGATGACCGTCCACAGCGGAGCGGGGACGGTGGTGGGGCGGCGCGGCTCCTCGCTCAGATGCCGGTGCAGCACTTCGAGCGCCGTCCCGCCGGCGAACGGCGGACGCCCGGTGACCAGCTCGTAGAGCAGGATCCCGGCGCCGTAGACGTCGACGGCGGAGGTCTGCGGGCGGCCCTCGGCGGACTCCGGCGCCACGTACGCGGGCGTGCCCACGAACTCGTGCGTACGGGTCAGGCCCGGGGAGTCGGCGAGGCGCGCGATGCCGAAGTCGGTGAGCATCGGGTGCATCGCGCCGTCGCGCTCGTCCAGCAGGACGTTGGCCGGCTTCAGGTCGCGGTGGACCACGCCGTCGGCGTGGCTGGCCGCCAGCGCGTCGGCGATCTGCGCGGTGAGCAGGGCCGCGGCGACCGGCGTGAACGGGCCGTTCTCGCGCAGGTAGCGGTGCAGGTCGGGGCCGTCGACCAGGTCCATGACCAGGGCGAGCAGATCGCCCTCGACGACCAGGTCGCGGGTGCGCACGATGTTGGGGTGGGTCAGCCGCAGCAGCACCGAGCGCTCGCGCAGGAACCGCATCACGATGTCGGCGTCGTTGGCGAGCTCCTCCTTGAGGACCTTGATCGCCACCGTCTCGCCCGGCCGGCCCGCCACGGCCGCCTCCGCGCCCGCCGCTTCCCGCTGGCTGGCGCGCCAGACAGTGCCCGTGGCGCCGCGTCCGAGCGGCTCCTCGAGCAAGTACTTGCTGCCTACCGGCCGCACGTCATGCGCTCCCTGCTGGTCCGACTGGTTCTCTCCGACTGGTTCGGGAGGTCCCGGCGGCCCACTGTAATGCCGCCGGCCGTGGCCGCGCGGGCTCACACGTTCCCGGTGTTCGAGGTAAAGACGTCACCGTCGTACGGAAGGTTGCCGAACGGTCGTACCGAACCGGGGTGATCGATTCCGACGGGGTGCGCAACCGGCCACTTTGCGGCCACATTTGCGTCGAGAGCCGACCATTCAAGATCACTTGCCGGTGGGTGGCGGGCGTGTTGTCAGTGGCAGGTGCGAGGATGCCCTCAGCACGACATGTGTGCCCGGTGGGGGGAATCACAAGGGTCCTTCCCTCCATGCCCGGCACCCCCGCGCAGAAGGGACCGCCGAGGCGATGCAGATCCGGCTGACCGTCCTCGCGCCGCGCAGCGCGCACGCTGCGGCGCGCGCCTGCGACGTGCTCGTGACCGCACCCTCGGGGACCGCGCTCGCCGCCGTCGCCTCCGGCCTGGCCACGGCCGTGTCCGGCTCCGAGATCTCCAGCACGGTGGTGCTCTACGCGGGCCGCGAGCGGCTGGATCCGCAGCGCCGCGTCCTCGGCGAGCCGCCGCTGGTGGACGGGGCGGTGCTGTCCCTGTCCGCCCCCAGCGACCCGGAGGCGTACGGAGGAGGGCACGAGGAGGCCGCCCAGGTCCGGCTCTGCGTGGTCGCCGGGCCCGACGCGGGCGGCGTCCATCTGCTGCACGGCGGCCAGATCCGCGTCGGCCGCTCGGCGGAGGCGGACGTTCCGCTGGACGATCCGGACGTGTCCCGGCTGCACTGCGCGGTGACCGTCGGCGAGGGCGGCCGGGTGTCGGTGGCCGACCTCGGCTCGACCAACGGCACCCGCGTGGACGGCGCGCCGGTCGGCCCCGAGCCGGTCCGCCTCGCCCCGGGCGCCCTGCTGCGGCTGGGCGAGTCGACGCTGCGGCTGGGCCCCGGCGCCCCGGCCGCCGGGACGCTGGCGGCGGTGGCGGACGGGGAGGGCCACATCCGGGTGAGCCCGGCGGACGCGCCCGCCCCGGCGTCCGGACCGGAGAGCGGCCGGGTGCCCGCCCCGCGCCCGGCGAGCGAGCCGGGAGCGGCGGGGGAGTACGGAAGGACGACGCACGGCACGGGCGGCGGCCCCTTCGCCGCGGAACACCGGGCGCAGACCGCGGCGGAGGGCGCCCGGCCGCACGGCCGCGACGACGGCGCGCGGGCGTACGGGGAGCGCCCCGCGCCGGGCCACCCGGACCGGGGGCATCCGCAGCGGGAGCGCCCGGAGCAGCGGCGCCAGGACCGGCCGGAGCCGGGGCGCACGGAACAGGGCTACGGAGAGTTCGGCGGCCTGTCCGGCGGGATCCCCGGCCAGCAGGGCGGGCCCCGGACGGATCCGGCGCCCGGCCCGCTCCCCCGCCAGGAGCCGGGAGCCGCCCGGCCCGGGGCGCGCCCGGCGGCCACCGGCGTGCCCCGGCAGTCCCCCGCCACCGGCGCCGGGCGCCGCACCGGCACGCCCGCGCGCGGCACCCGCGTGCCGGAAGAGGTCGAGCACGCACGCGTGGACGACGGTGACGGCGGCCGTCGGCGCGGCGGCATCGGCGCCTGGGCCCGGCGGCTCACCGGCGGCCGGGGCGAGCCGGTGTACGAGCCGGAGCCGGTGCGCACCGAGGCCGTCGCGCCGGGCGTCGCCCCCGCCCCCGAGCGCTGGCCGGACCCGGCGGCGCTGCTGCTCACCGCGCTCGGCCCCGGGCCGCGCCTGTGGGAGCGGCGGCCGGGCCACCCGGAGGCGCTGGCGGTCCGGGTCGGGACCGCGGACCGGGGCGACCTCGCGGCCGTGCCGGTCACCGCGGGGCTGCGCGAGGCGGGTTCGCTGGGCCTGGCCGGGCCGCGCGCCCGGCTGAACGGACTGGCGAGGGCGGTCGTGGCCCAGCTGGCCGCGCTGCACTCACCGGCCGACCTGGAGATCGTCCTCATCAGCACCGAGCGCGGTCGCAGCCTCCAGACCCGCACGGCGGAGTGGGGCTGGCTCGGCTGGCTCCCGCACGTGCGGCCGGGCCACGGCCAGGACTGCCGGCTGCTGCTCGCCTACGACCGGGACCAGGCCACCGCCCGGACGACGGAGCTGGTCCGGCGCCTCGACGACAGCCCGCTCGGGCCCGGCTGGGCCTCGGCCGAGCCGTCGGCGGTGGCGGAGGCCACGCGCGCGTACCGCGGCCCGTTCACGGTGGTCGTCGTCGACGGCGACCCCGGCTCGTCGGCGCTGCGCGAGACCACGGCCCGGCTGGCCAGTGCCGGGGGCGCGGCCGGGATCCATCTGCTGTGCCTGGCCGAGACCCCGCCCGCCTCCCCGCTCTCGCCGCTGGAGGCGACGTACGAGTCGGCGTGCGCGGTCTCGCTCCCGTTCCGCGAGTGCGGGGCGGCGGCGCTGCTCAGCGGTGACGTGGCCACCGCGCTGCGGCTGCTGCGCACCGCCGGCGGGCGCCCGGCGGGCCACGGCACGCTGGCGGTGGTGGACGCGGTGTCGGCGGCGTGGGCCGAGCGGTTCGCGCGGGCCCTGGCGCCGCTGCGCGCGGGCGACGCGGCGGCCGTCGCGGCGGGCCGCCCCGCCGCCGCCCTGCCGCCCTCCTCCCGGCTCCTGGACGAGCTGGGGCTGGCCCGGGCCACGCCCGCGTCCCTGATGGCGCGCTGGGAGTCGGCGCCGGACGGCGCGGTGGTGCTCGGCACCGGCCCGCGCGGCCCGGTCGGCGTCGCCCTCGCCACGGACGGGCCGCACCTGCTGGTCGAGGGCCCGGCGGGCAGCGGGCGCACCGAGCTGCTGCGGGCGGTCGCGGCCTCGCTCGCGGCCGGGGCGCGCCCGGACCGGCTGGGTCTGGTCTTGGTCGACGGGGCGGGCGGCGAGCGCGGCGAAGGGCTGCGCCCGTGCACCGAACTGCCGCACGTGACCACGCATCTGGTGGCCTCGGACCCGGTCCGGATGCGGGAGTTCGCCCAGGCCCTGGGGGCCGAACTGAAGCGGCGCGCCGAGCTGTTCGGCGAGGCGGGCTTCGCCGCGTGGGCGGAAGAGCACGGGGCCCAGGAGGTGGCCGGGCGGGCCGTGGGGCAGCGCCCGGCCCCGGCGGCCGAGCAGCGGGGCGACGTGGAGGCGTCGTCCACCAGCACGCTGCGGCTGCGCCCGATGGCCCGGCCGCGTACGGAGGGACCCCCGCCGCCCGCCCGGCTGGTGGTCCTGGTGGACGATCTGGACGCGCTGGTCGCCCCGGCGCTCGGCAGCCCCGGGCGGCCCGCCGCCGGGTCGGTGGTGCGGGCGCTGGAGGCGGTGGCCCGGGACGGCGAGCGGCTCGGGGTGCACCTGGTCGCGACCTCGGCCCGCCCGGAGCGCACGGCCGACACCGAACTGGCCCGTGGCGTACGGCAGGTGGTGCGGCTCGACGCGCCCCCGGCGGCGCCGTCGCCCGAGGAGCCCTCGCCGGGCCGGGGGCGGCTGTTCGGGGCGGACGGGACGGTGACCCCGTTCCAGGGCGGCCGGGTCACCGGGCGCATACCCCGGACGGCCACGCTGCGGCCGACCGTGGTCCCGCTGGAGTGGGAGCGGATGGGGGATCCGCCGGCCCGGCGGCCGGTGCGGGAGCTGGGCAACGGCCCGACCGATCTCGCGCTGCTGGCCAGCGCGTTGGACCGGGCGGCCCGGCTGGTCCACGCGGTCGCCCCGGAGGGCCTCTGACCGGCCGCCGGGCCGCCGCTCCGGCCCCGGGCCGACGGGGACCGGGCGCGCCGCCCCCCTCGCCCCTTCCGCCCCGCGCGTAACTGACGCCACGTCACGAGCCCATCACGATCGAACAGTTGACGGCGATCGTGGTATTGCGGGCCCCCCGCACCGGGCGTAGGACTGTCCGGACGGGACGACCTCGACGGCGGGAGGCGGCAGCTCATGCGTACAGGTCGGAAGTGGGTCGGAACGGCCATCATCGGAGTGCTCGCCCTCACCGCCGCCGCGTGCGGCAGCGACGACAAGAAGGACGAGGGGCCCGGGCCGACCAAGAGCGCGGGCGGCCCCGCCGGATCCTCCCTGACGCTGCCCCGGCTGGACGGGCAGAAGATCGAGGTCGCGGCCGTGTGGACCGGGCCCGAGCAGGCCAACTTCGTCAAGGTGCTCAAGGAGTTCGAGAAGCGGACCGGCGCCACCGTCACCTTCGTTCCCGCCCAGGACCCGATCGTCAACTTCCTCGGCACCAAGATCGCCGGTGGCAGTCCGCCCGACGTGGCCATGCTGCCGCAGGTCGGGGCGATCCAGCAGGCGGCCCGGAAGAAGTGGCTCAAGCCCGTCGGGGCACCGGCCAAGGAGCAGCTCGCCAAGAACTACGCCAAGGTGTGGCAGGACCTGGGCGCGGTGGACGGCACCCAGTACGCGGTGTACTTCAAGGCCGCCAACAAGTCGCTGGTCTGGTACAACACCAAGGTCTTCGACGCGGCCGGGGCCAAGGTCCCCACGACCTGGCCGGAGTTCCTCGCCACCGCCGACACCATCTCGGCCTCCGGCGTCACCCCCGTCTCGGTCGGCGCCGCCGACGGCTGGACGCTGACCGACTGGTTCGAGAACGTCTACCTCTCCCAGGCCGGGCCCGAGAAGTACGACCAGCTCGCCCAGCACCGCATCAAGTGGACCGATCCGTCGGTCAAGGCGGCCCTGACGACGCTGGGCGGGCTCTTCGGCAAGCCGGATCTGATCGCGGGCGGCGCGAGCGGCGCGCTGCAGACCGAGTTCCCGGCCTCGGTGACCCAGACGTTCACCGGTGGCGACCAGCCGAAGGCGGCCATGGTCTTCGAGGGCGACTTCGTCAGCATCAACATCGCCCAGACCTCGGCCAAGGTGGGTACGGACGCGAAGGTCTTCCCGTTCCCGGCGGTCGGCGCCAAGGCGCCGGTGGTGACCGGCGGCGACGCGGCCGTGGCGCTGAAGGACACGGCGGGCGCGCAGGCGCTGCTGACCTGGCTGGCCTCGCCGGACGCCGCCGGGATCTGGGCGGCGGCGGGCGGTTACATCTCGCCGAACAAGTCCACGGATCTGGCCGCCTACCCGAACGACGTGCAGCGCGGCATCGCCAAGGCGCTGGTGGCGGCCGGGGACGACGTCCGGTTCGACATGTCCGACCAGGCGCCGCAGTCGTTCGGCGGGACGCCGGGCAAGGGCGAGTGGAAGGACCTCCAGGACTTCCTGAAGAACCCCAAGGACGTCTCCGGCGCCCAGTCCCGGCTGGAGGCCGACGCGGCCGCCGCGTACCAGAGGTGACGCGGCCGTGACCACCGCACCGGTACCGGCACCGCCGTCCGCGCCCTCCCCCGCCCCCGGGCCGCGCCGCCGGGTGACCGGGACCCGCTCCTCGCTGGCCGCCGCGTTCCTGCTGCCCGCGCTGGTGCTGCTCGGCGCGCTGGTCGTCTATCCCATCGGCTACTCGCTCTACCGGTCCTTCTTCGACCAGTCCGGCGACGGCTTCGCCGGGTTCGACAACTACCGGACGCTCTTCACCGACCACAGCATCCGCACGGCCGTCAAGAACAACGCGATCTGGGTGGTGTGCGCGCCGACGGTCGCCACCGCGCTCGGGCTGATCTTCGCCGTACTGACCGAACGGGTGCGCTGGGGCACGGCGTTCAAGCTGGTCGTCTTCATGCCGATGGTGATCTCGATGCTGGCGGCCGGGATCATCTTCCGGCTGGTGTACGAGCAGGACCCGGGCCGGGGCGTGGCCAACGCCGTCTGGGTCGGGGTGCACGACACCTTCGCCGAGTCGGCCGGGTTCCCCCGGGCCCGTCCGCTGCCCTCGGCGCCGCTGGAGCCGGGCGGGGGCGGCACGTTCGTCACCAAGGAGGCGGTGCACACCGGGCAGCCGGTGCTGCTGCCGCTCGTCGGGGTGCCCGCCGACAAGGTGCCCTCGTCGGCCAAGGCCGCGAAGGCGTCCGTACCGGCCCCTGGGAAAGTGAGCGGAACCGCCTGGCTGGACTTCACCAAGGGAGGCGGCGGCACCCCCAACACCATTGACCCCAAGGAGACCGGCCTCAAGGGCCTGAAGATCGAAGCCGTGAAGAACGGCCAGGTGGTCGCCACGGCGACCGCGCACGCCGACGGCACGTTCACGCTGCCCGCCCGGGCCGACGGCGCCCGGCTGCGGCTGCCGCAGAGCAACTTCCGCGAGCCCTACAACGGCGTCCAGTGGCTCGGCCCGACGCTGGTGACCCCGGCCATCATCGGCTCCTACATCTGGATGTGGGCCGGGTTCGCGATGGTGCTGATCGCGGCCGGGCTCGCGGGGCTGCCGCGCGAGCTCCTGGAGGCGGCCCGGGTGGACGGCGCCAACGAGTGGCAGGTCTTCCGGCGGGTGACGGTTCCGCTGCTGGCGCCGGTCCTGGCGGTCGTCCTGGCGACGCTGATGATCAACGTACTGAAGATCTTCGACCTGATCTTCATCATCGCGCCCGGCTCCAGCCAGGCCGACGCCAACGTGCTGGCGCTCCAGCTCTACCGCTCCTCGTTCGGCACCGACGCCGACCTCGGGGTGGGCAGCGCGATCGCGGTGCTGCTGCTGGTCCTGGTGGTCCCGGTGATGGTCCTCAACATTCGCAGGATGCGGCGGGAGGCCCGGCGATGACGGTCGTGGGTGTCGTCAAGGCCCGGCGGTCGCTGCCCGCCCGGATCGCCGGGCGCGCGGGCGGCGGCGCGCTGCGCGTCTTCCTGGTCCTGGTCGGCCTGTTCTGGCTGCTGCCGACCGCCGGGCTGCTGCTCTCCTCGCTGCGCAGCCCCGCCGACATCGCCTCCAGCGGCTGGTGGAAGGCGTTCGGCGACCCGTCCCAGCTGACCTTCCACAACTACTCCGAGCTGCTCGACAACAGCACGGTCACCGACTCGCTGCTCTCCACCGTGCTGATCACCGTCCCCGCGACCGTGCTGGTCGTGGTGATCGGCTCGCTCGCCGGATACGCCTTCGCCTGGATGGAGTTCCCCGGCCGCGACTGGTGGTTCATGCTGGTGGTGAGCCTGCTGGTGGTGCCGGTCCAGGTCGCGCTGGTGCCGGTCGCCAAGCTCTTCGGCAAGATCGGGATCTTCGAGACGACGGTCGGCGTCATCACCTTCCACGTCGCCTTCGGACTGCCGTTCGCGATCTTCCTGCTGCGGAACTTCTTCGCGGAGATCCCGCGCGAGCTGCTGGAGGCCGCCCGGCTCGACGGGGCGGGCGAGCTGCGGCTGTTCACCCGGGTCGTGCTGCCGCTCGGCGGTCCGGCCATCGCCTCGCTGGGCATCTTCCAGTTCCTGTGGGTCTGGAACGACATGCTGGTGGCGCTGATCTTCGCGGACTCCAAGCACCCGCCGATCACGGTCGCCCTGCAGCAGCAGGTACGGCAGTTCGGCAACAACATCGACGTCCTGGCGCCCGGCGCGTTCGTCTCGATGGTCATCCCGCTGGCCGTGTTCTTCGCGTTCCAGCGCCAGTTCGTGTCGGGGGTGATGGCGGGCGCCGTCAAGTAGCCGCCGTGCGCTTACCCCCTCCGCCACCAGCCGCGTAACCCACGCGCGCCATTCGCCGTTCTAGGGGCCATGCCCCGGTTCAGCGTGATCGTTCCCGTGTTCAAGGTCCAGGCTTATCTGCACGACTGCCTGGGCTCCGTGCTCAGCCAGTCGTACGACGATCTGGAACTGATCGCGGTGGACGACAGCTCACCGGACGCGTGCGGCGCGATCATCGACGAACACGCCGCCCGCGACCGCCGGGTGACCGCCGTGCACCTGGAGTCCAACACCGGCATCGGCCCCGCCCGCAACGCGGGCCTGGCCCGTGCCACCGGCGACTACGTGGTCTTCCTGGACGGCGACGACACCCTCACCCCGGGCGCCCTCCAGGCCGTCGCGGACCGGCTGAAGGAGACCGGCGACCCGGACGTGCTGGTCTACGACTACGCCCGCGCCTTCTGGTCCGGCGAGCGCGTGCGCAACAAGGCGGCGGCGCAGCTCGCCGAGTCCGGTCCCGCCACCTTCCGCCTCGCCGACCGGCCGGGCCTGCTGAAGCTGCTGAGCGTGGTGTGGAACAAGGCGTACCGCCGCGAGTTCATCGAGGAGCAGGGCTTCACCTTCACGCCCGGCTACTACGAGGACGCGCCCTGGACGTACCCGGCGCTGATGTCGGCGGAGTCGATCTCCACCCTGGACCGGGTCTGCGTCCACTACCGCCAGCGCCGCCAGGGCAGCGTCCTGTCCACCACCAGCCCGCGCCACTTCGACCTCTTCGACCAGTACGACCGGGTCTTCGCGTTCATCGACGCGCGCCCCGAACTGGCCGTCTGGCGCCCGCCGGTCTTCCGGAAGATGGCCGACCACTTCCTGGCCGTCTTCACCGCCCGCATCCGGCTGCCGCACGGCAGCCGCGCCGAGTTCTTCCACCGCGCCCGCGCCCAGTACCGCCGCCACCGCTCCCCGGGCGCGGGCCCGCGCACCCTGCGCGTACGGGTGCGGCACGGTCTGGTGCGGCTCGGCGCGCACCGCACCTACACCGCGCTCGGGGCCCTGCGCGCGCTGCGCGGCGCCGCCGCCCGGCGCGCGGTCGCCCTGGGCCGCGCCCTGCGTTCGGGCGCGCTGCGGCTGCACTACCGCGTGCAGCGGCGGCTGCCGCTGCGCGACGAGGCGCTGTTCAGCGCGTACGGGGGCCGGGGGTACGCCTGCAACCCGGCCGCCGTCGAGGCGCAGGTGCGCGAGCTGGTGCCACGGGTGCGCACCGCGTGGGCCGCCGACGCCCGCCGGCTGCACACCGTGCCGCCCGCGACCCGCCGGGTGCGGACCGGCTCCATGGCGTACTGGACGACGCTGGCCCGGTCCAAGTACCTGGTCAGCAATGTCGAGTTCGACCGAGGGCTGGTCAAGCGGCCCGGCCAGGTGTTGCTGCAGACCCATCACGGCACCCCGCTCAAGGCCATGGGCCTGGATCTGATGGACCGTCCGGCCGCCGCCCGCGACACCGACTTCGGCGCGCTCGTCGCCGGCAGCGACCAGTGGGACTACAGCCTCTCCGCCAATCTGCACTCCTCGCTGACCTGGGAGCGCACCTATCCGTCCGGCTACACCACGCTCGAATACGGCTATCCGCGCAACGACGTCTTCCAGCACGCCACCGCCGCCGACGTGGCCCGGCTGCGCGACGGCCTCGGCATCCCGGCGGACGCCACCGCCGTCCTGTACGCGCCGACCCACCGCGACTACCTGCGCGGCCGGCACCTCCCGCTCGACCTGGAACGGGTGGCCCGCACGCTCGGCCCCGGCTTCGTGCTGCTCACCCGCGCCCACTTCGCCGACGGCGCCCCGCTGGCGGCGGCGGGCCTGCACCCCCGGGTCGTCGACGTCAGCGAGCACCCCTCGGTGGAGCAGCTGTGCCTGGCCGCCGACGCGCTGGTCACCGACTACTCGTCGCTGATGTTCGACTACGCCAACCTGGACCGCCCGATCGTGGTCCACACCGACGACTGGGAGGCGTACGAGGCGGCCCGGGGCACCTACTTCGACCTGCGGGCCTGCCCGCCGGGCGCGGTGGCGCGCACCGAGGACGAACTGATCGACATCTTCACCACCGGCCACTGGCGCGGCTCCCGCTCGGCCCAGCTGCGGGCCGCGTTCCGGGCCCGCTTCTGCCCGTACGACGACGGGCACGCGGCGGAGCGGGTGGTGCGCCGGGTGTTCCTGGGCCAGACCGGGGCGCTGCCGCCGGTGGTGCCCGTCGAGGACCGCCGCCCGGCGCCGTCGGCGACCCGGTCCGCCGACGCGGCGCAGCGGGAGCTCGCGGGGCTGGTCTAGGCGTTCGGGGCTGGTCCGGGGCCTTCGGGAGGGCAGCCGTGGGGTGCACGCCCGGCCGTGATCCTCTCGTCGGCCGTCCGCCCGCCCCCTCCCGGACCCCGGTGGTTCCCGTGAAAGCACCCGTCCCCCTCGGCCTCCGCCCGCGCCCGTACGCGGCCACCCGCATCCTCGTCACCGGCGGCGCCGGATTCATCGGCTCGCACTACGTCCGTACGCTGCTCGGCCCGGACGGGCCCGGCGGCGTCGAGCTGACCGTCCTCGACAAGCTCACCTACGCGGGCAGCGCCGCCAACCTCGACCCCGTGCGCGCCCACCCCGGCTTCGCCTTCGTGGCGGGCGACGTCTGCGACGCCGAGCTGGTCGACAAACTGGTCGGCGAGCACGACCAGGTGGTGCACTTCGCCGCCGAGTCGCACGTCGACCGCTCGATCACCGGCGCCGCCGAGTTCGTCCGCACCAATGTGCTGGGCACCCAGACCCTGCTGGACGCGGCCCTGCGCCACCGGACCGGCCCCTTCGTGCACATCTCCACGGACGAGGTGTACGGGTCGATCGAGCGGGGCTCCTGGCCGGAGGAGCACCCGCTGCGCCCCACCTCCCCGTACGCGGCCTCCAAGGCGTCCGCCGACCTGGTGGCGCTCTCCTACCACCGCACCCACGGCCTGGACGTGCGCGTGACGCGCTGCTCCAACAACTACGGCCCCCACCAGTTCCCCGAGAAGCTGATCCCGCTGTTCGTCACCCGGCTCCTGGACGGCCAGGACGTGCCGCTGTACGGGGACGGGCTCCAGGTGCGCGACTGGCTGCACGTCGACGACCACGTGCGGGCCGTCGAGCTGGTGCGCACCGGCGGGCGCGCGGGCGAGGTCTACAACGTCGGCGGCGGCACCGCGCTCACCAACCGGGAGCTGACCGGGCTGCTGCTCACGGCCTGCGGCGCGGGCCGGGACCGGGTCGTGCACGTCGAGGACCGCAAGGGCCACGACCGGCGCTACTGCGTCGACTGGACCAAGCTCCGCACCGAGCTCGGCTACGCGCCCCGCAAGGACTTCGCCCGGGGGCTGGCCGAGACCGTCGACTGGTACCGCGCCCACCGCTCCTGGTGGGAGCCGCTGCGGCGCGGGGCGGGCCGGTGAGCGGGCGCCGCGCTCAGCTGCCGCACCGCGCCGGGCCCACCACGAGCACCAGCCGGTCGTGGCCGTGGCGGCGGACCGCGAACTCCCGCCCGGCGAAGGCGCGGACGGCCGGGAGCAGCCCGGCGGCGGCCGGTGGCCGCACCGGTCCCTCGCCCACGAACAGCAGCCACTCCCCCTCCTCCAGCAGCGTCAGCGCCTCGCAGGCCGACTCGGCCCGGAAGCGGCCGTCCGCGTACCGCACCGGCAGCTCGACCTCCTCCTCCGCGCCCGCGCGGCGCAGCTGGAGCGGCCGGGCCGGGCCGCCGTAACAGCCCTCGGCGAACAGGGTGTCGCCGGTCCAGGCGATGTCCTCGGCGTACGCGTGGGGCAGCTCGTCGTGGAGCAGGGCGTTGCCCCGGGCGCTCACCGTGAGGGCCAGCTCGCGGCCCCCGGGCACGGCGTGGCGGCCCAGCGGCAGGGTGGCGGACGCGGCGACCGGGAGCCGCCTGCCGTCCGCCCCGACCAGCTGGACGGTGTACGTGTCGCGGGGGCGGTGCTCGCCGTGCGGCGCCCGCACCGGGCCACGGCCGCGCACCTGGGCCAGCTCCTCCAGCGGCACCTCGGCGGTGAACCGCGCGCCGTCCCGTTCGAGCGGCACCTGGACCGCCGCCCCCGAGTGCAGGTGGCCGAGCCGCAGCGCGCCCGCGCGGGTCCGGGTCTCCCCGGTGAGCCGCAGCACCCCGGCGCCGCACTCGTGGCCGGTCAGCCAGGTCTGGACGCGCTCGGCGTGCAGCTGGAGCCGCCCGTCGGCGAAGGCGGGGACGATCCGGGTGTGCTCGTCCAGGTGGTGCGGGCCCAGCTGGGCGCCCCCGTCCGCCACTCCGCCCCGGCGCGCCACACCGTGGCCGAGCACGCCGAGGACCAGCTTCCAGGTGGTGGTGGCGGACTCGGTGAGCAGCCGGGCCGGGTCGACGGTGATCTCGAAGCCCGCCCAGTCGTAGCCGTGCAGCCGCTGGCCCGAACGGGCGGTCACGGAAGGGTCGTTGACGCGGCGCAGCCGCAGCGGCAGGGTGCGCCGGTCGGCGCCGCGCAGCCAGGCCGCCTTCAGCGCGTGCCGCCGGGCGGTCGCGGGGAGGTTGCGGACATAGCCGTACCCGGTGAGCCTCAGCGTGCCGTCGCGCCACTCGGCGCCGGTCAGCCGCGCCTCCAGCGGCAGGTCGGCGGGGGCCAGGGCGACGGCCTCGCGCGGTACGGGCGCGGTCAGCGGCGGATACTCGGCGGTGCGGCGGCGCAGCCCGCGCACCAGGTGCGTACGGGGACTGGTCCGCTCGAACTCCAGCAGCGCCAGCAGCTCCGTCAGCCGCCGCTCGCGGACCAGCTGCCACACCACCCGCGACTGCGGCGGCAGCGCGGCGAACGCCTCCGGGGCCGCCCGCGCGACGAACTCCCCGGCGTGGCGCAGGAACGCCTCCCGGTAGGCGTCGTCGCCCTCGGGCAGCGCCCGCGCGAAGTGCCACAGGTCGTCGCGCAGCACCGACTCGTCGTAGTGCCGCTTGTGCTCGGGCACGGCCGCGAGCGAGGCGCTGACGCCGAGCACCGCCGCCGCGCGGGCGGCGGCCTCGCGCGCCTCGGCCCGCCGCCCGGCGAGCGCCCCGTCCCGGTTCCGCCAGTAGTAGACGGCGTCCTGGAGCACGTCGACCGAGCGGGCCGCGAAGTGCGCGGGCACGGCCACCGGCGCGTCCTGGTGCGGCACGGCCTCGGGGAAGGCGTAGGAGCGGGCGTCCCAGAACTCCCGGCGGAACACCTTGTTGCAGACGATCCGGTCCGCGAGCAGCGACCAGTCCTCGGTGACGTGGATGGCGGTCCGGGTCGCCCGCATCGGCCGGGCGAACAGCGGGTGCTGTGCCAGCCGTCCGTGCGCGCCGAGCCGCAGCACATTGCCCGAGGCGAAGTCCGAGCCGGTCTTGTCGAGCACGCCGACCAGCAACTCGAAGGCCCGGCCGGGCAGTACGCCGTCCCCGTCCACGAACGCCAGGTACGCCGAGCCGGGCGCGGTGTGCGCCACCCCGGTGTTGCGGGCCGCGCCGAGTCCGCCGCCCGCCCCGGCGACCACCGTGAACCGGTCGTCGCGCGCGGCGAGTTCGCGCGCCACCGCCGCGCCGGTGTCCGCGGACCCGTCGGCCACGACGACCACGGCGAGGTCCTCGAAGGTCTGCCGGGCCAGCGAGTCCAGACACTCGCCCAGCCGCTCCTCGACGTTGCGGGCGGGGACGACGACGCTGAGGCGGGGCGTCATACGGGGCACACCTTCCTGCCGGCGGGGCGGGGCGCGTCCCGCCCCGCGCTGATCAACCCCCGAACGCGGGCGCGGTCACCTCGGCCCGGCCATCCGGGTGACGAAGGCCCGCGGCTCACCGGCCGGGCGGGGCACGGCCGGGGCGGGAGGCTCCCCGGGCGGGGCCGGGCGCTCGCCGAGCAGCACCCGGCGCACCACCCGCTCCGCCGCCCGCCCGTCGTCGTACGGGCAGAACCGGGCCCGGAACGCCGCGCGCAGCTTGCCGGCCGCGTCCGTGTCCCAGCCGCCGTCGAGGAACAGCCCGGCCAGTTCGCCGCCGCTGGTCGCGACCGCTCCGGGCGTCTCGCCCGGCAGCCCCGACAGCAGGTCGAAGTAGGTGCCCCGGGTGGCGCGGTAGACGTCCCAGTCGGGGGCGAACACCACGATCGGCCGGTCCAGACAGGCGTAGTCGAAGAGCAGCGACGAATAGTCGCTGATCAGCGCGTCGGAGGCGAGGCACAGCTCCTCGACGCCCTGGTGGCCGGTGACGTCCACGATCCCGGGGTGCCGCGCGGCCGGGCCCGCCGAGGTGCCGTGGAAGTAGTGCGCCCGCACCAGCAGGACGTACTCCTCGCCGAGCGCGTCGGCGAACGCCTCCAGATCGAGCGGCGGCACGAAGCCGGCTTCCCCGCCCGGCCGGTGGCCCCGGTGCGTCGGCGCGTACAGCAGCGCCCGGCGCCCCGGCGCGATCCCCAGCGAGGCCCGGATGCCCTCGATCTCCTCGGAAGTGGCCGTGGCATAGCGGTCGTTGCGCGGCTGCCCGAGCTCCAGCGACTCGTACGCGGACGGGTAGGCCCGCGCCCAGACCTCGGCCGCGTGCGGGTTGGCGGCGAGGCTGTAGTCCCACTGGTCGGCGCGGGCCAGCAGCCCGGCGAAGTCGGTGCCGCCGCCCGCGCTCACGGCCCGGCCGCGCAGGTCGAGCCCCATGGACTTGAGCGGGGTGCCGTGGTGCGTCTGCAGATAGACCTGGCCCTCCCGCTTGGTGAACCCGCCGGGGAAGGCGGAGTTGTTGACGAGGTACTTCGCCGTGGCCATGGCCCGCCAGTACGCGCGCGTCCCGGCCACCACGTACGCGGTCCCGGCCGGAACCCGGTCGGCGCACCGGCCGTCGACCACCCACAGATGCCGCAGCTGCGGCGCGATCTCCAGCGCCTTGGCGTGGATGGCGGCCGGGTTGCAGGCGACGCCCCGGTTCCAGTACGCCCCGTGGACGACCAGCCCGTCGTCCAGGGCCCGGTACCGGTCCGCCCGCCGGACCCCCTTCAGCACCCGCGCCCGCACCCGGCCCTCGGCCCGCTCCTTCATCTCCCGCGCGGCACGCGCCTGTTGGTCGAGCAGGACCCGGGCGCGGTGTACGGGGTACGGGCCGAGGGCGCCGCCGAGGAGGCGGTCGGCGGCGCGGTGGAACTCCCGGCGGTCGGCGGGCCGGATGCGGCGCGGGTCGTCGCGCACGGCCCGCAGCTGCGCGGCGGCGACGGGCCGCAGGGCGGGATCGGCGGCGAGCAGGGGCGCGTAGGCGTCGAGGGCCTGGAAGTGCAGGCGCCCGGGCTCGGCGCCCGGCCGCCGCTCCCGCACCCGCACGCAGACCCGTTCGAGCTCACCCTCCCGGCCCGCTCCCACCGCCCGCCCGGCCATCAGGACGGGCCGCACGGCCCCGTACTCCCCCCACCCGAACGCCAGCCCCCGCCCCAGCCAGAACCCCCGCCGATAAACCCGATCCCACCCAACGGGAACCTCAACGGAGCCACCCCCTCCCCCGCAGCTGTGGGCAATCGTGCCGCCGCCGCGGGCGCTCGCGCTGCCACCCTCCCCACCGCCGCGGGCGCTCGCGCCGCCCTCTCCCCCGCAGCTGTGGGCAATCGTGCCGCCGGGGCGGCACGGGTGGGCACAGCGGCACCCCGTTCCCGGGCGCTCCCGCTCCCCGCCCGCACCAGGGCCCGCCCCGGGCCCGGCCCCCGCCCAGGCCCGCACACCCCCCACGACCCGCCCGAGCCGGTCCACCCGCTCGTACCCGAACCGCAGCACATCGACCCGCCGCGCCCCCCGCAGCCGCGAGGCCAGCGCCGCCAGCGCCCCGGGCAGCAACACCCCGTCCCCCTCCAGGAACAGCAGGTACTCACCCCCCGCCCGCACCGCCCCCACGTTCCGCGCGGCCGACACTCCCCGCCGCACCGGCAGCCGCACCGGCAGCACCCGCGCATCGGCTTCCGCGAACTCCGCGACGATCGCCGCGCACCCGTCCGGCGACCGGTCGTCGACGACGATCAGCTCCAGGTCCCCGTACGACTGGTCGAGCACGGATTCCAGCGCCTCCCGCAGAAAGCCCTGAACGCGGTGGACCGGGACGACGACGCTGAAGAGGGGGCGCGGCATGACAACCGAGCGTAACCACCGGCCGCCACCGCCATGACACACCGTCACCCGATCGGGGCAGCACCGGCAACGAGTGCGGAAAACCCCTCCCGACCAGGCGTGTACCCGCCCGGGGCCGGTCCGCCGACCGTCCACGCCCGCCCGGGAGTTCACCCGTCAGGATGACCACCCCCAACCACCCCCAACCGCCCCCGCCGTCCCCGCCCGGCACCGCCCCGGGGGCCTCGACCGGCTGACGGCGGGGTGCTGATCGGGTGATCGCCGCGGGATGCCGGGACAGACGGACACCCCCACGGAACCGATGACCCGTGCGCACGATTCCTCCCTCCGGCCCGGCCCGGCTCCCGGCGCCCCGGCGCGCGGCCGTCCGCCCCGGCGACGCGCCGCCGCCGGGCCCGTTCTGGCGCGTCACCCCGTACTTCGTGGTGGGCGGGCTGTTCTGGCTGGTGATATCGGCGGCGGCCTGGCGGGTGCCGATGTGCTGCGACTTCGGCACGCACGCCGCCGTGGTCGAGCGCCTGCGGGCCGATCTGCTGAACCCCGCCCACCCGATGGCCGACGTGCCGGGCGCGGGCAGCCCGTACTACTCGCCGTACTCGGTGGCGCAGGGCCTGTTCGCGCGGGCCACCGACCTGCCGGGCCGGCTGGTGGTGCGGCTCTCCGGGCCGGTCAACCTGCTGGTCGTGATCACGGGTCTGGGCCGCTTCACCCGGCTGTTCTCCCGGAACCCCTGGGCACCGGTGCTGGCCCTGCTCTTCTCCGCGGTGCTGTGGGGCACCCGGGTGACCTGGTGGAGCGGGTTCCTCGGCCTGCTGTCGATGACCGGCAACCTGTCGTACCCGAGCACCTTCGCCATCGGTCTGACCTTCCATGTCTGGGCGCTGGCGGGCCGCATGACGGAACGTTCATCCCGGCGCGCGGACGAACCCGGCGGGACGGGCGCGCCCGGCCGGTTGCCGTACGCGGCGCTCGGCGTGCTGATCGGGGTGGTCGTGCTCGTCCACCCGATCACCTCGATCGCCGCCGTGCTCGGCTCGGCGGGCCTGGTGGCCGGACGCCACACCGGACCGGTGCGGGCGGCGGCCCCGCGCTGGGCGGCGACGGGCGCGGCGGCGCTGGCGGTGGCGGTGAGCTGGCCGTACTGCAACATCTTCACCCTGGTCGGCGACACCGGCATCGACTCCATGCACCGGGCCGTCTACGAGGAGCTGACCGGCCGTTACTGGCTCGCCGTCCTCCTCGGCGCGCCCGCGCTGCTGCTGCGGCTGCGCCGCGACCGGCGCGATCCGCCGGCCCTCATGACCGGGCTGTTCTGGCTGGTCGTCCTGTACGGCTGGCTCAGCGGCCACTTCACCTACGGCCGCCTCCTCGCGGTCGCCCTGGTACCGGCCCAGGTCGCGCTGGCCGTGGAGCTGACCCGGCCGCGCCCGTGGTCGCGGGCCCGGCGCGCGCTGGCCCCGCTGGCGGCGGCCGGTGCCTGCCTGGGGTTCGTGTCGGCCCAGGCGGGGGCGCTGGCGCCGGGCCTGGGCGTGCGGGGCGTGGAGCGCCCGCCGCACTGGGACACCTACGGCTGGGCCGCCCCGTACATTCCGGCGGGCGAGACGGTGCTGGCGGACGACTACTACGTGGTCCGCTCGCTGCCCGGTTACGGGCCGTTCCTGGTGGCGCCGGTGTGGCCGGACCCGGCGCTCCCCGAGGCGGACCGGCTGCGCCGCAAGGCGGCCGTGCGGCGGTATCTGACGCCGTCGACACCGCGCTCCGCGCGCGCGGAGATCGCCCGCCGCTACGGGGTGCGCTGGCTGCTGCTCACCCCGGCGCAGCACCTGCCTCCGGAGGCGGTGGTGGTCGCGTTCAGCCCGCACAGCGGCGAGGTGCTGGCCCGGGTCGCGTACGACCGGGGGTAGCGGCGGGGGCCGCGCTCAGCCCGTCGCCTTCAGGGCCGCCACCGCCGAGGTCGCCAGGTCGTCCAGATAGCCCTTCGGCAGCCCGCCCCGGACGACCACCAGACGCCAGTACAGCGGCCCCACGATCAGGTCGAGCGCCCGGTCGGGGTCGGCGCCCGCCGGGAGTTCGCCGCGCTCCACCGCCTCGCGCACCACGACGGCGGCGACGCCCTTCTGGCCGTCGAGCAGCGCCTCCTTGATGGCGTCGGCGATCTCCGGGTGGCGCATCGACTCGACCAGGAGGTCGGGGATCACCTGGGAGGCGACCGGGTGGCGCAGGGCCAGCGAGGCGACCGCGAGCAGCGCCCGGATGTCGCCGTACAGCGAGCCGGTGTGCGGCACCGGCAGCCCCTGTTCCGCGAACGCGGACACCAGGTCCAGGACCAGGCTGAGCTTGGACTTCCAGCGGCGGTAGACCGCCGTCTTGCCCACTCCGGCGCGGCGCGCGATGCCCTCGATCGACATCCGGGCGAACCCGACCGCCGCCAGCTCCTCGAACACGGCGGCGCGGATGGCCTCCGTCACGTCGGAGCGCAGCACGGCGGCTCCGGCCGGAGCGCGGCGCTGGGTTTCGGCGGGGTCGGGGGCGGCGGAATTGGTCATGTCTTGAGCATAGCGATACGACGAGACGGTTGCGTTGCGACGTGATCACGTCCTACCCTCACCGTTACGACGATACGGGCCCGTCCCGTCGTTGAGGATCGCGCACCCCCGCTCTCCGCCCGTCGCCCCGCCACCGGGGCGGCCCGCAGAACGCCCGCCCGCGAAGCCACGTCGAAAGCGACCGTTGTGAGCCAGACCGCAGCACCGCCCGCCCCGCAGGCCCCCGCGCAGGACACCCGGCCCGCCGACCCCGACCAGGGGCTGAGCGCCGAAGAACTGGCCGCCAAGTACGGCCTCACCGTCAGCGGCGCCCGCCCGTCGCTGCGCGACTACGTGCACCAGCTCTGGGAACGGCGCCACTTCATCTCGGCGTTCGCCACCGCCAAGCTGACCGCGCAGTACAGCGAGGCGAAGCTGGGTCAGATCTGGCAGCTGATGACCCCGCTGCTGAACGCGACGGTCTACTACTTCATCTTCGGCATCCTGATGGGCACCAAGCAGGGCGTCCCGGACTACATCCCGTTCCTGGTCACCGGCGTCTTCATCTGGACCTTCACCGCCAACTCGATCATGACGGGCACCCGGGCCATCACCGGCAACATGGGCCTGGTGCGGGCGCTGCACTTCCCCCGTGCCTCGCTGCCCATCGCCCTGGCGCTCCAGCAGCTCCAGCAGCTGCTGTTCTCCATCGCCGCGCTCGGCATCATCCTGGTCTGCGTCGGCGTCTACCCGTCGCCGTCCTGGCTGCTCGCCGTGCCCGCGCTGGTCCTGCAGGCCATGTTCAACACCGGTCTGTCGCTGGCGATGGCCCGGGTGGCGAGCAAGACCCCGGACGTCTCCCAGCTGATGCCGTTCATCCTGCGCACCTGGATGTACGTCTCGGGCGTCATGTGGAGCCTGCCGCAGCTGATGACCCGCAGCTCGCTGCCGCACGGCGTGGTGAAGGTGCTGGAGTACAACCCGGCCGCCGTCTACATCGACCTCATGCGCTTCTCGCTGATCCACAGCTTCAAGGCGAAGCAGCTCCCGGACCACGTGTGGGCCGTCGCGGGCGGCTGGGCGGTCCTCGCCCTCGTCGCCGGATTCATCTACTTCTGGAAGGCAGAGGAGAAGTACGGCCGTGGCTGACAGCACTCCCGCCGTGACCGGCGCTCCCACCGCGCTCGGCGCCCCCACCGTGGTCGCCGACGACGTCCACGTCATCTACAAGGTCAACGGCGGCTCCACCAAGGGCCGGGGCAGCGCGACCTCCGCGCTCAGCCGGATCACCTCCCGGCGCGCCGCCCCGGGCGTCCGCGAGGTGCACGCCGTCAAGGGCGTCAGCTTCGTCGCCCGCAAGGGCGAGGCGATCGGACTGATCGGCTCCAACGGCTCGGGCAAGTCGACCCTGCTCAAGGCCGTCGCCGGGCTGCTCCCGGCCGCCCGCGGGAAGATCTTCACCCAGGGGCAGCCGTCACTGCTCGGCGTCAACGCGGCGCTGATGAACGACCTGACCGGCGAGCGCAACGTCACCCTGGGCGGGCTCGCCATGGGCATGTCGCGCGAGGAGGTCCGGGACCGCTACGACGACATCGTCGAGTTCTCCGGGATCAACGAGAAGGGCGACTTCATCTCGCTGCCGATGCGCACCTACTCCTCCGGCATGGGCGCCCGGCTCCGCTTCTCCATCGCCGCCGCCAAGTCCCACGACGTCCTCCTGATCGACGAGGCGCTCTCCACCGGCGACGCCCGCTTCCAGCGGCGCAGCCAGGAGCGGATCGAGGAGCTGCGCGCCGAGGCGGGCACCGTCTTCCTGGTCAGCCACAGCAACGGCACCATCAGGCAGACCTGCGACCGCGCCATCTGGCTGGAGTCCGGGGTGCTGCGGATGGACGGCCCGGCCGAGGAAGTGGTGGCGGCGTACGAGGAGTACACCAAGAAGAAATAGGGCATACCGGAACGGGTAAATGCCCCAAACCGGTTTAAGCTGCTGGGCGATGACGACCCAGCAGCTGCGCATCCCCGCCCCGTCCGCCGCCCCCGACCCGGGCGCCTCCGTCCGCCGCACCCGCAACGCCGCCCTCGCCGGGGCCTGGCTCGCCACGCGCGCGCTGATGCTGTTCCTCCTCGTCGACGACTCGATCGGCGTCGGCGGGGTGACCGGCGAGGTGTACGTCCTGTACCGCCAGTGGTACGACCAGCTGATCACGGGCCACTTCCCGTACGGCGACGCCACCTGGCAGTACCCGCCGGGCGCGGGCCTGGTCATCCTCGCCCCCGCCCTGCTGCCCTTCCTCACCTTCTTCCAGGCGTTCGTCGCCCTCACCCTGGCCGCCGACGCGCTCGTCGCCCTCGCCCTGGTACGGGCCGGCGCACGGGCGGGCGGCAGCGCGGCCGGGGCCTGGCTCTGGGTCGGCGGACTGCCCCTGCTGCTGCACCTGCCGTACGGCCGCTACGACGTGCTGGTCACCGCGAGTGCCGTGGCCGCCCTGCTCTGCCTGCGGCGCGGGCCCCGGCTCGGCGGCGCGCTCGCCGGGCTCGGCGCCCTGGTGAAGGTGTGGCCCGCGCTGACCCTGCTCGGCACCCCGCGCGGGCGCTCCACCCGCGCCGCCTGGACGGCCGCGCTCGGCTCGGCGCTCGCCCTGCTCGGCGTACTGGCGCTCGGCTTCACCCACACCCTGGACTTCCTGCGCCAGCAGGGCAGCCGGGGCGTCCAGATCGAATCGCTCGGCGGCACCGCCCTCCAGCTCGCCCACCTGCTGGCCGACTGGCCCGGCCGGGTCGTCTACCGGTACGGGGCCATGGAGTTCACCGGCCCCTACGTCTCCTCGGTCGCCGCCCTCGCGCTGGCGCTGACCGGGGCCGCGTTCTGCTGGCTGCTGGTGTGGCGGGTCAGGGCGCGGCGGTGGACGGCGGCCACCCCGGCCGACGCGGCCCTCTGCGCGGTCCTGCTGTTCACCGTCACCAGCCGGGTGATCAGCCCCCAGTACCTGATCTGGCTGCTCGGCCTGGCCGCCGTCTGCCTCACCTCGCGCCACACCTGCCAGCGGCCGGTGGCGCTCCTGCTGCTGCCCACCGCGGCCCTGAGCGCGCTCGTCTTCCCGACGCTGTACGACCAGGTGATGGCCGGGACCGCGGCCGGGACCGCCCTGATGGTCGTGCGCAACTCCCTGCTGCTGACGGCCGCGCTGCTGTCCGGACGGCGGCTGTGGACGGCGACGGCCGCGGGGCCGGTGCGCCGGGCGGGCCGGGAGAACGCGTGAGGGGCGGCCACGGCCGAGACCGTGGCCGCCCCGCGGCGGCACAGCGCCCGCGCGACGGCGGGCGGACCGGCTAGCTACGCGTGCGCAGCAGCGTCCGCATCGTGCGCATGGCGACCGACAGGTTCGCCAGGTCGAAGGCGTCCGAGCCCTGGATCTCCTCCAGGGTGGTGCGCGCCCGGCCGAGGATCGCCGCGTTCGTCTCCTCCCACGCCTTGAAGCGCTGCTCGGGCGACGACTTGCCGTTGCCGACCGAGAGCACGTCCTGGGTGAGCCCCGCGTGCGCCGCGTACAGGTCCTCGCGGATGGAGGCGCGGGCCATGGACTGCCAGCGGTCGGCCCGCGGCAGCTCGATGATCCGGTCCATCAGCTGGGTGATCCGCAGCCGGTCGGCGAGGTCGTAGTACACCTCGGCGACCGCCAGCGGGTCCTTGCCGGTGCGGCCCGAGATCGCGACCACGTCCAGCGCCGGGAAGGCGGAGGAGAACCCGGCGACCCGGCGGGCCAGCGCGTCGGGCACCCCGGCCGCGGTCAGCTCGTCCAGGATCGACTGGTACCACTCCAGGTCAGCGCCCTTGAGCAGCTTCGCCAGCTCGCCCCAGACCTTCTCGACGCCCTCGCTGAAGTCCGTGATCGTCTCGGCGATCTGGAGCGGCTGCGGCCGGTTGTTGAGCAGCCAGCGGGTGCCGCGCTCGACCAGCCGGCGCGAGTGCAGCCGGATGCGGGTCTGGACGTCGGCGTCGACCTTGTTGTCGAGCGCCTCCACCGCGTCCCACACCGCGCTCAGCCCGAAGATCGCGCGGGCCGCGGTCTGCGCCCTGACGATCTCCTCCATGGACGCGCCGGTCTCCTCCCGCAGCCGGTGCAGGAAGGTCGAACCACCGGTGTTGACGGTGTCGTTGACCAGGACCGTGGTGACGATCTCCCGGCGCAGCGCGTGCCCGTCGATCGCCTCCGCGAACTTCTCGCGCAGCTGCTTCGGGAAGTACGCGTGGAGCAGCTTCTGCAGGTACGGGTCGTCCGGCAGGTCCGTGTGGACCAGCTCGTCGGCCACCGTGATCTTGGTGTAGGCGAGCAGCACGGCGAGCTCGGGCTGGCTGAGCCCGCGCCCGTTGCCCAGCAGCTCGCGGATCTGCCGGTCGCTGGGCAGGAACTCCAGGCCCCGGTCCAGATGGCCGTCCCGGCCCAGGCGGCGCATGAAGCGCTGGTGGGCGTGGAGCAGCGAGGGCGACTGGGCGACCGCGTTGGCCAGGGCCACGTTCTGCGCGTAGTTGTTGCGCAGCACCAGGTGGCCGACCTCGTCGGTCATCTGCGCGAGGATCTTGTTGCGCTGCTTGACGGTCATGTCGCCGTCCGTGACCAGACCGTTGAGCAGGATCTTGATGTTGACCTCGTGGTCGGAGGTGTCCACGCCCGCGCTGTTGTCGATCGCGTCGGTGTTGACCTTGCCGCCGTTGCGGTCGAACTCGATCCGGCCGAGCTGGGTCAGACCCAGGTTGCCGCCCTCGCCGACGACCTTGACCCGCAGGTCCTCGCCGTTGACGCGGATCGCGTCGTTGGCCTTGTCGCCCACGTCGCCGTGGGACTCGGCGCTGGACTTCACATACGTACCGATGCCGCCGTTCCACAGCAGGTCCACCGGGGCCTTGAGGATCGCCTGCATCAGCTCGGCCGGGGTCAGCTTGGCGACGCCCGCCTCGATGCCGAGGGCCGCGCGCATCTGCGCGTTGACCGGGATCGACTTCGCCGTGCGCGGGTGGATGCCGCCGCCCGCGGACAGCAGCTCCTTGTCGTAGTCCGCCCAGGAGCTGCGCGGCAGGTCGAACAGCCGGCAGCGCTCGGCGTAGGAGACGGCCGCGTCCGGGCTCGGGTCGATGAAGATGTGGCGGTGGTCGAACGCGGCCACCAGCCGGATGTGCTCGGAGAGCAGCATGCCGTTGCCGAACACGTCACCGGACATGTCGCCGACGCCCACGACCGTGAAGTCCTGCGACTGGCTGTCGTGGCCGAGCTCGCGGAAGTGGCGCTTGACCGACTCCCAGGCACCGCGCGCGGTGATGCCCATGCCCTTGTGGTCGTACCCGGCGGAGCCGCCGGAGGCGAAGGCGTCGCCGAGCCAGAAGTCGTAGCTGATCGCCACGTCGTTGGCGATGTCGGAGAAGGTCGCGGTGCCCTTGTCCGCCGCGACCACCAGATAGGTGTCGTCCTCGTCGTGGCGCACCACGTCGGAGGGCGGCACGACCTCGCCCGCCACCAGGTTGTCGGTGATGTCGAGCAGCGCCGAGATGAACGTCTTGTACGAGGCGATGCCCTCGGCCAGCCACGCGTCGCGGTCCACCGACGGGTCCGGGAGCTGCTTGGCGACGAAGCCGCCCTTGGCGCCCACCGGCACGATGACGGTGTTCTTCACCATCTGCGCCTTGACCAGGCCCAGGATCTCCGTACGGAAGTCCTCGCGCCGGTCGGACCAGCGCAGACCACCGCGCGCGACCTTGCCGAAGCGCAGGTGCACGCCCTCGACGCGCGGCGAGTACACCCAGATCTCGAACGCCGGGCGGGGCGCCGGCAGGTCCGGGATCGCCTGCGGGTCGAACTTCATCGAGACGTACGCGTGGGGGTTGCCCTCCGCGTTCTTCTGGAAGTAGTTCGTCCGCAGCGTCGCCTTGATGACGGTGAGGAAGGAACGCAGGATGCGGTCCTCGTCGAGCGAGGCGACCTGGTCGAGCGCGCCGTCCAGCTCTTCGAGCAGACCGTCGATCAGCTCGGTGCCCGCGCTCTGGCGGCCCGGTGACATCCGCGCCTCGAAGAGCGAGATCAGCAGCCGGGTGGTGTGGACGTTGTCCCGGAGGGTGTCCTCCATGTAGTCCTGGCTGAACGTCGAACCGGCCTGGCGCAGGTACTTGGCGTAGGCGCGCAGCACCATCGCCTGGCGCCAGTCGAGCCCGGCGCGCAGCACCAGCGAGTTGAACCCGTCGTTCTCGGCGGAGCCGGTCCAGGTCGCGGCGAACGCCTCCTGGAACCGCTCGCGGGCGTCGTCCGCCAGGTAGTCGCCGTTGCCGTTGATCTTCTTGGGCAGCCGCAGACCGAAGTCGTAGATCCACGCGTGCGTACGGTCGGCGCAGCGCAGCTCGTACGGGCGCTCGTCGGTGACCTCGACGCCGAGCCGCTGCAGGACCGGCAGCACGGCGGAGAGCGAGACCTGCTCGCCGATCCGGTAGATCTTGAAGCGGCGCTCGCCGGGGGCCGCGCCCACCGGCTCGTACAGCGAGAGCGCGAAGTCGCGGCGGCCGTGGGTGAGCTGCTCCAGGTGGACCAGGTCGGCCACCGCGGCGCGCGGCGAGTGGTCGGCCTTGTAGCCCTCGGGGAAGGCGTGGCCGTAGCGGCGCAGCAGCTCGGCGGCGCGCTCCTCGCCGCACTCCGCGTTCAGCGCGTCGGAGAAGCCGTCGGCCCAGGAGCGGGCGGCCTCCACCAGCCGGGCCTCGATGCGCTCGGAGTCGGCGTCGGTGAGGTCGGGCAGCTCGGTGCCGGCGGGCACCCGCACCACGAAGTGGAGCCGGGACAGGATCGACTCGGTGTTCCAGGCGGTGAAGTCGACGCTGGTGCCGCCGAGCTCCTCCTTCAGGATGTCGATGAGCCGCAGCCGCACGCCCGTGGTGTAGCGGTCGCGCGGGAGGTAGATCAGCGCCGAGTAGTAGCGCCCGTACTCGTCCTGGCGCAGGTAGAGGCGCAGACGGCGCCGCTCCTGGAGGTAGAGCACGGAGGTGACGATGGAGCGCAGCTGGTCGGCCGGGGTCTGGAACAGCTCGTCGCGCGGGTAGGTCTCCAGGATCTGGAGCAGGTCGCGGCCGTCGTGGCTGTTGGGCGAGAACCCGGCGCCGCGCAGCACCTCGGCGACCTTGCGGCGCACCACCGGCACCCGGCGCACCGACTCGGTGTACGCGGCCGAGGAGAACAGGCCGAGGAAGCGGCGCTCGCCGACGACGTTGCCGTCCGCGTCGAACTTCTTCACCCCGACGTAGTCGAGGTAGGAGGGCCGGTGCACGGTGGCCCGGCTGTTGGCCTTGGTGAGCACCAGGAGCTTGTGCTCGCGGGCCTTGGCGCGCGCGTCGGCGGGCAGCCGCTCGAAGGACGGGCTGACCGGGTGGCTGTCGTCGCCCGCGTGCTGCGGGTCGGAGCGCAGGATGCCCAGGCCCGTGCCGGGCACGGCCGCCAGCGAGTCGTCCTCGCGCAGCTCGTACTCGCGGAAGCCCAGGAAGGTGAAGTGGTCGTCGGAGAGCCAGCGCAGCAGCTCCCGGGCCTCGTCCACCTCCTCGTCGCGCAGGTCGCCCGCCTTCGGCTCCTTGGGGAGCTCGTCGGCGATGCGCAGCGCGGCCTCGCGCATCTTCTCCCAGTCCTCGACGGCTTCCCGTACGTCGGACAGCACCCGCAGCAGGTCGGCGGTGATCTGCTTCAGGTCGGCGCGGTCGGTCTCGCGGTCGATCTCGACGTGGATCCAGGACTCGACCAGCGCGTCGTGCGGCAGGCCGCCGCCCTGCGCCGGGGTGTCCAGGACCTCGATGAGCCGGCCCGTCACGTCGCGGCGGACCACGACCTGCGGGTGGATCACGACGTGGATGCCCCGGGCCTGGCGGGAGAGCTCGTTGGTGACGGAGTCCACGAGGAAGGGCATGTCGTCGGTGACGACCTCGACCACCGAGTGGCTGCAGGTCCAGCCGTTCTCCTCGACCGTCGGGGTGTGCACCCGGACGTTCGCGGTGCCCTGGGGGCGGTTCTCGGCCAGCCTGTAGTGCGAAAGCGCGGCACCGAAGACGTCGACCGGGTCGCGGTCGGCGAGGTCCTCCGGGGCGGTGTGCAGGTAGTAGCGCTGGAGGTACCCGAGGACGACGCCCTGGTCAGGGCCCTCCTCCCCGGCGGACCCGGTAGTCGCTGCCCGGTCCTGGGGGATGCCCCCCAGACCGCCGGGCCCCCCCACCGGGCTGTTCTCAGCTACCCGGGCCGCCCGTGCGAGCAGCTCGGCCTTGGCTTCGTCCAGCTTGGTCTGCATGTCCTCTGGCTCCTGTCGCGCGCCGTTGCGTGACGTAGGTGTGAGAAGCGGCGCAACGCCACGACGCGGGGTGTCCGGTCGAAGTCGACGTTATGCCGCGATGAGAGATGCCCGGGTCGTTATTGGCCATTTTCGGCGATGGATCCGGGACAGGGGAATCAGCGAGGGCCCGGGCACTGTGGCACTCCGGGCGCAGGGCAGGGGCGTCACTGCCCCTGCGGGATATCGCGCTGATCACGGGACAAGGCTATCGCCCCGCCCCCCCGAACCGTCATGAGCCGTATGTGTACAAAAGCGGGGCCCGAAGTTTGACAGTCTGGACAGCGACGCGCGCCCGCCGCACGCCCTCTTGGCAAACGGGCCGGGCCGGGGCACGTTTGCCCCGTACGCGCGGTGCGCACAACGTCACCGCGCGCACCGTGGCCCACGCCACCACCCCTGTACGAGCCAGGCACGCACGGTCGACTCCGGGAGCACCGATGGCAGCCAAGATCCTGATCGTGACCGGCGACGCGGCGGAGTCGCTGGAGGTCCTCTACCCCTACCAGCGGCTGCGCGAGGAGGGCTACGACGTCCACATCGCCGCCCCCGCCCGCAAGAACCTGCGGTTCGTCGTCCACGACTTCGAGCCGGGCTTCGACACCTACACCGAGAAGCCGGGCTACACCTGGCCGGCCGACCTGGCCTTCTCCGAAGTCGATCCGGGCCAGTACGCCGCACTGGTGATTCCGGGCGGCCGGGCGCCCGAATACCTCCGCAACGACCCGGAGCTGCGCAAGCTGCTCAAGGCGTTCTTCGACACGGACAAGCCGGTCGCCCAGATCTGCCACGGCCCCCTCCTCACCGCGGCGATCGGCGGCCTCAGTGGCCGCCGGGTCACCGCGTACCCCGCACTGGAACTGGACATGCAGGCCGCCGGGGCGACCTTCCACGACGCGGAGGCGGTCGTCGACGGCACCCTGGTCTCGGCCCGCGCCTGGCCCGACCACTCCGCCTGGATGCGCGAATTCCTCACGGTGCTGCGAGCGAAGGCCCCGGTGACCTGAGCTTGCGCGCGGCGCGCGCGGGGGCGCCCGGAGTGGCTGGGCCCCCACACGGCCGGGTGCCCGCAGGGCGGGTGCCCGAGCGGCCCGGTGCCCGGAGTGGCTGGATGCCGTCAGGGCGGGTGCCCAAGCGGCTGGAAAGCGACCCCCGGACGGGGCGGGCGGTTCCGCGCGTTCCCCGGACGGGCTGCGCGTGGTTCCGCGCGGCTCTCGGACGAGGGCTGCCCCCGGGTGGAGGCACCCCACGTCCGGGGGCAGCCCCAGACGAGGTGTGCGCCCCACCCGCCGGGGGGCCGCTCAGCCCGCCAGCCGCTCCGCCGTCTCGACCGCCTCCGCCAGGGTGTCCACCACCGGCACCCCCGCCACCGCGAGGCTCGCGCGGCTGTGCGAGCCGCCGGTGAACAGCACCGCCCGGGCCCCCACGTGCGCCGCCGCCACGGCGTCGTCCACCGCGTCCCCGATGACCACGATCCGGTCGGCGGATATCCCCTCGCCCGCCTCGCGCAGCAGCGTCAGATGGCGCACCATGTGCTCGGCCTTGCTGCCGTGCGAGGGGCCGGTGCGTCCGTCGACGCGCAGGAAGTGCTCGGTGATGCCGTGCCGCCGCACGATCGGCACCAAGTGCTCGTGCGGCGCCATGGACAGCAGGGACTGGCTCAGCCCGGCCGCCCGCCGGGCCGCGAGCAGCTCGGCCGCGCCCTCGGTGAGCGCGCAGGCGTCCGCCCGCTGCCAGTAGTGCTTGTGGAACGCCGCGTCCATGACGAGCCACTCCTGCTCGGTCGGCAGCCGCCCCATCAGCCGCTCGTAGAACCGGGGTATCGGCACGCAGTACAGCTCCCGGTACCGCTCCAGCGTGATCGTCTCAAGGCCGAGCTCCACGAAGGCGGCGTTGGTCGCCTCGATGACCGCGCCGATGTCGTCGAGCAGTGTGCCGTTCCAGTCCCAGACCAGATGCGTCGTGCGCTTCCCCATGCCAGAACGGTACCCACCCCCACTGACAACGGACCGTGGCGAGGGCCGACTCCAGGTGAAAGCCGCAGGTCACGGGCCGAGGCCGAGCCGGATCAGCCGATCAGATGGGAAATCTCCTGCACCCCGAACCACAGCAGTTCGTGGTCCTCGGCGCCGTCGACGGTGAACTGGGCGTCGTCGTCGCCCTGGTCGGCCGCCCCCAGCGCGTCCGCCGCCGCGGCGACATCGGCGAGGGCGTCGTCGGAGTCGACGTGCACCGCGGCGGCCTTGGCCAGCGGCACCGGCCCGGGGATCCGCACCTCGCCCAGCGAGCCCGCGTCCAGGGCGCGGTCCGGGTCGGCCGAGACGGAGCCGTCGGGCACGTCCACGGCGACCACGACCCGCCGCCGGGTGGCGTCCGGGTCGGTGGCGAGCAGCCGCAGCGAGGCCGCCGCGGCCCGGCTGAGCGCCGCGTACTCCAGCTCCTCGATGTCGTCCGAGACGTACCACTCCCGCAGTCCGGGCGTGACGGCGTAGGCGGTCAGCGGGCCGGAGCCGAGCTCGCCCGCCGTGTGCGCCGTCGCGAGACCAGGCAGGGTCAGAGGGAGGTACACGCGCATGGCAGGCCGCTCTTTTCTCGTCGGAAGACGCACTCAGGATACGTGGGGAGGTCCCCCTTCGGGTTGCCCGAGGGCGGCGGTCGGCGGTCGGGCGGCCATCGCCCGTTTCCGTGCGGGCACCGGGCTTCCGGGGCCTTCGATCACCCGGATAGGTGAATCTCTCCGGGTCCCGCCGCCCCGGCCCGCGGTCCTTGCGACCGGTCGCACCGCCCCCGTACAAGATCCCCAACAGAAAGCTACTGGCCGGTATCAAAGGGGGCGACCCAGATGACGACCCACAGGACTCCGCACAGGACCGACAGGACGCGCGCGGCCGGACCGGGCACCGACCGGACCCGGCCCGCCGGACGCCGGGACGGCGCGGGCCCGGGCAGGCCCGGCGCGGCCGAGGCCGCCTACGCCCGCCGCCAGCGGCTGCCCCGCTACTGGTTCGCGGAACGGCTGCTCGCCGTCCTCAGCGGGCGGCGCCCGGTCCACTGGATGCTGGGGCACACCGTCGGCGAGGCGTACGAGCAGCTGGTCGTCCTCGCCCCGGCCGGCCCGCTGCGGGCGGCCTGCCGGCCCGTGGTGCGGCACTGCGACGAGTACGTGCCCCGCGAGGGCGTCATCGAGGCGTTCGCCCGGATCGGCGCGGGCGAGCAGGTGCGCGCGCTCGCCTTCCGTCTGGAGCAGGGCGCCGATCTGCGCTGGCGGTGCGCGGCAGTGGAAGTGGGGCCGGGCACCCGTACGGTGCCCGGCCCCACTCGGTGATCACTGTCCAGGTGCCCGTCCGGCGGCGCGGGCCGGACGGGCACGGACGGACTACTTCTTGCGGCGGCGGCCCGCCACGCCCTTCTGGGCCTTGCGGCGCTCGGCGCGGGTCATGCCGTCCGCCTCGGAGCGGGCCGGCTCGTCGCCGTTGTCGAAGTCGCCCTCGACCACGCCGCCCTCGCCGTCCACGGTCGGCGCCGAGAAGTGCAGCCGGTCCGGGCGCTGCGGGGCGTCCAGGCCCTTGGCCCGGATCTCCGGACGGGCGCCCGCCGGCTCCTTCTCCAGCGACGGCCTGTCGGACGGCGCGGCGTCCTCCACCGGGACCTCCTCGACCTGCTGCTCGACCTGGACCTCCAGGTTGAACAGGTAGCCGACGGACTCCTCCTTGATGCCGTCCATCATGGCGTTGAACATGTCGAAGCCCTCGCGCTGGTACTCGACCAGCGGGTCCTTCTGCGCCATCGCCCGCAGGCCGATGCCCTCCTGGAGGTAGTCCATCTCGTAGAGGTGCTCGCGCCACTTGCGGTCCAGGACCGACAGCACGACCCGGCGCTCCAGCTCACGCATGATGTCCGAGCCGAGCTGCTCCTCGCGCGCGGCGTACTGCTCGTGGACGTCGTCCTTGATGGACTCGGCGATGAACTCGGCGGTGATGCCCGCGCGGTCGCCCGCCGCCTCCTCCAGCTCCTCCACGGTGACCTTCACCGGGTAGAGCTGCTTGAAGGCGCCCCACAGCCGGTCCAGGTCCCACTCCTCGGCGAAGCCCTCGACGGTCTCGGCCTGGATGTAGGCGTCGATGGTGTCGTCCATGAAGTGCTGCACCTGCTCGTGCAGGTCCTCGCCCTCCAGGACGCGGCGGCGCTCGCCGTAGATGACCTCGCGCTGGCGGTTGAGCACCTCGTCGTACTTCAGGACGTTCTTGCGCGTCTCGAAGTTCTGCTGCTCGACCTGCGACTGGGCGGACGCGATCGCGCGCGTGACCATCTTGTTCTCGATCGGCACGTCGTCGGGCACATTGGCCATCGACATCACACGCTCGACCATCTGGGCCTTGAACAGCCGCATCAGGTCGTCGCCGAGCGACAGGTAGAAGCGGGACTCGCCCGGGTCGCCCTGACGGCCGGAACGACCGCGCAGCTGGTTGTCGATGCGGCGCGACTCGTGCCGCTCGGTGCCCAGCACGTAGAGGCCGCCGAGCTCCTTGACCTCTTCGAACTCCGCCTTGACGGCCTGCTCGGCCTTCTCCAGGGCGGCGGGCAGCGCCTGCGCCCACTCCTCGACGTGCTCCACCGGGTCCAGACCGCGCTGGCGCAGCTCCGCCTCGGCGAGGTCGTCCGGGTTGCCGCCGAGCTTGATGTCGGTGCCTCGGCCGGCCATGTTCGTGGCGACCGTGACGGCGCCCTTGCGGCCGGCCTGGGCGACGATCGTCGCCTCCCGGTCGTGCTGCTTGGCGTTCAGCACCTCGTGCTGGATGCCGCGCTTGGAGAGCTGCTGCGAGAGGTACTCGGACTTCTCGACCGAGGTGGTGCCGACCAGGATCGGCTGGCCCTTGTCGTGCTTGTCCGCGATGTCGTCGACGACCGCCTCGAACTTCGCGACCTCGGTGCGGTAGATCAGGTCGGACTGGTCCTTGCGGACCATCGGGCGGTTGGTCGGGATCGGGACCACGCCGAGCTTGTAGATCTGGTGGAACTCGGCGGCCTCGGTCATCGCCGTACCGGTCATGCCGGACAGACCGGGCTCTTCCTTGCCGTCCTGGTCGTGGCGCTTGTAGAGGCGGAAGAAGTTCTGCAGGGTGATCGTGGCGAGCGTCTGGTTCTCGTCCTTGATGTCCACCCCTTCCTTCGCCTCGATCGCCTGGTGCATGCCCTCGTTGTAGCGGCGGCCGGCGAGGATACGGCCGGTGTGCTCGTCGACGATCATGACTTCGCCGTCCATGACGACGTAGTCCTTGTCCTTCTTGAACAGTTCCTTCGCCTTGATGGCGTTGTTCAGGTAACCGACGAGCGGGGTGTTCACCGACTCGTAGAGGTTGTCGATGCCCAGCCAGTCCTCGACCTTGGCGACGCCGGGCTCGTGGATGGCGACGGTGCGCTTCTTCTCGTCGACCTCGTAGTCGCCGGTCTCCTCGATGCCCTTGAGCGGGTTGCCCGCCTCACCCTTGGTGAGGCGCGTCACCAGCTTGGCGAAGTCGCCGTACCACTTGGTGGCCTGGTCGGCCGGGCCGGAGATGATCAGCGGC
Organism: Streptomyces sp. cg36; assembly: GCF_041080675.1. Lineage (NCBI taxonomy): Bacteria > Bacillati > Actinomycetota > Actinomycetes > Kitasatosporales > Streptomycetaceae > Streptomyces > Streptomyces cyclosori. Next base: position 4,863,945 of record NZ_CP163520.1, on the reverse strand, counting down.
GTACGCGCCTCGTCGACCAGGATCGAGTCGACCTCGTCGACGATCGCGAAGTTGTGGCCGCGCTGGACGAGCTCGTCCTGGGACCACGCCATGTTGTCGCGCAGGTAGTCGAAGCCGAACTCGTTGTTCGTTCCGTACGTGATGTCGCAGGCGTACTGCGCGCGGCGCTCGGCGGGCGACATGTTGGCCAGGATGCAGCCGACCTCCAGACCGAGGAACTTGTGGACGCGCCCCATCATCTCGGAGTCGCGCTCGGCCAGGTAGTCGTTGACCGTGATCAGGTGGACGCCCTTGCCGGACAGGGCGTTCAGATAGGCCGGGAGGGTGCCGACGAGGGTCTTGCCCTCACCGGTCTTCATCTCGGCGACATAGCCGAGGTGGAGCGCCGCGCCGCCCATCATCTGGACGTCGTAGTGGCGCTGTCCGAGGACGCGCTTGGCCGCCTCGCGGACGGTGGCGAAGGCTTCCGGGAGCAGGTCGTCCAGGCTCTCCCCGTTCGCGTACCGCTCCTTGTACTCGCCGGTGAGGGCACGGAGCTCGGCGTCGGAGAGGTTCACGAAGTCCTCTTCGATGGAGTTGACCTGGTCCGCGATGCGGTGCAGCTTGCGCAGGATCTTGCCTTCGCCTGCACGCATGAGCTTTGAGAGGACGGACACGGGGGTTGGTCTCCTTGCCGGTCGGGCCTGGCGCGGTCGAGTACGGTTGATTACTTCTGGGCAACGGCCATCGTATGCGAGGACCCGCCCGCGCCGGGAGGTCTGCCATGACGACAACGGACAGCGGGCCCGGAAGGTGCCGGGAACGGACGAAAAGCCCTGGCGCGGGTTCGCCTCCCGCACGGAGAATCGGCCGATGGAACCTGTCACCCTCAGCACCGAGCGCCTGCTCCTGCGTCCCGTCGGCCCGCAGGACGCCGACGCCGCGTACGCGGCCTGCCAGGACCCCGAGATCCAGCGGTGGACCACCGTGCCCTCGCCCTACCTGCGCGCGCACGCCGAAGCCTTCACCGCGACCTACGGGCCGAACGGCTGGCGGGACGACTCGGACTACACCTTCGCCGTACGGCTGCGTGAGACGTCCCTCACCACCGGCACCGCCGCCGAGGGCGCCCTGGTGGCGATGGTCTCGGTGACCCGGCGCGGTGACGGCGTCGCGGAGCTGGGCTTCTGGGCGGCCAAGGAGCACCGGGGCCGCGGCCTCATGACGGAGGCGTCGGTGGCGGCGGCCCGCTGGGCCTTCGCCGCGGTGGGCGTCGAGCGCCTGGAGTGGCGCGCCGAGGTCGGCAACGCGGCCTCGCGCGCGGTGGCCGAGAAGGTCGGCTTCACCATGGAGGGCACCCTGCGCGCCTCCCTCGTCCACGGCGGCTCCCGCCGCGACGGCTGGATCGGCAGCCTCCTGCCGAGCGACCTGAACCTGCCCACCGCGCGCGCGTACCTGCCCGCCCGCGGGTAGGGGCGCACGCACGGCGGCGAGGGTCCGGGCCTGACCTCTGCGCTTGCCCGTCCGCGGGCACGTACGCGTGCCCGCGGATCGAGCGGCTGCGGGCACGTACGCGTGCGGGCGGATCGAGCGGCTGCGGCCCGGGCCGCGAACCCCGCGCTCGCGGGTGGGGGACAGGACAGGGCCAGCTCGGTCCCGGTGATGCCCGGCGAACCCCGCGCTCGCGGGTGGGGGCGGGCGCGGGCGGATCGGGCGCCCGGCCCGTTGTCAGTGCCGCCGTCTATCGTGCGGAGCATGACCAGCCTGCCGCGCCCCGCTGCCGAACTCTCCGCCGACGAGGCCCGCCGCATCGCCCTGCGCGCCCAGGGCTTCATGGGCGCCCCCGACCGCCGGGGCGGGGTGCGGGGCGTGCTGCGGCACCTGGGCGCGGTCCAGCTCGACACCATCTCCGTGCTCGCCCGCTCCCACGAGCTGATTCCCTACGCACGGCTGGGCGCGGTCGGCCGCAAGGCGGTGGACGAGGCGTACTGGAAGGACGGCCACGCCTTCGAGTACTGGTCGCACGCGGCCTGCGTCCTGCCCATGGAGGAGTGGCCGCACTTCGCCTTCCGCCGCCGCGCCTACCGCTCCCGCCCGCACTGGAACCACGACCTGCCGGACGGTTCGTACGAGCAGGTGATCAAGCAGCTGCGGGCCGAAGGCCCGCTGACCGCGACGGACTTGGGCGGCGCCAAGAACAAGGGCGAGTGGTGGGACTGGTCGGCCTCCAAGGTCGCCGTCGAGCGCGCGCTGATGTACGGCGAGGTGGTCTGCACCGAACGACGCGGCTGGAAGCGGGTGTACGACCTGGCCGAGCGCGCCGTCCCGGAGGCCGTGCGCCACGACGAGCTGGACGACGCCGAGTGCCTGCGCCGCCTGGTGCGGCTCGCGGGCCGCTCCCTGGGGGTGGGGACCCGTGCGGACATCGCGGACTACCACCGCCTCAAGGGCGAGCAGGTGGATGCGGTGATCGCGGACTCCGGCCTGGTGCCGGTCACGGTCCAGGGCTGGGACAAGGCCGCCTGGGCGGACCCGGAGGCGCTGGCCACCGAGCCGCGCGGCCGTCACCGTACGACGCTGCTCTCGCCGTTCGACTCCCTGATCTGGGACCGGGCGCGCACCGAGCGCATCTTCGGCTTCAGCCACCGCCTGGAGGCGTACACGCCCAAGCCGAAGCGGGTGTACGGGTACTTCGCGATGCCGCTGCTGGCGGGCGGCAGGCTGCTCGGCCGCGCCGACCCCGCCCGCGAGGGCCGCACCCTGGTGGCCAAGCAGGTCTCCCTGGAGTCGCCGAAGGCCATTGCGCCGATGGCGCAGGCCCTGTGGGAGGCGGCGCGCTGGGTGGGCTGCGACGCCGTACGGATCGAGCGGGCCGACACCCCGGGCCTCGCCCGCGAGCTGACGGCGGCGCTCGCGGCGCTCTGAGGCGGCGGGCCGCTAGCGGATCTCCAGGATCTTCTCGCGCATCGCGTAGACCACCGCCTCCATCCTGGAGTGCAGTTGCAGCTTCTCCAGGATGTTGCGGACGTGGTTCTTCACGGTGTTCTCCGAGATGAACAGCTCCTTGGCGATGTCCCGGTTGTTCATCCCCGTGGCGACCAGTTTGAGCACTTCGAGCTCGCGGTCGGTCAGCCGGGGCGCGGGCACCAGCCGGCGCTCGTCGGTGCGCTGGATCATCGACTTGAACTCGGTGAGCAGCTTCGACGCCATCGACGGACTGATCTGCGACTGCCCGTCGGCCACCGCCCGGATCGCGGTCGCCACCTCGTCCGTGGAGATCTCCTTGAGGAGATAGCCCGTGGCGCCCGCCTTGATCGCGTCGTAGAGGTCCGCCTCCTCGTCGCTGATCGTCAGCATGATGATCTTCGCGCTGGGCGCCACCTCCTTGATGGAGGTGCACGCCTCGATCCCGCCGCGCCGGGGCATCCGCACGTCCATCAGGACGATGTCGGGCAGCAGGTCCGCGGCCTTGTCCACGGCCTCCGCGCCGTCGCCCGCCTCGCCGACGACCTGGATGTCCTCCTCCGCGGCCAGCACGATCTCCAGCCCTCGGCGGAACAGCGCGTGGTCGTCGACGACCAGCACCCGGATCGGCTCCCTGCGCGATCCGGCCGCTTCCATGCCGGTGGGAGCCCCGTCAGAACCGTCCGGGGCCGACCCGTCGTGCACCGGCCCGAAGCTGTCTGCCATCGTTCCTCCCCCTGAAGGCCATGGCCCGAGTTGGTATGGCTGCGCCAACCCCGCTCCAGGGAGCAGCGGTTGGCGTGCGACGCCATGATTTCATGCCCGGCCGACAGAGCGGTGGTCCAGTGGGCGCACGCTGGTGCCCCTGGGGGCGCACAACTGCTCCAGGGGCACCACCGCACTGGGATACGGCGCGCCGCACGGCTCCGTTCAGCGCGCCGTTCCCCCGGTCATCCGCCCAGCGCCCCGCCGGCGCCGCTCGCGTCCTCACCGGCGAGCGGGTCGCTCTCCACGTGGATCACGCCGTAGTCGTAGGCGTGCCGCCGGTAGACGACACTGGGCATCTTCGTCTCCGAGTCGACGAACAGATAGAAGTCGTGCCCGACCAGCTCCATCTCGTAGAGCGCCTGGTCGAGCGTCATCGGTGCCGCGACATGGGTCTTCTCGCGGACCACGAGCGGGCCTTCGCCCTGTACCTCCAGCGATCCCATCCGGGTGGTGGGAACGCCCTCTTCGGCTGCTGTGCCCACGGGCTCGCCGTTTCCGTTCAGCTGGGCCGCGCCCGGCACCACGTCCGCGACCTCGGCGGCCGACAGCCGCCCGTTGCCCCGCCGGGTGTGGCGCTTGTCGTGCTGCTTGCGCAGCCGCGCCTCCAGCTTGCTGTGGGCCAGGTCGAGGGCTGCGTACGGGTCGCCTGCCGCCGCCTCCGCCCGGATCACCGGGCCACGCGAGTGAAGCGTGATCTCCACGCGGTCGGAACGGTCTGCCTGCCGCGGGTTGTGTTCCTTGGACACCTCGACGTCGAGGCTGATCACCTTGCCGTCGAGCTTCTGGATCTTCTCCAGCTTCAGCTTCTCGGCCACGTGCTTGCGGAACCGCTCGGGTACCTCGGTCTTGCGGCCCTTGACGACGATGTCCACGCAGAACTCCGTTCCCGGATCGCTCCGCCTTCATCGCGGAGCATCTCCCTCTTGCACCAGACTCCGGTGGCACCGGAGTCCCGGACTGGGCGACTTTCACCTCCTCCTCCCCCGTGGGGAAGATCGCCACCCCACCGACTTCAGGGTCGGGGAAATACCCAGAAGCGAGGACGTGCATTCGCGAGGGCTAGCTGTCGCCATTCCTCACAACCGAACATAGCTCGCTCGGGCGGATGTCGGCACCCGCTACCCGCACGTACCTCCGTTCAGGTGTTTCCACCCTCTCACTACCTGCAACGATGGAAGTTCGCTGTCAGTTCCGGTTTATTTCGAAAGATGCCGGAGAGGAGGCAACAACCGCAGCCACCACACCCGGCTGTGCGAATCCCGCAATTGCCGGGACTGGTAAGCCGCCGGCCGCCCCGGCACTCTCACCCATGGCCGCCTCGACGGCCCGCGCCGCCTCCACCAGTGACGCGCCCGTCGTCATGAGGTCGTCCACCAGGACCACCCGGCCGCCCGTCAGCAGCCCGTCGGCCCCGCCCCGCACCTCCAGGGCTCCCCGCAGGTTCGCCAGCCGCTGCGGGGCGCTCAGCCCCGTCTGGTCCGCCACCGCGCGCCGCTGGCGCAGCACCGCCACCACGCGCGCGTCCGTCCCCGAACGGCGCAGCTCCCCGGCCGCCGCCAGGGCGATCCGGCGCGCCGCGTCATGTCCCCGCGCCCGCACCGCGCGCCGCGCCGACGGCACCGGCACGAGCAGCAACGGCCCGTCCCGGGGCACGCGCGCGGCGGCCCGCACCGCGCCCGCGAGCGCCTGCCCGAGGACTCCGGCCAACCCCAGGGCGCCACGCTCCTTGTGCGCGAGCAGCACGGCCCGTACCGCGTCCTCGTAGACCGCCGCCGCGTGGACGACCGGCAGTCCGGCGGGCTCGGGGGCGGGCCGGACCCGTCGCGCCCGCACATCGAGCAGCGCCGCCGCGCACCGCTCGCACAGCGGCGTACGGGGACTGCCGCAGCCGCCGCAGGCAACCGGCAGCACCAGCCCGGAGATCTCCTGCCACCATCCCCGCATGGCATCCACTGTGCCAACCCGAAGGCGACCCGGCCACCCCTGTGGACAACCGGCCCCGGACGGCCGCGGAGGCCGCCGGGACGGCTGCCGACGGCCGGGACGGACGCGCCCGGGCCGGTCCGGACCGGCGAGCCCGGACGGAACGGATCAGCCCGGATAGACCGGCGAGGAACCCTTCTTGACCGCCGTCTTCCAGGTGGCACCGGGCGGCAGCCGGACGATGCCGTCCTCCCGCGAGTGCGCCACCAGCGGCAGCCGCTCGTCGTCCGCCGCGGCGATCTCGGTCACCCGGTTGGCGCCCGGCAGATTGCCCGCCGCCGCCATCGAACCGTCCGTCTGCATGTACCGAAGCTGCTGCTGGAGGCCGCCGGACTCCTTGCCGACCACCACCAGACGGCTGCGACCGGCCCAGGACACCGCCGTCACGTCCTCCATCTGCGGCGCCCCGGGGCGCAGTTCCACCACGGAGACCTGCGGATGCTCGGGGTCGCCGATGCGCTCCACCCGCCCGATCCGCAGCGTCGTGTGCCCGTCCTCGGTCACCAGCAGCGCGATCCGCACCCCGTCGGCCGACATCCGCACCTGCTCGATGTGCGCCCCGTTCAGCCCGGCGACATCCACCACCTGCGGCTGGCCCGCACCGTGGTCCAGCCGGAGCAGCCGGGGCTGGCCGGGGTCCCGGTCCGCGACCCACAGATCACCGCGCCCATCCCAACTCGGCGCGGAAAGACCGTCCTTGGAGTCCTTGCTCTTGCTGGTGACCGGCGTCTTCACCAGCTCGCCGTCGGTCACGATCGGCGCCACGTACAGGGAGCGCCCATCGGTGGACACGCCCGCCGCACGCCGCTCCGGCCGGTCCACCGCGACCGTACGGAGCGGCTGCTCAAGCCTGCCGAACGGTCCGGGCACCAGCTCGGTGACCACATCGCTGTCCGTGTCCCCGTCCGCGCTCTCGCTCGCGTCGGCGCTGTCCCGCGCGCCCGCGCGCATCCGCGCCAGCCGCCCCTGCGCGTCCAGGAAGTACTGGCCCGGCTTCGTCGACGTGCGGTCCGGCGCGTAGTCCTCGGCCTGGTCGCCGCCGAGCACGCACAGCTGCGAGCCGTTCGCCCGGTCCAGCTCCACCTGGCCGACCCGGGTCGCCGTCAGGTCCCGCAGGGTGAACAGCAGTTGGGCCGCCATCTTGCGGCACTGCGTCCCGCCGACGTTGGACGCCCGCTCGTTCAGCGGGACCTTCAGCGCGTTGCGGTCGTCGAACGAGAGCGACTTGGTGCCCTCCTTCAGCGCCGTACCGCTCGGGAAACGCGAAGCCACCACCGGCCGCAGCCAGTTGGTCGGCCCGTCCAGCACCGCCATCACCGTCTGGGTGACCAGGTTCATCTGCGTCTCGGGGTCATTGCGCTGCCGCACGTACACCGGGTCGGCGACCAGCCGGTCCTGCCCCGCGGCGAAGTAGTACTTGTTGACGGAACGGTAGATGCGCTGGAAGTCCGACTGCCCCAGCAGGAGCCCCTCGGGCAGCGAGTCGATGCGCCACTCCTTGCCGCCCGGCCCGCTCTGCCGCACCAGGTGGATCGTCTCGTTGTACGTCGCCTTGGACCTGGCCGGCTGGTACGCGTGCTGTTTGTCCACCACCGCGACCGGCTTCCCGGTCACCGTGAAGGTGAAGCTCGAACTGTCGCCCTTGTCGTTGACCCGGTTCGGCTGCGGGTTCGGCCCGTCCGCCAGCACCGTCGTGGACTGGTCCGGCTTCCAGCCGCGCGCCGCCTGCGGCGTCAGATACTTGCGGGCCGTCGCGAACTGCGGGTCGTCACTGGTCATCGCCTCCAGGAACCCGTCGACTATCTCGTCGGCCGCCGCCCCCTCGCGCGGCGGCACCGCGTACACCTGCACCTGCGAGTCGGCGCGCTGCGACGCCTGCACCGCGTGCACGTCCCCGCTGTCGGGCATCGACGCGCACCCCGCCACCAGCATCCCGCCACAGCCCAGCAGGGCCGCCGACCGCAGCCGACGGCCGCGGTCCCTCCCCCGATCAGCGCCCACGAGCCGATTCCTCCTGGTCCGCGGCTGCGTCGGCAGCCGCTCCGTCAGCGGCCTGCGAAGGCAGGGACTCGCCGTCGCCCCGCCGCTCCGCGGGCTTGGACACCACCCTGGCCCCGCCGCCACCGGGCAGCGCGGTCGGGTCCGCCGCCGGACCCGACGTCCTGGGCGGCACCGGTGGCCGCGGCGGCACGGGCAGCGCGGAGCGCGCGGTGGCCGGCTGGACCGGCACGCTCGCCAGCCGCAGCCCATTGCCCTGCTCCGCCGGAGCGCCCAGCCGGGCGCGCTCGCGGGCGGCCCGCGAGTCCTCCGGCTCCAGCGGTATCGGCGATCCGCGCAACGGCTCGTCCGCCGTACGCGGCAGCGTCAGCCGGAACTGGGAACCGCCGCCGGGCTCGCCCCACGCCTGCAGCCAGCCGCCGTGCAGCCGCGCGTCCTCGACCGCGATCGACAGGCCCAGACCGGTGCCCCCGGTGGTCCTGGCACGCGCCGGGTCGGCCCGCCAGAAGCGGTTGAACACCCGGGTCGCCTCGCCCGGCTTCAGACCCACGCCGTAGTCGCGCACCGCGACCGCCACGGCCCCTCCGGCCGCGGCCATCCGCACCACCACGTCGCGGCCCTCGCCGTGCTCCACGGCGTTGACCACCAGATTGCGCAGCACCCGCTCGACGCGGCGCGCATCGGCCTCGGCGATCACCGGCTGGTCGTCGCCGACCACCCGTATCCGCGTGCCCTTGCGCTCGGCGAGCGGCTCGGCACCCTCGATCACCCGGCGTACGACATCGCGCAGGTCTATCGGCTCGGCCTCCAGAGCTGCCGCGCCCGCGTCGAAGCGGCTGATCTCCAGGAGATCGGCCAGCAGCGACTCGAACCGGTCCAGCTGCCCGGCGAGCAGCTCGGCGGAGCGCGCCGTCACCGGATCGAAGTCGACGCGCGCCTCGTGGATGACGTCGGCCGCCATCCGTACGGTCGTCAGCGGCGTCCGCAGCTCGTGCGACACGTCCGAGACGAACCGGCGCTGCATCCGCGACAGCTCCTCCATCTGCTGGATCTTGAGCTGGAGGTTCTGCGCCATCTTGTTGAACGCCTCGCCCAGACGCGCGATGTCGTCCTCGCCGGAGACCTTCATGCGCTCCTGGAGCTTGGCGGCGGACAGCCGCTCGGCGATCTGCGCCGCCATCCGCACCGGCGTGACGACCTGGCGCACCACCAGCCAGGCGATCGCGCCGAGCAGCACCACCAGGAACAGCCCGGCCGTCGCCAAAGTGCCCTTGACCAGGCTCAGCGTCTTCTCCTCCTGCCCCAGCGGGAAGAGGTAGTACAGCTGGTACGCCTGACCGTCGACGTCCTTGAGCTTCGTCCCGATCACCAGCCCCGGCTTGGGCTCCTGACCGTCCAGATACTTGATCGAGGCGTACGTCTTGTACGAGCCCGTCCCCTGGTCCACGGAGTCCCGCAGGCTCTGCGGAACGCTCGCGAACGGGTCCACACCGCCCGAGGCACGCGGGCCGCGGTTGCTGGAGCCGCCGTCCTCGGAGTCGGCGCTGAGCGCCACCACGTAGAACGCGCCCTGGCCGCCACTGGCCAGCTGCGTGACCAGCTCACTGCGCCAGGTCACCGAACTGCCGGCCCGCCCGTCCGAGCTGCCGTCGTCCTGCCCGCCCGGCGCCGCCGGGGCGCTGGCCTTGTCCTTGGCCACGGCGAAGCCGCCCGCGGACTGGCTCTCGGACGCCTTCTCCTTGGTGACCAGCAGCCCGTTGCGCACCTGACCGATGACAACGAACCCGAGCAGCAGGACCACACCCAGCGACATCAGCAGGGTGGAGGCGACCACCCGCAGCTGGATGTTGCGCCGCCACAGCCGCACGGCGGGCAGCAGCGGACGCCGCACCCAGCGCACGAAGAGCCTCAGCACGGGGCTTCCGGGCGTCCCCTCCTGAAGGATCCGCCCGCCCCACGACGTCTTCCGTCCCTCACCAGCAGCCCGCCCCCCACGGACCCCGGACTTCCCGGGCTTCGGAGCAGCACCACCGCGGGACATGTCAGCTCGGTCCGGCCTTGTAACCGACACCACGGACGGTCACCACGATCTCCGGACGCTCGGGGTCCTTCTCGACCTTCGAGCGGAGCCGCTGGACGTGCACGTTGACCAGCCGGGTGTCCGCCGCGTGCCGGTACCCCCACACCTGCTCCAGGAGCACCTCACGGGTGAACACCTGCCACGGCTTGCGTGCCAGCGCGACCAGCAGGTCGAACTCCAGCGGCGTCAGGGCGATGGACTGCCCGTCCCGCTTCACGGAGTGACCCGCCACGTCGATCACCAGATCGCCGATCGCCAGCTGCTCCGGCGCCGGCTCCTCGGACCTGCGCAGCCGCGCCCTGATACGGGCGACCAGCTCCTTCGGCTTGAACGGCTTCACGATGTAGTCGTCCGCCCCGGACTCCAGGCCGACCACCACATCCACCGTGTCGCTCTTGGCGGTGAGCATCACGATCGGCACCCCGGACTCGGCCCTGATCAGCCTGCAGACCTCGATGCCGTCCCGTCCGGGCAGCATGAGGTCCAGCAGCACCAGGTCCGGCTTGGCCTCACGGAATGCCGCCAGTGCCTTGTCGCCGTCCGCTACGAACGACGGCTCAAAACCTTCTCCACGCAGCACAATGCCGAGCATCTCGGCCAGCGCGGTGTCGTCGTCGACGACAAGGACGCGTCCCTTCATGAAAGTCATCATCCCATTAGCTAATCGTTACCCGGCGTGACCTGGCACACAGCTCTCTCAGCCCGCCCCCGGTGACCGGGGAGAGCACACCTTCCTCGGTGACGATCGCCGTCACCAGCTCGGGGGGCGTCACATCGAACGCGGGGTTGTACGCCTGCGTCCCCAGCGGCGCCACGGGCAGCCCGGCGCCCGTCCCCCACCCGGCCGCCGACACCTGCGGCCCGGTGAGCTCCGTCACCTCCTGCCCCGGACGCTGCTCGACCTCGATCGACGCCCCGTCCGGAGTGTCCAGGTCCACCGTGGTGACCGGAGCGACCACGATGAACGGCACGTGGTGGTACTTGGCGAGCACCGCGAGCGGATAGCTTCCCACCTTGTTCGCCACGGAGCCGTCGGCCGCGATCCGATCGGCCCCGATCAGCACGGCGTCCACCTCCCCGGCCGCGAACAGCGAACCGGCCGCGTTGTCGGTCAGCAGGCTGTACGCCATGCCGCTGCGCGCCGCCTCGTACGCCGTCAGCCTCGCCCCCTGCAGCAGCGGCCGTGTCTCGTCCACCCACAGCCGCCGCAGCCGGCCCGCCCGGTGCGCGGCGAGCGCCACCGCGAACGCGGTCCCCTCACCGCCGGAGACCAGCCGCCCGGTGTTGCAGTGCGTGAGCACCTGGTGGCTGCCGCCGGGCAGCAGCTCGTCGAGCAGCGCCAGACCGTGCGCCGCCATCCTGGTGCTCCCCTCCGCGTCCGCCCGGTGCAGCTCCCGCGCCGCCGCCAGGGCCGCCGCCCCCGCCTCCTGCGGACCGGCGCCCTTGTCGAGCGCGCCCCGGTATGCGCCGAGCGCCAGCCGCACCCCGTACCCGAGGTTCACCGCGGTGGGCCGCGCCCCCGCCAGCAGCGCCGCCGCCTCCTGGACGTCGAAGCCGCGCACCCCGGCCAGCGCCACCCCGTACGCCCCGGCGATGCCCAGCAGCGGCGCCCCGCGCACCGCCAGCGTCTGGATGGCCCGCACCAGGCCCGGAACATCCGTACACACCAGCTCGACCTCTTCGGCCGGGAGCCGGGTCTGGTCGAGGAGCACCAGCACCGGCCCTTCCGGCGGCTCGTCCCAGCGCAGCTGGGGCAGTGCCGACGGCTCGGAGCCCACGATGGATCGCACGTCCTGATCAGCCATCCGCCCAGTCTGCCTGGTGAGCCACCGACAATTGAAGGTGCCAACGAGATACGGGGGCCGGTCCGCGGCCCGGAACCGCATGGCACGATGGCTGCCAACCCCCGGGAACCGGCTCGCACAGCCGGTCCCACGACCAATCCACGAGGTGGACGACCGTGAACGACTCTCCGGGCTGGGCCTCGCCCGGATCGGCCCCCGACGGCGAGGACTCCGGCACCACCCGGCAGCCCGAGCCCTCCGACCGGGCCCGCGCGTCCTCGCAGTGGTCCCAGAACCAGCCCCCGGCGGGCCAGTGGTCGCCTCCGGCCGCGGGACCGGGCCAGGGGTCTCCCCCGCCCCCGCCGGGCGCCCCACGGCCCCAGCAGGGCGGCTGGGGCCCGCCCCCCGCTCCCGGCGGCAACTGGAACTCCGGCTGGGGCCGCCCGCCCGCCGCCAAGCCCGGTGTCATCCCGCTGCGCCCCCTGGGCGTCGGCGAGATCCTCGACGGCGCGGTCTCGACGATGCGCGCCCACTGGCGCACGGTCCTCGGCCTCACCCTCACGGTCGCCGTGATCACCCAGATCGCGAACACCCTCGTCCAGCGCTACCTGATGCCGGACCCCCCCGACATCGACCCCAACGCCACCGGCAGCGAGGCCCTGGACCAGGCCGTCGACTCCATGCGGTCGAGTCTCGTCGCCCTGCTCCCCGTCGCGGTCCTGGCGCTGATCGGCACCCTCTTCGTCACCGCCGTCCTCACCGTCGTCATCAGCCGCTCCGTGCTGGGTCGCCCGGTGACGCTGCGAGAGGCGTGGACGGAGGCCCGGCCCAGGCTGGCGCCCCTGCTCGGGCTGCTCCTCCTGCTGCCCCTGATGGCCGGAGCGATCTTCGCGGTCGGCATCCTTCCCGGTGCCCTCATCGGCTCCGCGGGTGGCGCGGCCCTGGCCGCACTCGGCGGACTGGCCGCGGCCGTGGTCGCCGTGTGGCTGATGATCCAGTTCAGTCTCGCCGCGCCCGCGCTGATGCTGGAGCGGCAGGGGCTGACCCAGTCGCTGCGCCGCTCCGCGAAACTCGTCCGGGGATCGTGGTGGCGCGTCTTCGGTATCACCCTGCTGACGCTGCTCCTCACCTTCATCGTCTCGATGATCATCGAGATCCCGTTCACCGTGATCGGCACCGTCGTCGACGACGGCGGCGCCAGCAGCCTCTTCACCGGGGGCGCCGGCGACCTCGGCTGGCCGTTCCTGATCATCACCGGGATCGGTGCCGTGATCGGATCCGCGATCACCTACCCGATTTCCGCCGGCGTCGCCGCGCTGCTCTACATCGACCAGCGCATCCGCCGCGAGGCCCTCGACCTCGACCTCGCCCGCGCGGCAAACCTGCCGGGCTACGAGACCTCCGGGAGCTGATGCGGTGTCCGCAACGGGGGGAACGGCCCTGGTGGGGCTGCTCGTCCGGGCATCCGCCACCCCGCCGGTGGACACTCCACGCGTCCCCGCCCGAGAGGCGGCCCGCCGCGAACTGTCCAAGCCGATGTACCACGAGAACGACCCGAACCTCCTGGAACGCGCCCTCGACCGCTTCTGGAAGTGGGTCGGCGGCCTGTTCGACGCCGCCTCGGGCGCCGCTCCCGGCGGCGCACTCGGCCTGGTCGCCATCGCCGTGTTCGTACTGGCCCTGGCCGCCGCCCTGTGGTGGCGGCTGGGGAACCCCCGTCGCACGTCGTCCCCCCATGGCGCGGTCTTCGACGAGCGCCCGCGCAGCGCCGCCGAGCACCGCGCCGCCGCCGAGGCCCATGCCGCCGCCCGCCGCTGGACCGAGGCCGTCCAGGAACGGATGCGCGCCATCGTGCGCTCCCTGGAGGAACGCGCCCTCCTCGACCCGCGTCCGGGCCGTACCGCGGACGAGGCCGCCGCCGAGGCCGGTCGCCCCCTGCCCGGCCAGGCGGACCGACTCCGCGCCGCCGCCCGAGAGTTCGACGACGTCACATACGGCGGTCGCACCGCGACCGAGACCGCGTACCACCGACTGCGCGACCTCGACACCGACCTGGAACGCACCAAGCCGGAACTGACCGCCTTCGCCGGGCAGTCCGCCGCCGACAGCGCCCCTGTACGGGGAGGCGCCGAATGACCGACACACCGGTCTCCACCGCCGCCCCGACAGCCGCCGCGACCTCCCTCGACGCGACGCCCCGCCAGCTGTGGACGCGCACACGCGGGCTGCTGCTCGCCGCCGTCATCCTCGCCGTCGCGGGCGTCGCACTCGCCGCCACCCGCTCGGGGGACCAGCACGGCCGACTCGACCCCCGCTCCGCGGACCTGTACGGCAGCCGTGCCGTCGCCGAACTCCTCAAGGACCGAGGCGTCTCCACCCGCGTGGTCACCACGCTCGACGAGGCCACCCGCGCCACCGGCGCCGACACCACGCTCCTGGTCACGGTCCCGGACCTGCTCACCCCGTCGCAGCAGCGCCGTCTGCACGCGGCCACCGACCAGTCCGGCGGACGCACGGTCCTGCTCGCCCCCGGCTCCCCTTCCCTCCCCGTACTCGCCCCCGGTGTACGGGAGCAGGGCTCGGCATCCGTTGCCGCCCGCCAGCCCCGCTGCTCCCTGGCTCCCGCCACCCGTGCCGGCGCCGCCGAGACCGGAGGCGTCCGCTACGAGACCAGCGGCCAGGCCGCCGAACTCTGCTACCCGGCCGGAGGACTGCCCACCCTGGTCCGGCTGGATGCTCCGGCCCAAGGCGACACCGTCCTGCTCGGCGCCCCCGACATCCTCTACAACCACCGCCTGGACAAGCAGGGCAACGCCTCGCTCGCCCTTCAACTCCTCGGCTCCCGCCCTCATCTGATCTGGTACCTCCCCTCACTCGGTGATGTCTCGGCCACCGACGGCGGCGACCGCAGCTTCTTCGACCTCATTCCGTCCGGCTGGCTCTGGGCCACGCTCCAACTCGCCCTCGCGGCAGCCCTGGCCGCCATCTGGCGCGCCCGCCGCCTTGGTCCCCTGGTCACCGAACGGCTCCCGGTGGCCGTCCACGCGTCCGAGACGACCGAGGGCCGCGCCCGGCTCTACCACAAGGCCAACGCCCGCGACCGCGCCGCCGACGCCCTCCGCTCGGCCACCCGCACGCGCCTCGCCCCCCTCCTCGGCGTGCCCGCCTCCGCGGCGCACGCTCCCGAACTCCTCGTCCCCGCCGTCTCCGCCCGGCTCCCCGGCACCGAACGGGACCTCAGATTCCTGCTCTTCGGCCCGGCACCGGCCGACGACGCCGCACTGGTCCGCCTCGCGGACGAACTCGACGCCCTCGAAAGAGAGGTACGCACCCCATGACCGACCGAACCCCGGCGACCACCGCGAACCCGGACAGCGCCCGCGCCTCCCTGGAGGCCCTGCGCGCCGAGATCGCCAAGGCCGTGGTCGGCCAGGACTCCGCCGTGACGGGCCTGGTCGTGGCCCTGCTGTGCCGGGGCCACGTGCTGCTCGAAGGGGTTCCCGGTGTCGCCAAGACGCTCTTGGTCCGTGCGCTCGCCGCATCTCTCGAACTCGACACCAAGCGCGTCCAGTTCACGCCCGACCTCATGCCCAGCGATGTCACCGGCTCGCTGATCTACGACGCCCGTACCGCAGAGTTCTCGTTCCAGGCCGGCCCGGTGTTCACCAACCTGCTGCTCGCCGACGAGATCAACCGCACCCCGCCCAAGACCCAGTCTTCGCTACTGGAGGCCATGGAGGAGCGCCAGGTCACGGTCGACGGCACACCTCGCCCCTTGCCCGAGCCCTTCCTGGTCGCGGCGACGCAGAACCCCGTCGAGTACGAGGGCACGTACCCGCTGCCGGAAGCCCAACTGGACCGCTTCCTGCTCAAGCTGACGGTGCCGCTGCCCTCGCGCGCGGATGAGATCAACGTCCTGACGCGCCACGCGGAGGGCTTCAACCCGCGCGACCTCCAGGCCGCAGGCGTCCGCCCCGTCGCGGGAGCCGCGGACCTCGAAGCGGCTCGCGCCGCCGTCGCGAAGACAGCGGCCTCCGCCGAGATCACCGGCTATGTCGTCGATATCTGTCGTGCCACGCGTGAATCCCCCTCACTCAGCCTCGGGGTGTCCCCCCGCGGCGCCACCGCACTTCTCTCCACCGCCCGCGCCTGGGCCTGGCTCACGGGCCGGGACTATGTCATCCCCGACGACGTGAAGGCACTGGCCCTTCCCACTCTTCGCCATCGCATCCAGCTGCGTCCCGAGGCGGAGATGGAGGGCGTCACCGCCGACTCCGTCATCACCTCGGTCCTCGCCCACGTCCCCGTTCCCCGCTGAGGCCCCGGCCATGGCTCTCACCGGACGCACCGCGCTGCTCGCCGCGCTCGGCTCCATTCCCGTCGGCGTATGGGCACCGAGCTGGGCCGGCATGCTCGCGGTCAACGCCCCCCTCACACTCGCAATGATGTGCGACTACGCCCTCGCCGCGCCAGTGCGTAAGCTCCAATTCACCCGAAACGGTGATACGTCTGTTCGACTCGGTGACGCCGCCGAGGTCGTTCTCACGGTCACCAATCCCTCGGCGCGCCAGCTCCGTACCCAGCTCAGGGACGCCTGGCCGCCCAGCAGTTGGCCCTCCGGCCCCGCAGCCACCGAACCGGACCCCTCACGGCACACGTTGACGGTCCCGGCAGGCGAGCGCCGCCGTCTCACCACCGTCCTCCGCCCAGCCCGACGCGGCGACCGCCACTCCGAACGCATCACGATTCGCTCGTACGGGCCTCTCGGCCTCGTCTCCCGGCAGGGCAGCCACCGCGTCCCCTGGACCGTACGCGTCCTGCCGCCGTTCACCAGCCGCAAGCACCTGCCTTCCCGGCTGGCCCGGCTGCGCGAACTCGACGGCCGCACCAGTGTGTTGACCCGGGGCGAAAGCACCGAGTTCGACAGCCTGCGCACCTACGTTCCCGGCGACGACACCCGCTCCATCGACTGGCGAGCCACCGCCCGCCAGAACACCGTCGCCGTACGCACCTGGCGCCCCGAGCGCGACCGCCACATCCTCGTCGTCCTGGACACGGGCCGCACCTCGGCCGGCCGCGTAGGAGACACCCCTCGCCTCGATGCCGCCATGGACGCCACGCTCCTCTTGGCCGCCCTCGCCTCCCGAGCGGGCGACCGTGTCGATCTCCTCGCGTATGACCGCCGCGTACGCGCCCAGGTCCAAGGCCGGGCGGCCGGTGAACTCCTCCCCAGCCTGGTCAACGCACTTGCTCCGCTGGAACCCGCCCTCGTGGAAACGGATGCCCGAGGCTTGAGCGCCGCAGCGCTCGCCAACGCTCCGCGCCGCTCCCTGATCGTGCTCCTGACCAGTCTGGACGCGGCTCCCGTCGAGGAAGGGCTGCTCCCGGTCCTCCCTCAACTCACCCAGCGCAACACCGTCCTGGTGGCCGCCGTCGCCGACCCTCACATCGAGGAGATGGCGAAGGGCCGGGGCACGGTAGAAGCGGTGTACGAGGCCGCCGCAGCCAGCAGAACAAGGGAACAGCGCCGCCGCACGGCCGAGCAGTTGAAGCGCCATGGCGTCACCGTTGTGGATGCCACTCCAGAAGAACTCGCTCCGGCACTCGCCGATGCGTATCTGGAGCTCAAAGCGGCGGGACGGCTGTAACAGCAAATGATCCGGCGATGCCGACTTCGGTCCAATGCGGGCGATGCCGGCAGAAAAGACCCTGAACGCAAAAATGCCTCAGTCCCCGAACCATACGGTTCGGGGACTGAGGCTAAAATTTGTTCGGCGGCGTCCTACTCTCCCACAGGGTCCCCCCTGCAGTACCATCGGCGCTGAAAGGCTTAGCTTCCGGGTTCGGAATGTAACCGGGCGTTTCCCTAACGCTATGACCACCGAAACACTATGAAAATTTGAACGCTGGTGTTGACACAGCTGTTCGTTATTTCAGAACTAACACAGTGGACGCGAGCAACTGAGGACAAGCCCTCGGCCTATTAGTACCGGTCAGCTCCACACCTTACGGTGCTTCCACATCCGGCCTATCAACCCAGTCGTCTACTGGGAGCCTTACCCACTCGAAGGTGGTGGGAGTCCTCATCTCGAAGCAGGCTTCCCGCTTAGATGCTTTCAGCGGTTATCCTTTCCGAACGTAGCCAACCAGCCATGCCCTTGGCAGGACAACTGGCACACCAGAGGTTCGTCCGTCCCGGTCCTCTCGTACTAGGGACAGCCCTTCTCAAGACTCCTACGCGCACAGCGGATAGGGACCGAACTGTCTCACGACGTTCTAAACCCAGCTCGCGTACCGCTTTAATGGGCGAACAGCCCAACCCTTGGGACCGACTCCAGCCCCAGGATGCGACGAGCCGACATCGAGGTGCCAAACCATCCCGTCGATATGGACTCTTGGGGAAGATCAGCCTGTTATCCCCGGGGTACCTTTTATCCGTTGAGCGACGGCGCTTCCACAAGCCACCGCCGGATCACTAGTCCCGACTTTCGTCCCTGCTCGACCCGTCGGTCTCACAGTCAAGCTCCCTTGTGCACTTACACTCAACACCTGATTGCCAACCAGGCTGAGGGAACCTTTGGGCGCCTCCGTTACTCTTTAGGAGGCAACCGCCCCAGTTAAACTACCCATCAGACACTGTCCCTGATCCGGATCACGGACCGAGGTTAGACATCCAGCACGACCAGAGTGGTATTTCAACGGCGACTCCACCTGTACTGGCGTACAAGCTTCACAGTCTCCCACCTATCCTACACAAGCCGAACCGAACACCAATATCAAACTGTAGTAAAGGTCCCGGGGTCTTTCCGTCCTGCTGCGCGAAACGAGCATCTTTACTCGTAGTGCAATTTCACCGGGCCTATGGTTGAGACAGTCGAGAAGTCGTTACGCCATTCGTGCAGGTCGGAACTTACCCGACAAGGAATTTCGCTACCTTAGGATGGTTATAGTTACCACCGCCGTTTACTGGCGCTTAAGTTCTCAGCTTCGCCTGGACGAATCCAAGCTAACCGGTCCCCTTAACGTTCCAGCACCGGGCAGGCGTCAGTCCGTATACATCGCCTTACGGCTTCGCACGGACCTGTGTTTTTAGTAAACAGTCGCTTCTCGCTGGTCTCTGCGGCCACCCCCAGCTCACCGAGTAAATCGGATCACCAGTGATGGCCCCCCTTCTCCCGAAGTTACGGGGGCATTTTGCCGAGTTCCTTAACCATAGTTCACCCGAACGCCTCGGTATTCTCTACCTGACCACCTGAGTCGGTTTAGGGTACGGGCCGCCATGAAACTCGCTAGAGGCTTTTCTCGACAGCATAGGATCATCCACTTCACCACAATCGGCTCGGCATCAGGTCTCAGCCTTAACGTGTGACGGATTTGCCTACCACACGGCCTACACCCTTACCCCGGGACAACCACCGCCCGGGCTGGACTACCTTCCTGCGTCACCCCATCGCTTACCTACTACAAGTCTGGTTCGTCGGCTCCACCACTCCCCTTTGCCCGAAGGCTCCAGGGCGGCTTCACGGACTTAGCATCGCCTGATTCGATATTGGGCGTTTCAAAGCGGGTACCGGAATATCAACCGGTTGTCCATCGACTACGCCTGTCGGCCTCGCCTTAGGTCCCGACTTACCCTGGGCAGATCAGCTTGACCCAGGAACCCTTAGTCAATCGGCGCACACGTTTCTCACGTGTGTATCGCTACTCATGCCTGCATTCTCACTCGTGAACCGTCCACAACTCGCTTCCGCGGCTGCTTCACCCGGCACACGACGCTCCCCTACCCATCACGATCCCCGTTGGGGGTACATATCGCAATGACACGACTTCGGCGGTACGCTTGAGCCCCGCTACATTGTCGGCGCGGAATCACTTGACCAGTGAGCTATTACGCACTCTTTCAAGGGTGGCTGCTTCTAAGCCAACCTCCTGGTTGTCTCTGCGACTCCACATCCTTTCCCACTTAGCGTACGCTTAGGGGCCTTAGTCGATGCTCTGGGCTGTTTCCCTCTCGACCATGGAGCTTATCCCCCACAGTCTCACTGCCGCGCTCTCACTTACCGGCATTCGGAGTTTGGCTAAGGTCAGTAACCCGGTAGGGCCCATCGCCTATCCAGTGCTCTACCTCCGGCAAGAAACACACGACGCTGCACCTAAATGCATTTCGGGGAGAACCAGCTATCACGGAGTTTGATTGGCCTTTCACCCCTAACCACAGGTCATCCCCCAGGTTTTCAACCCTGGTGGGTTCGGTCCTCCACGAAGTCTTACCTCCGCTTCAACCTGCCCATGGCTAGATCACTCCGCTTCGGGTCTAGAGCGTGCAACTCAAACGCCCTGTTCGGACTCGCTTTCGCTACGGCTTCCCCACACGGGTTAACCTCGCTACACACCGCTAACTCGCAGGCTCATTCTTCAAAAGGCACGCAGTCACGACGCACTGAGTAAACTCAATGCGCGACGCTCCCACGGCTTGTAGGCACACGGTTTCAGGTACTATTTCACTCCGCTCCCGCGGTACTTTTCACCATTCCCTCACGGTACTATCCGCTATCGGTCACCAGGGAATATTTAGGCTTAGCGGGTGGTCCCGCCAGATTCACACGGGATTTCTCGGGCCCCGTGCTACTTGGGTGTCTCTCAAACGAGCCGTCAATGTTTCAGCTACGGGGGTCTTACCCTCTACGCCGGACCTTTCGCATGTCCTTCGCCTACATCAACGGTTTCTGACTCGTCCTGTCGTAAAGACGACAGAAGAGAGATCCCACAACCCCCACGACGCAACCCCTGCCGGGTCTCACACGCCGTAGGTTTGGCCTCATCCGGTTTCGCTCGCCACTACTCCCGGAATCACGGTTGTTTTCTCTTCCTGAGGGTACTGAGATGTTTCACTTCCCCTCGTTCCCTCCACATGCCCTATGTGTTCAGGCATGGGTGACAGCCCATGACGACTGCCGGGTTTCCCCATTCGGAAACCCCCGGATCAAAGCCTGGTTGACGGCTCCCCGGGGACTATCGTGGCCTCCCACGTCCTTCATCGGTTCCTGGTGCCAAGGCATCCACCGTGCGCCCTTAAAAACTTGGCCACAGATGCTCGCGTCCACTGTGCAGTTCTCAAACAACGACCAGCCACCCATCACCCCACCACAACGTGGTGAGTGCACTGGGGCTAGGCGACTGAAGTACAACGGGCCAGGCCCGTGCCTTCAGACACCCAACAGCGTGCCCGGCCCTCCCCCGCGGTCTGTCACGTTCCACGCCGAAGCAGTACTAGTGAAATCCCTTGAGGAAGTGCCGAATAGTCAACGTTCCACCCATGAGCTGACCGTGCAGAACATTTGCCTGCAATCGGTGCTGTGCTCCTTAGAAAGGAGGTGATCCAGCCGCACCTTCCGGTACGGCTACCTTGTTACGACTTCGTCCCAATCGCCAGTCCCACCTTCGACAGCTCCCTCCCACAAGGGGTTGGGCCACCGGCTTCGGGTGTTACCGACTTTCGTGACGTGACGGGCGGTGTGTACAAGGCCCGGGAACGTATTCACCGCAGCAATGCTGATCTGCGATTACTAGCAACTCCGACTTCATGGGGTCGAGTTGCAGACCCCAATCCGAACTGAGACCGGCTTTTTGAGATTCGCTCCGCCTCGCGGCATCGCAGCTCATTGTACCGGCCATTGTAGCACGTGTGCAGCCCAAGACATAAGGGGCATGATGACTTGACGTCGTCCCCACCTTCCTCCGAGTTGACCCCGGCAGTCTCCTGTGAGTCCCCATCACCCCGAAGGGCATGCTGGCAACACAGAACAAGGGTTGCGCTCGTTGCGGGACTTAACCCAACATCTCACGACACGAGCTGACGACAGCCATGCACCACCTGTATACCGACCACAAGGGGGCGACCATCTCTGGCCGTTTCCGGTATATGTCAAGCCTTGGTAAGGTTCTTCGCGTTGCGTCGAATTAAGCCACATGCTCCGCTGCTTGTGCGGGCCCCCGTCAATTCCTTTGAGTTTTAGCCTTGCGGCCGTACTCCCCAGGCGGGGAACTTAATGCGTTAGCTGCGGCACCGACGACGTGGAATGTCGCCAACACCTAGTTCCCAACGTTTACGGCGTGGACTACCAGGGTATCTAATCCTGTTCGCTCCCCACGCTTTCGCTCCTCAGCGTCAGTAATGGCCCAGAGATCCGCCTTCGCCACCGGTGTTCCTCCTGATATCTGCGCATTTCACCGCTACACCAGGAATTCCGATCTCCCCTACCACACTCTAGCTAGCCCGTATCGAATGCAGACCCGGGGTTAAGCCCCGGGCTTTCACATCCGACGTGACAAGCCGCCTACGAGCTCTTTACGCCCAATAATTCCGGACAACGCTTGCGCCCTACGTATTACCGCGGCTGCTGGCACGTAGTTAGCTTATTGCGCTTCTTCTGCAGGTACCGTCACTTGCGCTTCTTCCCTGCTGAAAGAGGTTTACAACCCGAAGGCCGTCATCCCTCACGCGGCGTCGCTGCATCAGGCTTTCGCCCATTGTGCAATATTCCCCACTGCTGCCTCCCGTAGGAGTCTGGGCCGTGTCTCAGTCCCAGTGTGGCCGGTCGCCCTCTCAGGCCGGCTACCCGTCGTCGCCTTGGTAGGCCATTACCCCACCAACAAGCTGATAGGCCGCGGGCTCATCCTTCACCGCCGGAGCTTTCCACCCGCCAAGATGCCTCGGCAGGTCGTATCCGGTATTAGACCCCGTTTCCAGGGCTTGTCCCAGAGTGAAGGGCAGATTGCCCACGTGTTACTCACCCGTTCGCCACTAATCCCCACCGAAGTGGTTCATCGTTCGACTTGCATGTGTTAAGCACGCCGCCAGCGTTCGTCCTGAGCCAGGATCAAACTCTCCATGAATGTTTACCGGTAATCCGGTGCACACACACGTAAGAGCGGAACGACCAGGTCGGAATAAGACCAGTCGTCCTCAGCGTCCTCGCTGTGTTGTTGCCTGCCCGTCACATGGACCGGCAGGACTTTTCAAAGGAACCTCCAACCCAACCGACGAGCGGTGGGCCGGGGTTGTCAATCTGGCGTTGACTTTTGGCACGCTGTTGAGTTCTCAAGGTACGGACGCTTCCTTTGTTCCCGTTTCCGGGCCCTCCGGGCTCTTCCTTCGTTTCCGACTCTATCAGATCGTTTTCCGATCCGATTTCCTCGGTGCTTTCCAGGTCTTCGCTTTCGCGCTTCCCTTTCCGGCGGCTCCGACTCTATCAGAAGCATTTCGGCCGAGCTAATCGGCATCATGTTTCGAATCGAATCGAAGATGGCTCTACGGAAATTCAATTTCCGGTGAGAGCGAGAGAGATGTTAGCCAGTTCGCTCGGACTTGTCCAGTCCGGCGCAACCGTTTGAATCTACCTCCCCACTCCGACCGTGTCAACGGTTTTTGTGGGCGAAGAGGACAGTACCAGGTCAGAGGGGTCGTCCGCACATCACGCGGCGGTGGGGAGCCCCGCGCTGCGGTCCGACACCTCGACGTCACCCGTCTCGCCCTCACGCACGGCTCGGCCACCGAGCACGTACACGTAGACAAGAAATGCCAGCTCGGCGCCGATGCCGATGCCGATGCGCGCCCACGTCGGCAGCCCCGAAGGCGTGACGAAGGCTTCGATGACGCCGGAGACGAAGAGGACCAGGGCTAGGCCGATCGCCATGCCGAGGGCCGCGCGGCCTTCTTCCGCGAGTGCGGTGCGACGCGTGCGGGGGCCGGGGTCGATGACCGTCCAGCCAAGGCGTAGCCCTGTACCCGCCGCGACGAAGACAGCGGTCAGTTCGAGCAGGCCGTGCGGCAGGACGAGGCCCAGGAACGTGCCGAGACGGCCGGCCGACGACATCAGAGCGGCGCCGACTCCGAGGTTCAGCATGTTCGCGAACAGCACCCACAGGACGGGCAGGCCGAGGAAAGCGCCGAGCACCAGGCACACCGCCGCGGCCTGCGCGTTGTTCGTCCAGACCTGGGCGGCGAAGGATGCCGCCGGGTGGCTGGAGTAATACGTCTCGTACTCGCCACCCGGTCGCGTCATGTCACGGAGGGTGTCGGGGGCGGCGATCGACGCCTGGACTTCCGGGTGCGTCGCGATCCACCAGCCGATGACGGCTCCCAGCGCTGTCGACAGCAGTGCTGTCGGAATCCACCATCTACGCGCGCGATAGACGGCTGCGGGGAATCCAGCGGTCAGGAAGCGCGCCGCGTCCCGCCAGGAGGAACGGCGGGTACCGGTCACCGTCGCGCGTGCGCGCGCGACGAGCTGCGTGAGGCGGGCCGTGAGCTGTGGATCGGGGGCGGCGGACTGTATCTGGGACAGATGCGTCGACGTGCGCTGGTAGAGGGCGACGAGTTCGTCCACCTCCGCGCCCGTGAGGCGACGGCCGCGGCGCAGCAGGTGGTCGAGCCTGTCCCACTCGGGGTGGTGGGCGGTGACGAAGACGTCGAGGTCCATGGTGGCTGCTGCTCCAGGCACTGGGTGCATACGGTCCGTACTACTGCGGCGCGCTGCGGGCCAGCTTGGCAGACTGAGGTTTCCGAGAGTCGGGGAAGGTCGCTGTTCTGACGGCGTCGGTGAAGGGTGGGTATCGGTGAGTGCGCTGGTCACGGGGGACGCGGTCGTGCTGGGGCTGCGCCCCGCGCGGTTGCCCAGTCGCGCACTCGCGCTTGTCATCGACATGGCGGCGGCCTGGACCGTCTATCTGATCGTCTCGTTCGCCTTGCTGCTGTCGACGGCGTCGCTCGATGACGCGGCTCGTGCGGCCCTGTCCGTCGCGCTGTTCGTCCTCGTACTCGTCGGAGCGCCCATAGCCGTCGAGACGCTCTCGCACGGGCGATCGCTGGGGAAGCTGGTCTGCGGCCTGCGAGTGGTGCGGGATGACGGCGGCCCCATCCGCTTTCGCCACGCGCTGGTGCGTGGCGCGATGGGTGTCGTGGAGATCCTGCTGACCTTCGGGGTCGTCGCCTGCATCGCCTCTCTGGTGTCGGAGCGCGGGCGCCGCGTCGGGGACGTGTTCGCGGGAACCCTGGTCGTACGGGAGAAGGTGCCCGCTGGACGGGCCGGCGCGTTGCCACCTCCGCCCGCGTGGCTGGTGGGACGTTTCTCCGGGCTGGACCTGTCGGGTGTGCCGGACGCCCTGTGGCTGGCGATACGCCAGTACCTGACGCGCATGGGACAGCTGGACGCCCAGGTCGGCTGGGGGATGGCGGTCCGGCTGGCCGACGATCTGGCCGCGCGTACGGGGGTGCCGGCGCCGGAGGGCGTGCCGCCGGCCGCTTATCTGGCCGCCGTGCTGAGCGAGCGCCAGGCGCGGGACGCACGACGGGCATTCGGATCCGGACAGGTGACCGGCTCGCGCGGCTCGGCTGGCAGCGGCGGCACGGCCGGGCACGCGGAGGGCTTCGGTATCCGTCCCGGCGGCGTTCCCGGTGGGGCACCGGTCGCGGATGCCGCGGGCGGCTTCGGCTCCTGGCCCGCATCGCCCCCTCACGGCGGCGGGCCCACCGCCCCCGCGCCGCAGCCTTCTGTCCCGTCGTCTTCGGGCCCTGCGGGCGAGGCACCACCCGCCACCGGCTTCGTCCCGCCCGCCTGACCGGGCCGTTCCGGATCCTGCGGCGCGGCTTCCAGGACAGTCGGCACGCCTTCCCCCGCAGAAGCCGCGGTGGCCGCTGGGCGGTCGGGCGCTTGAGGCAGTTGCCGACTCGGTCGGCCGAGGAGCTACGACGTCAGGTCCGGCCAGTTCGACGGCGGTGATTCGAGGGCTTCGAGCTCGATTCCCGGGGCCGCGAGAACCACGTCCCCCGCGATGTGGATCATGTGCTGCTCCCCCGTGTCCAGGGCGCTGACCTGGTATTCGTCCACGGTCAGGGGGCCGTTGTCAGTGGGGTGCGCTTCACTGTTCACCAAGGCCCAGGACTGGTCGAGGGTGCGGGGTGCCAGGACCGGGTCGGTGAAGGCGACGAGGCGTACGCGGGCCGCGGATGAACCGGGGGTGAGGCGCAGCAGACGTGCCGTGGCGATGAGGAAGGCCGGGGACGTGCCGGTGAAGGCATGGGCGGGGACATTGCCTTCGGTCGCATGGGTGCCGGTGGGGTCGGTGCGGACCCAGGTGACGCCGTCGAGGGCGGCGCCCCGCACCTGCCAGCTCCCGGCGTGCAATTCAAGACGGATCGGGCGGCCGAGGTCGTCGAGTGCGAGGTCGACGGATCCGGCGGGGTCGCCGGAGGGGGTGGTGGTCTGAGAGACGTAACGCCAGCCGGAAGGGCCTGGCGCGCAGTGGAAGTGTTCTTCGCCGAGGGGGGTGTGATCGTGCGGATCGTGAAGCGAATACCGGCCGCGGGGCATGGGGTCTCGTGGTCCTCGAAGGCGTAGGGGTGGACCGTTGTACGTGTCGTGTGCGTACCGGATGTGTGCGTGCGCGGTGCTCACGTACGGCGTGAGGTACGAGGCAGGCCCCCGGCACGGGGGTCCGGGGGCCTGCCTTCGTACCAGTGCGCTGTAGCGGTTCGCTGCATGCCAGTCACTGCCGCTGTGCGTGCCGCTGCTCCGGAGTGGAGGGCGGGCTGAGGCGCGGCCGAGGAGCTCTCTCCGCCGCGCCTGAAGCCCGCTGGGCCCGCTCAACGGGACGGGATCGGGTCCCGTCCCGTGTGGGCGCGGTCCTGCGGGCCCCCCGCCGCGAGCGGCAGGGGTCCCGCGGTCCGGCTCAGTAGCGGTAGTGGTCCGGCTTGAACGGGCCGTCGACCTCGACGCCGATGTACGCGGCCTGCTCGGGGCGGAGCGTCGTGAGCTTCACGCCGAGCGAGTCGAGGTGGAGGCGGGCGACCTTCTCGTCGAGGTGCTTGGGCAGCACGTAGACGTCGGTCGGGTACTCCTCGGGCTTGGTGAACAGCTCGATCTGGGCCAGGGTCTGGTCCGCGAACGAGTTGGACATCACGAACGACGGGTGGCCGGTCGCGTTGCCCAGGTTCAGCAGGCGGCCCTCGGAGAGGACGATGAGGACCTTGCCGTCGGCGAACGTCCACGTGTGGACCTGCGGCTTGACCTCGTCCTTGACGATGCCGGGGATCTTCGCGAGGCCGGCCATGTCGATCTCGTTGTCGAAGTGACCGATGTTGCCGACGATCGCCTGGTGCTTCATCTTGGCCATGTCCGCGGCCATGATGATGTCCTTGTTGCCCGTCGTGGTGACGAAGATGTCGGCCTTGTCGACCACCTCGTCGAGCGTGGTGACCTGGTAGCCGTCCATCGCCGCCTGCAGGGCGCAGATCGGGTCGATCTCGGTGATGATCACTCGGGCGCCCTGGCCGCGCAGGGACTCCGCGCAGCCCTTGCCGACGTCGCCGTAGCCGCAGACGACGGCGGTCTTGCCGCCGATGAGCACGTCGGTGGCGCGGTTGATGCCGTCGATCAGGGAGTGGCGGCAGCCGTACTTGTTGTCGAACTTGGACTTGGTGACCGCGTCATTGACGTTGATCGCCGGGAAGAGGAGGGTGCCGTCGCGGTGCATCTCGTACAGACGGTGGACACCGGTGGTGGTCTCTTCGGTGACGCCGCGGATCTCGGACGACAGCTGCGTCCACTTCTGCGGGTTCTCGGTGAGGGTGCGGTTCAGCAGGGTGAGGATGTAGCCGTACTCCTCGCTGTCCGCGGTGGACGGGTCCGGGGCCGCGCCGGCCTTCTCGAACTCGACGCCCTTGTGGACCAGGAGGGTGGCGTCGCCACCGTCGTCCAGGATCATGTTCGGGCCGCCGGTCGGGGAGTTCGGCCACGTCAGGGCCTGCTCCGTGCACCACCAGTACTCCTCCAGGGTCTCGCCCTTCCAGGCGAAGACCGGAACGCCCTGCGGGTTCTCGGGCGTGCCGTTCGGGCCGACCGCGATGGCCGCGGCGGCGTGGTCCTGGGTGGAGAAGATGTTGCAGGAGGCCCAGCGGACCTCGGCGCCGAGGGCGACGAGGGTCTCGATCAGCACGGCGGTCTGCACCGTCATGTGCAGGGAGCCGGTGACGCGCGCGCCGGCGAGCGGCTGGCTGGCGGCGTACTCCTTGCGGATCGACATCAGGCCGGGCATCTCGTGCTCGGCGAGGGTGATCTCCTTGCGCCCGAAGGCGGCGAGGGAGAGGTCGGCGACCTTGAAGTCCTGGCCGGCGTCGACTGTCGTCATGGGGAGCTGCTCCTCGTGAAAAGGGTCGAGGGTGAGTACGGAAGGTCTGCGCGCGCGTACGGGCATGACGGCGGCCACGCGGGCGATCAGTGCCCCACGCGGACAGCGACATGTCCAGCTGGACATGAGGCGTCCACCTGGGCTCGGTCGCCCGGATGGACACCGGGGTGTCCGTGGGCACCGCTGGGGTGCCCGCTTGCGCACGCAGCGCAGTCCGTCGGAGGCCCTCTCTCCCTCGGCCGGTGCGCGTGGCGTACCGACCGACCGCCATCAGCAGCGACGTCTGGCTCTGGTCACGAATCTACACCGATCGGCCCAGCCGCCCCCAGTCCGATCCGGATGGCGAGGTGGCGAAATCGCGGGTCGGGGCGGTTCGCAAACAGGGTTCTTTGGCGACTTTTGCTGATGCTCTGCTGGTGGACCGCATGCGGCCGGTGGGCGTACGCGCGGGCCGGTGGCCGTGCAAACGGCGACCGCCTGAGCGATTTCCCGTGGGAACTCGCTCAGGCGGTCGTTCGACTCAACGGCTGTTCGACTGTTCGGCCCGCAGCCGGTTCGGCTGTTCGGTCAGTGACCGGTGCCGCCGGGTGTGGCCGCCGGGTCCGGGCCCGCGGCGGCCTCCGCGGCGCTGTAGATGTCGGGCTCCAGGTAGATCACGCGCGCGATGGGGACGGCTTCGCGGATGCGGGCCTCGGCCGCGTTGATGGCCTCGGCGACCTCGGCCGCCGTGTCGTCGTGCTGCACGGCGATCTTGGCGGCGACCAGGAGTTCCTCCGGGCCCAGGTGGAGCGTCCGCATGTGGATGACCGAGGTGACGGTGTCGCCGTCGACCATGGCCGCGCGGATCTTCTCGACCTCCTCCGTACCGGCCGCCTCGCCGAGCAGGAGGGACTTGGTCTCGACCGCCAGGATGAGGGCGATCAGGATGAGCAGCAGGCCGATGGCGAGGGTGCCGATGCCGTCCCAGATGCCGTCGCCGGTGGCCAGGGCCAGGCCCACGCCGCCGAGGGCGAGGACGAGACCGACCAGCGCGCCCGCGTCCTCCAGGAGGACGACGGGCAGCTCGGGGGCCTTCGCCCGGCGCACGAACTGCGCCCAGGAGAGCCCGCCCCTGGTCTGGTTCGACTCTTTGATGGCGGTACGGAACGAGAAGCCCTCCGCGATGATCGCGAACACCAGTACCCCGACGGGCCAGTACCAGGCTTCGATCTCGTGGGGGTGCTTGATCTTCTCGTAGCCCTCGTAGACGGCGAACATGCCACCCACCGAGAACAGCACGATCGAGACCAGGAAGGCGTAGATGAATCGCTCGCGGCCGTAGCCGAAGGGATGCTTCGGCGTCGCCTCTCGCTGTGCTTTCTTGCCGCCGAGCAGCAGCAGGCCCTGGTTGCCGGAGTCAGCCAGTGAGTGGACGCTCTCCGCGAGCATCGACGACGAACCGCTGAAGAGGAACGCCACGAACTTGGCTACCGCGATCGCCAGGTTGGCGCCGAGCGCCGCCACGATCGCCTTGGTTCCGCCTGACGCACTCATACGTGCACGTGTTCCCTTCGTCGGTGTCGCGGCTGCCCGGGTGCCGCCATACGGCCGCACATTGTTGCATCAGGCCACGACAGTGGCGCGAAAAGCGGTGCCCGTACCGCTCAGCTCGGCCTTTTCGCCCGCGCGGACGAAGGCCGACTCCCCCGGTGCCAGGCGCAGGTCCCCGAGCTCCAGCTCGCCCGCCGTGCACAGGACGATCTGCGGGGTGCGCGCCGTCAGGTCGGTGGCGGTCGCGCCACGCGCGCGTACGTAACGCGAGAGGCGGAACTCGTCGATCGGGGTGTCGTACAGCTCCTCGCCCGCCGCCGACGCCTCCGGGCGCAGCACGCCGGGGTCGCTGGCCTCGAAGCGGACGATGTTGAGGAGTTCGGGCACGTCCACGTGCTTGGGAGTCAGACCGCAGCGGAGCACGTTGTCCGAGTTGGCCATGATCTCCACGCCCAGTCCGCTCAGATAGACGTGCGGGATGCCGGCCCCGAGGAACAGGGCCTCGCCGGGCTGGAGTTGAACGTAATTCAGGAGCATCGCCGCGAGGACGCCCCGGTCGCCCGGGTAGTGGTGCGCCAGCGAGGCGTACGCGTTGTAAGTGTCGCCGCCGAGGCGGGCGCACGCCGCCGCCGTCTCGCCGACCGTCACCGCCATCCCGTGCGGGTCCGCGGTCAGTACGGCCGTCAGGACCTCGCGCAGCGCCGCTTCCTCGGGGTGGGCGCGCAGCAGATCCACGTACGGCTTGAGGGAGTCCACGTCGAGCGCGGCCAAAAGATCCGCGGATTCCTCCGGAGCCCGGAACCCGCACATGCCTTCGAACGTTGTCAAAGCACAGATCAGTTCGGGCTTGTGATTGGCGTCCTTGTAGTTCCGGTGCGGGGCGTCGAGCGGAACGCCCGCGCTTTCCTCGGCCGCGTAACCCCGCTGCGCCTGGGCGAGGTTGGGATGCACCTGAACCGAAAGGGGGGCGCCTGCCGCCAGCACTTTGAGGAGAAAAGGAAGACGGGGACCGAATTTGGCGACGGCCAAGTCGCCGAGCTCCGCCGACGGATCCGCCGCGATGACGTCGGAGAGCGGGGTCTCGCCCGCACCCCGGTCGATGCGGGACGGTGCGCCCGGATGCGCTCCCATCCACATCTCGGCCAGGGGCTCGCCGGTGGGGGCGGTGCCGAGCAGCTCCGGGATGAGCGTCGTGGAGCCCCAGGCGTAGGGGCGCACGGTATTGGCGAGACGATCCATGGTTCGCGTGATCTCTTTCGCGTGGTCACGGGCGGATTCCGATGGCATGCGGTGCGGATTACGGCCGTACGCCGTTGACGCGGCGGTGGGCTGTACGGCCGCGGTCGCATCGGCGAAGGTGCCCTCGGTCGATGTCAGTCGCCCTCGGCCGGTGTCGACGCGAGCGCGAGGTAGGCCGTCGCGAAGTCCGTGACGGCCAGGAGCTCGGCAAGGCACTCCAGCTCCGTACCCTCCTCCGGCTCCAGCTCGCTGATCTGCGCGTCATGGCTGAGCGCGAGTTCGCGCGCGGCCGGGGCCGCGGAGAGGCCGCCCGCCGGGCGGTCGCGCAGCAGCACGACGCTGGCGCGCAGGGCCGCGGGCTCCTCGACGCGGTCGCGGAAGAAGTCGTCCGGGTCGGCTCCTTCCCCAAGCGAACCGGCGAGCAGGACACCGTGCGAGGCCAGGGCTTCGGGCAGTTCACCGGCGAGCGCGGGGCGGCCCGCGAGTTCGGCCAGGACGTTCGCGAAGCGGCGGCCGACCGGACCCGCCCCGTTCTCGCCCTCGGTCCAGACGAGCGGGAGCGAGTCGGCGAGCTGCGCCGCGAGCGTCTTCGCCGGGTTGCTGTACGTGGCGATGGCCGGGCCGCAGCGCTCCGCCGTGCGGTCCAGCCGGTCGGCGATCTTCTCCAGCGTCTCCGGAGGAGCGGCGATCACGCCGAGGCGGTCGAGCAGGGCGAGGATGGGCGTGAACAGGGCCCACAGCGCGCTCGGCGCGGCGGCCGGGGTCGTGCCGTCCTCGTACTGCTCGTGCGGAGCCGTCGCCAGGGGCACGACCAGACCGTGCACGCCGTCGACGGCCTCGGCGAGCGGGGAGGTCCTCGGCGTGACGGCCACGACCGTGCAGCCGCGGCGGTACGCCTGCTCGGCGAGGAGCGCCAGGCCCGGCTCGCTGCCGTCCGTCGTCGTGATGAGCAGCAGGTCCACCGAGCCCGCCCAGCCCGGAAGGTTCCAGCGCAGGGCGCCCGCCGCGGCGGCCACGCCCGTCGAGCCGAGGCGGGTGACCGGAGAGGAGGCCCCGGCCAGCGCGGTGACCAGGTCGGCCACGCCCGCGGCGGCCGTGCCGGGGCCCGCGACCAGCACGGCCCGGGGACGGCCCTCCGGCCGCAGCTCGGCGATGCCCGCCTCGACGGCGTGCCGGGCAGCGGTACGGACACGGGCACCGGCCTCCGCCGCCCCGCGCAGCAGACCACGTCGGTCGGCGCGGGCCAGGGCTTCCGGCGCGTCGAGCAGCGACTCATCGAGCATGTGCGGCGGCCTCCGGGGCGTGTCGGGGTTCCGGGTCACTCGGTGCGGGCTTGCCGACGGGGTCGCGCGGACCCCGGGTGCACCCGTCAGGCGGGGCGGCGGGCCTCGTCCACGAGGAGCACCGGGATGCCGTCGCGGACCGGGTACGCCAGACCGCAGTCCGCGCCGGTGCAGACCAGCTCGGGCGTCTCCTCGGCCGTGGCGTCCTTGAGCGGCGCGTGGCACGCGGGGCAGGCGAGGATGTCGAGGAGGCCGGCTTCGAGCGGCATGAGGGTCCTTCCGGAACGTCTTCGTACGTGTGGATCAGGCGTCGTCAGCCTACCGCCGGGGTGCCGTGGAGGCGCCCCGGGTGGCGGCCCGGAACCGGTCCGGTCCGAGTCCCGGCCGCGCGTCCGGCCGCGGGGCCGCAGGCCGTCCGTCCTGCGGCGGTCAGGGCCGGGAGCCCGTGCGCCCTCGGGCGGCCGGAGCCCGGGACGGGGCCGTGCGGCCCGCCCCGGGTGACGCGCGGTCCGGCGGGATTACGCCCGTACGAGCGCGAGGACCTCGTCGCGCAGCTTTGCCATGGTGGGTTCGTCGCGGGCTTCGACGTTCAGGCGCAGGAGGGGCTCGGTGTTGGAGGGGCGGAGGTTGAACCACCAGTCGGCGGTGGCGACGGTCAGGCCGTCCAGGTCGTCCGTGGTGACTCCCGGCCGGGTGGCGAAGGCGTCACGGACCGCCTGGGTACGGGCCGCCTGGTCGCTCACGGTCGAGTTGATCTCGCCCGAGCCGCTGTAGCGGTCGTACGAGGCCAGGAGGCGGGACAGCGGGGCCTCCTGGCCACCGAGGGCCGCCAGGACGTGCAGGGCCGCCAGCATGCCGGTGTCGGCGTTCCAGAAGTCCTTGAAGTAGTAGTGCGCCGAGTGCTCGCCGCCGAAGATCGCCCCCGTGTTGGCCATCTCCTGCTTGATGAAGGAGTGGCCCACCCGGGTACGGACCGGGGTGCCGCCGTTCTCGCGCACCACCTCCGGCACGGACCACGAGGTGATCAGGTTGTGGATAACCGTTCCGCCCGGATGCCTGGCCAGCTCACGGGCCGCCACCAGCGCGGTCACCGCGGACGGGGAGACCCCCTCGCCGCGCTCGTCGACCACGAAACAGCGGTCGGCGTCACCGTCGAAAGCGATACCCAGATCCGCGCCCTCGGTGCGGACCCGCTCCTGGAGGTCGACGATGTTCGCCGGGTCCAGGGGGTTGGCCTCGTGGTTGGGGAACGTGCCGTCGAGCTCGAAGTACATCGGCACCAGCGTCAGCGGCAGGCCGGCGAAGACCGTGGGAACGGTGTGGCCGCCCATGCCGTTGCCCGCGTCCACCACCACCTTCAGGGGACGGATCCCGGACACGTCGACCAGGGACTTCAGGTGAGCCGCGTAGTCGTCGAGCGTGTCCCGCTCACTCAGCGTCCCCGGGACCGCGCCCGCCGCCGGCGCACCCGTCTCAGACCACTCCTCGACCAGGGCACGGATGTCGGCCAGCCCCGTGTCCTGACCCACCGGAGCCGCACCCGCACGGCACAGCTTGATGCCGTTGTACTGCGCCGGATTGTGGGAGGCCGTGAACATGGCACCCGGCAGATCCAGCTGCCCCGACGCGTAATACAGCTGATCCGTGGAGCACAGACCGATCAGCGTGACATCCGCGCCCAAACGGGCCGCGCCACGCGCGAACGCCGCCGACAGGCCCGGAGAGGAGGGGCGCATGTCATGCCCGACCACGATCGCCTCGGCACCCACCACCCGCACGAACGCGGCACCGAACAACTCCGCCAGGGACTCGTCCCACTGATCCGGCACCACCCCGCGGACGTCGTACGCCTTCACGATCTGCGACAGATCAGCAGCCACGGCCCAACCCTTCTGAAAAGACCTGCGGGAACATACGGCCCCCTGGTCCGAGGCTACCGGCTGGTGGTGTCGCGGCCAGGGCGCCTGTGGACAACGTCGCGCGGTGTGTGGGGTGAGGGCTGGAGGGGGTGGGGTTGGTGCGGTGGTCAGCGGCTGCTTGCCAGCTGTCGGCTGTCGTCCGCCGTCGGCTGTTCGTCAGCCGTCAGCCGTCCGTCGGCGGGCGTTGGTCGTCTGGCGTTGGTCGTCCGTCGGCGGTCTTCTGTCATCTGACATCTGCAAGCCGTCGTCGGACATCTGCCAGCTGACGTCTGCCGTCCGTCACCTGAAATCCGCCGTCTGACATCTGCAATCTGAAATCTGTCAGCCGTCAGCCATCAGCCGTCAGCAACCATCCGCCATCCGGCCATCCGTCACGCGTCGCCCGGCCCCTACGGCTCCGGGGAGCGGAGTACGCGGAGGTGGCCTCGGCGGGCGACCTCCATGGGGTCGGCCGCGCGGGCGCCGCCCGCTTCCGCCGCGCGTTCGTGGGGGCGGGCCGCTTCCCGTACCGCGTTGGCAAGCGCTTCCAGGTCGTCGCCGCTGGGGCGGCCCGGGGCCGAGCTGTCGGTGAGGCGCACGACCTCCCAGCCGCGCGGCGCGGTGAGGCGCTCGCTGTGCTCGGCGCACAGGTCGTAGCAGTGGGGCTCGGCGTAGGTGGCGAGCGGTCCGAGGACTGCGGTCGAGTCCGCGTAGACGTACGTCAGTGTCGCGACGGCAGGGCGGCCGCACGCGGTGCGCGAACAGCGACGTACAGGGCTCACGACGTTGGACGGTACCGCACTCTTGAGCGGGCCGCGACGACTCTCCACCGGGTCACTCCACCGTGTCGCGGTGTGAGCTCGGGCACAAGGGCCGTGTGGACAACTGGGCTGACCTGCACAGGAGGAGAGCAGCACGGTGCGTTACGGGCCCGATTACATTCCGTACTTGAGAATCTTCCGGTCAAGCGGCGTGAAATCGCCTGTCCAGTATGGGCCGGCAATCGCTCTCAATCGGTAGGGAAACGGTCATCGCACGACATGCTGTCGAACGGGCCGCCGCCGCGATCGCGGGGCGCTCCGGAGGGCTACGCTGCGTCAGTGATGGACAGTTCCCGTTCCGACATCGACACCGGCTCCGGACCCGACTCCGTACCGCCCGGTCCGCGGCCACGCCGCCGCGACCGTCACGGGCGCGGAATGCGCGGACCTGTGGCACCGCCCCAGGTACCGCTCTCGGCGAGCCGCGCGGAAAGCTTCCGTGATCTGGTGCGGGACTCGGTGGAGCGACTGGAGCGGCGCTGGCCGCAGCTCGCCGATGTCGACTTCCTCGTCTCGGACGTGCCGCTGCCGGAGGGCGACGAGGACGGGTGGAGCGACGAGGCCGTGCCGCTCGGGCGCGCCCTGCCCGCCGCGAAGGGGTCGCCCGCGCGGATCCTCGTCTACCGGCGGCCGGTCGAGATCCGCACCAAGAGCCGCGACGAGCGGGCCCTGCTCGTCCACGAGGTCGTGGTCGAGCAGGTCGCCGAACTTCTCGGCCTGGCACCGGAGTCGGTCGATCCGCGGTACGGACAGGACTGAAGAGGACCGAAAGGGACTGAAACGGTCTCTCGCGGTCCGTCCCAGCCCTTGTGCGGCCCCTCGCCGTCCTTGACGATCACTCACCGTCCCCCGGCCACCCCCGTCATCCGGGGCGGCGCCGCACCGCCGCCCGATCCACCGGCCGTCCTTGGCTGCGCCTCACCACCCCGGCCTCACCCGGACCTCCGCGACCCCGGCCCCGGCCCCGTTCAGTCGTCCAGCACCGACAGGTCCTGGCGGGCCGCCGGGACCACCACCGTTCCCTTGTCGTCCGGCAGCGTCTGCACGGTGAACATCGGGATGCCGTCCTGCGGCAGCGCCAACGTGCGGGACGCGTAGACGGGGCCGCTGCCCGGCTGGGGCTCGACCGTGAGCGCGTACGAGCCCTTGAGCCCGGCCGGGACCGGCGGCTCGACCGCGAGCGTCGTGCCGGCCTTGACCGTGTACGTCTTGGTCTGCGGCTCGCCGCCCTCGGTGCCGGGCGACGCGGTGACCTTCACGGTGGCGGGCGCGGCCGGCGCGGTGAGCGCCAGGGTCGACCCCTTGGCCCGGTTGTCGGCCGCCGTCGACCGGTCGCCGACCGGCGCGGTGGCCGAAATGTATGCGGTCTCCTGCTTGTCACCCGTGCCACGCACTACGCGCACCGCCGCGACGATGGGCGTTTTTCCGCCATCCGAAGTCGGGGTCAGGAAAAGGGAACCCGCCTCGCCCCTCGTCACGTTCTTCAAATCAAAGGACGCCGTCATCCCCGCCTTCACGTGGACGGCCTCCAGACCAGCAGGGGTGAAGCTGCCGCCCGCACCGGCCAGCCGCACCTTGAGATCGGCGTCATCGGCGCCCTTGGCGTACACCACCAGGCGTACGTCGGTGGCGTCGCCCGGGATGCCCGGGACGACCTGGCTCGCGGCCGGGTCTGCCGACGCGGACAGCCAGTCCGCGCCCGCCTTCGCGTCGGATGCCTGCACGACCGCGCCCAGCCGCCCGGAGCGCGTCGTGACGTGCACGGTGAGGTCGTCCGCCGCCGCCGAGGTCAACGTTGACAACAGAACAGGGACGCTGGATTTGGCGGGCACCGTGATGCCCTCCCCCGCATCCGGCTTGATCTCCCCGTCCTTGCCGAACAGGTCGATGTCCGCGACGGCCGCCGTGTCGTCCGGGTTGGTCAGATGGACGTAGTCCTGACGCGACTTGGCGGTCGAGGCGCCGGGGAACCAGAAGTCGGTGTCCGGGTCCGTGCACCGGGTACCCAGCACCGCGCGGTTCTCGCCCGCCGACACCACCGTGGTCTGCTGCGCTGCCCAGCCGGGGGCGAGCGGGCCGTCGGCGGAGCCGATGAGCGCGGGGGCGTCGGAGCCGTCGGCCGAGGCCGAGGCGGCCTTGCCGGGCTCCTTGAGGGTGATGACCGCCTTGTTGGGGTCGGGCTTCTCGGGGGTCTTCCCCTTCTTGCCCTTCTTGTCCCCCTTGTTGGAGGGCTGTGTCGGCGCGCTGTCGGTGAGCGGCGCGGCGGCGGGCTTCAGCACCGCCGTGCCGGAGGCGGCGGACGCACCCGTCCGGGCGCCGCCCTCGCCGCTGCCCTTCGGGGTGTAGGCGGTGTAGGTGGTCTCCGCGAGGTCGGAGAGGCTGGGCGCCGGGCACAGCAGGCTGGAGCGCTCGACCGGCAGCCGGGCCGGGCCCTTCGCGACGGACTTCGCCGATCCGCCCCCGGGCGCGGTGACGGACGCGAAGCCGGTGACGGCGGCGAGGGCGACGGCGGCGGCGATCAGGGAGAGTGTGTTGCGGTTCACTGGTGGCTCCCGTCGGGGCGGTGCTGCTGCTCGTTCTCATGACCCTGGCCCTGGCCGTGCCCCTGGTTCTGCCCGGGGATCCGGCCGCCGTCGCCCTGCCCCTGACCGCCCTGACCCGGACCGCCCTGGCCCTGGCCGTCGTGGCCCGGGGCCGGGTCCCCGCCGTAGCCGTATCCGTAGGGGTCGTACGCGGGCTCCTGCTGCGGGGGCTGCGGGTACTGCTGCTGTTGGTACGGGTCGTACTGCTGGTACTGCTGCTGGTACGGGTCGTACTGCTGCTGCGGGTAGTCGGCGTTGGCGTAGGCCGCGGAGTCCCAGTTGCCGTAGGGCTGCTGCTGGGGGACCTCGGAGGCGTACGAGGTGGTGGCGTACGGGTCGTGGTCCGGGGCGGCGGGTGCGCCGGGGGGCGGGGGCGGGAAGCCCTGCTCGCCGGGGACGTCCGTGTCGCCCGCGGCGCCCCGGGACCCCGGCTCGCCGGGCTGCGGGCCGGTGCCGTCACCCGCACCGGCGGCCTCGGCCGCGGCTGCCTCGGCCTCCGCCTGGGCGCGCAGGCGGCGGGCGCGCCGCCCCTCGCCGTCGCGTACGGGGGGCAGCTCCGGCTGCTCCTCCTCCGGCAGGTCGTCGTCGATCCGGCGACGGCGGCCCGGCAGCGCGAGCACGACGAGCACCACGGCGAGCAGCGACTGCGCCCAGATCCACGCGGTGTGGGTGAAGGGGGCGGCGTAGGTGATGTCCAGGCGGCCCCCCTCGGCGGGGAGTTGGAAGCCCTGGGCCCAGCCGTCGACGGTGGTCTTCTTGAGGGCCTTGCCGTCGAGGGTCGCGGTCCAGCCGGGTGCGGCCCGGTCGGCGATGCGCAGGACGCGGCCGTCGGCGCCGGACGGGATCTTGGTGTGGACGTCCACCGGATCGGCGGCGACGGCCACCGGCTCGGCGGCGCCCGCCGGGGCCGAGGAGGCGGAGGGGGAGGCGGCCGGGGGCACGATGACGGCGCGGGCGACCTGGCGGTCGACCCGCCACAGCGCACTGCCGTCGAGCTGGCTCAGCCGGCTCAGGCCCGGCGTGGTGTCGAGGACGCGGGCGACCGAGCGGGGTGCTCCGTCGCGTACCAGCACATAGCGCACGGCGAAGCCGCTGAGCTGGGAGGACTGGTCGGCGCCGGAGCCCGCGACCAGGTTGGCGACGACCTTGTCCAGGCGCGGGTCGCTGCCGCCGGAGGCGGCGAGTTCGGCGTCGCCGAGACGGCCGCCGGAGCCGCGCACCAGGGTGTAGGAGACCTCGGCGGACGAGGTGCCGCCGAGGACGAGGGTGCGGGCCTGGTCGCGGGTGCCGCTCTCCTCCGCGACGAACGCCGGTACCTGGACCGGGTCGCGGCGCTCCAGCGGGCCGTCGGCGCCGCCCAGCATCCAGCCGCCGGCCGCGATCAGCGGAGCGAGGGCGGCGGCCAGGGCGATGAGCACGGCGACCGGCTGGCGCCAGCCGAAGCCGTGGGCGGCGACGCGCTCCTTGGCGCCCTCGGCGCCGAGCACGGCGGCGGCGATCAGGGCGAGCCCGTAGAGAAGGGTGGCGGGGCCGGCCCAGCCCTTGTTGTTGGAGAGGGCGGCGAACAGGAAGCCGGTGAGGGCGACCGCCCAGGCGGCGCGGACGGCGAAGACGCGCTCGCCCCGCAGGAGTGCGGCGAGGGCGGCCAGGACGAGCCCGGCGAGCAGCAGACCGCCGACCGTCTTGGGGCCGCCGGGGCTGGCGCCGAGCAGGTCGAGGGCCGAGGCCGAGCCGGTGGCGTAGCGCAGTCCCGCCTCGTGGAAGAGGTCGGAGGGGCTGGTGAGCAGGGTCAGCGACCAGGGCGCGAGCGCCAGCAGGGGGGTACCGACGGCGGCGAGGAAGCGCAGGCCGTAGGCGGTGAGGTCGTCGCGGCGCAGTACGAGGACGACGGCCCCGAGGAGTACGGCGACGGGCCAGACGACGGGGGTGAACGCCATGGCGACGGTGAGGAGCAGCGCGTACGTCCAGGTGGCGCGCCAGCTGCCGCGGCCCTCGCCGCGCAGCCCGGCCGCGGTGACGCCCGCGCGGGCGATCAGCGGAAGGAGCACGGCCAGGACGGCGGTGCCCAGTCGGCCGGTGGCGAGGGCGCCGGTGGCGGCGGGCAGGAAGGCGTAGGCGACGGCCGCCCAGGCGCGCAGCAGCCGGGACTCGACGAGCGGACGGGAGGCGAAGTAGGCGGTGAGTCCGGCCAGCGGGACGGAGCAGACCAGCAGGAGGGTCAGGGCGAGGCCGGTCGAGCCGAAGCAGAGGGCGGCGAGGGCCGCGATGACGGCGAGGTAGGGGGGTGCGGTCTGGGTGCCGCCGGTGCCGATGGGATGCCAGGCGTCCGCGTAACGGCCCCACAGGTCGCCGACGCCCGAGGGCGCGGGCAGCAGGGCGCCGCCGGAGAGGGCGTTGCCGCCGAGGAGTTCGCGGCAGGCGACCAGGGAGATGAGGAGCAGCAGGGCGAACAGGACGGGCGCGGGCTTGCGCGCGATCTTCTTCAGCCGGGCGAACTGCTCGATCTCCAGGAAGTCGGCGTCGTCGCCGCCGGGGCCGGACTCGACGGCGCCGTGCCGGGAGCCGCCGGTGTCCTCGGTGCCCGCGCCGAGGCTGGAGGCGACCGATTCCACGGTGGCGCGGACGGTGGCGCCGGGCGGCGGGAAGAGGGGCCGCAGTTCGCTCGCCTCGACACCGCTCTTGCCGCGGCTGCGTCGCCCGGCGAGGATGCGGCCGGGCCGCAGCAGGGTCGCGGACAGGCCCATGATCTCGTCGACGGCCTGGCCGGGGGCCTTGCCCACCAGATAGGCGAGGGTGCGCAGCAGGGTGCCGACGACGATGCGGAGGAACACGTACGGGAGAGCGGCGGGACGGGAGTTGACGAGCATCGTGTAGACGGCGCCCGCCTTGTCGACGCGGTGCGGGTCGACGGCGGAGCGGCCGGCGCAGTCGACGGTGCGGCGTTCGCGGGCCGCGGCCTCGGCGTGGCGGACGACGGCCTCGGGGGCGACGAGGACGGTGTGCCCGGCGGCGTGCGCGCGCCAGCACAGGTCGACGTCGTCGCGCATCAGCGGCAGCCGGCGGTCGAAGCCGCCGAGCTCCTCCCACACGTCGCGCCGGATCAGCATGCCGGCGGTGGAGACCGACAGGACCGGGCGGACCTGGTCGTGCTGGCCCTGGTCCTGTTCGCGGCGGTCCAGGCCGGTCCAGCGGCGACCGCTGCGGGCGATGGAGACGCCCACTTCGAGCAGTTGCTTGCGGTCGTACCAGCCGCGCAGCTTGGGGCCGACGACGGCGGCGTGGCTGTCGGAGTCGGCGACGCGCAGGAGTTCGGCGAGGGCGTCCGGGGCGGGCGCGCAGTCGTCGTGCAGCAGCCAGAGCCACTGCACGGGCTCGCCGTGCGGGAGTTCGGGGAGGTCGTAGCTGTCGTCGCGCCAGCTGCGGGAGACGGGGTCCCAGCCGCTGGGGCGCTTGAGGTAGGGCAGTTCCTCCGGTCCGAGCACCCCCGCGGAGCGGACGGCCTCGTCGACGGCGGCGCCGAAGCCGGTGCGGCGGGCGAGGTGCAGGACCCGGTCGGCGCCGAGCGCCTCGGTGACCAGGCGGGCGGAGTCGTCGGCGCTGCCGGTGTCGGCCGCGTAGGCGCTCTGCACGGGGCGTTCCTGGCCGAGGAGCCCGGCCAGGGCGTCGGGCAGCCAGCGCGCGCCGTCGTGCGAGACGAGTACGGCGGTGACGACATGTCTGGGGAACTCGGGGGTCGCGGCCTCGGTGTACGGGGCCGTCGACTGGCTGTGCACGGACATCGAGGTACGGGCCCCTCCGGCCGGGGTCCGGGGGTTGGGCCCCGGAGGCTGCTGTGCTGACTGGCAGCGCCCCACACTAATGGCTGGGGAACGCGGGGGTCCGCCGCGTTCGGGGGCCGGGCGGAGCCGGAGGGGGTCCGGACGGGGTCCGGTGGGGGCAAAGCCCCCTAAAAAAGCTAGACCGCCGCCTTCTTCAGGCGACGGCGTTCACGTTCGGACAGTCCGCCCCAGATGCCGAATCGTTCGTCATTGGCGAGGGCGTATTCGAGGCACTCGGAGCGGACCTCGCAGGCGAGGCAGACCTTCTTGGCCTCGCGGGTCGAGCCGCCCTTCTCGGGAAAGAAGGACTCGGGGTCGGTCTGGGCGCACAGTGCGCGCTCCTGCCAGCCGAGTTCTTCGTCCACATCGTCGACCAGCAGCTCCTGGAACACCTCGGTCATGTGCACCCCTCGTCTGTCTTTGCTGCCCCGTGATGCTGCCGTTACCGATTTCGGGCGAACGACACGAGTGAAATTACAAGTGTGCGGATCCGGGCCAGTCAAGCCGAGATCTGCTATTGGGCCCCGTATTCACTCTGCGGAACCAAGGCTATACGGAAAGTGTTCAAATCGGCAAAAACCATGACACATGCCATTGGCCCAATCGCACCTCTCCCACCTGCCCGGGAAAGACGATTCAAATATCGATCTTGTTGCGTCCGGGCGGCGGAAGCGACTCGGATCACAGTCCGATCACAAGAGGGCAACGGCGTTTGCGTACGCGGTCGCAGCGCCACATCTCCGGCGGCGACTCTGCACAAACCTTTCTCCGCGCACAGTAACCGGATGAGGTGAAACATTGCGGCCATATCGGGTATTGAGTTGACAGCCGGGCGCTTCTTGGTCACCTTTGACTGCATGCCGGTCACCACAGCGCTCTTCGCGACCCACGTCCGTGGGTTCCGCAGTGCTGTCCAGGCCCGCTGTTGCTGTTCCAGCTGTTGATGCCGTAGCGCTCCAGCTTCTTCTCCGCCTTCTCCCGTGCCTTCGACGGCCCCCGCGAAGACGTCTTTGCGACACCCCCGCACAGCTTCCTGAGTCACTGCCGAGGAACCACCGCAGCCATGAACAGCAACAGCGACATCCAGATCGCCGGCGACATCCTGGAGGTCCTGCACCTCCTCCAGCCCGCCCGCGAGCACCCGGCGACCGTCGCCGAATTCGTCGGCCTGGCCCGCTCCGTGGCGGCCGACCGTTCGCAGTGGGCCCACCTGGTCCAGTACGACGCGGTCAGCCGCTGGTACCACCGGCTGCGCACCGGGCCCGGATACGAGGTCTGGCTGCTGTCCTGGGTGCCCGGACAGCGCAGCGGGCTGCACGACCACGGGGCGTCCTCGGGCGTACTGACCGTGCTGGAGGGCGAGTTGAGCGAGCGCACCGAGCGCGGCACGCGCGCGCTGGGCGCCGGCGCGCAGCGCGTCTTCGCGCCCGGCCACGTCCACGAGGTCGTCAACGACTCGCTGGAACCGGCCGTCAGCCTGCACATCTACTACCCGGGCCTCACCGACATGCCGATGCACAGCAGCCAGTCCGCGCTGTCCACGGCCGCCGCGCAGAACGCCGTACCGGCCTGACGGACCGGCCCGCGCCCCGCACCCGACCTCCGCCCCGGGCGGCCGGGACCG
Organism: Streptomyces sp. cg36; assembly: GCF_041080675.1. NCBI lineage: Bacteria > Bacillati > Actinomycetota > Actinomycetes > Kitasatosporales > Streptomycetaceae > Streptomyces > Streptomyces cyclosori. The sequence goes on along the minus strand of NZ_CP163520.1, from coordinate 4,821,406 downwards.
CCTGACAGACTGTCGGGCATGCGCATTGTGGTTCTGGCCGGCGGCATCGGCGGTGCCCGTTTCCTGCGCGGCCTCAAGCGGGCCGCGCCGGACGCGGACATCACGGTGGTCGGCAACACCGGTGACGACATCCATCTGTTCGGGCTGAAGGTCTGCCCCGACCTCGACACGGTGATGTACACCCTGGGCGGTGGCATCAACGAGGAGCAGGGCTGGGGCCGGACCGACGAGTCCTTCCACGTCAAGGAGGAGCTCGCGGCGTACGGGGTGGGACCCGAGTGGTTCGGCCTGGGCGACCGCGACTTCGCGACGCACATCGTGCGGACCCAGATGCTGGGCGCGGGCTATCCGCTCAGCGCGGTGACCGAGGCGCTGTGCGCCCGCTGGCAGCCGGGCGTACGGCTGATCCCCATGTCCGACGACCGGGTCGAGACGCACGTCGCGATCACGGCGGACGGGGAGCGGAAGGTCATCCACTTCCAGGAGTACTGGGTGAAGCTGCGGGCGGCCGTCGAGGCGACCGCCGTGGTGCCCGTCGGCGCCGAGCAGGCCAAGCCGGCGCCCGGCGTGCTGGAGGCGATCGCCGAGGCGGACGTGATCCTCTTCCCGCCGTCCAACCCGGTCGTCAGCGTCGGCACCATCCTGGCCGTGCCCGGCATCCGCGAGGCGATCGCCGAGGCGGGCGTGCCGGTCGTCGGGCTCTCCCCGATCGTCGGGGACGCGCCGGTGCGGGGCATGGCCGACAAGGTGCTGGCCGCCGTCGGCGTGGAGTCGACGGCCGCGGCCGTCGCCGAGCACTACGGGTCGGGGCTGCTCGACGGCTGGCTCGTCGACACCGCCGACACGGCCGCCGTGGAGCGGGTCGAGGCCGCGGGCATCCGCTGCCGGGCCGTCCCGCTGATGATGACCGACCTGGACGCGACGGCGGCGATGGCCCGCGAGGCGCTGGCACTGGCCGAGGAGGTACGGGCGTGAGCGGGGCCGACGGGGCGCCGGGCGCGCCCTCCTACCGCGTGCGGGCCGTCGCCGGGATACCGGAGGTGCGCGAGGGCGACGACCTCGGCAAACTCATCGCGGGGGCCGCGCCCGACCTCGCCGACGGGGACGTCCTGGTCGTCACCTCGAAGATCGTGTCCAAGGCCGAGGGCCGGATCGTGGCGGCGACGGACCGGGAAGCGGCGATCGACGCCGAGACGGTACGGGTGGTGGCCCGGCGCGGGACCCTGCGCATCGTCGAGAACCGGCAGGGCCTGGTCATGGCCGCCGCCGGGGTCGACGCCTCCAACACCCCTGCCGGGACCGTCCTGCTGCTGCCCGAGGACCCCGACGCCTCGGCCGAGGCCGTCCGGGCCGGGATCAGGGCCGAACTGGGCGTCGAGGTCGGCGTGCTGATCTCGGACACCTTCGGGCGGCCGTGGCGCTCCGGGCTCACCGACGTCGCCATCGGCGCGGCGGGCGTGCGCGTCCTGGACGACCTGCGCGGCGGCACCGACGCGTACGGCAACCCGCTGACCGCGACCGTCGTGGCCAGCGCCGACGAACTGACCGCCGCCGCCGACCTGGTGAAGGGCAAGGCCGAAGGGCTGCCGGTCGCCGTGGTGAGCGGTCTGGGGCACCTCGTGTCGGCCGACGCCGGACAGGACGCGCGGGCGCTGGTGCGGTCCGCGGCCGACGACATGTTCCGGCTCGGCACCTCGGAGGCGGTCCGCGAGGCGGTCGCCCAGCGGCGTACGGTGCGGGCCTTCACCGACGATCCGGTCGACCCCGGTGCGGTCCGGCGCGCGGTCGCCGCCGCCGTCACCGCGCCCGCCCCGCACCACACCACGCCGTGGCGGTTCGTGCTGCTGGAGTCGGAGCGGTCGCGCACCCGGCTGCTCGACGCGATGCGGGACGCGTGGATCGCGGACCTGCGGCGCGACGGCAAGTCCGAGGGGTCCATCGCCAAGCGCGTCCGCCGCGGCGACGTGCTGCGCAACGCGCCCTACCTCGCGGTGCCGTGCCTGGTGATGGACGGCTCGCACACCTACGGCGACCCGCGCCGGGACGCCGCCGAGCGCGAGATGTTCGTCGTCGCCACCGGCGCCGGTGTGCAGAACTTCCTGGTCGCGCTGGCCGGTGAGCGGCTGGGGTCGGCCTGGGTGTCCTCCACGATGTTCTGCCGTGACGTCGTACGGGAGGTCCTCGACCTGCCCGGCAACTGGGACCCGATGGGCGCGGTCGCGATCGGCCGCGCGGCCGAACCGCCCAAGGACCGGCCCGGGCGGGAGCCGGAGGCGTTCATCGCGGTGCGCTAGAAGTGGGCGCGGCGGGGGCCGTACCGGCCGGGTACGGGCCCCGCCGCACCGCGTCCTACAGCGCGCCGATGTTCCCGCGCGGCATCCGCGGCGCGCGGCGCGGCGGGGTGCGGCCGGTGAGGAGGATCAGCCGGGTGGCGCGGTGGCGCTGGCCCGCGTACGGGGCGAGGAGCTCCAGCATCGCGGCGTCGTCGGCGTCGCGGTCGCCCGCCAGGACGTAGCCGACGATCCCCGGCAGATGGACGTCCCCCACGCTCACCAGGTCCGTGGCGCCCATCGCCCGTTGCAGGGTCTCGGCGCTGGTCCACGGGCCGATGCCCGGCACCAGATGGAGCCGGGCCGCCGCGTCCCGCTGGCCCATGCCGAGGGCCTCCTCCAGCCTGCGGGCGAGGCGGGCGGCGCGGACGACCGTCGAGGAGCGCTTGGCGTCGACGCCCGCGCGGTGCCAGTCCCAGGACGGGATCATGGCCCAGGTGCGGGCGTCCGGCATCACGTGCATCCGCTCGGGGGCCGGGCCCGGGGCGGGCTCGCCGTGGTCGCGTACGAGCAGGCGCCAGGCGCGGTACGCCTCGTCCGTGGTCACCTTCTGCTCCAGGATCGAGGGGACCAGCGACTCCAGGACCAGGCCGGTACGGGTCAGGCGCAGACCGGGGCGGCGCCGGGCCGACTCCGCGAGGAGGCGGTGGCGGGGGGTGAAGGCCGCCGGGTCGTCGGCGTCCCCGAGCAGCCCCGGCAGCCCGTCGAGCAGCCACTCGGCACCCGGCCCCCACGCCTCGGCCTCCACGGTGCCGGCCCGGAGGGCGACACGGAGGGTGCCGGGCCCGTCGGGCGTACGGGAGGCCCGCCAGACGGCACCGTCCGGGGTGACCCGAAAGGTGGGGTCGGCCGGCCCCCGGCGCAGCGGCCCCAGCACCAGCCCCAGGTCAAGGGGGCCCGGCGGAAGGTAGGAGCGGCTCTTGGCCCCCGGATCCCTGACGCGGGACGAGCCGGAACCGGAAACACGCGCCTCACCGCCGCGCACGGTGGTGCGGTTGGGGATACGGGGTTCAAAGCGTCCGGCCACGCTACCGAGGTTACTTTCCCGACCCCGCCACCCCCAGAAACGCGAGCACCCCCCACGCCCCGCAGACAACAACCAGCCCAGACCCCACCCACCCAGGGGCGCGAGGAACGGCGCGAGCAACCCACCACCGGCCCACAGACAAACAACCAGCCCAGACCCCACCCACCCAGGGGCGCGAGGAACAGCGCGACCAGCCACATGCGGCCCGCAGACGAACAACCAGCTGAGGCCCCACCCACCCAGGGGCGCGGGGAACGGCGCGAGCAACCCACCACCGGCCCGCGGACAAACAACCAGCCCCCCCCCCCCCCCCCCCCGGAGGGCTCAGCTCGACTCGTCCGACGAGAACCGAATCGCCCCCGCCGGCACCTCCGCGTCACACCACACCCGTACACCCTCCCGCAGCTCGTTCCCCGCCCCGAGCCGCGCCCCGTCCCCCACCACCGCGCCGCTCAGCGCGCACCCCGCGCCGATCACCGCGTTCTCGCCGATCAGCGAGTCCGTGATCACCGCGCCGGGCTCGATCACGGCGCCCGCCAGCACCGTGCTGCCGGTGATCCGGGCACCCTCGCCGACGACGGCGCGTTCCCCGATCACCGTCCCGCCGGTGAGCTTGGCGTCGGGGGCGACCTCGGCGGTGGGCAGCACCAGGCGTTCGCCGCAGCGGCCGGGGACCGCGGGCGAGGGGGCGCGGCCCAGGACCAGGTCGGCGGAGCCGCGTACGAAGGCGGCGGGGGTGCCGAGGTCCAGCCAGTAGGTGGAGTCGACCATGCCCTGGAGGTGCGCGCCGGAGGCCAGCAGCCCGGGGAACGTCTCGCGTTCGACGGAGACCGGGCGCCCGGCCGGGATGGAGTCGATCACCGAGCGGCGGAAGACGTACGCCCCCGCGTTGATCTGGTCGGTGACGATCTCCTCCGGCGTCTGCGGCTTCTCCAGGAACGCCTGGACGCGGCCGTCCGGGTCGGTGGGGACCAGCCCGAACGCCCGCGGGTCGGCCACCCGCGTCAGATGGAGGGAGACGTCCGCCCCGGACGAGGAGTGGGTGCGCACCAGGGCGCCGATGTCCAGACCGGTGAGGATGTCGCCGTTGAAGATCAGCACCGGGTCGTCCGGCCCCGAGCGCAGCCGGGACGCCACGTTCCTGATGGCCCCGCCGGTGCCGAGCGGCTCCTCCTCGGTCACGTACTCCAGGTGCAGTCCGAGCGCCGAGCCGTCACCGAAATATGGCTCGAACACCTCCGCCAGGTAGGAGGTCGCCAGCACGATGTGCTCCACGCCGGCCGCCCGCGCCCGGGCGAGCTGATGGGTGAGGAACGGGACGCCCGCCGCCGGGACCATCGGTTTGGGGGTGTGCACCGTGAGCGGGCGCAACCTGGTTCCCTTGCCGCCGACCAGGAGGATCGCTTCAGTCACCTGTCGTCTCTGCTTCCTGCTGGGGCCGGGCGGAATCGATCGTTCAACTACGGCCGGCCAGTTTATGCAGACGGTGTACGGGGGCGGCGGGGGACGCCCCCGTCCCGGCCACCCCCGCCGTCGCCGGCCGGGCCCGCGTCAGCCCCGGCCCTGGAGGTGGGCCGAGGAGGTGCGGGCCTTGCCGAGCTTCTTGTACAGGCGCGTACCGGGGCATTCGGTGGCGAACCCGTCGCGGTGTCCGGAGATCACGTTGAGCCGGACGCTGCGCCCCTTGCGGTACAGATTCCCGCCGCCCGACGTGAGATGCGTGGTTCCCTTCGGGTTCACCCCGTACATGCCGAGTTTCCACGCGGTCAGCTTCGCGATGGCGTCGAGGGCGGCGGCGGACGGGTTGGTCGAGGTGTAGGTGCCGAGGACGGCGACGCCCATGGAGTTGGTGTTGAAGCCGAGGGTGTGCGCGCCCAGGACCGGCTTGGCGACCCCGCCCGCCCGGCCCTCGTAGATGTTGCCGCACTTGTCGACGGCGAAGTTGTAGCCGATGTCGCGCCAGCCGCTGCTGCGGACGTGGTAGCGGTAGATGCTGCGCAGTACGGAGGCGGCCTGCGAGCAGCGGTAGTTGTTGCCGGACGCGGTGTGGTGCACGAAGGCCGCCTTGACCCGGCCGGTGTACACGTATCCGGGCTCGCGCAGCCGCTCGTCGGCGCCCCAGCCGCGGCGGGTGATGATGCGCGGGCGCGGGCCGATGTAGGGGCGGGCGGACGCCGGGCCGAAGAAGCCCTCCGCCTCGGTCGCGGTCCTGCTGAGCGCGGGCAGCTCCAGTCCGGCCGCCACCGCCGCCCGTTCGGCCGTCTCCGCCGCCCGCGCGCCGGGGGCCGCCGCGGCCCGCCCGGTCGCACCGGCCGCGGGACCGGCGGGCGCCACCGCCCGCTCGTCCGGGTCCCGCAGGTCCACCCCGGCGGCGGCCTCGTCGGGGTCGGCGCCCGGGTCCACCAGGTCGATGTGGAGGCCCCGGGGCAGCCCGGCCGCCCGGCCGCCGTCCGCGCCGGGCGCCTCGGGGCGCACCCGGACCTCGACGCCGTCCGAGCTGCCGACCCACAGCGGGGCGGTGGAGCCGTGGGTGCGCGCGCGGTCGTCCTCGGCCGAGCCGGGGTCGGGGGCGTGCTCCTGGTTGTGGGTGTCGATGTCCTGCCAGCCCGTCCAGGCGCGGGAGCCCACCGCGCGGGTGCGGACCTGGACGGTGCCGTGGAGCTCGCTGCGCGCGTCGTCCCAGACCACGCCGAGCAGGGAGAACGGCTTGGTGTCCCGCTCCGGCAGCCCCTGCGGCCGGGCGGCGCCCAGCGTCCGGTCGGTGGCGCCGAGCGGGGCGAGCGGCAGCGACTGGGTGGAGCCGGGGAGTGCGGCGGCGGCCGGTGCGGACGTCGTGGCCGGGGCCGCCGCTTCGGCGGGCACGGCGAGCGGCAGGGCGAGTGCGGCGGCGCACGCGACCCCGATCGAGGATGCAAGAAGAGCACGCATGTTGACGATCGTGGACATAAGCGTACAAATCTGTCATCTCGGAATCGGCCGGGAACTGACGGACCGTCGGCCGAACCGGTGTACGCGGACGGACCGATCGCCGGGCGCGCCGCACCCGCCCACCCGTAGGCTTGCCGCGTGAACGCCAGCGACCGCACCCCCGCCGACCTGCTGCGATCCGCGCTCGCCGCGGACCCGGCCCGCCCCCTCGTCACCTTCTACGACGACGCCACCGGCGAACGCGTGGAACTCTCGGTGGCCACCTTCGCCAATTGGGTGGCCAAGACCGCCAATCTGCTCCAGGGCGACCTGGGCGCGGCGCCCGGCGACCGGCTCGCGCTGCTGCTGCCCGCGCACTGGCAGAGCGCCGTCTGGCTGCTCGCCTGCCACTCGGTGGGCGTGGTCGCCGAGATCGGCGCCGACCCGGCCGGGGCGGACCTCGTGGTGGCCGGGCCGGACGCGCTGGAGGCGGCCCGCGCCTGCTCCGGCGAGCGGGTCGCGCTCGCGCTGCGCCCGCTCGGGGGGCGCTTCCCGCAACCGCCCGCCGGGTTCCAGGACTACGCGGTGGAGGTGCCGAGCCAGGGCGACCGGTTCGCGGCGTACGAGCCGGTGGACCCGGACGGGCCCGCGCTGGCCGTCGGGGACGCGGAACTGACGGGGGCCCAGCTGGTGGAGCGGGCCCGCGCGGACGCCGGCGCCCTCGGCCTGGAGCCCGGCTCGCGGCTGCTGTCGGGGCTCGCCTACGACGGCTGGGACGGCCTGGCGCGCGGGCTGTACGCGCCGCTGGCCGCGGGCGGGTCGGTGGTGCTCTGCCGCAATCTGGACCAACTGGCCGACGGCGGGCTGGAGAAGCGGATCGAGAGCGAGCGGGTGACGCACCGGGCGGTATGACGGTCGGTCCGGCGCCACCCTTGTGGCCCACAGCGGGCCGAGCCCCCGGGCCCCGGCACGGACTCCGGTGGATGATCGTCGGTGAGTCGCACAACCAACTGCGCGCGACTGCCGTCTAGCGGGGTGCCCCGGCGGCAATCCGCGCGCCGCCGACCCCGTGAAGGATGGACGCCGAAGTGACCGACAGTGCAGGTTCGCCCCCCGAGCCCGACCACCGGGCCGGGGACGAACCCCCACCGGACACACCGGCCCCGCACAAGGCGCCCGCCGAGAGCGCGGCCGACGGCGGAGCGGGCGACGGGAATGGGAACGGGGCCGGGGACGCGATCACGACCGGCGACGGGAACAAGGACGCGAGCGGGACCGCGGACGCGACCGGGGCCGAGGGCGCGGCCGGGGCCGAGGGCGCGGCCGGGGCCGCCGGCGGGGACGCCCCGGGCGGGCCCAACCGCGGTCGCCACTGGCTGCGTTGGACCGCGCTCGGCGTGTCCTGTCTCGTGCTCGCCGCCGCGGGCACGGGCTGGTGGTTCTACAAGAAGCTCGACAACAACATCCATACCGACACCACCGCCGCCGCCGAGCTGGAGCGGTACGAGAAGGAGCGCCCGCCCGCCGTGGGCGACGCGCAGAACCTGCTGCTCATCGGCTCGGACTCGCGCGCGGGCAACAACAGCAAGTACGGCCGGGACGACGGCGGCAGCCAGCGCTCGGACACCACGATCCTGCTGCACCTGGCGGCGGACCGGAAGTCCGCCACCGCCGTCTCGCTGCCGCGCGACCTGATGGCGGACATCCCCGACTGCCTCAAGCCGGACGGCGGCCGTACCAAGGCCCAATTCGCGCAGTTCAATTGGGCGTTCGAGTTCGGCGGTTCCGCCTGCACCATCCGTACGGTGGAAAAGCTCACCGGAATCCGGGTCGATCACCACATGGTCGTCGACTTCAGCGGGTTCAAGGACATGGTCGACGCGGTCGACGGCGTGGAGGTCTGCCTGAAGGAGCCGGTGGACGACCGCCAGGCGCATCTGAAGCTGCCCGCGGGCCGCCAGACGCTCCACGGCGAGCAGGCGCTGGGATTCGTGCGTTCCCGGCACGGCTTCGGCGACGGCAGCGACACCGAGCGCATGGACCGCCAGCAGCAGTTCCTCGGCTCGCTGGTGCGCAAGGTGCAGAGCAATGGCGTGCTGCTGAATCCGACCCGGCTCTATCCGGTGCTGGACGCGATGACGAAGTCGCTCACCACCGATCCGGGGCTGAATTCACTGAAGGACCTGTACGACCTGGTGCGCGGGATGCGGGGAATCCCGACGGACAAGGTGCAGTTCCTTACGGTGCCGCGGCGCCCGTACACGTACGACACCAACCGCGACGAGCTGGTCCAGCCCGCCGCGCGCCAGCTCTTCCAGCAGCTGCGGGACGACCGGCCGCTCCACGTGGGCCCGGCCTCGGCGGCCGAGAGCGCCGCGCCCACGCCGTCGGCGGGCGCGGACGGGGCCTCCTCGGACGACAAGCCCGACGACCCGGCCTCGCCGAGCCCCGTTCCGACGTACACCGGTTCGAATGCGGCCGTGGGGATGTGCGGGTAAAGCGTGAACCAACGGAGTAACGGGCGGGGGTCGGGTTGGGACGGATTGCCCGGTTGTAAGAGGCGTGGAATTTGTCACGGCCGTCGCTCTTCGCTCAACTGGGCAGATAGTGTGACGCGACCCGGTGCTTGTGGTCCCCGAGGCCGCGCACTGCAGGATCGAATGACTGAGCGCTTTGGGGGAAGTGACTCGCGTGGCACCGACGGAGGACTAAGGCAACCGTGGATGCGCAGAGCCGTGGGCGGGCGGATGAAGTCGACCCGGCGGACCAGTGGGTCCTCAACCCGCAGACGGGCAATTACGAATTGCGACTGAATCCCTCCGGAACGCAGTCGTCCCCGTCGGCCGGCGCTCCCCCGCGCAGAAACTCCGCCCCCGGCAGAGGCGGCCCCGGCCGTCGCGAGGTGCCCGGTCAGCGCGACAACCGCCGCTCCGGCGCGCCCGAGCCCGACCCCGCCACCGCGCCCGGCCGGCGCAAGCGCAAGCCCAAGGCGTCCCGCAAGAAGAAGGTGCTGCTGTGGACGGGCGGTGTGATGGGGTTCGTCCTCGTCGCGGGCTCGACCGGCGCGTACCTGCTGTACCAGCACTTCAACAACAACCTGAACACCGTCGACGTCGGTGACGCGGGCAGCAAGCACGCGACCTCCGACGGGCCGGTGAACATCCTGATCATCGGTACGGACAAGCGCACCGGCAAGGGCAACGAGGGGTACGGCGACAAGGGCAGCGAGGGCCACGCCGACACCAACATCCTCTTCCACGTCTCCAAGGACCGGACCAACGCCACGGCGCTGTCCATCCCGCGCGACCTGGTGACCGACATCCCGGAGTGCCCGACCAAGCAGAAGGACGGCACCACCAAGACGGTGCCCGCCGAGTCCAAGGTGCGCTTCAACACCAGCCTCGGCCAGGACGGCCGCGACCCGGGCTGCACCATGCGCACGGTCAAGGCGCTGACCGGGCTGAGCGTCGACCACTTCATGATGGCCGACTTCAACGCGGTCAAGGAGCTGTCGACGGCCGTCGGCGGCGTCAACGTGTGCCTGGCCAAGCCGGTGAACGACCCCAAGTCGCACCTGAAGCTGCCCGCCGGAGTCTCCAAGATCAAGGGCGAGCAGGCGCTCGCGTTCGTCCGGACCCGGCACAGCTTCGGCAACGAGAGCGACCTGGACCGCATCAAGCAGCAGCAGCAGTTCCTGAGTTCGATGATGCGGCAGATGAAGTCCGACTCGACGCTGACCAGCCCGACCAAGATCTACGGGCTGGCGAACGCGGCGACCAAGGCGCTCACCGTGGACTCCGGAATAGGGTCGATCAAGAAGCTGACCAGCCTCGCGCAGGACCTCAGCAAGGTCGATCTGAAGAACGTGACCTTCGCGACCGTGCCGGTGATCGACAACCCGGCCGACGGCAAGGTCCACAAGACCGTGATCGTCGACCCGACCAAGGCGCCGCAGGTCTTCAGCATGATGCGCTCGGACGTGTCGTTCACCGAGGTCAAGAAGAAGGAGAGCCAGGCCAAGGACGCCCAGGCGGCGCTCCTGAAGGGCACCCGTGCCCAGCCGTCCGCGGTCCGCGTCCAGGTCCTCAACGGCGGCGCCCAGCCGGGCTCCGCCTCCGCGACGCTGCTGTGGCTGCAGAACACCAAGGGCGTGCTGAAGTCGGAGAACGGCGGCAACGCCCCGGCGAAGCTGGCGGCCACCACCTTGACGTACGGGCCGAACCAGGCCGATCAGGCGCGCAAGCTCGCCGATCTGATGGGGCTGCCCGCCGGTGCGCTGAAGCCGGGCACGGCGGACTCGGTGGGGCGGGCGCCGATGGTGCTCACGCTCGGCGCGGACTTCAAGGGCGCCGGGGTACCGATCGCCGCCCCGGCCAAGGCGCCCGAGGGCATCCAGAAGGTCGAAGCCGACAAGTCGGTGTGCGCCAAGTGACAACAGGTCCCCGGCCCGTGCGGGCCGCAGGGACCACCTGAACAGGGGGTATTGGGGTGGGGCAGAACAGCGTGCGTGGGGAGGGGACGCGGCCGCGGCGCGTCCAAAACGCGGGCCAGCTCGGCTGGGACGAGTCCCTCTACGGCGAGGGGGCGGACCAGGCGGACGGCGAGGTGCCGTCCGCCCGCAAGCCGTCCGGCGACGGGCCGTCGCCGCAGAAGGAGACATCGGCGCAGGGCGGTAGCGGGCACCGCCGCGGCGGTGCGCGCAAACGCGTGAAGAAGAAGAGCAAATGGCGCATATTGCGCTGGGCGGCCCTGACCCTCGCGGTGCTGATACTCGGGACGGCCGGCGCCGGTTACCTGTACTACCAGCACCTCAGCGGCAACATCCGCAAGGGCGACCGCAGCGCGGGCGGCTCCAACGCCAAGAAGACCGCGGCCAACGCCGACGGCCAGACCCCGCTGAACGTCCTGCTCATCGGCTCCGACAGCCGCGACTCCCCGGAGAACCTGAAGCTGGGCGGCTCCAGGGACAGCGTCGGCGCCCCGCCGCTCGCCGACGTGCAGATGCTGCTGCACGTCTCGGCGGACCGCAAGAACGCCTCGGTCATCTCCATTCCGCGCGACACCCGCGTCGACATCCCGACGTGCGTGAACCCGAAGACCAAGAAGACGGAGCCGGCCACCAACACCCTCATCAACGAGGCGCTGGGCCGGGGCGGCGCGGGCTGTGTCCTGGACACCTGGGAGAAGCTCACCGGGGTCTACATCGACCACTGGCTGATGGTCGACTTCGCCGGTGTGGTGTCGATGGCGGACGCGGTCGGCGGCGCCGACGTGTGCGTCAAGGAGAACGTGTACGACGGCCCCAAGCCGAAGGTGTCGGGCGGCTCGCACCTGCGGCTGACCAAGGGCACCCACAAGGTCAAGGGCGAGCAGGCGCTCCAGTGGCTGCGCACCCGGCACGCCTTCGAGAGCGACCTGGGCCGCGCCAAGGCCCAGCACATGTACCTCAACTCGGTGATGCGCGAGCTGAAGAAGCAGAATGCTTTCACCAACACCGGACGCATCATGGGCCTGGCCGAGACGGCCACCAAGTCGCTCCAGGTCTCGCGTGAACTCGGCACGCCCAAGAAGCTCTTCGACCTCGGGATGGAGCTCAAGAGCATCCCGATGGACCGGCTGAACATGCTGACCATGCCGCGCATCCAGGACCCCAAGAACAAGGACCACGTCCTGCCGCAGCCGGGCGCCGCCGACGCGCTGTGGACGCTGCTGCGCGAGGACAAGCCGCTCGACAAGAAGGACGACGGCCCGGCCAAGACCGAGGACAAGGGCCCCAAGGCCGCCGCCGCGGGCTCGATCGTCGTCAGCGTCGTCAACGGCACCGGCGGGGACGGCGCGCCGCCCACCCAGAAGCGGGCGACCACGGTCACCGGCACCCTGAAGAACAAGGGCTTCTTCAAGGCGCAGGCGTCCGACACCCGCGGCTCGGCCACCACCTCCACCCTGACGTACCCCAAGAGCGCGGGCGCCCAGGGCAAGGCCGACGCGCTGTCGGTGGCCTCCGCGATGGGGCTGCCGTCCAGCGCGGTGAAGGTGTCCGCCGACGCCTCCACGCTGACCCTGACGGTCGGTTCGGACTGGCGCAGCGGTGCCACGTACCCGAAGAAGGCGGTGGAGGACTCCGACCCGCTGAAGAACACGGAGAACGTGAACGGCGCCAGCAAGACGGACTGCATGGACGTGTACTGGCCCTACCGCTGGTAGTCGCGGACACCCCGCGGAAGTACGGAGGGGGCGCCCGGTGCTCGTCGGCACCGGGCGCCCCCTTGTCCGTACGGGGTGCCGGGCGTCAGGCCGTGGCCGGTGGGCGGCGGCTCGCGGCGACCTCGCGGGCGAGTGCCCTCGGGCTGGTCAGGAAGCCGAAGCCCCAGGACAGGTGCATGGTGGCGAGGGCCACCGGGATCCGCAGCCGGGCCCGGGGCGACAGCCCCCGGCCCGCCGGGACCGAACCGGCCGCGATCGCGGCCAGATAGCCGGCCGGGACGGCGAAGCCGAACGGGGTCAGCACCGCGCCCACCAGCACGCCCGCCGCGATCGCGCAGACGGCGGCCGGGGGCGCGAGGTAGCGCGGGTTGAGGGAGCCCCCGTGGTGGCGCGCGACGACCCGGCGCCAGCGGCCGTACTCCTTGTACTGCCTGGCCAGGGCGCGCACGCTCGGGCGCGGGCGGTACTGGACCCGCAGCTCGGGCGAGAACCAGATCAGACCGCCCGCCTCGCGGATGCGGAAGTTCAGCTCCCAGTCCTGGGCACGGATGAACTCCTCGTTGTAGCCGCCCTGCCGCTCCAGCGCCTCGCGGCGGAAGACGCCCAGGTAGACGGTGTCGGCCGGGCCCGCTGCGCCGCCGGTGTGGAAGGCCGCGCCGCCGACGCCGATCCTGGAGGTCATGGCCGCCGCGACGGCGTCCTCCCAGGCGTTCTCGCCCTCGGCGTGCATGACGCCGCCGACGTTCTGCGCGCCGGTCTCGTCCAGGAGGCGGACGGCGGTGGCGATGTAGCCCGGGGAGAGCATGCCGTGGCCGTCGACGCGTACCACGATCGGGTGGTTCGATTCCTCGATGGCGGCGTTCAGGGCCGCCGGAGTGCGCCCGGTGGGGTTGGGGACGGTACGGACCCGGGCGTCCGCCATGACGAGCTCGGCGGCGATCTCGTCGGTGCGGTCCGTGGACGGGCCGAGCGCGATCACCACCTCCATCTCGCCCTCGTACTCCTGGTCGAGTATGTGGCGGACCGCGTCGCGCAGATGCCGCTCCTCGTTCAGGACCGGCATGATCACGGAGACGGCGGGAGGGGAGGCGTTCATCGCGGCTCACGTTACCGCGAACGGGGGACAGCGCCGGGGTCGGCCGGGGCGGCGCCGGTTGCCGCAGATCGTATGGGCCTACCGTGCCACCAATCCCTCTTTTCGCCCGCGGAGGTCCCCGTGCCCACGCCGCCCCGCTCCCCGTCCCCCCGTACCGGCCGGCCCCGCGCCAGACCACAGGACGAGCGGCCCCGCTGGGGCATGCGGATGGCGACCACCCTCTCGGTCCTGGTGCTGGGCGCGGGCGGGGTCGGCCACGCCGTGGTGACCGGCCTGGACAGCGGGATCGGGCGGGTCGACCCGTTCAAGGACATGAAGAACCGGCCGCAGGCCGGTCACGGCACCAACATCCTGCTGGTCGGCACCGACGGGCGGGACAAGATCACACCGGAGGAGAAGGAGAAGTACCGCCTGGGCGGTGCGCCCTGCCACTGCACGGACACGATGATGATCGTGCACATCTCGGCGGACCACGACCGGGCCAGCGTGGTGAGCATCCCGCGCGACAGTTACGCGGAGATCCCCGAGCACACCGACCAGAACACCGGCGACCACCACAACCAGCACCCCGTGAAGATCAACGCGGCGTACGCGGAGGGCGGGCCCGCGCTGACGGTGCGCACGGTGGAGCACATGACCGGCCTCAAGATGGACCACTACCTGGAGGTCGACTTCACCAGCTTCATGAAGACGGTGGACGCGCTCGGCGGGGTGCAGATCTGCACCGCCCGGCCGATGAAGGACTCGTACACCGGTCTCGACCTCGCGGCGGGCACGCACGACCTCGACGGCGGGCAGGCGCTCCAGTACGTGCGCTCGCGGCACACCGACGGCTCGGCGGACCTGGGCCGGATGCAGCGCCAGCAGAAGTTCATGGCGGCGCTGATCCACAAGGCGACCGGGTCGGGCGTGCTGATGAACCCGGTGCGCTTCCGGGAGGTCGCCTCGACGCTGCTGGAGTCGGTCCGGGCCGACCAGGGCTTCGGGGCGGAGGAGATCCTCTCGCTGGGCCGGACGATGCGGGGCTTCTCCCCGGCGTCCTCGGAGTTCACGACCGTGCCGATCGGGCAGATGAACTTCCCCGTGAAGGGGATCGGCTCGACGGTGAAGTGGGACGAGGCCAAGTCCCGCAAGCTCTTCGCGGCGCTGCGCGAGGACCGGCCGCTGGCCGTGCGCAAGGCCCCGGGCCGCCAGCAGGACGACAAGGGGCAGGGCCAGCCGCCCGGCGCGATGGTCGAGGTGGCGCCGGACCACATCCGGGTGCAGGTCTACAACGGCACCCGCACCGACGGGCTCGGCCGCCGGGTCGACGACGCGCTGCGCGCCACCGGCTTCCGCACCACCGGGACACCGCTGGCGGGCGCCGCCCGGGACCTGCCGCGCACCCTGGTCGAGTACGACCCGCGCTGGGACCGCTCGGCCAAGTCGCTGGCCGCGGCGCTGCCCGGCAGCGAACTGCGCCCGGTCAAGGGCCTGGGCGCCACGCTGAAGGTGACGGCGGGCACGGACTTCAAGGCGGTGACCCCGGTCCGCGCGGAGGCGTCGGGGGCGGGCGAGTTCGAGACGGTGACGGGGGACGCGGCGGTGTGCCCGGGCACGTGAGCCACGCGTCCCGGACCGGATCCGCCGCAGGCGGCCCCGGTCGTCCGGGCGCTAGTCGTCCAGCCCCTCCGCCGCCCGCTTCTCGCGCAGCTCCAGGATCGCGCGGCGGCGGGCCAGGCGGTGGGTGCGGCGGATCTGGGCCTCCTGGTAGCGGCGCTCGTCGCGCTCGGTCTCCGGGAGCACCGGCGGTACGGGCCGGGGCTTGCCGTCGGCGTCGACCGCGGCGAACACCAGATAGGCCGAGCCGACCTGCTGGGCCGGGGTGGACTCGTTCCAGCGCTCGGCCAGCACCCGCACGCCGACCTCCATGGAGGACCGGCCGGTCCAGTTGACCTGGGCCTTCACATGGACCAGGTCCCCCACGCGGACCGGCATCAAGAAGGCCATCTCGTCCATGGAGGCGGTGACCGCGGGCCCGCCGGAGTGCCGCCCGGCGACCGCGCCGGCCGCGTCGTCCACCAGTTTCATGATCACGCCGCCGTGCACGGTGCCCAGCAGGTTCGTGTCATGTGCCGTCATGATGTGGCTCAGGGTGGTTCGGGACGCCGAGGTCGGCTTGCCCGGAAGATCAGTCATACCGCCCAGCTTAGGCGCGGGCGCTCGCGTCCTCATTGCGCGCGCATTGCATCAGCTGTGCAACAGCACGGGCCCAGAGCGCCACCCGGCCTGTCAGACACGCGGGGATGCCGTGCATGCTTGACGGCATGAACGACGGATGGTCCGACGACGAGCGCGGCGAGCAGTACGGCCGCGGTAGCTCCGCCGCGCAGCCGGAGGGCCCGCGCGTCATGAGGCACGTACAGCGGCCGGTGGGCTCGGCGCCCGCGCGCCCGCAGCGACCGGTGCCGCCGCAGCAGCCGGCGTACGACGACGGTTACGGACAGCAGCAGTACGGCAACGGGGTGCCCGCACCCGGCCAGTACGACAGCGGTTACAGCGACGGGCACGTCTACGGCACGCCGTCCGGGCGCGGCCCCGGCGGGCGCGGGCCGGGCGGCGGCCCGGGCGCGGCGGGCGGTCCGTCCGCCAAGCCGCGGCCCAACTGGCGCCGCCGCATCATGATCGGCTCGCTGGTCCTGGTCGTCACGGTGGTGGGCGTCTCGGTCGGCACCTACTTCTGGGCCGACTCCAAGGTGCGCCGCGAGGTCGACCTGTCCAAGGTCATCGACCGGCCCGCCGACGGCAAGGGCACCAACTACCTGATCGTGGGCTCCGACTCCCGCGACGGGCTGTCCAAGGAGCAGAAGCAGAAGCTGCACACCGGCTCCGCCGAGGGCAAGCGGACCGACTCGATGATGATCCTGCACACCGGTGACAACGGGAACACGATGATCTCGCTGCCGCGCGACTCGTGGGTGCAGATCCCCAGCTTCAAGGGCTCCCAGTCCGGCAAGCTGTTCCCCGCCAAGGGCCACAACAAGCTGAACGCGGCGTACGCGATGGACGGCCCCGAGCTGCTGGTGCGCACCATCGAGGCCAACACCGGGCTGCACATCGACCACTACGCCGAGATCGGCTTCGCGGGCTTCGCGAACATCGTGGACGCGGTCGGCGGGGTGGAGATCGACATCCCGCAGGACATCAAGGACAAGGACTCGGGCGCCGACTTCAAGAAGGGCAAGCAGACCCTCGACGGCCAGCAGGCCCTCGCCTTCGTCCGCAACCGCCACGGCTACGCGGCGGGCGACCTGGAGCGCACCAAGAACCAGCAGCGCTTCCTGTCCGCCCTGGCCAGCCAGACGGCGACCCCGACGACCGTGCTCAACCCGTTCAAGCTGTACCCGGTGATGGGCGCGGGCCTGGACACCCTGACGGTCGACAAGGACATGAGCCTGTTCGACCTGGCCGACATGTTCTGGGCGATGAAGGGCGTCACCAGCGGCGGCGGCACGTCGATGAACATGCCGATCTCCGGCAACGGCCCGCAGACGTCCCTGCAGTGGGACACCTCGAAGGTCAAGCAGCTGGTGAACGAACTGAACAACGACCAGAAGGTCACGGTGACGGCATCCCGCTGACCCCCGCCCCCGGCACGCCTCGGGCCCGCCTCCGGTATTTTCCGGCGGCGGGCCCGATGTGCTGAGGGGGGTTACGGCAGGTTGCGCGCCATGACGATGCGCTGGACCTGGTTGGTGCCCTCGTAGATCTGGGTGATCTTGGCGTCGCGCATCATGCGCTCCACCGGGTAGTCACGGGTGTAGCCGTAGCCGCCGAGCAGCTGGACCGCGTCCGTGGTGACCTCCATGGCGATGTCGGAGGCGAAGCACTTGGCCGCGGCGCCGAGGTACGTCAGGTCGGCGTCGCCGCGCTCGGAGGCGGCGGCGGCCTGGTAGGTCAGGGCACGGGCGGCCGAGATCTTCATGGCCATGTCCGCGAGCATGAACTGGATGCCCTGGAAGTCGGCGATCGGCTTGCCGAACTGCTTGCGCTCCTGGACGTAGCCCTTGGCGTAGTCGAGGGCGCCCTGGGCGATGCCGAGGGCCTGGGCCGCGATGGTGATGCGGGTGTGGTCCAGCGTCTTCATCGCGGTCGCGAAGCCGGTGCCCTCCTCGCCGATCATGCGGTCGGCGGGGATGCGGACGTTGTCGAGGTAGACCTCGCGGGTCGGCGAGCCCTTGATGCCGAGCTTCTTCTCCGGGGCGCCGAAGGAGACGCCCTCGTCGCTCTTCTCGACGACGAAGGCCGAGATGCCCTTGGAGCGCTTCTCCGGGTCGGTCACGGCCATGACCGTGTAGTAGTCGGAGACGCCCGCGTTGGTGATCCAGCGCTTCACGCCGTTGAGGACCCAGAAGTCCCCGTCGCGCACCGCGCGGGTCTTCATGCCCGCCGCGTCCGAACCGGCGTCCGGCTCGGAGAGGCAGTACGAGAACATGCCCTCGCCCTTGGCCAGCGGGGTCATGTACTTCCGCTTCAGCTCCTCGGAGCCGGAGATGATGACCGGCAGCGAGCCGAGCTTGTTGACGGCCGGGATCAGGGAGGAGGACGCGCAGACGCGGGCCACCTCCTCGATCACGATGACGGTGGCGAGCGCGTCCGCGCCGGCGCCGCCGTACGACTCGGGGACGTGCACGGCGTGCAGGTCGTTGGCGACCAGCGCCTCCAGCGCCTCCTGCGGGAAGCGGGCCTCCTCGTCGACCTCGGCCGCGAACGGCGCGATCTTCGCCTCGGAGAGCGAGCGGATCGCGTCACGGAGCATGTCGTGTTCTTCGGACGGGCGGTACAGGTCGAAATCAGCCGTTCCGGCCAAGGTGACTCACTCCCCAAGGGCGCTAACTACCGTTAAGTAACCTCAATTTTAGTGGGGTGTACGGCCACGGGCATACGTGAGCTTGACGACAGCCCCCGGGCCTGCGGTTTCGGTGCGGATCACGGGCTCGGCGGGGGCCCGACTATGCTCGGGCAGCGCCCGCAAGCCCGTACCTCCCAGGAGCACCGCATGGCCCTCAAGATCACTGTGATCGGCACCGGATACCTCGGGGCCACCCATGCCGCGGCCATGGCGGAGCTGGGGTTCGAGGTGCTGGGCCTGGACGTGGTCCCGGAGAAGATCGAGCTGCTGGCCCAGGGGCGCGTACCGATGTACGAACCGGGCCTTGAGGAACTGCTCGGCAAGCACGTCGCCGGCCTTGAGGGCTCCAGCGGGCGGCTGCGCTTCACCACCTCGTGGGAGGAGGTCGGCGCGTTCGGCGACGTCCACTTCGTCTGTGTGAACACCCCGCAGAAGCACGGCGAGTACGCCTGCGACATGAGCTACGTCGACGCCGCCTTCGCCTCGCTGGCGCCGGTGCTGCGCGACGGGGCGCTGGTGGTCGGCAAGTCGACCGTGCCGGTCGGGTCCGCCGCCCGGCTCGCCGAGACCCTGCCCGAGGGCGTGGAGCTGGCCTGGAACCCCGAGTTCCTGCGCGAGGGCTTCGCCGTGGACGACACCCTGCACCCCGACCGGATCGTCGTCGGCGTGCGCGGCGAGCGCGCCGAGAAGCTGCTGCGCGAGGTGTACGCGGGCCCGGTCGGCGAGGGCTCGCCGTTCGTGGTGACCGACTTCCCGACCGCCGAGCTGGTCAAGACCTCGGCCAACTCCTTCCTCGCCACCAAGATCTCCTTCATCAACGCCATGGCCGAGGTCTGCGAGGCCGCCGACGGCGACGTGGTGAAGCTGGCCGAGGCGATCGGCCACGACGAGCGGATCGGCTCGAAGTTCCTGCGGGCCGGGATCGGCTTCGGCGGCGGCTGTCTGCCCAAGGACATCCGGGCCTTCATGGCGCGGGCCGGTGAGCTCGGCGCCGACCAGGCGCTGACGTTCCTGCGCGAGGTCGACTCGATCAACATGCGCCGGCGCGGCCACATGGTCGAGCTGGCCCGGGAGGCGGTCGGCGGCGACTCCTTCCTCGGCAAGCGGGTCGCGGTGCTCGGCGCCACCTTCAAGCCTGACTCGGACGACGTGCGCGACTCGCCCGCCCTGAACGTGGCCGGGCAGATCCACCTCCAGGGCGGACAGGTCACCGTCTACGACCCCAAGGGGATGGAGAACGCCCGCCGCCTCTTCCCGACCCTGGCGTACGCGGAGACGGCGCTGGAGGCGGTGCGGGGCGCCGATGTGGTGCTGCACCTCACCGAGTGGCGCGAGTTCCGCGAGCTGGACCCGGCGGCGCTGGCCGAGGTGGCCGGGCGGCGGATCGTGCTGGACGGGCGCAACGCGCTGGACGCGGCGCGCTGGCGCGAGGCGGGCTGGACGTTCCGGGCGATGGGCCGGCCCCGGGCGTAACGCCCCGGGCGCGCGGCCGGGGCCGTACGGGCCGCCTCCGGCCCGCACCCGCGGGCGCGGGCCGTCGCACGCGTACGGGGGCGACGGGCGCACCCGGAGCCTCGCGCCCCCATGGGCGCGGGGCTCCGCCGGGCCCTACCGCGGGTCCAGGTCTTCGATCGTCGCCGTGGACGGGCCCCGGCGGGGCTGGGTCGCGCGGGCCGCGAAGTCCACGTCCCGGATCACCCGGACGAGGTTTCCCCAGGTCAGCGCGGCCAGTTCGGTGTCCTCCCAGCCCCGGGCGACCAGTTCGGCGAGCAGCACCGGATAGCACGAGGCGTCTTCGAGGCCGATCGTGCGCGGGGCGCCCGCCGTCAGGCCGTACGCCCCCGAGAGCCCGATGTGCTCCGGCCCCACCACGCCCCGCAGGTGCTCGACGTGGTCGGCGACGTCCTGGACGCGGGCGGCCCGGCCGGACCGGGCGACCTGGGCCGGGGCGAGGCTCACCAGGCAGACGCCGCCGTTCTCGGGCAGCCCGGCCAGCAGCTCGTCGGTGACGTTGAGCGGATGGTCGGTCAGGGCGCGGGCGGCCGACCGGGTGAAGACCAGCGGCGCCTTGGCCGCCACCAGCGTCTGGCGGACCGTCTCGGGCGCGGCGCCGGACAGGTCGATGAGCATGCCGAGCCGGTTGAGCTCCCGCACGACCTCCTGGCCGAAGCGGGTCAGGCCCGCCCGGGTCCAGCTGGCGGTCGCCGTCAGGGCCACGGCCCGCACCCCCAGGGCGTGGTAGGCCCGTACCGTGCCCAGCGAGTCGCCCAGGGCGTGGGCGGCGACCGGCCCGAAGAGCGAGGCGATCCGGCCGTGGTTGCGGGCGTCCGCGAGGTCGCCGGCGGCCAGCGCGAGCCGCAGCCCCTCCGGGCAGGCGTCGACGAGGGTGCGCAGCCGGTCCACGCGCTCCAGGGTGGCGCTGACCGGGTCCGGGCAGTCGGCCGCGACCACCAGCGACCAGAACTGCGCCCCCACCCCGCCCTGGCGCAGCCGGGGGATGTCGGTGTCCAGCGAGCTCTCGCCGAGCTCGACGTCGTGCCAGGGGGTCTGCACCAGCACCTGCGCGAGCGTGTTGTACCCGTCGGCCACGGGGTGCGCCCGCAGCAGGGCCCGCACGCGCGCGAGGTGCTCGGGGTCCGGGGACCCGGCGGGAGCGGGAGCGGGAGCGGCCACCGCCTCGGCCGCCGGTTCGGCGGACGCGGGGGCCCGTTCGGGCGCCGGGCGCGCGACGGGCGGGGGCGCGGAGCCGGTGGCGCCGGACGGCTCGGGGGCCGTGGGCGGCTGCTGTTTGCGGGCCGCGGCCCGGGGGGCCGGTTTGCGCGCCGGGGGCTTGCGGGCGGGAGCGGGCGCGGGGCCCGACTCCCCCGGTATGTCCGGGGCGGTGGCGGGCCTGGAGCCGCGTCCACGGGCGGTGGGGCGATCCGGTGCGCCTATCGCGGCGCTGGCGACGTCGGCCTCGTCGTGCAGATCTGCCATGACGGTCTCCCGGTTCGGCGTCGGCGACGGCAGTAGGGCCACCCTCACACGGGTACGCCGACCGGTCGCGGCGGACGCGGCGTTCGGGGGTACGGCCCCGTGGCGCCGCGCCCCCGAACCCCGGGAGTCAGCCGTCCAGGGACTCCAGCGTCGCGTTGGAGGGGCCGCGCCGCTGCTGTGCGTCGCGGGCCACCGCCTCCGCGTCGCGCAGCACCCGGACCGCGTTGCCCCAGGTCAGCTTGGCGAGGTCGGTCTCCGACCAGCCGCGGCCGAGGAGCTCGGCGACGAGGTTCGGATAGCCGGACACGTCCTCCAGGCCCTCGGGCGTGAACGCGGTGCCGTCGAAGTCGCCGCCGATGCCGATGTGGTCGATCCCGGCGACCGCGCGCATGTGGTCGAGGTGGTCGGCGACCGTGCCGACGGTGGCGGGCGGGCGCGGGTGCGCCGCCTCGAACGCCTGGTGCAGCGCCATCGCCTCGGGCGAGGTGTCCAGCGCGTGCAGCCCGTGCGCGCGCAGGTTCTCGTCCGCCGCCGCCGTCCACTCCACCGCCGCGGGCAGGATGAACTTCGGCACGAAGGTCACCATGGCCACTCCCCCGTTGCCCGGGAGCTGCGCCAGCACGTCGTCCGGCACGTTCCTGGGGTGGTCGCAGACCGCCCGCGCCGAGGAGTGCGAGAAGATCACCGGCGCCTCGGTGGCGGCCAGCGCGTCCCGCATGGTGCTCGCCGCCACGTGCGAGAGGTCGACGAGCATGCCGAGGCGGTTCATCTCGCGGACCACCTCGCGGCCGAACGGCGAGAGGCCGCCGACCCCGGGCGCGTCCGTCGCCGAGTCCGCCCAGGCGATGTTGTCGTTGTGGGTGAGCGTCATGTACCGCACGCCCAGCGCGTACAGCGCCCGCAGGGTGGCGAGGGAGTTGTTGATGGAGTGGCCGCCCTCGGCGCCCTTGAGCGAGGCGATGCGGCCCCCGGCGCGCGCCTTCTCCATGTCGTCGGCGCTGCGCGCGCCCGCCAGGTCGCCCGGGTAGCGGGCGATCAGCTGGTCCACGCAGTCGACCTGCTCCAGGGTGGCGCTGACCGCCGCGTCCCCGGCCAGGTCGGTGCGCACGTACACCGACCAGAACTGCGCGCCGACCCCGCCGGCCCGCAGCCGGGGCAGGTCGGTGTGGAGCCGGCCGCGCTGGTCGGCGCCGATGTCGCAGCGGTCCAGGTCGTAGCGGACCTGCTTGCGCAGCGCCCAGGGGAGGTCGTTGTGGCCGTCGACGACGGGGTGCTGGGCCAGCAGCGTACGGGCCCGCGCGAGATGGTCCACCGTGCTCACTTTCCGAAGCCGAAGGACGCCGCGGACTCCACCTTCGTACGAAGACGCCTGCCCTTCTCGGTGGCCTGGTCGTTCAGCTCCTGCTGGAACTCCCGCATGCGCGCGCGGAGTTCGTCGTCGTGGGCGGCCAGGATACGGGCGGCGAGCAGTCCCGCGTTACGGGCGCCGCCCACCGACACGGTGGCCACCGGCACGCCCGCCGGCATCTGCACGATCGAGAGCAGCGAGTCCATGCCGTCCAGGTACTTCAGCGGCACCGGCACGCCGATCACCGGCAGCGGCGTCACCGACGCCAGCATGCCGGGCAGGTGCGCGGCGCCGCCCGCGCCCGCGATGATCGCCTTGAGGCCGCGGTCCGCCGCCTGCTCGCCGTACGCGATCATCTCGTGCGGCATCCGGTGCGCCGAGACGACGTCCACCTCGTACGGGATCTCGAACTCGTGCAGGGCCTGGGCGGCGGCCTCCATGACCGGCCAGTCGGAGTCCGAGCCCATGACGATGCCAATGACGGGGGACGCGCTGTTCATTCGGTGATCGTTCCTCTGAGGTAGTCGGCCGCGTGACGGGCGCGTTCGCGCACGTCGGCGAGGTCGTCGCCGTAGGTGTTGACGTGGCCGACCTTGCGGCCGGGCTTCACGTCCTTGCCGTACATGTGGATCTTGAGCTGGGGGTCGCGGGCCATGCAGTGCAGATACGCGTAGTACATGTCCGGGTAGTCGCCGCCCAGCACGTTGCACATCACGGTCCACTTCGACCTCGGGCGCGGGTCGCCCAGCGGAAGGTCGAGGACGGCCCGGACGTGGTTGGCGAACTGCGAGGTGATCGCGCCGTCCTGGGTCCAGTGGCCCGAGTTGTGCGGGCGCATGGCCAGCTCGTTGACGAGGATGCGCCCGTCGCGGGTCTCGAACAGCTCGACCGCGAGGTGGCCGACCACGCCCAGCTCGGAGGCGATCCGCAGGGCGAGCTCCTGGGCCTGCCCGGCCAGCTCCTCGGCGAGGTCGGGCGCCGGGGCGATCACCGTGTCGCAGACGCCGTCGACCTGGACCGACTCGACCACCGGGTAGGCCACGGCCTGGTCGCTGGGGGAACGCACGACGTTGGCCGCGAGCTCGCGGACGAAGTCCACCTTCTCCTCGGCCAGCACGTCCACGCCCGCCTTGAAGGCGTCGGCCGCGTCGGCCTCGGAGCGCACGAACCACACGCCTTTGCCGTCGTAGCCGCCCACCACGGTCTTGAGGATGACGGGATAGCCGTCGCCCTCGGCCGCGAACCGCGACACGTCGGCCGGGTCGGCCACGATGCGGTGGCGGGGGCAGGGCGCGCCGATCGCGCTGAGCTTCGCGCGCATCACCCCCTTGTCGTGGGCGTGCACCAACGCGTCGGGCCCCGGCCGGACGACGACGCCGTCCGCTTCCAGGGCCCGCAGGTGCTCGGTGGGCACGTGCTCGTGATCGAAGGTGATCACGTCACAGCCGCGCGCGAAGGCGCGCAGCGTGTCCAGGTCGCGATAGTCGCCGACGACGACCTCGCTCACCACCTGGGCCGCCGAGTCCTGGGGGGTGTCACTGAGGAGCTTGAATCTGATGCCGAGGGGGATGCCCGCCTCGTGGGTCATACGGGCGAGCTGACCGCCACCGACCATGCCGACTACCGGGAACGTCACACCCCCAGGGTATCCGCCGCCCCCGCGGACCCCGGAAGGAGCCGGTCCGGGGCCGCCGGAGCGTGCGCCGGAGGCCGGGTCGTGGCCGGGATGTGCGGGCGTGACCGCGCAATGCCGCAAGGGGCTGGTTAGCATGGCCGGGTTGCGACGACGAGAAGACACCGAATCCGAACGGGGCTGGGCGATCACCATGAGTGAACGGCGCGCATTGCGTACGCGGCTGCAGCTGCTCGCCCGGGAGATCGCGAAGTTCGGCGCGGTGGGCGCCATCGGCTTCGTGGTGAACGCGATCGTCTTCAACCTGTGCATGCACGTGGCCCACCTCGCGGTGGTCCGCTCCGGGGTCATCGCCACCGCGGTCGCCATCGGCACCAACTACGTCGGCAACCGCTACTGGACCTACCGGCACACCGACAGCGGCCGGCGCAGCCGGGAGCTCATGCTGTTCCTGCTGTTCAGCGGGATCGGGCTGATCATCGAGAACGGTGTGCTGGCGCTCTCGCACTACGGCTTCGGCTTCACCTCGACGGTCGCCGACAACGTCGCCAAGAACGTGATCGGCCTGGGCCTGGGCACGGTGTTCCGGTTCTGGTCGTACCGCACCTGGGTGTTCCGGGCGCTGCCCGCCCGCGAGGCCGTCCAGACCGCCGAATCCTTTCTGGACACCACCGGGCAGCCGTACGAGCCGTACGCCCGCAACAACTCCCGCTCCTAGGGCGTGCGGGGCCCCGGGCGCCGCAGGGCGGTTCCGGAGGCCGTTTCAGGGGACGGTTTCAGGGGCGTGAACCGGTCATCTGATCGTCGGTTCGCTCTCGCGCGGGCCGCGCGCCACCCGGCTCAGGAAGAGCGCGAAGACCGCCGGGTGCTGCTGGAGCATCTCCAGCCGCCCGCCGTCCGCCTCCGCGAGGTCGCGGGCGACCGCCAGGCCGATGCCGGTGGAGTTGCGGCCGCTGATGGTCCGCTCGAAGATCCGCGCCCCGAGGTCGGGCGGCACGCCCGGGCCCTCGTCGGTGACCTCGACGACGGTCTGGTTGCCGGTGACGCGGGTGCGCACCGCGACCGTGCCGCCGCCGTGCATCAGCGAGTTCTCGATCAGCGCCGCGAGCACCTGGGCGACCGCGCCCGGGGTGCCGACCGCGCGCAGCCCCTGCTTGCCGGAGCGGACGATGGCGCGGCCGGCGCTGCGGTAGGCCGGGCGCCACTCCTCCAGCTGCTGCTTGACCACCTCATCGAGGTCGAAGACGACGGCGGAGCCGATGCGGGGGTCGCGGGAGTTGGTGAGCAGCCGCTCCACCACGTCGGTGAGCCGCTCCACCTGGGTGAGCGCGATCATCGCCTCCTCCTTGACCGTGTCCAGGTCGTCGGTGAGGGCGATCTCCTCCAGCCGCATCGACAGCGCGGTGAGCGGGGTGCGCAGCTGGTGGGAGGCGTCGGCGGCGAGCCGCCGCTCGGCGGTGAGCATCTTGCCGATCCGCTCGGCGGAGGAGTCGAGGACGTCGGCGACCCGGTCCAGCTCGTGCACCCCGTACCGCTTGTGGCGGGGCCGGGGGTCGCCGGAGCCGAGCCGCTCCGCGGTCTCGGCCAGATCGGTGAGCGGGGAGGCCAGCTTGTTGGCCTGGCGCACGGCCAGCAGCACCGCGGAGACGATGGCGAGCAGCGCCACCGCGCCGATGATCAGCAGGGTGCGCCCGACCTCGCGGGTGACCGTGGAGCGGGACTCCAGCACCAGCACGGACTCGCCGCGCTCACCCTGGGCGGTGCCGCGGATGACCGAGCCGCCGGGCCGCACGCCGAGTTCGATGGCGTCGCGGCCGGGGATCTCCACACGTGCGTAGCGGTCCGGGCCGACCTGCTCGGACAGGGCGTGCGGGCCGACCGCCTCATTGGCCAGCATGCGGCTGTCGATGACGCTGACCAGCCGCAGCGCCTCGGAGTTCACGCTCTCCTGGGCGCTGCTGCTGATCGTCCGCGTCTCGACGATGACGAGCGAGACGCCGAAGACGGCGATCACCACGAGCACCACGGCGAGCGTGGAGTTGATCAGTCGGCGGCGCATGGCTCAGTGTCCCTGGACGTACGAAGGGGCCCGGCGGAGGCGGTGTCAGCTCTTCTCGAACCGGAAACCGACGCCCCGGACGGTGGCGATGTAGCGGGGGTTGGCGGCGTCGTCGCCGAGCTTCTTGCGCAGCCAGGAGATGTGCATGTCGAGCGTCTTGGTCGAGGACCACCAGGTGGTGTCCCAGACCTCGCGCATCAGCTGGTCGCGGGTGACGACCCGGCCCGCGTCGCGCACCAGCACCCGGAGCAGGTCGAACTCCTTGGCGGTGAGCTGGAGCTCCTCGTCGCCCATCCACGCCCGGTGCGACTCGACGTCGATCCGCACGCCGTGGGTGGCGGGCTGGGGCACCGGCTCGGTGGCGCCGCGCCGCAGCAGGGCCCGCACCCGGGCGAGCAGTTCGGCGAGCCGGAAGGGCTTGGTGACGTAGTCGTCGGCACCGGCGTCGAGGCCGACCACGGTGTCCACCTCGTCGGCGCGCGCGGTCAGCACCAGGATCGGGACGGTGTGCCCCTCGGAGCGCAGCCTGCGGGCGACCTCCAGGCCGTCCATGCCGGGCAGCCCCAGGTCGAGCACGACCAGGTCGGCGCCTCCCTGGAGTCCGGCGTCGAGGGCGGTCGGGCCGTCCTCGCGGACCTCGACCTCGTAACCCTCCCGACGCAGTGCGCGGGCCAGCGGCTCCGAGATGGACGCGTCGTCCTCGGCGAGCAGTACACGGGTCATGGGGGTGATGGTAGTCCGCGAGCGGGAGGGCCCGTCCGTCGAACCCGTCAGGGACGGGCCCGGCGGCGGGCCGAAGTCCGCATCTGACCGCCGTCTGATCGCCTCTTGATCGTCGGACGACCTTTCCTTGATCGTCTTTCGACCGGCCGGCCCTGCGGCTCAGGGATGCGATCCTGTTAACCACCTTCGAATATGGGCAATCGGTTCCCATGGAACCTGTGATCCATGTCTCAAGTCCTTCCATATGCGGGCGTGTGGTGTCGTATGGTGTCCCAACGCCTTTAGCACTAACTGGGGACCTTTGGCCTGCTTGGCGAGCCAAAGGTCTCTTTTCTGCACAGGAACCGGAATTGCTGGTTCCGAATGACAGTGAATGACCTATGGGCCGGGCCCCGGGCGCGATGATGCGCCCCGGGCGTGGATCCCGGTGGGTCCGTCCCCTCGCTTCCGCCACCCGCGGAGCGAACCCCTCGGGCGTAGGGGTGGGGCGGCTCCCCCTGCCGGTGCCGGCCACCCCCACCGGGCGCGACCACCGCTCACGAAGCGCGCGTCCCGAGCAAGCAAGGATCGACCATGGCGTCAAGCCTGACGAAGGACTCGGCCGGCACCACCGGTTCCGAGAAGACCTTCTTCGGCCACCCCCGCGGCCTGGCCACTCTCTTCATGACCGAGATGTGGGAGCGCTTCTCCTACTACGGCATGAAGGCACTGCTTCCGCTGTACCTGGTGGCTCCCGGCGGCCTGCACCTGAGCGCGACCACCGCGACCGCGATCTACTCGGTGTACCTGTCGCTCGTCTACCTGCTCGCCCTGCCGGGCGGCTGGATCGGCGACCGCGTCTTCGGCCCGCGCAAGACCGTCGCCATCGCCGGCGTGATCATCATGCTCGGCCACGTGACGCTGGCGCTGCCGTCGGCCGGACTCTTCTACGCGGGCCTCGGCCTCGTGGCGATCGGCTCCGGTCTGCTCAAGGCCAACATCTCGACCATGGTCGGCCACCTGTACAAGGGCCCCGAGGACCCGCGCCGCGACGGTGGCTTCACCGTCTTCTACATGGGCATCAACCTCGGCGCCTTCGCCTCGCCGCTGATCATCGGCACCATCGGCGAGAAGGTGAACTGGCACCTCGGCTTCGCCCTCGCCGCCCTCGGCATGGCGCTCGGCCTCGGCCAGTTCCTGCTGGGCAGCCGCCACCTGAGCGACCGCTCCGCGGTCACCCCGAAGCCGCTGACGGCCGCCGAGCGCACCTCCACGCTGCGCAAGGGCCTGATCTGGATGGCCGTCGCCGCGGTCTTCTACACCGCCGTCGTCACCTCCGGCCACTACACGCTCAACTGGCTGCTGGTGCCGATCGCGGTCGCCGGTCTGGTCATCCCGGTCTGGGTGCTCACGCGGATCAAGCGCGACAAGGAGCTCAGCACCGAAGAGCAGTCGAAGATGTCCGCGTACATCTGGTTCTTCGCCGCCGCGGCCGTCTTCTGGATGATCTACGACCAGGGCGGCTCGACGATGTCGATCTTCGCCGAGGGCTCCGCCAAGAACTCCGTGTTCGGCTGGGAGTTCCCGGTCTCCTGGTACCAGTCGGTCAACCCGGTTCTGATCATGGCCCTGGCCCCGGTCTTCGCCTGGTTCTGGCTGGCGCTCAACCGGCGCGGCAAGGAGCCGAGCACGATCGTGAAGTTCGCTTCCGGTCTGACCCTGATCGGCGCCTCGTTCTTCCTGTTCCTGGCCCCGCTGACCATCGCCGAGGGCGGCCACAAGGCCGCCGCGATGTGGCTGGTCGCGATCTATTTCGTGCAGACCGTCGGTGAGCTGACGCTCTCCCCCGTCGGCCTCTCGCTCACCACGAAGATGGCCCCGGCCAAGTACGCCTCCCAGATGATGGGCGTCTGGTTCCTGGCCGTCACCGCCGGTGACGCCACCACCAGCCTGCTCTCCATCGGCGGCGTCAGCCTGGACGGCAAGGGCGTCGTCGCCCTGGAGGCCGCCCTCGCGGTCGCCGCGGGCTTCGCGGTCTGGATGTACCGCAAGAAGGTCAAGGAGCTCATGGGCGGCGTGCACTAGCGCCCCGCTCCCCGCACCGGCCAAGGGCCGCCGCACCCCCACGGGTGCGGCGGCCCTTCGCGTACGTACGGACGTCAGCGGGTGGCGCGCAGCCGCCGCCACGGGGTGAAGGTGAAGACCGCGCCGCCGAGCAGGATCGCCGTTCCGGCGATCAGGCCGAGGGCGCGCAGG
Source organism: Streptomyces sp. cg36 (assembly GCF_041080675.1). Classification (NCBI taxonomy): domain Bacteria; kingdom Bacillati; phylum Actinomycetota; class Actinomycetes; order Kitasatosporales; family Streptomycetaceae; genus Streptomyces; species Streptomyces cyclosori. The sequence goes on along the minus strand of NZ_CP163520.1, from coordinate 4,791,977 downwards.
GCGCCGTGGTCGTTCGCGCCGGTCTGGGCGAGGCCGCCCGCCGCCGCGCCGGTGTCCGCGCCGCCGGTGGCGGTGGCGCCGCCGGAGGACGTGGTGCCGCCGGACGTGCCGCCCTGCTGGGCCGAGGTGTCGAGCTCCAGGGAGACCGGCGCCGTGCCCTTGACCGCGCACGGGATGACGATCTTCGAAGTGCCCAGGGCGACGTTGATGGTCAGGGTGCCGGGGCTGAGGGTGGACTTGCCGCTCGCGCCCGGTTTGTAGGTGCCGGTCATGTCGTTGAGGCTGACCGGGTCACCGGTGTTCAGCGGGCTGGAGTTGGGCGCTCCCGTCACCGTCACCGCGCCCTTGTCGGCGCCGCCGACGGTGATCTGCATGGAGGGCTTCAGCGCGCCCGCGGGCAGCGATGCCGGGCTCTTCATCACGCCCTTGGCGGTCTTGACCGTCAGGCCGAAGCTCCCGCCGTCCTTCTTGGCGTTGATCGTCACCTTGGAGTTGATGCTCGCCGGGCCGGGGGACTCGCAGGCGAAGGTGACCGCGACCTCCTTGCCCGGGAAGTCGGTCTGGCCGCCGGGCCCGCCGGTGGTGCTGCCGCCGCTGGTCCCGCCCGAGGAGGTGGTGCCGCCGGAGGTGGTCGTACCGCCGGTGGTGCCGCCCGCCGTCGTCCCGCCCGCGGTGGTGGTGCCGGTCGTGGAGCCCCCCGACGCCGTCGACCCGCCGGACGTGGTGCCGCCCGAAGTGGTCCCGCCCGTCGTGGTGCCGCCGGACGTCGTCCCGCCGCTCGTCGTCGTACCGCCGGAGGTGGTCCCCCCGCCGTCCGTCACCTTGATCGTGGCACCGGCGCCGACCGCCTCCTTCGGGGAGCACTTGGTGTCCGTCGAGAGCGGTTTGCTGACGTTGATCGTGTACTTGTCCGGGGTGAGGGTGACCTCGCCCGCCTTGGTCAGCTTCAGCCTGGCCGTCATGTCCGGCAGGACCATCGGGCTGTTCTTGGGGATCGGCGGGTTCTGCCGGGGCCCCTCGACGGCCAGGTCGGCGCTCTGCGCCCCGGCCACCTTGAGGGTGCCCGTCGGCTTCACGGTGTCCTTCTCCAGGTCCAGGACGTCCGGGTTCTTGGACGCGGCCTGGACGGTCTTCCACACCACTTCGACCTCGTCACCGACCTTCGCCTCGGCGGGCGCGGTGATCTGCACCTTGGTGGTGCCCTCGACGGGCGGCAGTCCGGAGATGGCCGGGGGTATGCACTCGGTGGCGTAGGCGACGTCGGCCGCCCGCGCCGGAGCTGCGGCCAGCACGATCCCCGCGCCGCCGAGCATCAGCGCGACTCCCGCCGCGCTCATCCTCCGTTGCGTGGTCACGAATTTCCCTTCGTCGTGGGGGTGTTCGGACGGTTCTCGTACGGTGCGGAGTCGGGGGTGAACCAGGGCAGGCGCAGCACGGCCGTGGTTCCGGGCCCGTCGGGGCCCTCGGGTTGCGGGCCGGGCCGGGGTGCGGCACCGTCCGCCGGGGCGGGTCCGGCCGGGCGCGGGCGGAACCGGTCCACCACGGCCATGCCGACGCGGAAGAGCGCGGCCGGGACGACCAGGCAGAGCAGCAGCCAGAAGAGGGTGACGCCCCAGGGGCGGCCCACCCCCCAGGGCTGGGTGGCGAGCACCTTGCCGCCGTAGCGCACGGACACCTGGTAGTCGCCGTGCGCGCCCGCGGGCAGCTCGAACCCCAGCTTGACCTCGGCCTTGCCGCCCGGCGCGACCGTGCCCCGCCACTGCTGGTCCTCCCACCGCGGCGCGAACACGCCGTGCGAGGTGCCGATCTGGAACACCGGGTCCTTGACGGGCCCCGAGCCGAGGTTGCCGACGGTGAAGACGAGCTTGCGCGAGGCGGGCGCGCCGAACCAGGTGAGCAGTCCGCTGCTCCCCTCCAGACCGGTCGCGGTGAGCACGCTCAGCCGGCCGCCGCCCGCCTGGTCGGGCAGCGGCGCCACCGGGTGGCCGGTGATGGCCAACTCGGCTTCCACGGCGGCCTGTTCGCCGGTCACGGTGGCCACGTGCAGCACGCACGGGCAGGGCTTGGGCGGCGCGGCCACCGGCACGGACTTGCTGAACGCGCCCTTGGCGTCGGTGGTCACGGCCCGGCCGTCGGCGTTGGCGCAGGAGTTGGTGCCGCCGAGCACGCCCCGGCCGGGCGAGGACTGGCCGCACACCAGCAGCATCAGCAGCGCGTCCGGCCGCCAGCCGGTGCCGCTCGCGACGACCTCGGCGCCCTTGGCCGCCTCCCGCTGGGACAGGGTGACGGCGGGTTTCCCGTCGTCGGCCCACGCGGGCGCCCCCAGCGGCGCCAGCGCCAGCAGCAGGGCCGCGACCAGCGCGACCACTCTCGTACGCGGCCTCACGACACCGCTCCCGTCGTCACCGGTCCAGGGGCGGCCTGCGCCGCGGCGGGCGGTACGGGTCCGGGCCGGGCCCGTCGCCGCCGCGCCCACCACAGGGCGCCACCCGCCCCGGCCGCCAGCGCGCCCGCGCCCGCGCCCGCCACCAGGGTCCCGGGCACGCACACGGCCGAGGCGGACGCCTCGCCGCGCGCTCCCCCGGCCGCCGTCACCGTCAGGCGCACCCGGACGCGGTCGACGGCGGGCGGGTGCCAGGGTTCGGTCAGCTCGACGCGCCGGCCGGGCGCGAGTTCCACCGCGAGCGGGCGGGCCGGGTGGTGCGACGCGGCGCCGAGGAGCCCGTCGGACCGCACCTCAAGGCGCGGGGCCAGGGTGGTGTTGCCCCGGTTGACCAGGGCGTACCGGATCCGGGAGCGGGCCTTGTCGAGGTGGACGTCCTCGACGGTGAGCGCCGCGAGCGTCGGGCCCGCCACCCGTACGCGCAGCCGTACCGTGCTCTCTCGGCCGTCGCCGGAGACCACCAGGGCGCTCGCGCGGTCGCCGGGCGGCGCGGTCGCCGGAACGGTCACCGCGAACGGCACCTCGGCGCGCGTGCGCGGCGGGACCCGCACCTCGGGCACGGCGAGCGCGAGCCAGGGATCGCCGCCCGCGCGCGGACCGCCGCCGTCGGCGGGCGCCCCGCGCAGCCGCAGGGTGAGCGGTCGCCCGGTGGGGTTGGTCAGCGCGAGCCGGTCCTCCAGGACGGAACCGGGCGCGCCCTCCAGATAGAAGTACGGCCGGCCGGCGCCGCCGGAGGCGGGCGCGGCGCTCCACGGCCCGTCCGCCGCGCGGGCGGCGGTGGCGGGCAGCACGGGCAGGGCGGTCAGGGCCAGGGCCGCCGCGCGGGCGGCCAGGCGGATCGGTCGTGGCGGCATCGGCGGCTCCCGGTCGAGCGGTGCGGCGTGCGGCGCGTGCGGGCGCCCGTGTCGGCCCGGCCCCGTGGTGCGGGGCCGGTTCAGCCGTGTGCGCGCTGTCCGCGCCGGGTCAGCCACAGCACCCCGGCCGCGCCGGTCAGCAGGACCGTGCCGCCGAGCGTGCCGAGCGCCACCGTCGAGTCCAGCGGTCCGGTCTTGGGCAGCGTCTCGGCGCCCGCGCTGCCGGTGACGTCCAGCGCCAGCGAGGGGCCGGGGTTGTTGCCCGGGGTGCAGGTGGTGACCGTGCCGAGCGCCTTGATGGTGAGGACGGAGGCGGTGAGCGTCGCCCTGCCGGACGCCTTCGGGGTGTACGTACCGCTCAAGTCGCTGATCTTGATGGGGCTGTTGGCGGGGATCTCGGCCGTGTTGGACGGCCCGGAGACGGCGACCGTGCCCCGGTCGGCGCCGCCCAGCCTGATGACGGCGCTGGGGCTCATGGCGCCCGCGCCCAGGGCGACCGGGCTGGAGGAGACGCCCTTCTGGAACGACATGGTGAGCCGGTAGGCGCCGCCGCTCTTGACGGCCTTGATGTCGATCGGCGACACCGCGCTCTTGGGTCCGATCGGCGTCTGGCAGTTGTAGTTGACGTCCACGACGTCGGCGTGGGCGGCCGGGGCGGCCAGCACCAGCACCGGGCCCGCCACGGCCGCCGCCAGCGCGCGGGCTGTCCGCTTCTGGTACGACACGTACGACACCTCGAATTTCCCTCGTGCCCGAGGCCGTTCAAGTTACTGACGGCACATCAGATTTGGCGTCAAGGTACGCCGGGGACCTTGCGGAGGGAAGAGACACAACAGGGTGGATGACGCACGGGAGTGGCGAGTGTGGTGCGGTACGGCGCTGCGGCACGGCACCTCGCGAGGGGGCGGGAAGGCGGGCCCCGCCGGCCCGCGGCCGGACGGCCCCGCGCCCGGGGCGCGTGGCCCGCGGCGCGTTACGCCTGGGTGCGACATGCCTGGGTGCGATACTCCTGGGCGCGACACGCGCGGGTGCGATACGTCTCGGCGCGTTACGCCGGGGCGGCCAGCTCCGCCCAGACCGTCTTGCCCGGGACGCCGGGGGTGCGCACGACGCCCCAGTCCAGACAGAGGCGCTGCACGATGAACATGCCGTGCCCGCCGGGGCGGCCCGCGCGGTGCGGGGTGCGCGGCGCGGGCTGTCCGGCGCCGCGGTCGGTGACTTCGAGGCGGAGCACCTTCGGGGCGCACACCACCCGCAGCTCCTCGGGGCCCTCGGCGTGCAGACAGGCGTTGGTGACCAGCTCGGAGACGACGAGCAGGACGTCCTCGGCGGCGGCGCGCCGGTCGGCGGTGGCGGCCGGGAGCCAGCCCCAGTCGTGCAGCGCCTGCCGGGTGAAGTCCCGTGCGAGCGGCACGATTCCGCTCGCTCCGTACAGGGCGAGGACACGCGACGCCGCGACCGGAGCAGCCCCGTCCGGCTCGGGCCCGCGGTCGCCCGGCGGATGCTGCCGGGTGGTGCTCATCAGCGCTTCACCTCACCGATTCACCGAATGCCTGAATCACCAACGTCTTGAGTCTGGTCTCCTGCCCCGCCGCGGGCGGGTCAGTCGTCCAGTGCGTCTTCGAGCGAATCATGCACGGTGAAGACCGCTTCCGCTCCGGTGATCTCGAAGACGCGGGCCACCACCGGGAGCATGCCCGACAGATGGACCCCGCCGCCGTCCGCCTCGGCCTTCAGCCGGGCGCCCAGCAGCACGTTCAGCCCGGTCGAGTCGCAGAACTCCAGCCGGGAGCAGTCGACCACCAGCCGGGTGCGGCCCGCCTCGACCGCGCGCTCCAGCGGCTCGCGCAGGAGGTCGGCGGTGTGGTGGTCCAGTTCGCCCACGGGCGTGAAGATCTCGCTGCGGCCCTGCGAGCGGACGCCGACTTTCAGGCGGCCCCGATTCGCGCTGCCGACCGTGCCGCGGTCCATGCCCGTCCCTCTTCGCCGTGGTTCGCCGTGGTGACCGTGAGTGGTGCACCCGGTCGGTTCGCGTGGTCCGTCAAGTGCGGGCGCCGTGCTCCCCGTCACACGTGACGCACCTCTCCGCACACATCGCCACAGAGGGCTCCGTACACGCGGACTCCCCGAGAACACTACGCCTTCCCTACGCCCGCCGGAAGCCAAACACCGCTACGAAGTGGACATATAAGGACAATCCAACCTTGCGGTGGCATGACCAAAGCGGGTAGGGGTAGTGGGGACAGCCATTCACCACGACCGGCCATGGAGGCGCCGCACACCGCATCGCCACGTATGGGCATCGGCGGCCATATGCCGAGAACGATGGAGGAGACCCATGTCACCCCGGCTCGACGAATCCGTGGATACGTCGGCAACGCACGTACCGCACACCCCGATCGAGGGACTCGACGGCCTTCCGGAGATCCCTCCCTACGAGGAGATCGCCCCGCTCGACGCGCGGGCCCTGTCGAAGACGCTCTTCGCCCGGCTCGACTCGCTGGAAGAGGGCACCCACGCGTACTCCTACGTACGCAACACGCTCGTCGAACTGAACCTGGCCCTGGTCAAGTTCGCCGCCTCCCGGTTCCGCTCCCGCAGCGAGCCGATGGAGGACATCATCCAGGTCGGCACCATCGGCCTCATCAAGGCCATCGACCGCTTCGAGTACGACAGAGGCGTCGAGTTCCCGACCTTCGCGATGCCGACCATCATCGGCGAGATCAAGCGCTTCTTCCGCGACACCTCCTGGTCGGTCCGGGTCCCCCGGCGCCTCCAGGAACTCCGGCTGGACCTGGCCAAGGCGGGCGACGAACTCGCCCAGCAACTGGACCGCGCACCGACGGTGGGCGAGCTCGCCGAGCGCCTGGGCATCAGCAAGGAAGAGGTCGTCGAGGGAATGGCGGCGAGCAACGCGTACACCGCGAGCTCGCTGGACGCCCAGCCCGAGGAGGACGACACCGAGGGCGCGCTCTCGGACCGCATCGGCTACGAGGACCACGACCTCGAAGGCGTCGAGTACATCGAGTCGTTGAAGCCGCTGATCGCCGAACTCCCGCCCCGGGACCGGAAGATCCTGTCGCTGCGGTTCGTCGCCAACATGACGCAGTCCGAGATCGGCGAGGAGCTCGGCATCTCCCAGATGCACGTCTCCCGGCTGCTGGCGCGCACCCTGTCACAGCTGCGCAGGGGCCTCACGCTCGAAGAGTGAGGCGCCCGCCCGGGCACGCCTGTACGACGGCCCGTCCCTTCCGGGGACGGGCCGTCGGCGTTGTTGACGAACCGTGCGGACTGGGTCACATTGAGCGACGGGGCAACCGCGGGTCTGGGGGGACTCATGCCGTACGGGACCACGTCGTGCGCGGCGCTGGAACGGACCATGCGGGACCGGCTCGGACGGGAGTGCCTGTACGTGCCCTCCTGCCGCCTCGGACTGTACGTGGCCCTGCGCCACTGGTGCCCGCCCGGCGGCCGGGTGCTGATGTCGCCCGTCAACGACGACGTCATCCTCTTCGTGGTGCTCGCGGCCGGACTGCGGCCCGTCCAGGCCCCGCTCGACCCGCGCGACGGCTCCCTCGACGCCGCCGCCGTCCCCGAGGAGACCTGGCGCGGCCTGTCCGCCGTCCTCACCACCAATCTGTACGGCAACCCCGACCCGGCGCCCGCGCTGCGCGCCCGCTGCGACCGGTCGGGCATCGCGCTCATCGAGGACGCGGCCCACGCCATCGGCAGCGAGGTGGCGGGACGGCCCGTCGGCACCTTCGGCGACGCCGCCGTCTTCTCGCTCTCCAAGCACACCGCCGCCAAGGCGGGCGGCTTCCTCGCCGTCGCCGACCCCGGACTGCGCGAGGCGCTCGCCAAGTCCCGCGACGCGCTCCTGGAACCCCCGCGCCGCACCGCCGAACTCGCCTACTGGGCGCGACCGTACGCGGAGGCCGCCGTGCGCGGACTGCGGCTCGCACCCGCCGCGTGGGCGGTGCTGCGGATGCTCGGACGCCAGGAGCGCGCGGACATCCGGATGCCGCTCAGACCCGACGCGCTCGGCCGGGCCGTCGCCGCCGCGCCCGCGCTGGACGCCTTCCACTCCTGGGTCCGGGTGGACCTGCACGACTACCGCACGGACGCGGGCGGCCCCCGCAGGGCCCGGATCGGGCGGAAGCTGGCGCGCCTGGACGACGTGCTCGCCCGCCACCTCGCCGGGACCCGGACCCTGCTGGCCAGCCCGTGGGCGCGGCCCGGCCCCGGACCCGTGCAGCCGCTGTTCCGGGTGCCGCTGCTGGTCGAGGACCGGGACGCGGCGCGGGCCGCGCTCGCCCGGGCCCGGATCCCCGTCGGCTACCTCTACGACCCGCCGCTGGACGACTACGCGGGCGCCGCGTTCACCGAGCCCTCGCCCGCCCCGGAGGCCGCCCGCTGGTTCGCCGCGCACGCACTGCCCGTCGACCCCCTCCGGGCCGACCGGGCCCTGCGGGTGCTGGCGGAGTCCGGGACCCGGCCCGCGAGAGGCGGCCCCGGCGGTGTCTGACACCACCTCCGGGTCCCACCGGGCGGTGGGACCCGGCGCGGCGGCGGGCGGGCGGGGGCGGCCGGAGGCCGGGGGCGGGCCGGAGCACCCGGAGGCCGCAGGTGGGCCGCAGCGCACGGAGGCCGGAGGCGGGCCGCAGCGCCCCGAGCCCGGAGGTGCGCCGCCCGACCGGGCCGCCGACGGCCGGGACTCGATGTTCCGCAACGCCTACGCCCTGATGCTCTCCACCGCCGTCTCGGCCGCGCTCGGCCTCGGCTTCTGGCTGGTCGCGGCCCGCTACTACAGCGAGGAGGCGGTCGGCCGGGGCTCGGCCGCCATCGCCGCGATGCGGCTGCTCGCCTCGATCGCCGCCACCACCATGATGGGCGCCGTGGTGCGCTACGTGCCGCGCGCGGGCCGCGCGACCGGGCCGCTGGTGGTACGGGCGTACCTGGCGAGCACCGGCGTGGTGGCGGTGGCCAGCGTCGGCTTCCTGCTCACGCTGCCCCGGTGGGGCGCCTCCTACGCGCCGCTCGGCGGCCCCGGCCCCGGGATCCTCTTCACCCTCGCCGCCGTCGCCTGGTCGGTCCTCACCCTCCAGGACGGGGTGCTCACGGGGCTGCGCAAGGCGGTGTGGGTGCCGGTCGGCAACGCGGTCTTCTCCCTCGGCAAGCTGCTGCTGCTCGCCGCGTTCGCCGGACTCACGCTGGGCGTGTTCGTCTCCTGGGCGGCGGCGATGGCGCTCTCCATCCTGCCGCTCGGCCTGCTGGTCTTCCGCAGGCTGATCCCCGCGCAGGCCGCCGCCGACCACGACCGCCCGGTGCCCGAGGCCCGCGAGATCGTGCGCTTCCTGGCGGGCGACTCGGTGGGCGCGCTGTTCTCGCTCGCGATGATCAACCTGCTGCCGGTGCTGGTAGCGGTCCGCTTCGACGCGGCGCAGAACGGCTTCTTCTACATCGCGTACACGGTGGGCGGGACCATGGAGTTCATGGCCATCAACATGGCCTCCTCGCTCACCGCGCACGCCTCGCACAGCCCGGACCGGCTCGCCGACGGCGTACGGGGAGCGCTGCGGCGGATGGTGCTGCTGCTGGTCCCCGTCATCGCCTTCCTGATCGCCTTCGCCCCGCGGATCCTCGCCCCGTTCGGCGCCGACTACGCCGAGCACGGCACCCCGGTGCTGCGGCTGCTCGCCGCCGCCGCGCTGCCCCGGGTCGCCGTCGAACTCTGGATCGGGGTGCTCCGCGTCCAGGGCCGCACCGGTGTCCTCGCCCTGCTCCAGGGCGCCATGTGCACGCTGGTGCTCGGCAGCGCGGCGGTACTGCTGCGCACCACCGGCATCGAGGGCGCGGGCTGGGCGGTCCTGGTGTCGATGACCGTGATGGCGCTGGTCTCCGCGCCCGGACTGCGCGCGGCGCTGGCCGGACGCGCCACGGTACGGGCGGCGCGCGGGGACGGGGCCGAGGAGTACGGCACCGGGTGGGCGCGCCGCGCGGCGCTGGCACGGGCGGAGGAGGCGAAGGGGTACGGAACGCGGTGGACCACCCAGACCGCGTATCTGAGCGGCGGCCTGGACACGGGGACGCCGGCGCTGGGGATCCCGGTGTACGTGCCCGGGGCGTCGGCCGGGGCGTCGGCCGGGGCCGGGTCGGGCTCCGGCTCCGGTGGGAGCGCCGGCACCCTGCGGCTGCGGGCGGTCGGGCCGGACGGGGGGCCTGACGGGGCGTCGGCCGGGGCCGTGTCGGGCTCCGGCTCCGGCTCCGGCTCCGGTGGGAGCGCCAGCACCCTGCGGCTGCGGGCGGTCGGGCCGGGCGGGGAGCCCGACGGGGGGCCTGACGGGGCGCGGTGGGCGGGGAGGACCGGCGGGGCTGACGGGGCGCTGCCGGCCGGAAGGACCGGCGGGGCTGACGGGGCGCTGTGGGCCGGGAGGACCGGCGGGCCCGACGAGTCGCTGTGGGCCGGGAGGACCGGCGGGCCCAACGAGTCGCTGTGGGCCGGGAAGACCGGCGGGCCCGATGAGTCGCTGCTGGCCGGTGCCTTGTGGGTGCTCCTGGGACTGGCGGCCGGGCTGTTCTGGGTGCCGCTCTCGCGTGTCGCGGACATCGGCTCCGAACGCGTCGACGGCGCCCAGTTGTTCGCCGCCCTGCCGCCCGTCTCGCTCACCGCCGGAGTGCTGCTCGTCGTCGTGTGCAGCGCGGCCGTCTCCCTCTGCCGGGCGCGGCCCGCGCTGCTCGCCGCGGCGCTGGGCGTGACCGTGGCCGCGCTGCACACCGCGCCGCTGATCCTCGGGGTGCGGCCGGACCCGTTGCGCGGACCGTGGCACGAGCCGCTCGCCCGGATGCTGAGCGAGGTGGCCGGGCTGGGCTCGCCCGCCGGGGCGGAGCGGTGGCTGCCGCCCGTCCTCCAGCTGCTGTGCCTGGGGCTGGTCGTGGTGACGTTGACGGGGCTGGGGGTGCGCTGGCGGGTGACGTCGGTACTGGTGTGGGTGCTGGCGGTGACGGGCTGGGCCGCCCAGTCCGCCTTTGCCCGGGCGGGGGTGCCGGTGTTCGTGGGGCTGTGCGTGTGCGCGGCGCTCGCCACACTGTGGGGCCACGCGGCCCCCCGGGCCCGCGACCTCGGGTAGCCCGCTGCCTGCGGCCCGTGCGGGGCTGGTCGCGCAGTTCCCCGCGCCCCTTTTGGGCCCGGTGTTCGTCTGCGGCCCGGTGGATGGTTGCGCGCGCAGTTCCCCGCGCCCCTAGGGGCTACCCGGCAGCCAGAGAAGCCGGCTCGGCCCCTGGATGGTTCGTCGTCCGCGAGCCGGCGGGGGCCTGTCGCGCAGTTCCCCGCGCCCCTAAGGGGTACCCGGCAGCCAGAGAAGTCGGCTCAGCCCCTGGATGGTTCGTCGTCCGCGAGCCGGCGGGGGCCTGTCGCGCAGTTCCCCGCGCCCCTGGGTAGTCCGTTGACTGCGGGCCGGTGATCCCTCCTCGCGCAGTTCCCCGCGCCCCTAGGGGGTACCGGTAGCCGGAGAAGTCAGCTCAGCCACAGGCTTTCAGGGGCGCGGGGAACTGCGCGAGAAGCGACCACAGCCCGCAGACGAAGACGGGTTTCCAGGGGCGCGAGGAACTGCGCGACAAGCGACCACGGCCCGCAGACGAAGGCGGGTTTTAGGGGGCGCGGGGAACTGCGCGACCAGCCCACCACCGGCCCGCAGACAAACACCCGGCCCAGAAGGGGCGCGGCCGACCCACCACCAGGCCGCAGCCGAAGCTCGGGCACAAGAGTCCTCAGCGGCGTCGCCCCCGCTCCACCGCCCCCCGCGTCGCCGCCGGCAACGGCAACCCCGGAAACGCCGACGCCAGCGTCGTGAAGGCGGCCAGCGCCAAGAGGAACGCCGTCGCCGAGAAACCCCGTACCAGGAACAGGCAGGTCGACACCAACGCCCCCAGCGACATGCTCAACGGCGCCGCCAGCGCCAGCGCCTCCAGCCGGGCGCCCGGCCGCAGCATGTCCGGCTGCGGATAGAGCAGCGCGAACCCGGGCCCGAGGCACACGAAGAGCAGCACCGGAATCCAGCGCACCGCACTGCCCCCCGGCAGCAGCGTCGCCGCCAGCGCCAGCCACCCGGAGAGCGCCACGGCGACACGGATACGGTTCTGAGCGAGGGACACGACGGCTCTCCTCCGACAGGCACGGCAACGGCACAGGCACAGGCACAGCAACGGGCACGGGCAGGGGCCCGGCACGGCCACGGCACGAGCAGGGCCACGGCACCGGCAGGGCAGGGCCACGGCACGGGCAGGGGCAGCCCGGCACGGCCACGGCACCGGCAGCATGGGCAAGGCCACGGCCACAGGCACGGCAGGGCCACAGCACCGGCAGGGCCACGCAGGGACGGGGGCAGGGCACCGGCAGGGCCACAGCCACAACCACGGCACCCGCACCCCGCACCCCGCACCCCGACCGCACAGCCCGCCCCAGCCGCTGTCCGGGCCCGCCCGGACGGGGACCCCGCTTCCCGCCAGCCCGCCCCTCACCGACCCCCCGCCCCTCGATACCGCAGCACCGTCCCGTACCCACTCCGCTCGACCACCTCGAACAGCGGCGACGCCGAGAGCTTCGCCGTCAGTTGGGCGAAGCCTCCCGGTGGCAGCAGCCCCTCGCCCGCCGTGTAGATGTCCTGGGTCCGGGTGAGCAGCACGTACGCGGGCCGCCCGTCCTTGGGCAGGCCCGGCAGCAGGAACCCGGCCGGGTCCTTCAGCATCCTGATGTTGTCGGGCAGCGCCTGCTCCGCGAAGAACCAGTGCTCCAGCTGGTCGTAGCGGTGCAGTGCCATCGGGAAGGAGCCGGTCGCGGCGAGGATCAGCGAATCGCGCGGGGCCTCGTCGATCACCTTGGTGACGAGGGCGGTCTCGGCGGGCGGGGTGTAGTACATCCGCTCCTTGCCGTAGTACGCGGGCAGGAACCCGGCGACCAGCGCGAGCAGTACGGCGGGCAGCGCCACCGCCGCCGCTCTTCGCCGCGTCCGAGGCCCCAGCCGCAACCCCGGCCCCAGCCCCGCGCGCTCCCGCGTCCGACCGGGCCCGCCGCGTCCGCCGCGTCCGCCCGGCGCGGGCACCAGTGCCGCCGCCGCGAAGAACGCCGCCCCGGGAAGCCCGAACAGATAGACCCGGAAGAGCATTTCGCCGCCGTAGTCGTTGACCGCGAACATCGGCACCGGCGCGACGGAGACCAGCAGCAGCGGCAGCGCGCTCTTCAGCAGTCTGCGCCGGGTCAGTACGGCGAAGGCGGCCAGCGCGGCCACCACGAGCACCATCACGATGTCGGCCCGGCCCTGGAGCACGGGCCCGGGGCCGGTGAGCTCGCCCGCGTACCCGGCGCGCGAGTTGTTGAGGAGGTTGCCCACGGACTCCTTGAGCGAGCCGAGCGTCTCCACGAACAGGTCGCGGCCCATCGTCAGGTCCCAGATCAGCATGATCACACCGGTGACGACCAGCAGACCCGGATTGCGGTAGCGGCGGGTGAGGTTGAGCGCCAGCAGCGAGACGCAGAGCATCACCGGGGTGAGCTGGTGGGTGAAGTTGATCGCGGCGATCAGCGGGGCGAGGATCGCCACGCACACCGCGCGCTGGCGGGCCGTGGTCGGCGGCGGCACGGAGGCGGCGGCCGGGTCCAGCCGGTCCCGCGAGCGCAGCTCTCCGGCGGAGCCCGGCCGGACGAAGTGGCGCAGCACCACGGCCAGTACGGACAGGTGCAGGATCAGCGCGAGGCCCTGCGGCGAGAAGTAGTCCTGGCCGACCCAGTTGGCCGCCTCGAAGATCCACACGCCGGTCCACACCAGCCGCCAGTCCTCGGCGAAGGTGCGGTAGAGCAGCACCAGGACGGGGATGAGGACCACGCCGTAGAAGAGGGCGGCCCAGTTCAGGTACGACTGGGTGGTCTGTACGCCGAAGGCGCGCACCAGCGCCGAGTTGAGGGTGAAGAAGCCGGGCCACTGGTCGTAGGCGGCCATGTTGCCCGAGAGCGGGGTGTTCGGCCGCAGCTCCTGGTTGACCAGCAGATGGGTGACGACCGCGTCGTGCTTGGAGGCCCACGGGTAGCGCACCGAGTCGTACAGGATCGCGGGGGGCGCCTTCAGCGCGAACAGCAGCGCGACGCTGTAGAGGGCGGGCCACCAGGGCGCGGTGCCCGCCCGCCGCAGGCTGACCACGAATCCGGCGGTGAGGACGGCGAGGGAGAGGAAGAAGGCGGCGGGCAGCTTGTCCAGCAGGCCCCAGTCCCCCATGTGCCGGTAGTCGACGCGCGGCAGCGCGTACAGCCACAGGGCGGTCGCCGCCGCCAACGGCAGCCAGGTGAAGAGAGTTTGAGGATCCGTCAGGTAGTGCGGGCGGTGGCCCGGGGGGTGCGCGGGGCCCGCCGTCCCGTTGGCTCCGCTCTGCGGTGGCGGCCCGCCGTCTCCGGTCGCGGGCGCGGGCACGTGGTGCTGCACAGTGCGACTCCCCCCACGGATGTGGTGTGCGGCCGTCACGCCGCCGTCCCCTGGCTGTCCCTTCAGCGAAGTATAGGAACGCGCTTCGCTTTTGTACTGCTGTCGTACCGGGCCCGTCCCGGGCGGCTCACCCCGCGAAGACGGGCCCGCGCACGGCCGCCCGGGCCCTGCGGTAGAGCCGCCAGCCCACGGTCGCCGCCGAGTCCCGGTACGGGGCGGTACGGGCCCCCGTCCCGGCCATCCACGCCTCGACGTCGGCGGCGGTGTGGCCGCGCCGCACGATGAGGCGGGCGATGCGGTACGCGTCGTCGGACCGCGAGCTCAGCGCGTGCCGCACCGCCACCGCCGTCTCGTATCCGGCGGCGCGGGCGGCCCGGCGCACGGCGGCGCTGTTGTAGCCGTGCGGATAGGCGAGGTGCGCCACCCGGTGGCCCAGCACGTCCTCCAGGGCCGCCTTGGAGTCGGCGAGTTCGCGGCGCAGGGCTCGCGGCGCGAGCGTGTCGAGCTGCGGGTGGGAGACGGTGTGGCCGCCGATCTCGATCCCGTACCGCTCCAGCGCCGGGGCCCGGTCCAGGGTCATCATCGGCGCGGGCGGCAGCAGCGAACGGCCGCCCGGGGCGAGGGCCCCGGTGGTGAGGTACGCGGTCGCGCACAGCCCGCGCGCGGCGAGCGCGTCGGCGGTGGGCCCCGGCAGATCGGCGAACCCGTCGTCGAAGGTCAGCACGACGGGCCTGGCCGGCAGGACGGCCCGCCCGGCGAAGTGGTCGGCCAGCGCCCCGACGGTGACGGGGGTGCGCCCGGCGGCCACGACCGCGTCCAGCTGGGCGGCGAACTGCCCCGGCGCGACGGTGAATTCGGCGATCCAGGCGGGCGGGTCCGCCATCACGGCGTGGTAGAGCAGCACGGGTACGGGTACGGGTACGGGTACGGGTACGGGTACGGGTTCGCGGGCGACGGCGGACGCGGCGGCAGGGGATGCCTGGGCGTCGCCCTCGGGATCGCGCGGAACACCACGGTCACCGCCCGCCTCCCACGGCAGCGCGCCGGACGCGGACGCAGGGGCCGAGGACGCCGGGGCGCCGTCCGCGACGCGACGGCCGGGGGCGCGGCCGGCGCGGCTCTCGTCGCCCGCCGGGTCCTCCCCCCGAACCCCCCTCACCGGCCCGTCTCCCACGGGGGCCGCAGCCCGCGCACCCGGTGCCGGGCCCGTAGGTAGCCGAGCGGGCCGTACAGCATGCCCCGGCGCTCCAGGCGGGACAGGACGCGGGGCCACGGGTAGTCCTGGGTGCCGTGTGCGCCCGGCACCGACTGGGTGCCTGCGGTGCGGTGGGCGCTGATCGCGCGGGCGTGGGCCAGGCCGCGCGGCAGTCGGGCGAGCAGGGCGGGCAGCAGGGCGGGGCGGCGCGCCAGGAGCGCGGTGAGGTAGGCGGTGAGCCCGGCCCCGTATCCGTACGCCTGGTCCTCCAGGTCCTGCCAGGTCTCGCGGTGGTGGTGCCAGACCAGCGCCTCGGGGGTGTAGCGCAGCCCGTGCCCGGCGACGACCGTGCGCGCGAAGGCGTACAGGTCGTCGCCGCCGCGCGCCGGGGTGCCGGTGCCGGTCGCCGGGTCGAAGCCGCCCACCGCGCGCAGGGCGGCGGCCCGGAACGCCATGTTGGCGCCGGAGCCGAACCGGCCCGCCGTGAACGGGAACAGCGGCTCGTCGGCGGGCGGCCGGGCCGGGTCGAAGCGGCGCGGCGCGAAGCCCTTGGTGAAGCCGCCGTGGCTCTCCAGCAGGATCTGCGCGGGCGTGGTCAGCCGGGCGGGCAGGATCAGCCCGGTCGTGCAGCCGAGCGAGGGGTCGGCGGCGAAGGGCGCGGTGAGCGCGCCCAGCCAGTGCGGGTCGGCCACCACGTCGTCGTCGGTGAACGCCACGACCGTCCCCCGGGCCACCGCGACGCCCCGGTTGTGCGCGGCGGCGAGACCCGGCACGGGCTCGCGGACGTAGCGCACGCCGTGCGCCGCGTACCCGCCCTCGACCAGCTCGCGCGTCTGGGCGGTGACGGGGTTGTTGTCGACCACCACGATCTCGTGGTCCGGGTGGTCCTGGGCGAGCAGCGAGTCCAGCGCGCGGGCCAGCTGCCCGGCCCGCTCGCGGGTGGCCACGACGACGGTGGCGCGCGGCGGCCGGACGGGCGGCGCGGACCGGGCGGCGTCCGGCGGCACATGGCCCGCGAGCTGCTTGCGGGCCGCCGCCGCCAGCACCTCGGCGGCGTCCTCGCCGGGCCCCACCCGGCCGAGCACCGTGCCGACGGGGCGCCCCCGCAGCCGGACCAGGACGTACACCTCGCCCCGCGCCACCGGCGGCCCGCCGGGCGCGGGGGCCAGCGAGAGCACCGCGCCGTCGAGCCCGTCGAGGTCGAGCTGGCCGACGCCGATGCCGCCGCGCACGCCCTGCTCCCGGACCAGCCCCTCGGCCTCCGGCAGGGCGGCGGCCGGGGCTTCGCGCGGCCGGGTTCTGTGTGCGTGTTCCCTACGTCGTGACATGCGGATCCCCCCGCGTTCCGGGACGGTTGGGGTGGTGCTGGGCTCAGCGCCCGCGCAGCCGGCCCGCCTGTTTGAGGGCGCGCCGGGCGAAGGCGGTGAGGGCGGGCCGCTCCCGTACGAACCGGTGCGCGCGGCGGGACGGCTCGCGGCGCAGCCAGTACAGCGCGGCCCCGGCCCCCGGGCGCAGCGCGGCGCCCTCGTACACCGGGATCTCGCCGGTCTTCAGGGCGTCCTTGTACTCGGCGGCGCCGCGCCCCAGGTCGAGCGTCCCGATCCCGGCGGCAGCCGCCGCCTCGGCCATCCGCAGGTGCAGGACGAGGCCGGGCGAGTACGTGGCGAACTCCGGGTCGTAGGCGGGGAACCAGCAGGAGAGCTGGGTGCGCGAGCGCAGCCCGAAGTGGGCGGCGACGGGCCGCCCGGCCACCCGCAGCACGGACAGCACGCCGGAGCAGCCGGGCGCGCCGGTCCGCGCCAGAGAGCGCACCAGGCTGCTGATCCACTCCTGGGCGAACCGGTCGCGGCGGCCGGTGCGCCGGTACTGCGCGGACTTCCACGCCATCAGCTGCCGCAGCACCGCCGGGTCGCGCTCGTCGAAGACGAACCGCACCTCACCGGCCCGCCGCGCCAGCTTGCGCTCCTTGGCGGCGGTGGTGCGGAAGAACTTGGGCGAGCGCTCGCGCAGCGCGCTCTCGTACGCCTCGTACCCCGCGCCCACGTCGACGACGAAGGAGGGGAACGTTCCGGCCGCGCCCGGCACGAACAGGTCCTGCCCGGCCTCCAGGTTGTCGAACTCCCAGGCGGATAGCCCGCAGGCGGCCAGCAGCTCCCGCGCGTCCACCCGGGCGTCGGGGCGGGCGATGATCCCCTGGCAGTCGGAGACGCCGTGCCCGATGGCCCGCCCGCGCCCGAAGCGGCCCGCCTCGAAGGGCAGGAACGCGACGGGGTCGCCGCCCTCCCGGACCACCGCGACCCGTGCCGAGGGCCGCACCCGGGCGACGGCGAGGGTGAACTCCGGCTCCATGAAGGGGTTGGCGGGCGAGCCCGACTTCACCCGGATCTCGCGCCAGACGTCCAGCTCGCCGGCGTTCAGCTCACCGGGCCCGACCACCTGGATCCGCGCACCTCGTCCCCTGCTCAACCCGACCTCCCGGCCTCGCCCCGAACGCGTGGCAAGGACGGTACCGGGCGAAATGTCGGGACGGTAGCAGAACGGCCGGTCTGTGACCGGACGGTGAAAGTAGGACCGGCTAGGGCGCGAGCGCGGCCGTCACCGCCGCCTCCGCGTGCAGGCGCGTGGTGGGGAACACCGGTACGGAGACGTGCTCCTGACGGATCAGCAGTTCGATCTCGGTGCAGCCGAGGATCACTCCCCCGGCCCCCTCGGCGACCAGCCGGGCGATCACCTCCCGGTAGGCGGCCCGGGACTCCTCGCGCACCACGCCCAGGCACAGCTCCTCGTAGATGACCCGGTGGACCAGGGCGCGGTCGGCGGCGGCCGGGGTGAGGACGTCCAGGCCGTGCGAGCGGAGCCGGTCGCGGTAGAAGTCCTGCTCCATGGTGAAGGCGGTGCCGAGCAGACCGACGCGCCGCACGCCCCGCGCCCGTACCGCCCCGGCGGTCGCGTCGCCCAGGTGCAGCAGCGGCACGGAGACGGCGGCGGAGACCTGTCCGGCCACCTTGTGCATGGTGTTGGTGCAGATCAGCACGAGGTCGGCACCGGCCGCCTCCAGGCCCTTCGCCGCCGCCGCGAGCACCTCGCCCGCGCGCTCCCACTCACCGGCGCGCTGGAACTCCTCGATCTCGGCGAAGTCCACCGAGTGCAGGAGGCAGCGGGCCGAGTGCAGCCCGCCGAGCCGCTCGCGCACGAGCTCGTTGAGGAGCCGGTAGTACTCCGCGCTGGACTCCCAGCTCATGCCGCCGATCAGGCCGATGGTCCTCATCGCACCACTCTAGGCTTTGCCCAAGATCATTCGTCTGGACGAGGGGTGGGGCCATGAGCGAGCACGAGGTGAGCGGGGTCGCGGGGGTCGGGGTGTCCGGGGTCGGGGTGCCCGGGGTCGCGGGCATCGAGGTGCCCGGGGGCCGGGCGGCCGGGGCCGCGCTGCTGGTCTGCGCGGAGTACGCGGACCCGGCGCTGCGCCACCATTCGCTGCGCTCGTACTTCTTCGGCGCGGCCTGGGCCCGGGAGCACGGATACGCCTACGACGACGAGCTGTTCTTCGTCTCCGCGCTCCTGCACGACCTCTCCCTGACCCCGCCCTTCGACAGCCACTCGCTGCCCTTCGAGGAGGCGGGCGGCCATCTGGCGCGGGTCTTCACGGCGGGCCTGGGCTGGCCCGTGGAGCGGCGCGACCGGGCGGCCGAGCTGATCGTGCTGCACATGCGGGACGACGTGTCGCCGCAGGACGACATCGAGAGCCGGCTGCTGCAGGTGGGGACGACGGCGGACGTCTCGGGCGGCGGACTGGACGCCTTCGACCCGGCGTTCCGGGCGGAGCTGCTGGCGGCCTACCCCCGGCTGGGCTTCGCGGAGACGTTCGTGGACCTCTTCCGCGACCAGGCCGCACGCAAGCCCGGCTGCGCGGCGGCCGGACTGGTGGCGGACGGCTGGGAGGCGCGGGCGCTGGGGAACGCGCTGGACGCGGGGTGAGACGGAAGGGCCGAGGAGAGGTGCGGACGGCGCGGGCCGGGACGGGCGGGCCGCGCCGGGCGGTGCGGGCCCGCGTGCCGGTGGGCCTTGCCGGGCCGCTGCGGCGGCACGATGGCCCACAGTCGGGGAGTTTGACCAGGAGCAGCGACAGGAGGCCCTCATGACCGAGCCGGTCATCGCCGTCACCGGAGCCAGTGGAGCCATCGGCGGGCGGGTGGCCCGGCGCCTCGCCGAACGGGGTGCGGCGACCCGCCTGGTGGGCCGCAGCCCCGGCCGGCTGCCGGACCTGCCGGGCGCGGTCAAGGCGCCGCCCGCCGCGTTCGGGGACGCGGACGCGATGCGGGAGGCGCTGGCCGGGGCCCGCACGCTGCTGATGGTGTCGGCCCACGAGGCCCCCGACCGGGTGCGGGAGCACACCACCGCCGTGGACGCGGCCGTCGCGGCGGGGGTGGAGCGGATCGTGTACGTGTCGTTCCTCGGCGCCGCGCCCGACGCCGCGTTCACCTTCGCGCGCGACCACTGGCACACCGAGCAGCACATCCGGGGCACCGGCCTGGCGCACACGTTCCTGCGCGACAGCCTCTATCTGTCCGGGCTGGCCGCGATGGCGGGCCCGGACGGGGTGATCCGGGGGCCCGCCGGGGACGGCCGGGTCTCGGGCGTGGCGCACGCGGACATCGCGGACGTGGCGACGGCCGTGCTGCTGGCCGGGGCCGGTGAGCACGACGGCGCCGCCTACGACGTCACCGGCCCCGAGGCGCTGACCCTCACCGAGGTGGCGGCGGAGCTGAGCCGGGTGACGGGCCGCACGATCGGCTATGTGGCCGAGACCCGCGAGGAGGCGTTCGCCTCACGGGCCGGGTACGGCGCCGAGGAGTGGGAGGTCACCGGCTGGGTGAGCTCGTACGAGGCGATCGCCACCGGGGAGATGGCGGCGGTCGGCGACACCGTGCCCCGGCTGACGGGGCACCGGGCGCGCTCCTTCGCCGAGTACCTCGACACCCATCCGCGCGCCTACGCGCACTTGATGCCCTGACGCCACACGTCGCGCACCAGCGGCACACCCGGCCGGTAGGCCAGGTGGACGTGGCTCGGCGCGTCCAGCAGCGCCAGGTCCGCGCGGGCGCCCGGGGCGAGACGGCCGACGTCGGTGCGGCGCAGCGCGGCGGCGCCCCCGGCGGTGGCCGCCCACACGGCCTCGTCCGGCGTCATCCCCATGTCCCGTACGGCCAGGGCGACGCAGAACGGCATCGAGGACGTGAACGACGACCCCGGGTTGCAGTCCGTGGACAGCGCGACCGTCACGCCCGCGTCCAGCAGCCGCCGCGCGTCGGGCCACTGGGCGCGGGTGGAGAACTCGGCGCCGGGCAGCAGGGTCGCGACCGTGTTCCCGCTCGCCAGCGCGTCCACGTCGGCGTCGGTGAGGTGGGTGCAGTGGTCGGCGCTGGCCGCGTCGAGCTCGACGGCGAGCTGGACGCCCGGGCCGTACGAGAGCTGGTTGGCGTGCACCCGGGGGGTCAGCCCCTTGGCCCTGCCCGCCGTCAGGATCGCGCGGGCCTGGTCGCCGTCGAAGGCGCCCTTCTCGCAGAACACGTCGACCCAGCGGGCGTGCGGGGCGCAGGCGTCCAGCATCTCGCCGGTGACGAGCGCCACGTAGGCGGCGGGGTCGTCGGCGTACTCCGGGGCCACGATGTGCGCCCCCAGGTACGTGACCTCGTCCGTGTGCTCGGCGGCGATGCGCAGCGCGCGGGCCTCGTCCTCGACGGTGAGGCCGTAGCCGGACTTGGTCTCGAAGGTCGTCGTCCCCTGGCGCAGGGCCTCGCCGAGGTAGCGGGCGATGTTCGCGCCGAGCTCGGCGTCGGTGGCGGCGCGGGTGGCGGCCACGGTGGTGCGGATCCCGCCCGCCCGGTACGCCTGCCCCGACATCCGGGCGTTGAACTCGGCGGTGCGGTCGCCCGCGAAGACGAGGTGCGAGTGGGAGTCGACGAAGCCGGGGATCGCGGTGTGGCCGGTGGCGTCGTGGACGGTGTCGGCCGCCGGGGCGTCCTCGGCGCGGCCGACCCAGGCGATGGTGTCGCCGTCGATGACGAGGGCGGCGTTCTCGATGAGGCCGAGGGGGGTGGGGCCGAGGGTGGGGTCGTTGGTGGTGAGGGTGGTGAGGTTGGTGATGAGGGTGGTGGTCATGGGTTCCTCTCGATGGTTGTTCCCCCCGCGCCCCTGGGTGGTCGGTCGCCTGCGGCCCGGCGGTCGCTCCTCGCGCAGTTCCCCGCGCCCCTTTTTGGGCCCGGTGCCCGTCTGCGGACCGTAGGTGGCTGGTCGCGCAGTTCCCCGCGCCCCTAGGGGGTACCCGGCCGCCGGAGAAGCCAGCTCAGCCACCAGTCTTCAGGGGCGCGGGGAACTGCGCGAGAAGCGAGCACGGCCCGCGGACGAAGGCGGGTTTCAAGGGGCGCGGGGAACTGCGCGAGCGACCCAGCGCCGGGCCGCGGACGAACCCCGGGCCCAAAAGGGGTGCGGGGCTCACTCCCGTAGGGAGGCGATGGCCGACGCCAGGGCCGCGCCCGTGTCCGGGACCGTCGCGTGGCAACCGTCCCGCACCACGACCCGGCCCCCCACCACCACGTCCCGCACATCCGCCGCCGCCCCCGCGAACACCGCCGTCTCCGCCCCCAGCCGCGCCACCGGCCCCGCCGTACGGACCGAGTCCAGCGCCAGCGTGGCGAAGTCGGCGCGGGCGCCCGGCGCGAGCCGCCCCGCGTCGTCCCAGCCCAGCGCCGCGTGCCCGTCGGCGGACGCCGCCCGCAGCAGCGCCGCGGCCGTCCAGTGCCCCCGCGTCCGCGTCCGCAGCCGCTCGTTGAGCTCCATCGCCCGCGCCTCTTCCAGGAGGTCGATCACGGCGTGGCTGTCGCTGCCCAGCGAGAGCGGGGACCCGGCGCGCTGGAGGGCGACCGCCGGGCCGATGCCGTCGGCGAGGTCGCGTTCGGTGGTGGGGCACATGCAGGTGCCCGTTGCCGACCCGCCGAGCAGCGCGATGTCCTCGTCGGTCAGATGCGTGTTGTGGACGCCGGTGGTCCGCGGCCCCAGCACCCCGTGGTCGGCGAGCAGCCGCGTCGGCGTGCAGCCGTGGGCCGCCAGACACGCCTCGTTCTCGGCGACCTGCTCGGAGAGGTGGACGTGGAGCGGCGCCTCCCGCTCCTGCGCCCAGGCCGCCACCTCGCGCAACTGGCCGGCCGGTACGGCCCGTACGGAGTGGACGGCCGCCCCGATCCGTACGCCCTCGCGCGGCTTGAGCAGCGAGACCCGTTCCGCCCACGCCCCGGCGGTGCCGTCGGAGAACCGCCGCTGGTGGCTGTTGGGCGGCTCGCCGAAGCCGGCCGACAGGTACGCCGTGTCGAGCAGGGTGATCCGGATCCCGGCGTCGGCGGCGGCGGCGATCAGCGCCTCGCCCATCGCGTTCGGGTCGGCGTACGGCGTGCCGCCGGGCGCGTGGTGGAGGTAGTGGAACTCGCCCACCGCCGTCACCCCGGCCAGCGCCATCTCCGCGTACACCGCCCGCGCCAGCGCGAAGTACGAGTCGGGGGTGAGGCGCGCCGCGACCGCGTACATCGTCTCGCGCCAGGTCCAGAAGGTGCCCGAGCCCACCTGGACCGTGCCGCGCAGGGCCCGGTGGAAGGCGTGGCTGTGGGCGTTGGCCAGGCCGGGCAGGGTGAGGCCGCGCAGGGCGACGGCGCCGGGGGGCGGCGCCTCGACTCCCGTGCGGAGGGCGGCGATCCGCCCGTCCGCGACCTCCACCAGCACGCCCGGCTCCACCTCGGGGTCGAGCCAGGCGTGCTCCAGCCAGTACGACGTCACCTGCACGCCAGTCCCTCCAGTACGTCGGCGAGTGCGAGCACCCCGGCCACGCAGTCGTCCTCGCCCGCGTGCTCGGCCGGGGAGTGCGAGACGCCGGTGGGGTTGCGCACGAACAGCATGGCGGTCGGGACCGTCCCCGACAGGATCCCGGCGTCGTGTCCGGCGCCGGTGCCCAGGACGGGGGTGTGGCCGCCGAGGATCTTGCCGAGCTCGTCGCGCAGGGCGTGCTCGAACTCGACGACCGGGGTGAACGACTCCCGTACGACGGTGAGGTCCACGCCGTCCCGCTCGGCGCGCTCCTCGGCGGCCCGGTGGATCGCCGTGACGACGGTGTCCAGGGTCGCCTGGTCGGCGGCGCGCGAGTCCAGCCAGCCGCGCACCAGCGACGGGATGGCGTTGACGCCGTTGGGCTCGCAGGAGATCTTGCCGAAGGTGGCGACCGCGCCCGCGAGTTCGGCCTCGCGGCGGGCGGCCAGGACCGTCTCGGCGTAGGTCAGCATCGGGTCGCGGCGGTCCACCAGGCGGGTGGTGCCCGCGTGGTTGGCCTCGCCCGCGAAGTCGAACCGCCAGCGGCCGTGCGGCCAGATCGCCGAGGCGATGCCGATCGCGTCGCCGCTGAGGTCCAGGGCGCGGCCCTGTTCCACGTGCAGCTCGACGAACGCGCCGATGCGGGCGAGGCGTTCGGGGTCCGGGCCGATGGCGTCCGGGTCGTACCCCGCCCGCTCCATCGCCTGCGGCAGGCTGACGCCGTCGCCGTCGCGCAGCCGGTGCGCGGCCTCGACCGTCAGCTGCCCGGCGGCGAGCCGGGAGCCGACGCAGGCCAGGCCGAAGCGGGCGCCCTCCTCGTCGCCGAAGTTGACGAGGGCGAGGGGGCGGGTCGGTACGGCGCCGCGCGCGCGCAGTTCGTCGAGCGCGGCGAAGGCGGAGACGACACCGAGGGGGCCGTCGAAGGCGCCGCCGTCCGGGACGGAGTCCAGGTGCGAGCCCGTCACGACGGCGTCCCCGGCGGTGGGGTCGCCGTGCCAGGCCCACTGGTTGCCGTTCCGGTCGACCTCGTAGGTCAGCCCCCGGGTCTCGGCCTGCGCCCGGAACCACGCGCGGCACTCGGCGTCGGCGGGCGTCCAGGCGAAACGGCGGTAGCCGCGGGTGCCGCTGTCGCGGCCGATGGGGGCGAGGTCGTGCCACATGGTGTGGAACGAGGGGGACTCCCCCACCCCGCCCCTTCCCGAAACGCTCCGCGGGCGGGGGTGGGCAAGGGCCCGACCACCCGGGGGCTGCGCCCCGCCAGGGGCGGGGGGAACAGTGGAGGCCGACTGACCCCCCGGGGGCTCCGCCCCCGACCCCCCGAGCGGGGGCCGCGCCCCCTGCACCCCGCCACGGGGCTGCGCCCCTTCCGAGGCGGAGGAAACAGGGGCCGCGGGCCCTGCCCCGTCAGGCGCGGAGGGAACCGGGGCCGTAGAACCCGCCCCTTCACCAGCCGGGGAACCCGGGGCCGCAGACGCCGCCCCTTCAGGCACGCGGGAAACAGAAGCCGCAGGCCCCGGCCCTCCACCGGCCGGGGAAACCGGAGCCGCAGACCCAGTTTTCTCAGGGGCGCGGGGAACTGCGCGATCAGCCCCCACCGGCGGGGAGCCGACCGACGGCCCGGAGCGGTCCGCCACACCAGGGGCCGACGGCCCGGAGTGGTCAACCGCGCCAGAGGCCGACGGGCCAATGCGGTCAGCCACACCAGAGGCCGACGGGCCAGAGCAGTCCGCCACACCAGAGGCCGACGGCCCAGAGCGGTCAACCGCGCCAGAGGCCCACGGGCCGGAGTGGTTCGGCGCGTCAGGGGCCGACGGGGTTCCCCCCGTCACGCGGACCCCTCCCGCATCGGCACCCGCACACCCCGCTCGTCGGCGACCGACTCCGCGATGTCGTAGCCCGCGTCGACGTGCCGGATGACGCCCATCCCGGGGTCGTTCGTCAGCACGCGGCGGATCTTCTCGCCCGCCAGCGCCGTACCGTCCGCGACCGTGACCTGGCCCGCGTGGATGGAGCGGCCCATGCCGACGCCGCCGCCGTGGTGCAGGGAGACCCAGGACGCGCCGGAGGCGACGTTGACCATGGCGTTCAGGAGCGGCCAGTCGGCGATCGCGTCCGAGCCGTCGAGCATCGCCTCGGTCTCGCGGTACGGGGAGGCCACCGAGCCGCAGTCGAGGTGGTCGCGGCCGATGGCCAGCGGGGCGGCCAGCTCACCGGAGGCGACCATGTCGTTGAAGCGCTCGCCCGCCTTGTCCCGCTCGCCGTAGCCGAGCCAGCAGATGCGCGCGGGCAGCCCCTGGAAGTGGACGCGCTCGCCCGCCATCTTGATCCAGCGGTGCAGCGACTCGTTCTCCGGGAACAGGTCGAGGATCGCCCTGTCGGTCTTGGCGATGTCGGACGCCTCGCCGGAGAGCGCCGCCCAGCGGAACGGGCCCTTGCCCTCGCAGAAGAGCGGGCGGATGTAGGCGGGGACGAAGCCGGGGAAGGCGAACGCCCGGTCGTATCCGGCCAGTTGGGCCTCGCCGCGGATCGAGTTGCCGTAGTCGAAGACCTCGGCGCCCGCGTCCATGAAGCCGACCATCGCCTCGACGTGCCGGGCCATGGACTCGCGGGCGCGGGTGGTGAAGCCCGCCGGGTCCTTGGCCGCGTACGAGGCCATGTCGTCGAAGTCGACGCCGACCGGCAGGTACGCCAGCGGGTCGTGCGCCGAGGTCTGGTCGGTCAC
Organism: Streptomyces sp. cg36; assembly: GCF_041080675.1. NCBI lineage: Bacteria > Bacillati > Actinomycetota > Actinomycetes > Kitasatosporales > Streptomycetaceae > Streptomyces > Streptomyces cyclosori. Next base: position 4,766,440 of record NZ_CP163520.1, on the reverse strand, counting down.
GATGTCGATGGGCGCGCCCTCGGCGAGCATCTGCGGCAGCAGCTCCGCCGCGTTGCCGAGCAGGCCGATGGAGAGCGGGCGGCGGGCGTCGCGGGCCTCGACGGCGAGCTCCAGGGCGTGCCGCAGGTTGTCGGCCTTCACGTCGAGGTAGCGGTGCTCGATGCGGCGCTCGATGGCGCGCGGGTCGACGTCGACGCAGATCGCGACGCCGTCGTTCATGGTGACGGCGAGCGGCTGGGCGCCGCCCATGCCGCCGAGCCCGGCGGTGAGGGTGATGGTCCCGGCCAGCGTGCCGTTGAACTTCTTCGCGGCGACGGCCGAGAACGTCTCGTAGGTGCCCTGGAGGATGCCCTGGGTGCCGATGTAGATCCAGGAACCGGCGGTCATCTGGCCGTACATGGTGAGGCCGAGGGCCTCCAGGCGCCGGAACTCCTCCCAGTTCGCCCAGTCGCCCACCAGGTTGGAGTTGGCGATCAGGACGCGCGGGGCCCACTCGTGGGTCTGCATGACGCCGACCGGGCGGCCGGACTGGACCAGCATGGTCTCGTCCTGCTTGAGGGTGCGCAGGGTGCGCACCATCGCGTCGAAGGAGCGCCAGTCGCGGGCGGCCTTGCCGGTGCCGCCGTAGACGACGAGCTTGTCGGGGTGCTCGGCGACCTCGGGGTCGAGGTTGTTCTGGAGCATCCGGAGGGCGGCTTCCTGCTGCCATCCCAGGGCGCTCAGTTCCGTACCGCGCGGTGCCCGTACGGGGCGGGGTCCTGACATGGCGAGGCTCCTCACGACGTGACTCGGATATTCACATCCTGGCGCTATGAATAGAACTAGTCAATACACCGGGACGCCCGGTCCGCCCCCGCGCCGCGCCGCCCGGTGCTTGGCTGGCGGCCATGACCGCGACATCGGCGGCGACGCGCCGCGACCGGGCCGTGCGGGCGGCCGTCACCCAGGGGCTGCTCGGCCCCGGCCTCCCGCTGGCCGCGCTCCTGGACGTGCACGGCGTCCGGGCGGGCGCGGCCCGGCTGCGCGCCGCCTTCGCGGCCGTCACCGACGCCCCCGTGCTGCACACCTTCGCCGTCAAGGCGTGCCCGCTGGTCCCCGTGGTGCGGCTGCTGGCCGACGCGGGCCTCGGCGCGGAGGTGGCCAGCCCCGGCGAGCTGGCGCTGTCCCGGGCGGCCGGGGTCGGGCCCGCCGCCACCGTCCTGGACTCGCCCGCCAAGACGCCCGCCGAGCTGCGCGAGGCACTGGCGCTCGGCATCGCCGTCAACGCCGACAACCCGCAGGAACTGGACCGGCTCGACGCGCTGACCGCCTCGGCCCCGACCGCCTCCCCGCTCGGCCTGCGGATCAACCCGCAGCTGGGCGCCGGGACCATCGGCGCGCTCTCCACGGCGACCGCGACCTCCAAGTTCGGGGTGGCGCTGCGCGACGAGGGGGCGCGCGCCTGGGTGCTCGACGCGTACGCGGCCCGCCCCTGGCTCACCCGGCTGCACGTCCACTCCGGCTCGCAGGGGGTGCCGGTGGCCCTGATGGCCGAAGGGGTGCGGGTGACGTACGAGCTGGCGCGGGAGATCAACGCGCGCGCGGGCCGCCGGCAGGTCGACACGGTCGACATCGGCGGCGGTCTGCCGGTCGACTTCACCTCGGACGAGGCGGAGCCCGCCTTCGAGGCGTACGCGCGGCTGCTCAGGGCCGAGGCGCCCGGGCTGCTGGACGGCACCTTCGCCCTGGTCACCGAGTTCGGCCGGGCCCTGCTGGCCAAGCACGGCACGGTGCTGGCGCGGGTGGAGTACGTGAAGCGCTCCGGCGGGCGCCCCATCGCCGTCACCCACGCGGGCGTCCAGCTCGCGACCCGGACGGTGTACGCGCCGGACGACTGGCCGCTGCGCATCGCCGCGTACGACCGTGAGGGCCGCCCCAAGCGGGGGCCCGTGCTCGTCCAGGACGTGGCGGGCCCCGCCTGCTTCGCGGGCGACCTGCTGGCCCGGGGCCGCGCCCTGCCCGCACTGGAACAGGGCGACCACGTGGCGGCCCTGGACACCGGCGCGTACGGCTTCGCCCACCACTACGCCTACAACAGCCTGGCCCGGCCCGGGGTGTACGGCTTCCGGGAGGGCCCGGACGGGGTGCGGTTCACCGTCGTACGGGCGCCGCAGACCCTCGCCCAGGTGGTCGCGGAGTCGGGCGGCGACCGGCCCGACGCGCTCCTCGGCGACGGCTGACGCCCGCCCCGCGCCGGGCACAGAGGAAGGCCGAACCCTAGCCAGCGACGGGCACGTTCCGCTGGAAAATGCCTCAACTCACCCCATCGGGCCGCACGCTGCGTAACTTCTCCGTCACCACCGCGCGGGGACCGTGCGGCGGGACCTGTCCGTCCACGGCTCCAGGGAGAGGAGTGCGGCGTGCCCGGAATCGACGAGTGCCTGCTGGAGACGATGCGGGTGCCCGGCGCGCGCGGGGCGGCCCTGGTCGACTGGACCAGCGGACTCGCCCTCGGCGCCGTCGGGGACACCCCGGGCGGCGACCACGAGGCCACCGCGGCCGAGACCGCCGAGTTCGCCCGGGCCGCCGCCGAGCACCCGTCCTTCGCCCCCGGCCCCGACGCGGAACCCGCGGGCGCCGCCCCGCCCGTCGAGGACGTCCTCGTCACCACCGGCACCGGCTACCACCTGCTCCACTTCGTGGCGACGGCCTTCGACAGCAGCGTCTTCCTCTATCTGTGGCTCGACCGCGACCAGGGCAACCTGGCCCTGGCCCGGCGGTGCCTGCGCGACCTCGCCGGACAGCTGGTGCCGGCGTGAGCGCGGCCGGGAGCACGACGCAGAGCACGGCCGGCAGCACGGCCGGGGCGCCGCTGTCGCCCATGCTGGTCCGGCTGGTCGCCGAACGGGCCACCGGCGCGCTGCTGCGCGACTGCGGCACCCTCTACCTCGCCGAGGGCTCGGTGGTGCACGCCGAGAGCCCGGCCGCCCCCGGCCTGGACGTCCTGCTCGCCGTCGCCGGGCGGCTGCGCGGCCGGGACTGGCAGCAGACCGTCGACGTGGCGGGCCCGCTCGGGGTCGGCCGCTTCCTGGTCGAGAGCGGCCAGGTCAGCACCGGCGAGCTGGAGCTGTGCCACACCGGCGCCCTGCACGACGCCGCCTTCTTCGCCCTGGCGCCCGGCAGCAGCCCCACCCGCTTCCGGTACGGGACGGCGCACTGGATCGGCGACGTGCGCCCCGTACCGGTACGGGTGGTGGCCCGGGAGGCCGCGCGGCGCCGGGAGCTGCTCAACCGGCTCTGGCCGGACCCCGGCATCGACACCGCCCCCGTGGTGCCCGCGCGCCCGCGCGAGGGGCTGCGGCTGACCGCCCGCCAGCGCGCGCTGCTGACGCTCGCGGACGGCGAGCGCACCCCGCGCGAACTCGCCCGGCTGCTCGGCCGCCCGGCCTTCCACACCCTGGTCGACGTCCGCCGCCTGGCCGTGGCGGGCGCGGTCGAGGCGGCGTGGTGATCCGGGTGCTGCGCCAGCGCGCCGGGCGCCGGCAGCTGGTGGCGGCCGAGACGGAGATCCTCGCCGAGCTGCGCCGGCTGCGGGTGCGGCTGCCGCAGGTCACCGGCGCGCTGGCGGCGGGCTACGACGGCCGGGTGCTGGCCCAGGACGCCGGGGCCGGGGCCGACGCCGTCGCCGTGCTGACCGCCTCCGCCGTGGGCGCTGCCCGCCGGTTCGCCGAGCACAGCGGCCTCGGCGGCCTCCACGAACTCCTCCTGCGCGGCGAGGAGGGCTACGCCGCGACCTACGCGGCGGGCACCGGCGCGCTGCTGACCCTGCTCGCCCAGCCGCGCGTCAACGTGGGCCGGCTGCACCTGGAAGGCCGCCGGGCCTCGGCCCGGATAGGCGAGCTGGTGGACGGCGCGCTCGACAGGCCGGAGAACCCATGACCCCCACCGGATCCCGGGCCGACCGGCCCCGGAGCACCGCGAACGGCACACACCGGAAGGAAAGTGCGAAACGCATGGCGAACACCGAAACCACGCTCAAGGAAGCGATGACCACCATCGAGGGCACGCTCGGAGTGGCACTCGTCGACTACGGCAGCGGCATGGCCCTCGGCACGCTGGGCGGCGGCAAGGACCTGGACCTGAGCGTCGCCGCCGCGGGCAACACCGACGTGGTCCGCGCCAAGGTGCGCACGATGGAGATGCTCGGCCTCAAGGACGAGATCGAGGACATCCTGATCACCCTGGGCGGCCAGTACCACCTCATCCGGATCCTGCGCGGGCGCAACCACAGCGGGCTCTTCCTCTACCTGGCCCTGGACCGCGTCCGCGCCAACCTCGCCATGGCCCGCCACCAGCTCAAGAAGGTGGAGGCGGAACTGGAGGTGTGAACGGCTCCTCCCCGCACGGCGCCGCGCCCGCTCCGGGTGCGGCGCCGTGTCCGCCCGGGGCGCGGTCACTCCACGAACAGACCGCGCGCCGCCGCTCCCGCGTCGAACTCCTCCAGCCGCGCCTGGGCGTCCGGCAGGCCGTCGCACATGGCCTCCAGCAGCACCCGGCCCAGCAGCATCGGGGCGCAGGCCGTGTCGAAGGCGAGGCCGGTGCCGACCGCCGCCGGGATCAGCAGGTCGCTGTGGCGGGCGACGGGGGCGAAGGCGGAATCGGCGACGGTGACCACGGTCAGCGACCGCGAGCGGGCGTACGCCAGCGCCTCCACCACCTCGCGCGGGTGGCGCGGCAGCGCGAAGCAGAGCAGCGCGGACGCCCCGGCCCGCACGGCCGCGTCGATCCGGTCCGCGAGCATGGTGCCGCCCTCGTCGAGCAGCCGTACGTCCGGGTGGACCTTGGCGGCGAAGTAGGCGAACCCGCGCGCCTGCGAGGAGGCCGCCCGCAGGCCGAGGACCGCCAGCGGACGGGAGGCGGCGAGCAGGCGCCCGGCCTCCTCGACCGGCCCCGGGTCGGCGAGCAGGCCCGCGAGGTGGCGCAGGTTCTCGATCTCCGCCTGGACGGCCTGCTGGTACTCGTTGTACTCGTCCTCGCCCTTGGGCGGCTCGCCCGCCGGGGCCACCTCGCGCAGATGGCGGCGGAGCGCCGGGTAGCCGTCGAAGCCGAGGGCGACCGCGAAGCGGGTGACCGAGGGCTGGCTGACCCCGGCGAGCTCGGCCAGCTCCACGCTGGAGAGGAACGGCACGTCGGCGGCGCGGCGCACCATCGAGTGGGCGATCCGGCGCTGGGTCGGGGTGAGCCGGCGCCCCTCGAAGAGCTGTTGCAGCCGTGCGGCAGGGCTGTCGCTCATGCCGTCCCCCTTCTCACGCGCGAGACCTCCACGATATTCAGTCGCCCTGCACTCTGCATGACCATATGCAGGCGAGCAAGTACGGGGGCTACCCCCACTGTGCCCGGGGCGCCGCGTCCGTACGGTGGAAAGCATGGAAGCCCGCGACGCTGAGCTGAGAAAAGAACTCGACGCCACGCTGCACGCCCGCAGTGAGCTCGGCCAGGAGTACGAGCCCGCGCTCGTCGACTCGTTCCTGGAGAAGGTGGAGCAGCGCCTCGATCCGGCGATCGACCGCCGGGTGCGGCGCCAGCTCGCCGAACAGCAGATGGTGGTGGCCCGGGGTGGCCGCCCGCCCGCGACGGGGGACGACGTGAGCTTCGGCGAGCGCTTCGGGTTCGGCATGATCTCGCTGATCCTGGCCATCCCGCTGTCCGCGATCGGCGCCGTGAACGCGGGCCTGAGCGGGCTCTTCGTCACCTGGTTCGGCATCCTCGGCGTCAACGCCGTGCACGCCGCCCGCCCGTGGCCGTGGCCGCGCCGGGACCGGGCCAAGGCCGACACGGACTGAGCGGACCTGCGGGCCGGGAAAACAAGTCCGACCGGCGGGCCGGGGAGGTTGATCGCGGGGACCGCCGCACCCCCGGTCGCCCGGGGGGCGGGACGACGGCGGTCCCCGCGAGGGACACGGTCCCGGGTCAGGGCCGGTCGCCGCGTCCTGGGCGCCGGGAGGTCCGGGAGCCGCTCCGGAGGTCCTCGACACCGCTGGTGTGCCGGCCGGGTCTCCCCGCCGACATCCACCAATGTGCCGCACGCGTGTTAAGGACGTGCTGCGCGGACATGTCGCGCTTGTATTGGTTCCGCGTCCAACGCCCCCGCGCCGCGCGGCACCCCATCACCCCGCGGGGCCAGGGGTGCTGACGGGGCGTCGGTCACGGGTGGGCCGGATGCGCCGGGTGGGCCGTGGAGGGCTCGGTGGCCGTCAGCCGCCGCCTGCGCCGGTGCTTGAGCAGCGCCCAGGGCGCCCGGGCCCCGCTGACCTCGGTGCCGGGCTCCGCCGCCGCCTCGGCCGCCGCCTTGGCGACCGGCAGGATGTCCTCGGCCCGGTCCGCGTCCAGCCGGTCGGCGTCCGGCCAGAGCCCGAGCGAGGCGCAGAGCGTGGGCAGGACGGCCATCGCCGCCGTCGCGTACCCCTCGGCGGAGGGGTGGAAGTTGTCCGGGCCGAACAGCTCGCGCGGGTTCGCCTCGAACTCGGGTCCCAGCAGGTGCCCCAGCGACACCGTCCGCCCGCCCTGCTCGACCACCACGATCGTCTGGGCGGCGGCCAGCTGTCTGGAGACGCGGCGGGCCAGCCAGCGCAGCGGCTGGTAGACCGGCTCGACCGAGCCGAGGTCGGGGCAGGTGCCGACGACGACCTCGGCGCCCGCCGTGCGCAGCCGCCGCACCGCGCCCGACAGATGGCGCACCGACGTGGTCGGCGGCATCCGGTGGGTGACGTCATTGGCCCCGATCATGATCACGCAGACGTCCGGCACCCGGGCCGGGTCGCCGAGCATCAGCGAGACCTGGCGGTCCAGGTCGTCCGACTGGGCGCCCGGCTGCGCCACGTTGCGCAGCGTGACCATCCGTTCGGCCACCGCCGCCAGGCCCGAGGCGAGCAGCGCGCCCGGGGTCTGCCCGGCCCGGCGCACGCCCTGGCCCGCGGCCGTGGAATCACCCAGCATGCCCAGGCGCAGCGGGGGCGTGCCGTTGGCGAACGCCACCCCGTACAGCCCGTCGGCGCTCGGCGGGTGCGGGGCCGTGCCGCCGCCCACCGACCGCCTGGCCAGCGCCGCCTCGGCGAGCAGCACACCGACCGCAGCGGCCCCGAGCAGCCCGATCCCGCCGCCCCCGAATGCCGCGCCCGCCGCGATGCGGCGAGCCGCCCGCGCCCGCGAACCGGCCGCCATCCCGGCCGAAACGGCCGACACACTCCCAGCCACCGCCACCTCCTTGGAGCTCCACACCAGCTAACTGCCCGGTGACGGGTGCCGCTCAATCCCGCCGTGAGGTGAACGGGCGCTCGCTCTGCGCATACGCTGGCGGGACCATCACGGAGACCCCGGAGACAACGGTGCAATTCCACGACTCGATGATCAGCCTCGTCGGCAATACCCCGCTGGTGAAGCTCAACAGTGTGACCGCGGGCATCCAGGCGACCGTCCTGGCCAAGGTCGAGTACTTCAACCCCGGCGGCTCGGTCAAGGACCGGATCGCCGTCCGCATGATCGAAGCGGCCGAGCAGAGCGGTGCGCTCCAGCCCGGCGGCACGATCGTGGAGCCCACCTCGGGCAACACGGGCGTCGGCCTGGCGATCGTGGCCCAGCAGAAGGGCTACAAGTGCATCTTCGTCTGCCCGGACAAGGTGTCGCTCGACAAGATCAACGTACTGCGGGCCTACGGGGCCGAGGTCGTCGTCTGCCCGACGGCGGTCGACCCGGAGCACCCGGACTCGTACTACAACGTCTCCGACCGCCTGGTGCGCGAGACGCCCGGCGCCTGGAAGCCGGACCAGTACAGCAACCCGAACAACCCGCGCTCGCACTACGAGACCACCGGTCCGGAGCTGTGGGAGCAGACCGACGGGAAGATCACGCACTTCGTGGCGGGCGTCGGCACCGGCGGCACGATCTCCGGCACCGGCGGGTACCTGAAGGAGGTCTCCGGCGGCTCCGTGAAGGTGGTCGGCGCGGACCCCGAGGGCTCGGTCTACAGCGGCGGCTCCGGCCGTCCGTACCTGGTCGAGGGCGTCGGCGAGGACTTCTGGCCGACCGCGTACGACCGTGAGGTCACGGACGAGATCGTCGCGGTCTCCGACAAGGACTCGTTCCAGATGACCCGCCGCCTCGCCAAGGAGGAGGGCCTGCTGGTCGGCGGCTCCTGCGGGATGGCGGTCGTGGCGGCGCTGCGGGTGGCCGAGGGCCTCGGCCCGGACGACGTGGTGGTCGTCCTGCTGCCCGACTCCGGCCGCGGCTACCTCTCCAAGATCTTCTCGGACGAGTGGATGGCCGGCCACGGCTTCCTGGAGGAGGCCGGGCCCTCCGCCCGCATCGGCCAGGTGCTCGCCGACAAGGAGGGCGCGCTGCCCTCGCTCGTCCACATGCACCCGGAGGAGACGGTCGGCGAGGCGATCGAGGTGCTGCGCGAGTACGGCGTCTCGCAGATGCCGATCGTCAAGCCCGGCGCGGGCCACCCCGACGTGATGGCCGCCGAGGTCATCGGCTCGGTCGTGGAGCGCGAGCTGCTCGACGCGCTCTTCACCCAGCGCGCCTCGCTGGACGACCCGCTGGAGAAGCACATGTCGGCCCCGCTGCCGCAGGTCGGCTCCGGCGAGCCGGTCTCGGACCTGATGGCGGTCCTGGGCAAGGCGGACGCGGCGATCGTGCTGGTCGAGGGCAAGCCCACCGGTGTGGTCAGCCGTCAGGACCTGCTGGCGTTCCTGGCCCGCGACACGGCCAAGTAGGACCGCGACAGCGCGAGGGCGCCCCTTCCCGTACGTACGGGAGGGGGCGCCCTCGTCGTCCGCGAAGCGGTCGCGGTCATGGCCGCAGTCATGACCGTGGCCGTGGCCGTGGCCGTGGCCGTGGACTACAGCGAGGCGATGACCCGGTCGGCCAGGATGTAGACGCTCTCCTCGCCGCACGAGAACGTCAGGGCGTACGCGCCTGAGATGCCGGAGCCGCCCAGCAGCACCGGGGTGTCGCCCTCGCGCAGCGCCTCGGCGAGCCGCTCGGAGGTCTCGCGGTGGCCCGGGGTCATGCAGAGCGTGGTGCCGTCGGCGAACACGTACACGTCGAGCGTGCCGAGCGGCCCCGGGCGCACGTCCGCGAGCGCGGTACGGGCCTCGGCGAGCTGCTCCAGCCGCGCGACCGTCGACTCGTGGTCGGCCATGACCGGGGTCTGCACCGGGACGAAGTCGGGGTGCGAGGGGTGGCGGCGGCGCGCGGCGGCCAGCTCCGGGGAGTCCTCGGGGAACTCCTCGTAGGGCTCGGAGAGCGCCTCCATGCCCTCCAGACCGGCGAAGTCGGACTGCCGGGGGAGGAACAGCGCGGCGTCGTCGCCCAGGCCCGTGAGGCCGCCCAGGAGCGACGGCGTGTCCGCCGCGTCCCGCGCCTCCTGCGCCGCCCAGAAGGCGCGCGCCTCGGCCAGCTCGCGCTCCCGCTCCTCGGCGAGCGCCTCGGCGACGGCCGCGCGTATCTCGGCGAGGTGCGGTTCGCCGCCGCGCGCCTGGTGGGGCACGGTCGCGGGGTGCCCGGCGCGGGTGACCGCGAGGTCCGCGCGGAGCGCCACGACCTGCTTGCGCAGCCCGTGGGCGGCATGCAGGGCAGCGGCGCCCACGGCCGTGGCAGCGGCCGTGGTCAGCAGCAGGGCAAGAGACATGGCGCTCACTGACTTACTCCCGGATTCAAACGATTCCCCGACTTCCTACATCAGCTTGTCGTGGACCCGCGCTCCGTGTCAGTGCATTACGTCACGAATTGGACAGGTCTTTATACCTGGGGTTTAGTCCCGGAACCATCCTGACCTGCGGTTACGCCTCTCCCCCGGGATGTACGTCACATCCTGGGGGAGATTCGGTCACGAACCGGACGCGGCGGGGTTGAAAGGTGTCACCACCCGGTACCCCCGCGTGACAAGGGCGTCGTCAGAGCGGTGCCGGACGGCCCGCGCGGTCAGCTCAGGCGCTCGATGACCATCGCCATGCCCTGGCCGCCGCCCACGCACATCGTCTCCAGACCGAACTGCTTGTCGTGGAACTGGAGGCTGTTGATCAGCGTGCCGGTGATCCGGGCGCCGGTCATGCCGAAGGGGTGGCCGACCGCGATGGCGCCGCCGTTCACGTTCAGCTTCTCCAGCGGGATCTCCAGGTCGCGGTAGGACGGGATGACCTGGGCGGCGAACGCCTCGTTGATCTCGAAGAGGTCGATGTCGCCGACGGTCAGCCCCGCGCGCCTGAGCGCCTGCCGGGACGCCTCCACCGGGCCCAGGCCCATGATCTCGGGCGACAGGCCCGTGACACCGGTCGACACGATCCGCGCGAGCGGGGTCAGGCCGAGCTCGCGGGCCTTGGTGTCGCTCATGACGACCAGCGCGGCGGCGCCGTCGTTGAGCGGGCAGCAGTTGCCCGCGGTGACCAGGCCGTCGGGGCGGAAGACCGGCTTCAGGCCCTGGACGCCCTCCACCGTGACGCCCGCGCGCGGGCCGTCGTCCTTGCTGACGACGGTGCCGTCCGGGGTGGTCACCGGGGTGATCTCGCGCTCCCAGAAGCCGTTCTTGATGGCTTCCTCGGCGAGGTTCTGCGAGCGCACGCCGAACTCGTCCATGTCCGCGCGGGTGACGCCCTTGGCGCGGGCCAGGTTCTCGGCGGTCTGGCCCATCGCGATGTACGCGTCCGGGACCAGGCCGTCCTCGCGCGGGTCGTGCCAGGAGGCGCCGGTGGACTCCGCGACGGCGGCCGTACGGGCCTCGGCGTCGGCGAAGAACGGGTTGTGGGTGTCGGGCATGCCGTCGGAGCTGCCCTTGACCGAGCGGGACACCATCTCGACGCCGGCCGAGATGAAGACGTCGCCCTCGCCCGCCTTGATGGCGTGCAGCGCCATGCGGGAGGTCTGGAGGGAGGAGGAGCAGTACCGGGTGATCGTGCAGCCCGGCAGGTGGTCCATGCCCATCTGCACGGCCACGATCCGGCCCAGGTTGTGGCCCTGCTCACCGCCGGGCAGACCGCAGCCGAGCATCAGGTCGTCGATGTCGCGCGGGTCGAGCTCGGGGATCTTGGCGAGGGCGGCCTGAATGATCGTGGCGGTGAGGTCGTCCGGCCGCAGATCCTTGAGCGAGCCCTTGAAGGCGCGGCCGATGGGGGAACGAGCAGTCGAAACGATCACGGCTTCGGGCATCACGGCTCCAGGGGGCGGCGGTGGCGACTCAGGGACTCCCTGGGAAGTTACCCGTACGTACGGAATTGGTCATCGGCCGACGCGTGTGATGCGGACCTCTTTTCTAAGCGGGCGCTCAGCGCGGGCGGCGGGGGGATGCGGATTGTCTGTGGCTGGCGGGGAGTTGCGGGGGCGGTTCGCTCACCTGCGGGCCGGTGGGTGGCTGGTCGCGCCCCTGGGGGTACGGCCGGTGCTGGCACAGCGCGGCACGGGCACGGGCTCGACTGCACCTGCCGGCCGGTGGGGGCTGGTCGCGCAGTTCCCCGCACCCCTGGGGGGGTACGGCCGGTGCTGGCACAGCGCGGCACGGGCACGGCCTCGACTGCACCTGCGGGCCGGTGAGGGCTGGTCGCGCAGTTCCCCGCGCCCCTAAACCCGCCTTCGTCTGCGGGCCGGTGAGGGCTGGTCGCGCAGTTCCCCGCGCCCCTTAAAAGCTGGTGGCTGAGCCCGCCCTTTCGGCTGCCCCGCGCCCCCGGGGGGTCCCCGGCGGCCGGAGAACCTGGCTCAGCCCCGGGCCTTTAGGGGCGCTGTGCGGCTCTGCCGCGCGGGCACGGTCGCGGACGGCAGCGGGTTTTGGGGGCGCGGGGAACTGCGCGAGAAGCGGGCACGGTCCGCAGACGAAGGCGGGTTTCTCAGGGGCGCGGGGAACTGCGCGAGCAAGCCAGCACGGTCCGCAGACGAACCAGGGTTTCTAGGGGCGCGGGGAACCGCGCGGCCAGCCACCGCCACCCCGCACGCAAAGTCCCTGCCCAACAGGGGCGCGGGGAACTGCGCCAGCAAGCCAGCACGGTCCGCAGACGAACCAGGGTTTCCAGGGGCGCCGGGAACCGCGCGGCCAGCCACCGCCACCCCGCACGCAAAGTCCCTGCCCAACAGGGGCGCGGGGAACTGCGCGCCCGGCCACCCACCGGTCCGCAGACAAAGGCCGGGCCCAGCAGGGGCGCGGGGAACTGCGCGAGCAGCCACAGAGCGCCCGCACGCGAAGTGCCGCCGAACCCCCGTCGCCCGCGCCCCGCGCCACTCAGCTGAACGCCCGCCCCTCCGCCCCCTCCACCAACTCCACCGCCCCGGCGACAGCCCCCTCGGCCACCCCCCGCAGCGCCTCGGCCAAATCGCGGCCCGCCACGGCCACTTGGTCGGCGACCGCGAACGCCCCCGCGTCGGGCATCACGCGGGGCTCCCGTTCCGGGGCCTCGACGCGCTGGGCCCGAGCGGACAATTCCCTGGCCAGCGCCAGCCCTTCGGCCGCGGCACCACGCCGCAGCCGGCTCTCGGGCGCGGCACGCAGCCGGTCGGCGAAGCGGTCGACGGCGGCGAGGAGCGGGGTCACATCTAGCACGCCGCGACCCTACGCGCCGCCCCGGGACTGTTGCCAATACGCGAACGCTCAGGCACGGTGACGTGAAGGACCCTCCCCCGCCGCCCCGGCTCCGCCCGGACGGCGGGGGACCCCCAGGCAATGCGTCCGGAGGCGCCGATGTCCCAACTCTTCTCCGAAGAAACCCATCGCAACCTGCTCTCCCGCATCCCCCATTGCACCGGTCGTGAAGTCTCCGACTGGCTCCGCACCGTCGACGAAGGCCCTTCCCTCGTCCGCTTCGAGGAGAAGGTCAGCTGGCTCCGGAGCGAGCACGATCTCGCCTACGGGCACGCCAAGGCGATCATCCACGAGTACGACCTGCGGCGGGCCGCGCGCCGCCTGCTCTAGGCAGGCGTCCGCCCCCGGCGAGGACCGCTCCAGGAAAGGCAGGAACTCCCTCCGCCCCGCCGACGACCCCCGGCGGGGCGGAGCGCTGTCCGCACGGATCGCCGTCCTGACGAAGCGACGCCCGAGCAGAACGCGTCCGGGCGAAGCCCTGCCCGAGCAGAACACCATCCGAGCGGAGCCCTGCCCAGGCAGAACGCCATCCGGACGAAGCACCACCCGAGCAGAACACCATCCGGGCGGAGCCCGCCCAGGCAGAACACCGTCCGGACAAAGCCCTGCCCCGCCGGAACGCCGTCCGGCCAGCGCGCCCTCCGGGCGGAACGCTGCCCGGACCACCACCCGCGCACCCCACCCCCTTCATTACCTGAACCCCCACCCCCCACAAGGGCTTTCCCCGCTTTACCTCTTGACGGCCCCCGCACCGGGGAGCACAGTGTCGGCGCAGCCGCCGCAAGAGAGCGCTCTCAGGGCGCTCCCCGCCGGCACCTCCCGTACGTCCCGGTCCCCACCGTCACGAGAGGCTCCCCCATGCGTCGCACACGTCCCGTGCCCCAGAGAAGCCGCCCCCTGCGCGCCGCGCTGGTCGCCGCGGTCGCCGTGCTCGGTCTGGCCGGCGCCGCCACGGCCGTCCCGGCGCCGGCCGGCGCCTCCGTGCCGCCGCCCCCGTCCGGCTGGACCACGGTCTTCGCCGACGACTTCGACGGCCCGGCCGGGGCCGGGGTGAACACGGCCGACTGGCAGTACACAACCGGCACCTCCTACCCCGGCGGCCCCGCCGCCTTCGGCACCGGCGAGGTCGAGACGATGACGTCGAGCACCTCCAACGTCGCCCTCGACGGGGCCGGGAACCTGCGGATCACCCCGCGCCGCGACAGCGCCGGGAACTGGACCTCCGGCCGCGTGGAGACCCGCCGCACCGACTTCCAGCCCCCGGCCGGCGGCAAGCTGCGGGTCGAGGCCCGCCTTCAGATGCCGAACGTGACGGGGGCCGCGGCCAAGGGGTACTGGCCCGCGTTCTGGATGCTGGGCGCGCCCTTCCGCGGCAACTGGTGGAACTGGCCGGGCATCGGCGAGCTCGACGTCATGGAGAACGTGCAGGGCATCGACAACGAGTGGGCCACCATGCACTGCGGCACCAGCCCGGGCGGCCCCTGCAACGAGACGACGGGCATCGGCGGCCAGCAGGTCTGCCCCGGCACCAGCTGCCAGGCGGGCTTCCACACGTACGCGGTGGAGTGGGACCGGTCGGTCTCCCCGCAGCAGATCCGCTTCCAGCTGGACGGCGTCACCTTCCACACCGTGAGCCAGAACCAGATGGACGCCGCGACCTGGGCCAACGCCACCGACCACGGGTACTTCCTGATCCTGAACGTGGCCATGGGCGGCGGCTTCCCGGGCGCCTTCGGCGGCGGCCCGGACGGCGGCACCGAGCCGGGCCATCCGCTGGTGGTCGACTACGTGACGGTCCAGCAGTCGGCGGGCTCGGGCCCCACCGACCCGCCCACCACTCCCCCCTCCGGCCACCGGGACGCGTACGGCACGATCCAGGCGGAGTCCTACGACCGGCAGAGCGGGCTGGCCACGGAGGCGTGCGCGGACACCGGCGGCGGCCAGGACGTGGGCTGGGCCGCCAACGGCGACTGGGCGCTCTACCGGGGCGTCGACTTCGGTGCGAACGCGGCCCGGCAGTTCTCCGCGCGGGTGGCGAGCGGCGCGGCCGACGGGGTGAGCGGGCTGGTGGAGGTGCGGCTGGACAACCCGGGCAGCGCGCCGGTGGGCAGCTTCGCGATCGCGGGCACGGGCGGCTGGCAGAGCTGGCGGACCGTGCCGGCGAACATCGCCCCGGTGACCGGCACCCATGACGTGTATCTGACGTTCACCAGCGGCCAGGGCGCCGACTTCGTCAATGTGAACTGGTTCGGCTTCGGCCACTAGGGCCACGAGGCCCTGTCGCCAGGGGTCCCGTACACGCGGAGGGGCCCGCCCGGCTGCTGCCGGGCGGGCCCCTCCTGGTGCGTCACGGGCGTCAGTCGTCGCCCTGGAGGATCGCCACCAGCCGCAGCATCTCCAGGTAGATCCACACGAGCGACATGGTCAGGCCGAAGGCGGCCAGCCAGGACTCCTCGCGCGGGGCGCCGTAGGTGATGCCGTCCTCGATCTGCTTGAAGTCCAGCGTCAGGAAGAAGCAGCCGATCAGGATGGCGAGCACGCCGACCGCGAAGCCGAGCGGGCCGAAGCTGCGCAGACCGCCGCCGTCGGCGCCGCCGAAGGCGACCACCAGCAGGTTGACCATCGTCACCAGGACGAAGGCGATCGCGATGGTCATGCCGATGCGGGCGTAGCGCGCGGTCACGCGGATCCAGCGCTGCTTGTACGCGAAGAGCGTGGCGCCGGAGACCGCCAGGGTGCCGAGCACGGCCTGGAAGGGCGCGCCGGACCAGCGCTCGTTGTACATCTCGCTGATCACGCCGAGGAAGACGCCCTCGAACGCCGCGTACCCGATGATCAGGGCCGGGACCGGCTTGGCCTTGAAGTTCTGGACCATCGCGAGGACGAACGCCACCAGGGCGGCACCGATCGCCAGCCCGTAGCTGGTCGAGGAGACCGGCAGCAGGGCCCAGGCGAGGGCCGCGCCCGCGGCCACCACGCCGAGCGTGATCGCGGTGCGCGAGACGACGTCGTCCATCGTCATCACGTTGCCGCGCGCCGGGGCCTGGGGGGCGCCGTACTGCGTGTCCTGCTGGGCGTAGGGGTTGGTCGCGTACGGGTTCGTCGCGTAGGGGTTGGTCGGTGCCTGCGCGTACGGGTTGCCCCCGGCCTGCGGCGCGGTGTTGAAGCCCGCGTAGCCGTTGTCGCGGCTGAACCCCCGTCGCGAGAAGACCGGGTTGCTGCTCCTCATCTCACTCCTCCATGGCCGCCGTGCGCGGCCTTGACGTCAAGGGTAATGGGAACGCAAAGCAATCACCCTAATGCTCTGGGAGGATCTTTCCTCGTCCCCGGATCCGTACACCAGGGGGTGCACGGTCACAAGAGTGCCACGGAGCGTGGCGGAGGTGCCCGGCGCGGCGGGTGCGCCGGGCGGGACGGGCGGGCCGCCGGGGGTGGCGGGGACCGGCCGGGCGCGTGTTCACCCGGGGGTCACCTTTTCGCCGCCATTACGGCCCCCGGCGGTGCCGCCCGGTCGTTCCGCTCACCGAATTAACGGTTCTTCCTGCGCCTCGCGAGGAGGGGCGTGAGGTGCCCGGAGCCGGACTTGAACCGGCACGGCCCGAGGGCCAGCGAGGTTTAAGCTCGCCGTGTCTGCTTTCCACCATCCGGGCTGGTCGCGCGGTTCCTACGTTCGCCCGACGAGCCTATCGGGACCCGTCCCTCACACGGCGGAACGATGGCGGATGTTGTCTTATTTTATTGGCGTCTGAGGGCGCGTCAGCACGCCCCCGATCCCCTGCGGCACATGCCAGCGGCGGTTGGCAGGCATACCGGTCAGCCGGACCGTACGTAACGGAATGACGCGAATTCGACGCCCGCTCCCGGCCGCTTCCCGCGCCCCGGGCGGGCCGGGCGCGGCGGGGGACGTCTCAGGGGCGGTGTCATACCGCAGGAGGAGGCGACCACCGCCCGTATAAGACTCAAGGGGGCCGGGGAACGGGCACAGGGACTGACGATCCGGGGGCAGGGCGCCAGCGACGATGGAGGGGTCCCCAGCACCGCGTTCCGAGGAGCACCTCCGTGACCACCATCCCCACCGCACACCGCGCCACCGCGGTGGCCGCCCGCGCCACCGAGCTGTCGAAGGTCTACGGCTCGGGCGAGACCCAGGTGGTCGCGCTCGACCGGGTCACGGTCGACTTCCGGCAGGGCGAGTTCACGGCGATCATGGGCCCCTCGGGCTCCGGCAAGTCCACGCTGATGCACTGCGTGGCCGGGCTGGACTCGTTCAGCTCCGGGTCGGTCCGCATCGGCGACACCGAGCTCGGCTCGCTCAAGGACAAGCAGCTCACGCAGTTGCGCCGGGACAAGATCGGCTTCATCTTCCAGGCGTTCAACCTGCTGCCGACGCTGACCGCGGCCGAGAACATCACGCTCCCCATGGACATCGCGGGCCGCAAGCCCAACAAGGAGTGGGTGGCCAAGGTCATCGACATGGTCGGCCTCTCCGGCCGGCTCTCGCACCGCCCGACCCAGCTCTCCGGCGGCCAGCAGCAGCGCGTGGCGGTGGCCCGCGCCCTGGCCTCCCAGCCCGAGATCATCTTCGGCGACGAGCCGACCGGAAACCTGGACTCCCGCTCCGGCGCCGAGGTCCTCGGCTTCCTGCGCAACTCGGTGCGCGAGCTCGGCCAGACCGTCGTCATGGTCACCCACGACCCGGTCGCCGCCTCCTACGCGGACCGGGTGATCTTCCTGGCCGACGGCCGGGTGGTCGACGAGATGCTCCACCCGAGCGCCGACGGCGTGCTCGACCGGATGAAGGAGTTCGACGCCAAGGGGCGTACGAGCTGACCCCGCGGGCCACCGGCCCCGGCGACCCCCCGATCGAACTCCCCCAGGACTGAGAAAGCCCATGTTCAAAACCGCCCTGCGCAATGTGCTCGCGCACAAGGCCAGGCTGCTGATGACCGTCCTCGCCGTGATGCTCGGCGTGGCCTTCGTCTCCGGCACGCTGGTCTTCACCGACACCCTCAAGAGCGCCTTCAAGAACCAGTCGGCCAAGAGCTACGACAACGTGGCCGTGGCCGTCGAGTCGTACGGCAGCCGCGACGACGACAAGCAGGACCCGGGCATCCCGGCCCGGACCCTCACCAAGATCGCCGCGCTGGACGGCGTGACCTCGGTCAACGGGCGCGTCGACGGCTTCGCCGGGGTGGCCGACAAGCACGGCAAGCTGATCGGCCAGGGCTGGGCCAACAAGGGCGGGAACTTCTCGCCGAGCCGGGACGGCAAGGACCCCGCGTACACCTTCACCCAGGGCTCCGGGCCGGTCCGGGACGAGCAGATCGCCCTCGACGAGGACACCGCCGACAAGGGCGGCTACAAGGTCGGCGACCGCATCCGGGTGGCCACCAACGGGCCGGTGAAGACCTACACGCTCGCCGGTGTGTTCACCACCGAGGACGGCTCGGTCAACGCGGGCGGCAGCCTCGTCCTGTTCGACACCAAGGTCGCCCAGCAGCTCTACCTCAAGCCCGGGTTCTTCCAGAAGGCCAACGTCTCGGCGAAGCCCGGCGCGAGTGACCAGAAGATCCTCGACCAGGTCACGCCGCTGCTGCCGGAGCACGCCACGGCCCGCAGCGGCAAGGCGCTCGCCGCGCAGGAGGCGGACGACATCGAGAAGGGGCTGAGCGCGCTCAGCCAGACGCTGCTGGCCTTCGCGGCCATCGCGCTCTTCGTCGGCATCTTCCTGATCTCCAACACCTTCACCATGCTGGTCGCCCAGCGCACCAAGGAACTGGCCCTGATGCGGGCCGTGGGCGCCTCCCGCGCCCAGGTGCGGCGCTCGGTGCTCACCGAGGCGCTGGTCGTCGGCACGGTCGCCTCGGTGGTCGGCTTCGGGCTCGGCCTCGGGCTCGCGGTGGGGCTGCGCGCGGCGATGGACTCCTTCGGTGTGAAGCTGCCGGCCGGTTCGCTGATCGTCTCCTCCACCCCGGTCGTCGCCGCGCTCGCGGTCGGTGTGGTGGTCACCCTGATCGCCGCCCTGCTGCCCGCCTGGCGCGCCGCGAAGATCCCGCCGGTCGCCGCGATGAACAGCGTGCACGCCGCCGCTACCACCAAGTCGCTGGTCGTCCGGAACACCATCGGCGCGATCATCACCCTGGGCGGCTTCGCCTCGATCCTGGCCGGCGCGGGCGCCGGGCGGGACGGCAAGACCCTGATCGGTTTCGGCGCCTTCCTCTCCCTGGTCGGCATCATCGTCCTGATCCCGCTGCTGTCGCGGCCGGTGATCGCCGTGATGCGTCCGCTGCTGACCCGCGCGTTCGGTGTCTCCGGCAAGCTCGCCAGCCAGAACGCGGTCCGCAACCCGCGCCGCACCGGCGCCACCGCCTCCGCGCTCGCCATCGGTCTGACCCTGGTCACCGCGCTCTCGGTGCTCGGCATCACGATCGGCAAGGCGATCGACAAGACGACCACGGACAACATCAAGGCCGACTACATGGTCGCGATGGCCAGCGGGGAGCGGCTGGACAAGTCCGTCGTGCCGGAGCTGCGCAAGGCCCCGGGCGTCACCGCCGTCTCGCCCAAGCAGGCTTCGTACCTCAAGGTCGACGGCGACTACCGCTCGGTCGCCGGGGTCACGCCGGGCGACGTCGAGAAGGTGCTGAACGTCGAGACGGTCTCCGGCTCGCTCGCCGCCCTCGGCAAGGGGCAGCTGGCGGTCGACGACGAGACGGCGAAGAAGCACGGCTGGAAGCCGGGCTCGCGGCTGCCGGTCGAGTTCGACGACAAGAAGAAGGCGACCCTCACGGTCGGCGCGGTCTTCAAGGAGCAGGAGTTCCTGGCGCCGGTGCTCGCCTCGACCGCGCTGCTGGACCCGCACGAGACCCGGCCGCACATCGAGTCGGTGTTCGTGACGATGGACGGCGGCGCCACCAAGGCCAATGAGCAGGCGCTGGTCAACGCGCTGGGCGACAACCCGGCGATCAGCTTCATGGACCAGCAGGACATCCGCGACACCTTCGGCGGCATGATCAACACGCTGCTGAACATCATGTACGGGCTGCTCGCCATGGCCCTGCTGATCGCGGTCCTGGGCGTCATCAACACCCTGGCCATGTCGGTCTTCGAGCGCCAGCAGGAGATCGGCATGCTGCGGGCGATCGGGCTGGACCGCTCCCGGGTCAAGCGCATGATCCGGCTGGAGGCCGTCGTCATCTCGGTCTTCGGCGCGGTGATCGGCACCGGCCTCGGCACCTTCCTGGCCTGGGCGATCGGCCAGACCATCAAGGGCTCGATCCCGGCGTACGCGCTGGTCATCCCGTGGGACCGGATCGCGCTGTTCCTGGCGCTCGCGGGCCTGGTGGGCGTGCTGGCCGCACTGTGGCCGGCCCGCAGCGCCGCCCGGCTGAACATGCTGACCGCGATCAAGACGGAGTAGCGGCCGGGAAGCGAGGGGAGCGAGGGGGGCCGGGACGGCGGACGCCGTCCCGGGCCCCTCGCGCCGTCCGTGGCTCAGCTTCCGGCGCAGTACGCCATCAGCCGGTCGTGGTTGGCCTTGAACTGGTCGTAGACCGCATCGTCGTTGATCTTGAGGATGGTCTCGTCGTTGGAGCGCAGGGCCTGCCACGAGTAGTTGTGGCTGCCGGTCCAGACGACCTTCTCGTTGGCGACGCCCTCGTACGTCCCCTTCACCAGCAGGTACTTGGAGTGGATGCCGATGTTGACGGTGTGGCCGGCGGGCGGGGTCTCGAAGCACTCCACGCGCTGGGTGAGCTTGCCGTAGAGGATGGACTCGACCGTCTTGCCCATCGAGGGGACGCCGCTGCCGCCGCCGTCGGGGTTGGCGTCGGCCGCCAGGTACACCTTGCAGCCCGCGTTCACCATCGCCACCAGCTTGGTGGCGATCTGGTCGCGGTAGAAGAGGTTGGCCGCCATGCGGACCTCGGAGTGCTGGGTCGAGGAGCAGGTGACCTTGTCGAGGATCAGCTTGACGGTGTCGGTGGCCGGGTCCGTCGAATAGGTGGTGCCCGCCGACTCCTTGCGCGGGAAGAAGTAGTTCTTGTAGTTCGGGTTGGTCGCGCTGGTCGGCGTCGCGTAGTAGCCGTTGTCGCTCGTGCCCGAGGAGCCGTTCGCCACCTGGTCGTCGAAGTACGCCTGGTAGTTGGCGTAGAGACCGGCGTCGACCAGGGTGACGGCGTTGTTGAACAGGTCGGTGCGCTGGGTGCCCGACATGTTGGCCGAGGTCTGCACCACCACGTCGTCCGCGCCTCCCGTGTGGGAGAAGAGGAAGAACTTGTTGTGGTTGATCGAGCCGTCGTCGCCGGAGTTCAGCTTGCGGTTGGCGATGCAGGCGCGGCCCTGCGGGCAGGAGAGGATCCAGGAGGGCCTGGTGCGGTCGGTGCCGAGGGCCGCGGCCAGGTTCTCGTACTCGCCGCCCTTGGTCAGCTCGGTGCCGTCCGGCTTGAAGTTGTGCGACTTGTAGTCGACGACCACCCGCACCGCCACGCCCCGGTCCTTGGCCGCGATCAGCGCGGTGCGCAGGACGTCGTCGGTGAAGGTGTACATGGACATCTGCACGGTGCTGCCCGCGGGGGCGTCGTCGACCAGCGAGACGACGTGGTCGCGGATGCGGTCCTGCTCGGCGGTGGTGCCGGCCGGGTCGTTGAAGAGGGCCCCGGTGGTGACCGTGACCGGGTCGGCCGAGGCGGCTGCGGGCCCGGTGAGGACGGACAGCACGGCGACGGCCATGCCGAGGAGCCAGGTTCTGCGGTGGCGGTGCACACCGGCCTCCTGCATAAATAGCGCGTACATGACAAATCGGACGCCATGGTTCCGCCCGAAGGCCCGAAGCTATCAACGCGGCCGGGGCGTCAGTGGCCCGGGCTCCCCCAGGTACGCGCGCGCAGCGGCATCCCCGAGGCGCCGCCCGGCTCGGCGCGCACCGCCAGGACCTGGTTGATCCCGATGCGGTTGCGCTCGAAGGAGAGCGCGGAGGCGGCCATGTAGAGCCGCCACACCCGGGCCCGCCCGGCGCCGGCCAGCCGTGCCGCGCGCTCCCGGCCCGCCTCCAGGTTGGCCACCCACCGACGCAGTGTCAGGGCGTAGTGCTCGCGCAGCGCCTCCACGTCCCGCGCCTCGAACCCGGCGTCCTCCAGGACCGCCAGCGTCTTCCCCAGCGGCATCAGCTCCCCGTCGGGGAAGACGTACGCGTCGATGAACTCGTCCACCCGGTACGCCGACTCGTCCCGCTCCGGGCGCCGCGCGATCTGGTGGTTGAGCAGCCGCCCGCCCTCCTTCAGCAGGGCGAACAGGTCGTCGGCGTACTCCCGGTAGCGCACCGAGCCGACGTGCTCGGCCATCCCGATCGAGGCGATCGCGTCGTACGGCCCGTCCCGCACGTCCCGGTAGTCCTGCACCCGGATCTCGATCCGGTCGGCGAGACCCTCCTCGGCGACGCGCTTGCGCGCGTGGGCGGCCTGCTCGGCGCTGAGCGTGATGCCGACGGCCCGGACCCCGTAGTGGCGGGCCGCGTGCAGCACCAGCGAGCCCCAGCCGCACCCCACGTCCAGCAGCCGCTCCCCCTCGGCCAGCGCCAGTTTGCGGCAGACCAGGTCCAGCTTGTCGCGCTGGGCCTCCTCCAGGGTGGCGCCGGGGTGCTCCCAGTAGGCGCACGAGTAGACCATCGACGGGCCGAGCAGCAGCTCGTAGAAGGCGTTGCCGACGTCGTAGTGGTGGCTGATGGCCCGCCTGTCACGGCGTCTGGTGTGCAGGCGGCCGGTGCGGCGGCGCAGCTCCTCGGCGGGCGGGGCGGGCGGCGGCAGCGGCCGGGCGAGCCTGACCAGCTCCACGGCGGCGGCCCGCAGCCGCGGGTCCCGCACCGGACGGACGCCGCCCGGGGCCCGGTCGCCGCGCTCCCAGGCCAGCCCGGCCAGCAGGTCGAGGGCCTGGTAGAGGTCCCCCTCGATGTCCAGCTCGCCGGCCACCCAGGCGCGGGCCAGGCCGAGTTCGCCCGGCGCCCACAGCAGCCTCCGCAGGGCGCGGCGCCGCCGCAGCACCACCACCGGGGCGCCCGGCGGGCCCGCCTCGCTGCCGTCCCAGGCGCGGACCCGGACCGGCAGCTCCTCGCCCAGGAGCCGCCCCGCCAGCGCGGTCAGCCGCGTCGCGGCGTCGGCCATGTCTACCTCCGTGAAGTCGGCCCCCACACCTTCGTCCGGCATCTCGGACAACAGTGCCCCGGCCACCGCCCGTACCGCTACAGCGCCACGGGCGTACATCGGCGGCGCGGGAGGGACGGCGCGCCCGGCCCGGTCCCGCGCACGCCGAAGGGGCCGCCCGCACCACGGATGGCGGACGGCCCCTTCGGGACGTGCTCGGCCCTGACGGGCCTACTGCCGGGGGCCCCGCGGGGCCCGCCGCACAGTCAGGATGCCTTGGCCTTCTCCTCGACCTTGGCGGCCGGGGCGGGGGCGGGCTTGGCGGCCTCGTAGAACTCCTCGCGCGGCGTCTCCATGGCGCCGAGCGAGACGACCTCGCGCTTGAGGAACATCGCGAGGGTCCAGTCGGCGAAGACGCGGATCTTGCGGTTCCAGGTGGGCACGGCCAGACCGTGGTAGCCACGGTGCATGTACCAGGCGAGACGGCCCTTGAGCTTGATCTTCATCTTGCCCATGACGATCATCGCGACGCCCTTGTGCAGGCCGAGGCCCGCCACCGCGCCCTTGTTGGCGTGGCTGTACTCCTTCTGCGGGAAGCCCCGCATGCCGGAGACCACGTTGTCGCCGAGGACCTTGGCCTGGCGCAGCGCGTGCTGGGCGTTCGGCGGGCACCAGGCGTTCTCGTTGCCCGCCTTGCGGCCGACGAGGTCCGGGACCTGGGCGTTGTCGCCCGCGGCCCAGATGTAGTCGGTGCCCTGGACCTGGAGGGTCGGGGCGGTGTCGACGTGGCCGCGCGGGCCGAGCGGCAGGCCGAAGCGGGCCAGCGCCGGGTTGGGCTTGACGCCCGCGGTCCACACGATGGTGTTGGAGTCGACCTCGAGGCCGTTCTTCAGCACGACGTGGCCGTCGACGCAGGAGTCCATGGAGGTCGAGAGGTAGATCTCGACGCCGCGGCCCTCGAGGTGCTCCTTGCCCCAGGTGCCGAGCTGCGGCCCGACCTCGGGGAGGATCTTGTCGGCGGCGTCCACCAGGATGAAGCGCATGTCCTCGCGCTTCACGTTGGTGTAGTACTTGGCCGCGTCGCGGGCCATGTCCTCGACCTCGCCGATCGTCTCGGCACCGGCGAAGCCACCGCCGACGAAGACGAAGGTCAGCGCCTTGCGGCGGACTTCCTCATCGGTCGTGGAGTCGGCCTTGTCCAGCTGCTCCAGGACGTGGTTGCGCAGGCCGATGGCCTCCTCGACGCCCTTCATGCCGATGCCCTGCTCGGCGAGGCCGGGGATCGGGAAGGTGCGGGAGACCGCGCCGAGCGCGACGACCAGGTAGTCGAAGGGCAGCTCGTACGCCTCGCCGACGAGCGGCGCGACCGTGGCGACCTTGCGGTCCTGGTCGATGCTGGTGACACGGCCGGTGAGCACCTCGGCTCCGCGCACGACGCGTCGCAGCGGGACGACGACGTGGCGCGGGGAGATGCTGCCTGCGGCGGCTTCGGGGAGGAAGGGCTGGTACGTCATGTACGACCGCGGGTCGACGACCGTGACGGTCGCCTCGGCGTAGCGCATCTTCTTGAGAATGCGCCGTGCCGCGTACAAACCTACGTACCCACCGCCTACAACGAGGATTCGGGGACGCTCCGTGGTGCTCATGCCATCGAGTATCCACCCCCCTCTTGACCCCCGCTCGTGCGCCCCTTCACAAGGTCCTACAGGGCCTCTGCTACACTCCGCGGCCCACGTGACCCAGGTCATGGCGGTGCGGGGGAACCAAGCGCCCGGGGAGAACGTTCTCCACCCCTTCTGAACTGGCCCGCACAGCCTCGCGGGGCCTAGACCACTGGACCGCGAAACATGCGCGTAACACACCGGCCACCCCCTGAATCGCGCCCCGTTGAGCCCTCACACCTACAGAAGTGAGGCCCAGGACCCCGCAAAGTGGCCGACCGGCGGGTTTTCCTTGTGAAGAACTTCACGAACTTTCTTGCGGAGGGGTACCCGGAAGGGCCCCGCGGGGCCCTTCCGGAGCCGTCTCAGGCGATCGACCAGGCGATTCCGTCGAGGATGTCGTGCTCGCTGACCACGACCTCGGCGGCGCCGGTGCGCTCCATGACGCCCAGCAGGACCAGCGCGCCCGCCGCGATCACGTCGATGCGGCCCGGGTGGAGCACCGGGATCGCCGTGCGCTCCTCGTGGGTCGAGGCCAGCAGCCGCTCGGTGACCGCGCGGACCCGCTCGTGGGAGATGCGGGAGTGGTGGATCGCCGCCGAGTCGTACGCGGGAAGCTCCAGCGCGATCGCGGCCACCGTGGTCACCGAACCGGCCAGGCCCACCAGCGTGCGCGGCTCGCGCAGCGGCACGGTCTCCTCGGCGAGGTCCAGGGCCGCCTCGACGTCCCGCCGTATCGCCGCGATCTGCTCCGCGCCCGCCGGGTCGCCCGGCTGGTGGCGTTCGGTGAGGCGGACGCAGCCCACGTCCACCGAGCGCGCCGCGCGCACCTGGTGGGAGCCGACGACGAACTCGGTCGAGCCGCCGCCGATGTCGACGACCAGGTAGTCGCCGTCGGCGTGCAGCTCCCGGGTGGCGCCGGTGAAGGAGAACTCGGCCTCCTGGTCGCCGGTGATCACCTCGGGCTCGACGCCCAGGATGTCCACGACGCCCCGCACGAAGTCGTCCCGGTTCTCCGCGTCGCGGGAGGCGGAGGTGGCCACGAAGCGGACGCGCTCGGCGCCCAGCTCCCGGATGACCGCCGCGTACTCGCGGCAGGCCGCGAAGGTGCGCTCCAGCGCCTCGGGGGCGAGCCGGCCGGTGCGGTCGACGCCCTGGCCGAGCCGGACGATCGTCATCCGGCGGTCCAGGTCGACGAGTTCGCCCGTCTCCGGGTCGGCGTCGGCGACCAGCAGCCGGATCGAGTTGGTGCCGCAGTCGACGGCGGCGACCCGGGTCACTTCTCGTCCCCGCCGGGCGCGCAGGGCGTGACGCACGGGCCCTTCGCCCACCACTCGGGCAGCATGGCGATCGCCTCGTCGCCGAGCGGGTTCACCCCGGGACCGGCCGCCAGCGAGTGGCCGACCAGCACGTGCAGGCACTTGACCCGGTCCGGCATGCCGCCCGCGCTCGGGAAGCCCTCCAGGACCTCGATGGCGTCCCGGCGGGCGATGTAGTCCTCGTGGGCGGCGCGGTAGGCGGCGGCCAGCTCCGGGTCGGCCGCCAGCCGCTCCGACATCTCCTTCATGACCCCGTTGGCCTCCAGGGTCCCGATCGCCGACGCCGCACGCGGGCAGGTCAGGTAGTACGTCGTCGGGAACGGCGTGCCGTCGGGCAGCCGGGGCGCCGTCTCGACCACGTCCGGGTTGCCGCACGGGCAGCGGTGGGCGATCGCGCGCAGCCCGCGCGGCGGACGGCCCAGCTGCTCCTGGAAGGCGGCGATGTCCAGGTCGGTGGGCTCGGTGCGGGGAGTCTGGGGCGGAGGGGTTTCCATCGTGGGTTTCTTGTCTCTATCTATCGCTGGGGGTCACGTCGTCAGTTGCCCGGGCGGTCGGCCTTGTCCACGCCGTCCCAGAGGTTCGAGTGCCACGGCCGGCCGGTGGCGGCCTTCCCGTCGCGGTGGTCCTTGCCCGCCGCCGGGTCGGTCACGGTGTAGCCGGTCTCGCCCGGGAACTGCATGTGCAGGTGCTCCCGGGCCAGCCGCTTGATGTACGCGTCGTCCTGGAGCCGGGCCTTCTCGTCCCGCAGCCGCTCGACCTGGGCCGCCGCCTCGCGCTCCTTGCGGCGCTGCTCGGCGATGTCACCGCGCTGCGACACGTACTGGCGCATCGGGTACGCGAGCGCCACCACCAGGGAGCACATCACCAGCGCGAGCAGCGCGGCCCGGCCGGTCAGCCGGGAGCGGCGGGCCTGGCGCCGGGTCTGGGAGCGGTAGACGCGGGCGGCGGTCTGCTCGCCGAGCACCTTGAGCCGGGCCGCGGTGGAGAACCGGTCACGGTTTCCCTTGGCCATGTCGCCCCGCTCCCCTCACGTACGTACAACGTCCCCGGACACGGTACGGGACCGTGGCCGGGGACGGACGTACGACAGGGCGGTCAGCCCTTGAAGCGCGGGAAGGCGCTGCGGCCCGCGTACACCGCGGCGTCGTCGAGGATCTCCTCGATGCGCAGCAGCTGGTTGTACTTGGCGACGCGGTCCGAGCGGGCCGGGGCGCCGGTCTTGATCTGGCCGCAGTTCACCGCGACGGCGAGGTCGGCGATGGTGACGTCCTCGGTCTCGCCGGAGCGGTGGGACATCATGCACTTGAAGCCGTTGCGCTGGGCCAGCTCGACGGCGTCCAGGGTCTCGGTCAGCGAACCGATCTGGTTGACCTTGACGAGCAGGGCGTTGGCGGAGCCCTCCTCGATGCCGCGGGCCAGGCGCTCCGGGTTGGTGACGAAGAGGTCGTCGCCGACGATCTGGACCTTGGAGCCCAGGCGCGCGGTGATGGTGTTCCAGCCGGCCCAGTCGTCCTCGTACAGCGGGTCCTCGATGGAGACCAGCGGGTACGCGGAGACGAGCTCCTCGTAGTACTCGGTCATCTCGGCGGCCGAGCGGGACTTGCCCTCGAACTCGTACTTGCCGTCCTTGTAGAACTCGGACGCGGCGACGTCGAGCGCCAGGGCGATGTCCTTGCCCGGGGCGTAGCCGGCCTCCTTGATGGCCTCCAGGATGAGGTCCAGGGCGGCGCGGTTGGACTCCAGGTTCGGGGCGAAGCCGCCCTCGTCGCCCAGGCCGGTGGAGAGGCCCTTGTTCTTCAGGACCTTCTTCAGCGTGTGGTAGACCTCGGCGCCCCAGCGCAGGGCCTCGGAGAAGGACTCCGCGCCGATCGGGGCGATCATGAACTCCTGGATGTCCACGTTGGAGTCGGCGTGCGACCCACCGTTGAGGATGTTCATCATCGGGACGGGCAGGAGGTGCGCGTTCGGGCCGCCCAGGTAGCGGAACAGCGGCAGGTCGCTGGCCTCGGAGGCGGCGTGCGCCACGGCGAGGGAGACGCCGAGGATGGCGTTGGCGCCGAGCGAGCCCTTGTTGTCCGTGGCGTCCAGGTCGAACATCGCCTGGTCGATCAGGCGCTGCTCGGTGGCGTCGTAGCCGACGAGCTCCGGGCCGATCTGCTCGATCACGGCGAGGACGGCCTTCTCGACGCCCTTGCCCTGGTAGCGGTTGGGGTCACCGTCACGCAGCTCGATGGCTTCGAAGGCACCGGTGGAGGCACCGGAGGGGACGGCGGCACGGCCGGTGCTGCCGTCGTCGAGGCCGACCTCGACCTCGACCGTGGGGTTGCCTCGGGAGTCCAGGATTTCCCGGGCTACGACGACGTCGATGGACGGCACGAGCATCTCCTTCTGGGATGTGATGCGAATACGCCGGGCCGCGTGGTCCGGCACCCCTGAGCCTAACCGCCTCCGGAGCATCGGCCAGCCGACCGACCGGCCCGTGGGACGAAACGGGGGGCAAAATGTTCCTGAACGAAACAAAGCACGGCCCTCCGGGTTCAGCTGTGGGCTGAGTGGATCTTGGCGTGCGCTTTCGTCCGCAGACCTGCGGGGCCCGAGCGCGCAGTTCCCCGCGCCCCCGACTGCCCGGGGTGCGGGGAACTGCGTGAGCGGGTCCGCGCGGTCCGCGGGCGCCACGCGGGCGTGGCACCCCGGACCGCGGGCGGACTCAGCTCAGGTGGAGCTTCTGGTCCACGTAGATCAGGTTCGCGTCCTTGACGACGTCCTTGTTCAGCTCGAACAGCTTCTGCCAGCCGCCCTTGACGCCGTGGGCCTGGGCGATGGAGCCCAGCGTGTCGCCGGCCTTCACCTTGTACTCGCCGTCGCCGGTCTTGACCGGGGCCGGGCGGGACTCGCCGCGGGAGGCCGGGGCGGACTCGCGCTGGGCCTTCGGGGCGGCCTTGGGCGCGGCCTTCTTCGGGGCGGCCTGCTTGGCGGACGAGCCGGAGGTGTCCACGTTCGCGGCCGAGCCGCCGGCGGTCAGGTTGCCCGCGCCGGCGCAGGACCAGGCGCCCGGGCCCTGCATGGCGAGCAGCTTCTCGGCGGTGGCGATCTGCTGGCCCTTGGTGGCCAGGTCGGCGCGGGAGGCGTACTGGGTGCCGCCCGCCGCGGCCCAGGAGGACTGCGAGAACTGGAGGCCGCCGTAGTAGCCGTTGCCGGTGTTGATGGACCAGTTGCCGCCGGACTCGCACTGGGCGACCGCGTCCCAGGTGGCGACGGAGGCGGCGGAGGCGTTGCCCGCGGCCATCAGCGGGGCGGCGACGGCGGCACCGGTGACACCGGCGAGCGTGGCGACGCGGACGGCCTTGGACGGGCGGCGGTGCTTGCCCTTGCCGGAAAGCAGCATGGAGTTCTCCTCACCGACGCCTGCGAGGTGAGCTGTCGGGTTCGGGCGAGTGAGTGGCCCGGCCGCGCCTCTCGGCACGTCTTCACCCCAAGCCGGTCCCGTCGGCCGTCTCGTACGTCCCGCCGCATGGCGTACGTCTCTCAACGGCCGGGCCCGGCACTTACCTTGGGTCCCCCGCTCCTGCCTACGGCGCGTCAAGCGTCGACTGTTCCCGGCGACCGGCGGCAGGATTCGGCGTTCCCGGTCGAAGGGGCCCGTGGTGACGAGCGCTCCGACCGTAAACACACCAACCCCTGATGTTCAAAGGGGCCCATCAAGGAAAAATCGCCCCCGCCCACCCCTCCGTATCCCCTGTTTCCGCAGGTCGGGGGCGTGTCGTACGGACCGGGCAGACGGGGCAGGCCAGTTGACGGAAAGAGACCCATGTCTCACTTGCGCAGAAGCGGACATAGGCCCCTGAACTACCCCTTGGGCGGGGCCGGGTTGTCCGTCTTTGCCAGGTTCAGATCAAGGCTCTGACCGGGCAGGATCAGATCGGGATCCGAGCCGATGGTCTTCTCGTTCGCCTTGTAGAGCGCCGACCAGCCGCCCTCGACCTTGTGCGAGCGCGAGATGTCCCACAGGTTGTCGCCGGGGCGGACGGTGTAGTCGCCCGGACCGCTCAGCACCTCGTCCGACTCGCGCGAGGCGGCGTCGCCCCGCGAGGGGTGCTGTCCGGCTTCACGACCGCTGTCCGTATTGCCGGAGTCGCCGGTCGCGCCTCCGGTGCCGCCGGCCGCGGGCGTGCCGCTCTCGGCCGGGTCGGGCGTGCCCCGGTGCTTGCCGCCGGTCCCGGTCCGCGGAGCCCCGTCCTTCGGCTTGGCCGGGGTCTTCGGCCCGGCCGGGGCGTCCTTGCCCGCGGAGGGCGCGGCCGGGGCCGTCGGCGGCTTGGAGGCGGCCGGGGCGGACCCGGCGGGCGCCTCGGTGTCCTTGGCGGGCGCCGAGGGGGTCGCGGAGGTGTCCGCCCCCTCGGAGGCCGTGGCGGCGGGCGAGGGCTGGGCGCCGGGGTCGACGGCGGGCGCGCCGCCGCCCCGGGTGAGCCCGGAGATCCCCGAGCAGCTGGTGAACGCCTGGGGGCCCTTCGCCGCGAGCACCTTCTCGGCGACGGCGATCTGCTGGGCGCGGCTGGCCAGGTCGGGGCGGGCGGCGTACGCCGTGCCGCCGTAGGTCTCCCAGGTCTCCTGGGAGAGCTGGAGGCCGCCGTAGAGGCCGTTGCCGAAGTCGGCGCTCCAGGAGCCGCCGCTCTCGCACTCGGCCACCCGGTCCCAGGTGGTCGCGGAGGCGGCGTTCGCGCCGCTCGCCGCGAAGAGCGGAAGGGCGAGGGCCGAGCCGGTCACCCCCGCCGCTACGACGAGTGCGGGAGCCTGGCGGGGTCGGCGGTGCCGTCCGTTCCCGGAGCGCATGCTGTGGCCTTCCGTGTGACTACGTCTGTGACTGCTGAGGCGGAGCCGTCGAGTCGAGGGGTGAACGTAGCCGTACTCGAACGCTTGTCACAAGTCGATGGACCCGCGATAACGCGAAAGTCACAGTTTTGACGTACCGTCAGTTACGGCGGGCGTGAACTCGACCGGAAGGGTGCGCAGTCCACGCATGATGAGCCCGCCGCGCCAGCGCAAATCAGCAGGATCCACCGCCAACCGCAGGTCAGGAAGGCGTCGCAGCAGGGTCGCCAGCGCCGTCCTGGCCTCCAGCCGGGCCAGGGGCGCGCCCAGGCAGTAGTGGATGCCGTGCCCGTAGCCCAGGTGCTGGTTGTCGCGGCGGCCGAGGTCGAGCACATCGGGGTCGGGGAAGCGGTCCGGGTCGCGGTCGGCGGAGGCGAGCACCACCAGCACCGGGTCGCCCGCGGCGATGTCCTGGCCGCCGATGCTCAGCGGCCGGGTGGCGAACCGCCAGGTGGCCAGCTCCACCGGGCCGTCGTAGCGCAGGAGTTCCTCCACCGCGGTGTCCAGGAGCTCCGTCTCCCCCGCCACGAGCGAGGCGGCCAGGCGCGCCCGCTGCTCCGGGTGGCGCAGCAGCGCGTACATCCCGTTGCCGATGAGGTTCACGGTCGTCTCGAAACCGGCGAACAGCAGGATGAAGGCCATCGCCGCCGCCTCGTTCTCGCTGAGGTGCTCGCCGTGGTCGCTGGCCCGGATCAGCCCCGAGATGAGGTCCTCGCCCGGCTCCTCCCGCTTGCGGTGGATGAGTTCGAGCAGATAGCCGCGCATCTTCTTCACCGACCGGGCGACCCCGCCGCGCGGGCCGCCGCCGTGCCGGATCATCATCCCGGCCCAGTCGCGGAAGTCGTCCTGGTCCTCGCGCGGGACGCCGAGCAGGTCGCAGATGGCGTAGATGGGCAGCGGGAAGGCGAACTCGTGGATGAGGTCGGCCTCGCCGCCCGCC
Organism: Streptomyces sp. cg36; assembly: GCF_041080675.1. Taxonomy (NCBI): domain Bacteria; kingdom Bacillati; phylum Actinomycetota; class Actinomycetes; order Kitasatosporales; family Streptomycetaceae; genus Streptomyces; species Streptomyces cyclosori. The sequence goes on along the minus strand of NZ_CP163520.1, from coordinate 4,734,917 downwards.
GCGAACCGGTCGATCAGCGCGTCCGTCAACTCCTGCACCCGGGGCGCGAATTCGGCCACCGTACGGGGGGTGAACGCCTTGGTGACCAGCCGCCGCAGCCGGGTGTGGTCCGGCGGGTCGATGTTGAGCAGATGCGTCATCAGCTCGGCCTTGCGCTCGCCCGGGATGCCCGTCTTGCCCTTGGCGTGCGCGCGCTCGTCGTGGTGCGCCGGGTTCTTCGACAGCCGCTGGTCGGCGAGCGCCTGCCGGGCGTCGCCGTACCGCGTCACCAGCCACGCCTCCACGCCGCTGGGCAACGTGGTCCAGTGCACCGGCGAGTTCTCCCGCAGCCATCCGTACGCGGGGTACGGATCGGTGGCGAACTCCCAGGTGAACATGGCGGGAACCGGCCCGGAGGGCTCCATGGGGCAGGACATCGCTCAGCTCGTCCCCGCCGTGCGGGCCGCCTCCGCCGCGCGGATCGCGTCGCGGTAGGCGCGCGCCGCCGCCCGCAGGGCCGCCTCCGGGTCCACGCCCTCGGCCTCGGCGGCGACCGCCAGGGCGAGGAGGCGGTAGCCGGCGCCCTCCCCGGCGGGCAGCGGCACCGCCAGCTCCCCGATGCGGGCGCGGGAGGCGAGCTTGGCCGCCAGCGCCAGGGCGGGCTGGCCGAGCGGGACGCCGTCGGTCACCGACTCGCGCCGCTTCTCCGCCGCCTTCTGCCGCAGCCAGTGCTCCCTGACCTCCTCCGGCGTCTCGGCCCGCTCCTCGCCGAAGACGTGCGGATGGCGGTGGATCAGCTTCTCCACGATCGTCGCGGCCACGTCGTCCACCGAGAACGGCTCCGAGCCGTCCGCCGGGTCGCCCTCCTCGGCGATCCGGGCGTGGAAGACGACCTGGAGCAGGACGTCGCCGAGCTCCTCGCGCAGCTCCTCGCGGTCGCCCTCCTCCACCGCCTCCACCAGCTCATACGCCTCTTCGAGCGCGTACTTGGCGAGCCCCTTGTGGGTCTGCTGGGCCGACCACGGGCACTCGCGCCGGATCCGGTCCATGACCTGGACGAGGTCGAGGAGGCGGGCGCCCGGCAGGTCGTAGGAGCCGGGCAGCAGCTCCAGGTCCGGCATGGCGACCCGGCCCGAGCCCGCGAGCCGGGCCAGCCCGTCGGTGAGCCGCCGGTCGCCCTCGCCTGCGGCCAGCACGATCACCGTGCGGCCCCCGGCGCACGCCTCGACCAGCTCCCGGGCGTCCGGCGCGGCCGTGACGACCTCGACGCCCGCCTCCCGCAGATAGGGCAGCTGCGGGTGGGCGGGGTCGGCGCAGAGCACCCGGTCGGCGGCGCGCAGCGCCTGCCAGGCGGGCCAGGACAGCAGTCCGGGCGCCACTCGGTGGCTGGCGGTGAGCAGGACGACGCGGCCGGGTTCTTCGAGAGTCACCTCCCGAACCTACCCCGACCCGTCAGCCGGTGACCGCGGCGTCCTGCTGGGGGCCGGTCTTGGTGTGCTGGGCGATCCACGGCGTCTTCCGGTCGGTCAGCTGGATCGCCTTGTCGTCCCAGGTGCCGTACCGGGGGTTCACGTCGATCTTCAGCTTCTTCGACGCCTCGGTGAGGGTCTTGGTCACGGCGGCCTGCCCGGCGGGCGTGGACAGGTCGGCGCCGGTCGCGGCGGCCAGCTTGGTCAGCTGCACCTGCTCGCGCACCGCGTCGTCGATCTGGTCCGGGGCGACCCCGCGCTGCTGGAGCAGCATGTCGGCGAACGCCTTCGCGCCGCCCGACTGCTGGGCCATCGCGGCCCGCGCGTCCTGGAGCTCCTTGCGGCTGACGCTCACCCCCGCGTCGGCGGCGGCCCGGTCCAGGACCCGGTCGAAGATCAGCCCGTGCAGCTTGGCGCGGCTGAGCTGCACGGTGTTCTTGATCAGCTGGGCGGCCTGCGGCGAGTCCTGCTGCGCCGTGCGGACGTCCTTGACCTGGGCCTGGAGCGCGGAGACGGGGATGCGGTCGCCCCCGACGACGGCCGCGGCGCCCGGATGGGCCTCGCTGCCGCAGGCGGCCAGGAGTGGTCCCGCGCCCAGGAGCGCGGCGGAGAGGGCGAGTGCGGTGCGACGGCGGCGGTGCAAAGGAGCCTCCCGGCGGATCGTGCGACAGTGCAGCGACCTGATGACCTTGCGGTGATCGATGTTAGGCAGTCGGAGTGGCCCGGGCCACTGATTCGCCCAACGATTCGGCCGCCCCGGGGGTCTCGGGCCGCAGCATGATCGTCCGGGAGAGGACGAAGGTGACCGGAATGGCCGCCGCCGCGGCGATCAGCGGGGCCCAGGTGCTGCTCTGCCCGAGCAGGTCCACCAGGACGTACATCCCGGTCGTGGTGATCACGAAGTTGGCCGCGTTGGTCAGCGGGAACAGCAGGAACTTCCGCCAGGTGGGGCGGGTGCGGTAGGTGAAGTACGAGGTGAGGAAGAAGGAGCCGACCATGGCCAGCAGGAAGGCCGTGACGTGCGCGACCACATACGGCACCCAGGGCAGGAAGAGCAGGTAGAGGCCGTAGTAGGTGCCCGTGTTCACCACGCCCACCAGGGCGAAGCGCACGATCTGGGCGGCGGTTCCGGACTTCATCGGCGGGCGAACTCCCGGTCGCTGTTCCCACGGTCGCTGTTCTCGCGGTCGCCGCTGTTCCGGCCGGCGCGGCCCGGCTGGCGGGGCACTCCGCCGTCCTGGCCGGAAACATTCGTCGACTGCACCAGAAAGTGCGGGCGGCGCTTGACCTCGTAATAGATGCGGCCGACATATTCGCCGACCACTCCCAGCATCACCATCTGCACTCCGGCCAGCGCGGTCACCACCACGATCAGGGTGACATATCCGGGGGTGTCCACGCCGTTCACCATCGCGACACCGACGATCCACGCGGAATACGCCATGGCGATCCCGAGCAGCAGCATGCCCAGATAGACGGCGGCCCGCAACGGCTTGTTGTTGAACGAGATGACCCCGTCCAGGCCGTAGTTCAGCAGTTTTCCGAACGTCCAGGCGGAACGCCCCTGCTCACGCACCGCATTCTCGTAACCGAACGTGGCGGTCGGGAATCCGACCCAGGAGAAGAGCCCCTTGGAGAAGCGGTTGTACTCGGTCAGTTCGAGCACCGCGTCGACCGTCCTGCGCGAGAGCATGCGGAAGTCTCCCACGCCGTCGACCAGTTCCACATCCACGAGGCGGTTGATCAGGCGGTAGTAGAGGCGCGCGGTGAGGGTGCGGGTGACCCGGTCGCCCTTGCGGGTGCGCTGGGCGATCACCTGGTCGTTGCCCTGGGCGTGCAGCTCCATCATGCGCGCGATGAGCTCCGGCGGGTGCTGGAGGTCGGCGTCCATGATCACCACGGCGTCCCCGGCGGCGTGCCGCAGCCCGGCGAGCATCGCCGCCTCCTTGCCGAAGTTGCGGCTGAAGGAGACGTAGCGGGCGCGCGGGTCGCGGGCGGCGATCTCCTGGAGCAGCGCGAACGTGCGGTCCTTGCTGCCGTCGTCGACATAGAGGAGTTCGAATTCGGCGTCCAGCCGGGAGATTTCCTTGGTCACCTGATCATGGAAGCGGCCGATGATCTCCTCTTCGTTGAAGCAGGGCACGACAATCGAGATGAGCACGGTTCTCCCCCGTCGACGCGGAGTGCGGAGTACGGCTGTGGCAGTCAACGAAGAACAGCCGGGCCAGACGTCGCGGGCGGATTCACCGAATGACGGCGGGGCGTCGATTAAGTGAACTGAACGCCCGGGCCGCTGATTTACGTGCACGGGTCCGGCATATTCGACGGCAGCGAACAGCAGAGGATCCCCATGCCGACTCTCGAAGCCGTCCAGCTTCCCCCCGCCGCCCCGGCCGTGCGCACCGGGACCGGCCGCCCCCGCGCGCGGGCGTCCGCCCTCGCCGCGCTGATCACGGTCGTCGCCGTGTGCGCCGCCGACGCCGTCGCCCGGACCTTCCCCTTCGGGCGGCACACCCGCGGCGTCAACGACCTGGGCAACCAGTTCGTCCCGTTCCACGCCCACCTGTGGGACCTGCTGCACGGCCGCGCCCACGGCGGCGCCCTGGTCAACTGGCAGTCCGGGTACGGCACTTCGTTCCTGCCCGACATCGGTACGTATCTGGGCAGCCCGTTCGCCCTGCTGGTCGGGGTGTTCCCGCGCGACGAGATCGACCTCGCGGTGTACGTGGTCACCGTCCTGAAGATGGCTTCGGCGGCCGTCGCCATGACCGTGCTGCTGCTCACCCTGCGCCCGGGGGCGGGACGGCGCTGGGCGGCCGGGGTGCTGGGGGCGGCGTACGCGCTGTGCGGCTGGTCGGTCATCGAGGCCACCTACAACACGATGTGGCTGGACGGTCTGATCGCCTTCCCGATGCTCTGCCTGGTCGGCGAGTGGGCGCGGGAGCGCAGGCACCTGCTCGTCGGCCCGGTCGTGGTGGCCCTCGCCTGGACCGCGAACTTCTACACCGCGTACATGGCGACCATCGGGGCCGCGCTGGTCCTGCTGCTGCGGCTCTTCCTGGCGCAGGACGCGCCGCGCGAACGGGTGTGGGCGCTGGCCCGCGCGGCCTGGACCACCGCGCTCGGCATCGGCCTCTGCGCGCCCGTCCTCTTCACCGTCTTCCTCGGCACCAAGCACGCCTACCCGGGCTGGAGCAAGGAGTTCGCGCCGGTCCCGTGGAGCGACTTCCTGGCCCGCTGGCTCCCGGCCACGTACAGCTTCTCCAGCCCGGCGCTGTTCCTGGGCACCGGCGCGCTGCTGCTCGCGGGGGCGCTGGCGTTCAACCGGGCGGTGCCGGGCCGCGAGCGGTACGCCTGGACGGGCCTGGCCCTGCTCGTCGCCCTCTCCTTCCAGTGGAAGCCGACGCATCTGGCGTGGCACGCCTTCCAGACGCCCAACGGCAGCCCCTACCGCCAGACGTTCGTGCTCAGCGGCATCCTGGTGATCGCCGCGTGGATCTGCGTGGCGGACGGCCTGCCGGACCGGCGCGCGCTGCTCGGCGGCGGCGGGGTGCTGGGCGTCATCGGCGTCGGCGCGGCCTTCAGCTCACTGGTCTCGCCGTGGTCCTACCCCCTCTTCCTCGGCGGCCTCGCGGCCGTCCTCGCCGGGCTCTTCGCCGCCTCGCGCTCCGCCGGGCGCCGGGGCGTCGTGCTGCTCGCGGTGGCCCTGCTGGCGGGGGCGCAGACCGCGCAGGCGGCGGTGACGGTGGCCTACGGCGACCGGGAACGGCTGCACCGGCTCGACAGCTACCCCGCGTGGGGCGCGGCGCACGACGCGCGCGAGGCGGCGGTGAGCGGGGCGGACGGCTGGCCCGCGTACCGCACCGACCCCGGTCGGCGCCAGCTCACCGGCAACGACCCGCTGCTGATCGGCGGCGAGGGCGCCTCCTACTACAGCAGCCTCACCCCGGACGTCCTCACCAGGACCCTGACGGCGCTGGGCGGCGGCTGGACCTCGCGCGGCCGGTCCCTGCAGAGCCTCGACAACCCGGTCACCGACGCGGTGTTCGCGGTCGGCGCGCGCGTGCACGCGGAGAAGAGCGGCGCGGTGACCGTCACCCGGGCCCCGGTGCCGCCGCTGGTGACGGTACGGGGCGGGGCGGGCGCCCCGGCGTACGGGAAGTCCCCCTTCCGCAACCAGGAGGCCCTGCTCGGGGCGCGGGTCTACACCGTGCCCCGCACGGTCGCCGAGGGGTGCCCGGCCGGGCGGGAGGCGTTCTTGTGGGCGCCCGAGTACACGGGCTGGGCGCGGCTCGGCACGACCGGGAAGTGGGTGGAGTTCCGGGGCGGCGCGCCCAAGCGGCGGGCGGCGCTGGCCCCGCTGGGGATCTCGGCGGGCCCGTCCTCGCGGGTGGAGCTGCGCCCCGCGTACCGCAAGGCCCAACTGGGCTGTCTGGACCGGGCCGCGCTGACGGCGGCGGTCGGCCACCTGCGTACCACCGGGGCGACGGACGTCCACGTCACCGACAGCGGGGTACGGGCGGTGCTGCCCGCCGGGGCACGGCGGACCGCGGTGTTCGCGATGCCGCGCATCGCGGGCTGGAGGTGCGCGGTGGACGGCGGCGCGGCCCGGCCCGCGGGCTCGTACCTGGGCCTGGTCTCGGTGGAGCTGCCCGGCTCCGGCTCCCCGACCCCGGTCTCCTGCACGTTCCGCCCGCCGGGTCTGAAGGCCGGGGCGGCGGCAGGCGCGGCGGGACTCGCCGGGCTGGCCGGAACGGGTGCGCTGCTGGCGGTACGCCGACGGCGGGCCGGGGCGCCGGTGCGCCCCTGACCCGCCGCGCGGTCGCGTCCGGCCGCTACTTGGCGACGACCGCGACCATGGAGTCCCAGGCGTTCTGGTCCACCGTCAGCGTCACACCGCCGTACGTCTCCTTCTTCTCGATGGCGTACTGGTGGCCCCGGCGGTGGACCGGCCACTTGGCGCCGAACGGGTAGCCGGTGGTGGTCGACGCCACGCCGTCGTAGGCCGCGTACCAGATCGCGTCCGGCATGTCCGTGCCCGGCGAGACGGCGGCCACGGCGGCGGCGCCGGAGGTGGCGAAGCCGTAGAAACCGGTGCGGTAGCCCTTGGCGTGGGCGGCGCGGTTCCAGGCGCGGGTGTAGCTGAGGACGGTGTCCTTGCAGGAGGTGTTCTTCAGGTCGAACCCCTCCACGTCCAGATAGACCGCGCTGCCCGGCCGCATCCCGAGCGCGGCGGCCTTCGCCCCGGCGTCGGCGCCGTCGGTGGCGCCCAGCGAGGCGGCGTTGGCGGCCGTCATCTTCTCCGGGTTGCTCCCGGAACGGCACGGGGGCTGCGCGCCGACGTAGAGGGGGATCAGCTTCCACCCGACGGCGCTGACCGACGTCACCCAGGAGGCGGTGAGCTGCGGCTGGGCACACCCCCGGTTCTTGCCCCCGATGTAGACGGCGGCGGCGCCGTACGGGGAGGCCGTCTTCCACGCCTTCATCTGGGCGAGGGTGGGGGCGGTGCAGGTGTCGAAGGCGCGGCCGGTGAAGGTGGCGGGCTTGGACAGCGAAACGGGCCGGGCGGCGATGCCGCCGGTGGCCGCACTCCCGCTCCCGGAGGAAGCGGCCTCGGCGGTGATGGCCCCACCGACGAGCAGGGCCGCGCCGCCGAGGGCCATGGCTATGGTGCGGTGCTTCTTGGACAGGCGGTGACGGGCCACGTCGATCCTCAACTGGTCACAGGGAAGGGGCAATAGCGAAGTAAAGAGGGGAGGGAGCGCGCCGAGCACGCTCCCTCCCCCCTCGTGGTACCGCGACTTGTCAGGCGCTACTCGAGGAACTCATGCCGGTACACGGCCTCCGGCGGCACCGGAAGGCGCGGCTCCAGCGGGCTCGTATCGAGCACGAGCCTACCCAGGCCCTCCAGCGCGTCCGCGCCCAGCCTGCCCAGGACGGCGTCGAAGGCCCCGTACAGGGCGCCGCTCTCGCCGACCAGCAGGACGCAGTTTCGACCGCCGAACACACCTACCGGGTACACGGGTTCACCCGCCGCCCGGCTCCAGGTGGTCACCCACCCGGTGATCTCCGGGGTGATGATCTCCACGTCCGACTCGGACGCGCTGTCCCGGGGATCGGTGAAGACCAGGCGCAGCCCGCCGAACTCGTCGAGGAACGCCAGGGCCGCCCGGGGAGCGGGTCCGTACTCGGCGACCAGTCCGGCCGCCGGGGCGGTGCCGGACGCACGGCCCGGCACCCACCCCGCGGTCCGCAGGACGCGGCGGGCCGCGTCCTCGTACCGCTCTTCGCCAACGTCAGAAGCGTCAGAATGCATCGCCCGGCCTCAAGTGCTTGAACAGGTCCACGGCATCGTGGAACGTCGCCGCGCAATTCTTGCAGAACGGCATCGGCGCACCCGTCTTCGTGTTGACGGTCAGGAACGCCAGGTTCGGACGTGCCGACGCACCGGCGTCGAACGCTCCCGTACAGGCTCCGATCTCCGCGCAGCCCTCCACGTCGGGCCACGGCTCCAGGGACGACTTCGGCATGTGCTCGGTGATCTCGTGGTCGAGACCGTGCCGGCCACCCATGGTGGCCGCCTCGCCGCGGAAGCCGACGCCCGTGATCTCGCTGCCCTCGCCGGCTGCCCGGTCGAAGGCGATGGAGACGGTGGTCGGCGGCTCCACACCGTGCTTGGCCGCATCGGCGAGGACCTTCTGCCGGTGCGCCTTCAGCGGGTCGGTGATCTTGTCGATGATGCCGTGGGCCTCGTCCTGCCCGATGTTGCAGTTGTGGACGAGAACCGGCGTGTCCCCCGCCTCCACGAAGTACGTGTGCAGCGACCCGATCGTCAGGTCGTACGTCGTCGTGTTCGCGTGGTACAGGCGGACGCCCGTGACCTCGGCCGTGCCGGTCGGGGTCTGGAGGGTGTCGCCCTCGTGGAGGTCCTTCGCCTCCACGAACGCCGACTGCGTGGCGTCGTAGAACGGGTGGTGGAACGTGGTGGTGAGGTGGTCGCCCTTGGCGGTCACCTCCGCCGCCTGTGCCTTCTGCGGGGCCGCCGTCAGCGCGCCGAGGACCGCCGCCGAGGCCGCGAGGCCCAGCGCCGCCCTGCGGACCGCCTTCTTGACCGTCGCGCCGCGCTTCGCCGCCTTCACCGTGACGTCCACGAAGTCGTGGTCCGTCTTGGTGACGATCACCGCGGTGACCTTGTGCGACTCGGTGGCGGAAGCCCCCGGCACCGCGTTGGCGACGGTGTCGCCGACCTTGATCCTGTCGATGGCCTTGGTCGACCCGTTGGCCATCAGCACCTTGGTGTTGCCGGTGAAGCTGTGCGGACGCGTGCAGCTCGCGGCGGATTCGCTGCGGCCACCGGCCCCTTCCGCCTCGGCCCTGGACGCCGCCGTCTCCGTGGCGTCGCGGGCCGCGGTCTCCTCCGCCGCCGCCCCCTTGCCGAACAGACCGCCCACGGCCTTCATCGCCTTGGGCGCGGCCTTCGCCAGCAGGGAGCCGCCGATCTTGCCGAGGACGCCGCCGAGCGCGCCGGATGCCGCGCCCTCCACCGCGGAGCCCGCGAAGGCCCCGAGGCTGCACTGGTCGCCGCCCTTCTGGGCGCAGGCGAAGCCCTGGGTGACCAGGGAGCCGACCGCTCCGGCGACCGCCGCGCAGCCGATGGAGCCGACGCCCGCGGTGACCGCCTCGCAGCCCATGAAGACCGCCGTGGAGACCACGAACGAGGTGATCGCGGCGGCGTGGTTCTTGACGAAGGTGGCCGTGCTCTTGGCCGCCGTCACCGTGGCGTGGTACGCCGTGCGGGCCGCCTTGGCGACGGTGTGGACGGCCGCCTTGGCGGTCTTCTTCACCGCCGTGACCACGCGCTTCACCGTCTTGGTGACCTTGTGGTAGGCGGTGTGCACCGCGTGCACCGCCGCGTGGTAGACCCGCTTCACCTTGCGTACGGCGTAGTGGTAGACCCGGCGCACCACGCGGACCGTGGAGCGGTACACGTCACGGACCGTGTGGACGACCTTCTTCGCCACGTGCTTGGCGACCTGGACGACCTGGTGCACCACCTGGACGGCGGCGTGGTAGATCGGCGCCGCGACCTGGTGGACGACCGCGGCGGCCTTGTGGACCACCTTCTTGGCGCCGCACACCACGTCGTACCAGGAGCAGTTGCCGGACTGGTCCGTGCCCGCGAGCGGGTTGTCGTTGACGTACGCGAACGGGTTCGCGGACACCGAGTTCGGGACCGGGTTCAGCGAGATGGAGTCCTTGTTGCGGAACTGGCCGGTCGCCGGGTTGTACCAGCGCGAGGCCGTGCCCACGTCGCCCGAGCCGGGCTCGGTCCAGCCGGACTGGAAGCCGAGGTGGCCGAGGACGGTGTTGGTCCCGACGCCCTTGCCCAGCGGGTCGTAGCTCGCCGAGCCGGAGAGCGCGGTCGCGCCGGCCGTGAAGGTGCCGATGACGTCGTCGTGCTGGTCGGTGAGGGCGAGCGCGCTCCCGGAGGAGCCGTTGCCGATGCCGACCACGCCGCCGGACGGGTCGTAGGTGTAGGTGTAGTTGCCGTCGGAGGCGATGGTGTTGCTCGCGCCCGAGTACTGGAAGGTGCGGCTGCCCTGGGTCGCGGAGTCGGTGTCGGTGATGTTCCGCCCGGCCGCGTCCAGGTTGTAGGCGTGGGTGCCCGCGGTGATCTGGGCGCCGAACGCGTCGGTGGTGAAGGCGACGGTGCCGTCCGACCCGGCCTGCTGGGTCATGGTGCCCCGGGCCGAGTAGCTGTAGCTGTGGTTGCCGTCCGAGGTCAGCTGGTCGCGGGCGTCGTAGGTGTAGACGTCCGCGCCGACCCGGGTGCGGTTGCCGGAGGCGTCGTAGCCGTAGGCGGTCGTCGTGGAGCCGTTGTTCCACGAGGTGAGCCGGTTGGCCCAGTCGTAGGTGTAGGTGTGGTTGGCCGCGCCCGGCACCCCGGTCGTCGCCTTGGACGTCAGGTTGCCGTTCTTGTCGTAGCCGTAGCCGACGGAGGCGAGACCGGTGGCGCCCTGCATCAGGGTGTCGCTGGTCAGCCGGTGCGCGGAGTCGTAGCCGAAGGTGCGGGTCTGGCCGGTGGCGCCGTACTTGATCTGGGAGAGCTCGTTGAGCTTCCCGTACGTGTAGGTGAGCCGGTTGCCGGTGGCCGCGTCGTCCAGGGTGGACAGCCGGCCCGCGGTGTCGTAGCCGTACGTCGTCGTACCGGCCGCGTCGGTGCGGGTCAGCGGGGCCGAGTCGGCGTTGTAGGTGAAGCTCGACGCACCGGCGGAGCCGGACGCGGAGAGCAGGTCCCCGCGGTCGTCGTAGCCGAACGCCTCGTGGGTGGCCGACTGGTGGTCGGCGTTGCCCGTGATGCCCGCCTCGGCGGTGTCGGCCGTGAGGACCCGGCCCGACTTGTCGTAGCTGAAGGAGCGGCTGGCGGTCGCGGCGTCCGCGCCCTGGCCGTCCATGGTCAGCACCCGGTCGTTCTTGTCGTACGTCAGGGACGTCGACGTGCCGCCCGGCTTGACCGCCTTCACCATCCGCCCGTCGGCGTCATAGCCGTAGGTGGTGGTGGTGTCCGCCGCCGAGGTGTACTGCGCGGTGGACGGCTCGGTCACCTTCTCCTGCTGGCCCCACGGGGTGTAGGTGTAGCGCCAGGAGTTGCCCCGCCCGTCGGTGAACCGGGTGCGGTGGCCCGCCTGGTCGTAGCCGAAGCTGGTGGTGATCGACTCGGTGGCGGAGACCGGCTGGACCTCCTGGGTGACCGTGCCCGCCGCGTCGTAGGTGAAGCGGGAGGTGTGGCCGTTGGCGTCGGTCGAGGCGACCGCGTTGCCCACCGCGTCGTAGCTGACCGAGGACTGGGCGAGCAGGGTGTCCGACGCGTCGTACTGCTTGTTGTACGTCGGCTGCCCCTCCGCGTTGTAGTCGGTCTCCGTCCAGGTGTTGTCCGGCAGGATCGTCTTCTGGGGGTTGCCCTGGAAGTCGTAGGTGTACCGGGTGGTGTTGCCCGACGCGTCGGTGACCGAGGTGGTCTCGCCCGCGCGGTCGTAGCCGTACGAGGTGGTGACCCCGCCCGGCGTGGTGGTCGACGACACGTGCGTGCCGTACGGGTTGCCGGAGGTGACCGCGTAGGAGTTGGTGCTGGTCAGCGTCCGGGTGGACGGGAAGCGCTCCAGGGTGGTCGAGGTGAGCTGGCGGCCCAGGTAGTCATAGGTCGCCTGGGTGCTGGCACCGGTGCCGTCGGTCACCGAGAGGGGGTCGCCGGCGTTGTCGTAGGTGCTGCGCGTGGTCGCGCCGTCGGGCCGGGTGACCCGGGTGACGCGGCCCAGCTGGTCGTAGAGGTAGCTGGTGGTGCGCCCGCCCGGGGTGGTCGCCGACGTCTGGTTGCCCTCGCTGTCGTACGTCCAGGTGGCGGGGGCGGTGACCGGCGCGCTCTCCCCGGCCGGGGTGTACCGCGGCAGGGTCTCGGAGACCTTGTTGCCGCCGGCGTCGTAGGCCGTGGTGGTCACGTCGCCGTTCGGGCCCTGCTCCTCGACGGCTTCGCCGAAGGTGTTGAACCCGCTGGTGGTGACGGGCCGCACGGTCACCGGGCCGGTGCCGTCCGCCTCCGCCTGGACCGCCGGGGCGGTGGTGACCGCCAGGTTCCCGGCCTCGTCGTGGGCGTAGGTGGTGGTGTTCTGGTTGGCGTCCGTCATGGACGTGCGCAGACCGCGCTTGTCGTAGGTGTACGTGGTCTTCTGCTCGTCCGAGGAGGCGGCGGTGCCGCCGGTGCGCCCCTTGCCGTACAGCGAGGTGACGTCGGCGGAGCTGAACGCGCGCTGGTAGACCTGCACGTTGGCGACCCCGCCGGGCAGTGCGTCGCCCAGGGTGCCCGCGTACTTGGCGCCGCCGATGACCAGCGGGCCGTGCGCGCTCCAGGGCGCGCTGTTGGTGGCGCTGCCGGAGAGCGTGCCGTTGACGTACACCTGCACCGCGCCGTTGGTGGCGTTGTAGACGCCGACGACATGGGTCCAGGTGCCCGCGACGGGCTTGGCGGTGGAGTAGGCGGCCGGGAACGAGGTGCCCGCCGCGTCGGTGCTGGTCTGCTCCATGGACCACAGCGGCGCGTTGGTGTGCGCGTAGTTGTACTGGAGCATGAACGCGCTGTTGGTGGTGCCGGTCTGGGCCACCACCGTGGCGTTGTGGGTCGGCAGGGACGCCATGTTCACCCACGCGGAGACCGTGTAGGAGGCCGCGGTGTCGAGCACCGGGCCGTTGGTGGCGATCTGCTGGCCCCCGTTGCCCGCGAAGTTCGCGGCGGAGCCGTCCCACGTCACGCCGGTCGCGGCGCCGGTGTTGCCGGAGCCGGAGGCGTCGGTCACGGTCGAGCCGGACGACTGGTCCAGCTTCCACCAGCCGCTGGGGTGCCCGGCGGCGTCCCCGTAGAGCGTCTCGGCGATCTTGTTGCCCATCGCGTCGTACGCGTGGGTGATCGTGCGGTCCCAGCCCGAGGCGTCGTGGCTGTTCTCGGTGGCGACCTCGTCGTCCGGCGTGTAGGACACGCTGGTGACGCGGTTGACGCCGGTCGGGTCCACGGTGGTGGAGGTGTTGCGGGAGGCCGCGTCCACCGTGTTGTTGACGACGGTCTCGCCGTTGTCGCTGGCCGTGGAGACCACGTTGCCGGCGGCGTCGTAGGTGTTGGACTGGAGCACGGTGGAGCTGCTGCCGTCCGCGCTCTTCTTGGTGACGGTGGCCGTCAGGCCGTTGTCGGTGTAGGTGTACGACGTGGTCGCGCCCATGGCGTCGGTGACCGACGCGAGGCGGCCCGCCGGGTCGTAGGCCCGGGAGGACTCGGTGAGCAGCGACGGCGTCTGCGGGTCGGCCGGGTCGCCGCCGTACATGACGCCCTGGGTCAGCAGCTGCCCGTTGTCGTCGTAGGTGTAGCGGGTCTCGGTGCCCGCCGAGGAGACCTCCTTGGTCTTGTTGCCCTGGCTGTCGTAGGTGTAGGTGACCGTGTTGCCGTTGGGCGCGCCCGCGTTGGCGTTGGCGTCCTTCTTGGTGGCGAGGTGGTCGTAGGCGTCGTAGGTCTGCGTCTCGGTGCGTGTGGAGTCGCCGCCGCTCGCGTCCGCGACGGACTGCGAGGTGACGTTGCCGTCGACGTCGTACCCGGTGCTGGAGACCGCCGCGTGCGCCGCGCCGGTGACCCGGTCGGTGAGCTGCGGGTCCTTCTCCTGCACGACCTGGCCGTCCGCGTCGTACGTGTACGACGTGGTGAGCCCGGCCGGGTAGGTGTCGGAGACGACCTTCTTGGTGAGGACCTGGCCGACCCCGTCGTAGGTGTACGAGGTGACGAGGCCGACGGCGTCGGTGGTCGAGGCCACGTCGCCGTTCTTCAGGTACGCCACGGAGTTGACCGCGCCACCGGGGCTGACGGTCTTCACCGGCAGGCCCTTGGGCACGTTGCCGCCGTCGGCCGCCGGGTAGGTGGCGGTGCCGTCACTGAAGACGGTCGTGGTGGTGCGCCCGCCCGGGAAGCCCGCCACGGCCGGACCGGTGATGGTGGTCTGGTTGCCCGCGCTGTCGTAGCCGAACGAGGTCAGATACGTGTTGTCCGTCTCCGAGGCGGAGCGCCCGTCGCGGCGGGTCAGCAGGATGTCGTTGCGCGGGTCGGCGGTGGTGAGCTGCGCGGTGGTGTCGTCCGGGAAGTAGCTGAAGTACTCCGTGGAGCAGGCGTTGGCCGCCTGGTTCTGGCAGGTGGTCGTGGAGACCGTGTTGCCGCGGACGTCGTGGCCGGTGACCGTCGTCGCCCCGTTGGGGTTGGTGACGGTGTGCTCGAAGCCGCCGGTGTCGTAGCCGAAGCTGGTGGTGTTGCCCAGCCCGTCGGTCTCGGTCAGCGTGCGGTTGTTGTGGTTGACGTCGTACTGGTAGGTGAGGGTGGCGTCGGCCGGCGAGGTGACCTTGACGGTCGACACCGGCAGCAGGCCCGTGGAGTTCTTGGCGGCCTGGAAGTGCGCCGCCGCGTCCTGCGCGGTGAGCGCCGTGCGGTAGGTGGCGGCCTCCGCCAGCGAGCCGTTGAAGTACACGGTCGCCGGGTAGGGCAGTCCGGCCCAGCCGGAGCCGGTGGTGGCGCCGCCGAGGTAGTCGGTGGTGCGTCCGCCGGTGGTCAGCGCCGCCGTGCCGGTCTTGCTCGCCGCCTGGGTGCCGTCCAGGTAGAGGGTCTGGCCGGTGCCGGTCGCGGAGAGCAGCGCGTGGTGCCACTTTCCGTCGGTGACCGTGCCGGTGGTGCCCATCTGGACGGAGCCGGAGGTGGTGTAGAAGCCGCCGTACAGCTTGTTGTCGGTGCCGATCCACAGCTGCGGGGTGGTCGAGGTGACCGTGCCGCCGATCGGCCCGTTCTGCGCGTTCAGCAGGATCGCGCCGCCGTGCGTGGTGGCGAACCACAGCTCGGCCGAGGCGGCGGTGCTGCCGGTCTGGACGTCCGGGACCCGCACCCAGGAGCTGGTGCCGTTGAACGCCGCCGCCTTCTGGTCGGCGAAGGGACCGGTGGCCCCCAGCGTCACGTTGCTGTAGGTGCCGGTGCCGCCGCGCGTCTCGTCGGCCGCGCCGCCCGCCCCGGCCGCCTCGCCGAGGCGGAAGTAGGTGGCGGGCGCGCCGCCGAGGACCGCGCCCCGGTAGGTCTGGCTGGAGCCGGTGACCGTGGGGGCGCCGAGCTTCCAGACGCCGCCGTTCTCGTCGGTGAGCTGGGTGAGCGCCGCGCTGCCCGGGTCGTAGGCCATCGCCGCGTACGTCTTGCCGGACGGGCGGGTGATGGACGACAGCAGGCTGGCGGTGTGGGTGCCGTAGCTGTAGAGCGCGTCGACGTCGGCGGCCACCAGCGGGCGGTCGTACCAGGCGGCGCCCGCGATGGAGCCGTTGAAGTAGGTGGCGTAGCCGGTCTTGCTGGTGCTGCTCTGGTGCGGCTGGTCGGGCCAGTTGCCGCCCAGGAAGCCGGTGCCGAGGTAGTTGAACGGCTGGTTCTTGCCGAAGGCGGTGCCGCTCTTGATGGAGACGGTGCCCGAGAGCGAGCCGACCTTGGCGTTGTCGAGGAAGAGCGTCTGCGAGTTGCCCGCGGCGGAGAGCACCACGTGGTGCCACTTGCCGTCGGCGACCGACGCGGAGGTGGTGAGCGGGGCGATGCCGCCGCTGTACCAGAACTCGGCGTTCAGCTTGCCGTCGCCGCCGACGTAGAGCGACGGGGTGTAGTAGCCCGCCGCGTTGCCCGCGTCGATGGGCTGGGAGGCGTACGAGTAGAGCACGCCCGGCCCGGCCGACGTCTTGAACCAGAGCGACAGGGCGCCCGAGTCGGTGTTGTTGCCGGTGTCGTTGGGCAGCGCCACCGCGGAGGAGGTGCCGTTGAACCCGGCCGCGGTGCCGCCGTTCGGCGGGCCCGCCTGGCCGAGGGTGACGTTCTTGTAGGTGGCGTCGAGGGTGTTCTCGTTGCCGAGGACCGCGTCCTTGGCGACCGTGCCGGAGGCGTCCGACAGCGGCCACATGGCGCGCGGGCCGAGGTCGAGCGAGGCGTTCTGGTACTGCGAGCCCGCCGCGTAGGTGTACTTGGTGCACGCGGTGGTGGAGGACGGCGGGCAGACCGAGACGAGCTGGTCGCCGGTGTAGCCGTAGGTCCAGGTCAGCGCGGTGGACTGGTTGCCCGCGACCACCGGGTCGGTGACCACGGTCGCCACGTGCGCGGCCAGCGCGCCGGACGGGGTGGACCAGGTGACGTTCAGGGCGCGCCCCGAGACGGCCGAGGCCATCTTGCTGACGTGGCCGCCGCTCCAGGTGAGGGTGAGGGACCGGCCGTTGGCGTCGGTCACCGAGGTGAGGCCGTAGCCGCCGGAGCCCAGCGCCTGGGTGAAGGCGTAGACGGTGTCGTCCTTGTCGGTCAGCGAGTAGCCGCCGGTGACCGACTTGAAGGTGGCGAAGCGGCCGGAGCCGGCGGAGAAGCTGCCGTCGCCGTTCTTGCCGAAGCCGACCTGCGAACCGTTCGGGTAGGACACGACCGCGCCGGTCACCGCGCCGGAGGCGCCGTACTGCTCGGTGGCGCGGGTGTCGAGGATGGCCGACCAGCCGGCGCCGAAGGAGCCGGTCCAGCGCGGGTCGCGGGAGTTGTAGTCGCGCACCACGTCGAGGCTGGGTCCGACGGTGGATATGGAGGCGTCGGTGTCGGTGGTGGTGTAGTTGCCGCTGGAGGCGTCGAAGCCGTGGTCGCTGCTGTTCTGCGACAGGCCCGAGGTGATCACCGGCTGGGGGACCTGGATCTGCAGCGCGTACCAGTCGGCGGCCGGGGTGTAGAGCGAGCCGTCGTAGCCCTGGACCGTCCAGTAGTAGGTCTGGCCCCACTTGAGCTTGCCCGCCGGGACGGTCCAGTCGCCGTTCGCGATCAGGCCGGAGTCGGCGACCTTGGTGTTGGTGTTGTCGTAGACCTGGAAGTCGTACTGCGGCGTGGTGGTGACGTCGTCACCGGCCCAGGCGGTCAGCTCGGGCGTGGTGGTGCCGACGACCGCGTTGTTGTTCGGGTACTGCTGGTAGATCTGCGGGGCCGCGTTGCCGGTGTAGGTGACCGACATGTACGGGCCGAGCGCCGGGTCGTTGAACGAGCCGAACTGCTTCCAGTGCAGGGCGTCGTTGGTGGCCGCGTAGACCGCGAGGCCGTAGTCCGGGGTGGTGCCGTTGAACCAGCCCTGGAGCGCGGTGGTGCTCAGCGGCACGTCGACCCAGTCGCCCACGGTCCGGTCGGCGCCGGTGTTGGCGCACGCCTTGGGCACGCTGGGGGTGGCGTTGCCGATGGAGGCGCCGTAGGACGGGCCCGGGTAGCCGGTGACCGAGGTGGGCGTCCACGCCTTGGTGACCAGGGCGACGTCGAACCGCTCGGGCGTGCAGGTGGAGGCCCAGGTGTCGAAGAGGTGCAGGGTCGCCGAGGTGACCGTGGCGTGGGTGCCGTCCCACGTGTTGTACCAGTGGTTGACGTACGAGGCCGCCGAGTGCGGGCCGGAGTCGTAGGAGCCGACCTTGACGGTCTGCTCGGAGGAGTGGTCGCCGGGGGCGCCCGACTCCGCGTACGTGGTGGTCCAGCCGTCGGTGACGGTCGGGTCGACGGTGACCGGGAAGACCCGGGCGCGGTCGTGGAGCCAGCGCGGGTCGAGGGTGACCTTCAGCGCGGTGCCCTTGCCGTCGCGGACCAGCTGGTAGCCGACGGCGTGCGTGGTGGCGGGGTCACCGGAGCGCGGATCGACCTTCGCGTCGTAGGCGTACGCGGAAGGGATGCGCTCGACGGTCCGGCCCGCCGAGTCCAGCAGGCCGATGGAGCCGTCCTCGGCCTGCCGGGCGGTCAGGCCCTTGAGGTCGAGGGGGAAGGTCCAGGTGTTCCCGGCCTTCGCGGAGTGCAGGACGATCGCTTCCTTGAGCCCGGTCGCGGTGGGCGCGAGCTCCAGGTCGGTGTCGGGGAGCACGTTCGGGTAGCTGACCTTGGAGCCGTGCGCCGTGCCGGTGACGGCGGCGGCGCCCTTCAGGCCGTAGCTGAGGGCGTGCGAGCCGTCGGTGGCGAAGGAGGCCAGCGCGGAGTCGGCGCCCTTGGCGGCGAAGTCCACGTCGAGCGAGTTGGCGCTCTCGTGCCAGCGGTGGTCGGGGCCCGCTCTGACGTCCACGTCGATCGGCTGCCAGTCGCCCTTGTCGTCCCGGTAGTTCACCGGGGTGAGGGCGACCTGGCGGGTCGTCGTGCCGTCCGCGTTGTCGAAGACCGTGGCGGTACGGGAGGACTTGCCCGGGTTGCGGTGGCTGGTCCGGGCGTTGAAGCCCTGGGCCGAGCGGCTCTTGCCGCCCTTGGTGGCCTTCGCGTACGGGTGGTAGGCGTCGAGCTCACCGTGGCCCTTGCCCGGCTTGCGGCCCTTGCCCTTGTTCGCCTTGGTGGCGGCGGCACTGGCGTGGTGGCCGTGCCCGGCGGCGGTGCCGCCCTGCTGCTTGGGGAGCGAGCCCCAGTGCGGGTCCTTGAACCAGGAGGTGAGCGAGCTGAGGCCCGGCAGGGATATCCGGGTCAGGTGCGCGTCGTCGGCCATGGCCTGCTGCGTGGTCAGCATCAGCGCGAGGGTGGTGAGCAGGAACATCGCGATCCGCCGCTGTCTGCGGCGGACGTGCGAGGCCCGTCTTCTCGGGGAGGGACGGGCGGGTGGACGTGGACGCACGGGGGCGACTCCCAACGGAAAGAAAGGTATAGACATATGCGCGAGACAAAACGCGCCCGATCTTGTCCGTAAAGAGCACCTAAATGACAGTCAGCAGGGTTTTTCTTGGTGGCTGCTTGAGCAACCCCTTACTTAAGTGGAAGGAGTTGTTCCGTCTGTCCGATTCGGACTTTCCTGGACTTTTGCCAGAAGAAGTCCGCCGCCATACCCCGGCCCGCAGGCGTCAGGCGCGGTTCAAGAGCGCCCCACGACCGTCCCGCGACCGCCCGGCAGCCGCAGCAGCCCCTCGACGCGGGCGCGGACCTCCGCCGCGCGGGCCGGGTCGCCGGCGCCGTAGGGGCTCTCGAAGTGGGACAGCACCGCGCGGTACTCGGCGAGCGCCGCCGCCGCGTCCCCCAGCTGCTCCAGACAGAGCGCCACGTCCTGACGGAACGCCAGGGCCTGCGCGTCGGCCGGGCCCGCCTCGGCGGCCCGCTCCCCGGCGAGCCGGCGCAGCTCCGGCAGCGCCCGGCCGTACTGGCCGTCGTCCAGCAGCGTCGCCGCGTACTGCTTGCGCAGGATGCGCACGACGGGGGAAGCCTCGCCGTGCCGGGCGGCGGCGGCCGGCAGGATCGCGCCCAGGACGTCCACGGCCTGGGTGATCCGGCCCTCCCCCAGCAGCCGCTTGGCCTCGTCGACCGCCCCCGCCACATCGGGCTGCGGCCCGGCACCGGACACCGGCGCGTTCGCGGGTACGGGTGCGGGGGCGCGGGCCGGGACGGGAGGGGCGGGCGGCAGGTGCGCCGGGGACGGCGCGGAGGGCTGTGCGGCGGGCGGGCGGTCCGGCCACGGGGCGTGCGGGCGCAGGAACGGACGCGTCGGGTCGAGCGGCTGCCCGGACGGCGCACCGCGCCCCGGCAGCAGCGGGGCCAGCGCCTCGTACACCTCCTGCGCCGAGCCGGGCCGGTGCGCCGGGTCCTTGGCGAGCAGCCGCAGCACCAGCGCCTCCAGCGCCCCGGGCACCTCCGGCCGGACCTGGCGGACCGGCAGCGGCGGCTCGTAGAGGTGGCGGTGGAGCACGCCGAGGGCGGTGGACCCGGCGAAGGGCACGTTCCCGCTGAGCAGTTCGTGCAGCAGCACACCGAGCGCGTACAGATCGGTGTACGGGCCCACCGCGCCGCCCATCGCCTGCTCGGGCGCCATGTACGCCGGGGAGCCGATGGGCGAGCCGGTGCGGGTGAGGCGGGTGGTGTCGCGGTCGAGGACCGAGGCGACGCCGAGGTCCAGGACGGTGACCGTGCCGTCGGGGCGCACCATCACATTGCGCGGCTTCAGGTCGCGGTGCACGATCGGCACCGCGTGCACGGCCGAGAGCACCGCGCACAGCTGCGCCGCCACGGCCACCGCCCACGGCCAGGGGTAGGGCTCGTGCTCGGCGAGGTGGTCGGCCAGGTCGGCGCCCTCGACGTGCTGCATCACCAGATACAGGTCGTCGCCGTCGCTGCCCGCGTCGTGGACGGTGACCAGACCCCGGTGGTCGACCTGCGCAGTGACCCGGCACTCGCGCACGAACCGGCGGCGGGTCTCGTCGGCCGCCCCCGCGCCCGCCACCAGGTCGGGCCGGAGCAGCTTCACCGCGACCCGGCGGTCCAGGCGCTGGTCGTACGCCGTCCAGACCTGGCCCATGCCGCCCTGGCCGAGCAGCCCCGCCAGCTCGTAGCGCCCGGCGACGACCCGTCCGGCGCTCACCGGCCCTCCTGCTCGCGCAGCAGACTGCTCAGCTCGTCGAGCTCGGCGCGCACCTGGTGGATGCGCGGGGACGGCGCGGCCGGGGGGCGGGGCGGCGGGGACGGGAGGCTCCGCTGGTGGAAGTGGGTGTCGGCGACCAGGTAGTGGACGACCACCACGAGGCCCTGCACCAGCAGGACCGCCATCCCGGTGTGGGAGACCCAGGTGTCCTTGAAGTGGGTGTGCAGCATCGACAGACAGCCGAGGTTGACCGTCAACTGGACCCAGAACAGCCGCCAGTCGCGCCGGGTGCGGCGGACGATGGCGAGCCGCAGCATCGCCGTCCACGCCAGCAGCCCGAGCGTGAGCACCACCAGCACGGAGAAGACCACCCGAACGGTGATCACCTTCACGCTCGCGGGGCTCGGCATCTGCGCTCCTGACAAGGCGGTACGTACATCGCTGGCCAGAGCGTAAAGGTGACGCCCGGTCAGGGTCCACCCAGGTCAGGGGCGTCGGGACGGAACCGGCTGGTCCGGATCTACTCCGGCCGCACCACCCCGTCGGTCAGCCCGTCGTGCAGCCCCCGCACCAGCTGCTCGCCGAGCCGTCCGGCCAGCCGCAGCGCGTCCTCGAACGCGGCCAGCGCCCGGAACCGCTCGCCGTAGCGCGCCTGTTCGGCCAGCGGGAGGCGGGGCAGCTGGAGCCGGCGCACATCGAGCCGGGAGGCGGTGGTGGCGTAGCTGCTGGCCTGGCGGTTGTTGGCGGTGCCGCGCAGGAACCCGGCGAGGAACCAGGGGTCGAGGGCCGCCGGGTCGGGCCGCAGCAGCTGGAGGTTGCGCCCGAGCGCCGCCCCGGCCGTCTCCGCGTCGATCACCCGCGCCGCCGCCGCGCCGCCCAGCACCGGCACCACCACATCGCCGGGTTCGGTCAGCACCGGCTCCTCGGCGGGGCCCTCGGGCAGGGTGGCGGAGGGCGCGGCGCCGGTGAGCACGTCGTGCTCGGTCAGGACCGGGGTGCCCGAGGCCGAGGTGCCCGCGCCGCCGGAGCGCAGCACCAGGGCGCCCGCGCGGGCGAGTTCGCCGACGGTGGTGAGCGGCAGCCGGGCGCCGGGATGCGGGACGTCCCCGGCGGGCGGGGGCGTCAGTTCGGCGGTGCGGCGCAGGGTCTCGCCGAGCCGCTCCCGCACCGCGTCCAGCGCGTCGGCGCCGCCCGGGGCGGCCGGGGGCGGCAGATGGCGGGCGGGGGCCAGGTCCACGTCGTCGTCGAGGAGTTCGATGACCGGCACCGACCGGCTCACCCCGGGCCGCTCCTCGGCGGTGCCGTCCCGGTCGAAGGGCGTCCAGGCGTCGAGGACCGCGCTCTGCACGCTCTGCCACGGCAGCTTGCCGCGCCCGGCCTCGGCGGCGCCGGGCAGCCCCGCCGCGTCCACCACCAGCAGCTCGGGCGCCGCCTGGACGCCCGCGCCGGGCTTGCGCAGCACCCACAGCTGGAGCGGGATGCCGTACGGGGGCGCGGCCCCGGCGGGCAGCGCGATCACCGCCCGCAGCGCGCCCCGGCGCAGCAGCCCGGCGCGGATGCGGCGGCCCGAGCGGCGGGAGGCGGCGGCCGGGGGCATCAGCAGGACGGCGGTGCCGCCCTCGCGCAGCCGGGCCAGGGCGTGCTGCACCCAGGCCAGTTCGGACTCGGTGCGCGCGGGCAGCCCGTACTCCCAGCGCGGGTCGTAGCCCAGTTCGTCGTGGCCCCAGTTGCGCTCGTTGAACGGCGGGTGGCAGAGCACCGCGTCCACGGCGAGGCCAGGGAAGGCGTCGGCGCGCAGCGAGTCGGCGGCGGCGGTGCGCACGTCGGCCGCGCCGTGCAGGGCGAGCCGCAGCCCGGCGAGCGCCGCGAGTTCGGGGTCGGTGTCCTGCCCGTACACCGACTCGGCGTGCGGGACGGCCCGCAGCAGGGTGCCGGTGCCGCACGCCGGGTCCAGCACCGAGGCGGCCTGCGACCCCAGCGCCAGCGCGGCCATCAGCTCGGCGGGGCCGGGGGGCGTGAGCGTGTACTGGCGCGGGTTGGCGTCGAGGTGACGGCCGAGCAGGAACTCGAAGGTCTGCCGGGCGCCCAGCTCGGCGGCGAGCTCCCCGACGCCGCGCAGCAGCGGCACGGACGCGGCGAGCTCACCCGGCACCGGGGCGGGGGTGTTCACAGGGCCGCTGTGAACGGACTCGTCCAGCGCCCTCGGCAGCCGCTCGGCCAGCTCGGCGTCGCCCAGCGCGGCGAGCCGGCGCCAGCCCTCCGGGTCGTCCCGTACGAGAAGGAGCACGCGGCCCGCGTGGACCAGGGCGGTCACGGCCCCGGCGGGGTGGCCCGACAGCTGCTGCCAGACCCGCTCGCGCAGCGGGACCTCGGCGAGTTTGCCCTGGTCGCGCAGCCACTGCTCGACCTCGCCCAGGGCGAAGGAGGGGCTGGTCTCGGTGCCGCCGACGGGCTTGGGGAAGTCGGCGTGGCGGCGCCGCCAGTTGCTGACGGCCGCGCGGCCGACCCCGGCGAGCCGGGCGATTCCGGCGGCGGTCACCTCACTTGCGTTGTCCGGCACGGACCCGACTCCCCTCGTCTGCGATCTCCTCAGCATAGCGAGCGGGCAGTGAGCACTCCATACACGAGCGTGAACAACCATGAACATGTGAACACGGTTGACTCGGTTCACAGCTTCTGTTGTGATTGACCCATCGGAACACGAGGTCCGGTTCACCACCCCCGCCGTCACGAAAGGCACCGCCATGTCCCAGCAGAAGCAGCGCAACTGGTTCGCCCGCCACAAGGTCCTCACGGGCGTCGGCGCGATCGTCGCGGTGATCGCCGTCGGCGGCGCGGTCGGCGCGGGCGGCGGCTCCGACGACACGTCCCCGAGCGCCTCGGCCACCCGGGAGACGGGGACGGCCGGGCAGGGCGGGCAGCAGAAGAAGGAAGAGCCGAAGAAGAAGGAAAAGGAAGAGGCCAAGGGCCTCGACGGCAGCGGCAGCTACCAGGTCGGCGCGGACATCGAGCCCGGCACCTACGTCAGCAGCGGCAACAAGGACGGCTGCTACTGGGAGCGCGCCAAGGACGCCTCGGGCAGCACGGACGCGATCCTCGCCAACGACAACGTGACGGGCGCCAGTTACGTCACCGTGTCGGCGAGCGACAAGGTCTTCAAGAGCAGCGACTGCCAGGACTGGCACCGCGTCGGCCCGAAGGCCGCCGGCGCCCCCAGGACCACGCTCAAGGGCGGCGGCGGCATGTTCAAGGTCGGCACGGACATCGCGCCGGGCACCTACAAGTCCACCGGGAACAAGGACGACGCGTGCTACTGGGAGCGCGCCAAGGACGCCTCGCACAGCACCGACGCGATCCTCGCCAACGACAACGTCTCCGGTACCGCCGTCGTCAGGATCGGCGCGGGCGACGCCTACTTCAAGAGCACGGGCTGCCAGGACTGGGTGAAGACGGGCTGAGGGCCCGCCCCGCCGCCCCCGCCCCGCCGCCCCTGCCCCGGCGCGGGCCGGGCCTCAGCCCGTGGGCAGCTTCTGGGCCGGGCAGTCGGTGAGGACCTTGCGCATCGCGTCCCGCTCCGCGTCCGTCACCCACAGCGCGTACTTCTTCTTCACCGCCACCTGGTCGGCCACATAGGTGCAGCGGCCCTGGGCGTACGTGGGCAGCCAGGTCGCCGCGTCCCCGTCGCTCTTGCGGCGGTTGGCGCTCGCGTCCACGGCCAGCAGGTTCAGCGGGTCGTTGGCGAAGGCCACCCGCTTGTTCTTGTCCCACTGCTGGGCGCCCTTCTGCCAGGCGTCCGAGAGGGCCACCACATGGTCGATGTCGACCTTGCTGGCACCGCGTACGAACTTGATGGTGGTGCCGGTGTAGACGTCGTGGGCGAGCGTCCCGGACGTCACGTCGCACTTGCCCCTCAGCTTCACGTCCGTCAGGTCCCGTTTGAGGATGTCCTCACGAGTGGCGCAGCCGTTGGAGTCCGTGTCGGTCCAGCCCTTGCCGAACTGGTCGCGCGAGTAGCCGGTCTTGGCGGCGCGACCCTTGACGGTGAGCGTGTCGACGGCGGCCAGGGCGGCCCCCTTGGCGGCGGGCGCGCCGGGCTTGGCCTTCTCCGTGTCCTTCTTGCTGTCGGAGCATCCGGTGAGGGCGAGGGCGGCGGCAAGCGCCGCGGCGGGCAGGGCAATTCGGTACGTACGCATCAAAACGGCCCGTCCTTCAAGGAAGTTGGCGGAACCCCGCGATCCTATGAACTCCTACCCCGTCCCCCGGCGGACACAGCGGCTCGAAGGCGGATTCCCCCGGCGCGGCCGACCGCCCGCGCACGGCGGCGCCGGGCCGCGACCCCCCGGTGCCTCGGTCCACCCCGTCCCGGCCCGCGCACCGCACCCGGGAGCGGGCAGGCTGCGCGTACCGTCGTGACCGGCCCGCCGCCGGAGGAGGAGAGACGCCCATGGGGATGTTCGACCGCTTCAAGGACCAGGCGCAGGAGACCGTGAAGGACAAGGCCAGGGACCTGTCCGACGCCGCCGAGGCGGCGGTCAACGAGAAGACCGGCGACCGGTTCACGGCGCAGGTGGACCAGGTCCAGCAGAAGGTGGAGGACGCCCTGGGCCTGGGCACCCGCCACCCGGACACCGAGCCGTCGGCGGACGGGGAGGAGCGGACGGACCGGGCGGCCCCGGAGGAAGGGTCGGCCCCGGCGGCCGAGGCGGACCCGGCGGCCGGGGCGGACCCGGCGGGCCGGGAGGCTCCGGCGGACGCGGCGGGCGATACGGACCCGGAGGGCCGGGCGGTGCAGTCGGCCGCGCCGGATCGGGCGGACGGCCCGCCGCCCCCGGCCTGACACGAGCTGCCCGGCGGGGTCGGGGCGGGTGCGCGGCACCGGGGCGCCGCGCACCCGCCCACCCCGGGCGGGCCCGGGAGCTCCGGCGTACCCGACCGGCCGGCGCCTGGCGGGCCCCGGGGGGACCCCGGCGTACCCGACCGGCCGGCACTTGGCGCCCGCGCCACCCCCGCGGGCCCGGGGGCTCCGGGTCAGGAGCCCAGGATCGCGGCGGTCAGGAGCCCAGGATCGTGGCGAGGAACTCGCCGGTCCAGCCGAGCAGTTCGCGGCCCACCACCGGCTTGCCGCCGATCTTGCCCGCCGTGGGGCGCGGCACCAGGATCTGGCGGGTCGGCGCCTTGATGACCGTCCGCGGATACAGCCGCTTCAGCCGCAGCTCCTGCGACTCGCGCAGCTCGACGGGGGCGAACCGGATGTTGGAGCCCTGGAGGACGATCTCGCCGACCCCGCAGGCCCGCGCCAGCATCCGCAGCCCGGCCACCAGCAGCAGGTTCTCCACCGGCTCGGGCAGCTTGCCGTAGCGGTCGGTGAGCTCCTCGCGGACCGCCTTGATGTCCTCCTCGGAGCTCGCCGAGGCGATCGCCCGGTACGCCTGGAGGCGCAGCCGCTCGCCCGGCGCGTAGTCGTGCGGGACGTGCGCGTCGACCGGGAGCTCGATCTTGACCTCCAGCGGCGCCTCCTCCTCGCCGCCGCCCTCCATCTGGGCCCGGTAGTCGGCGACCGCCTCGCCCACCATCCGTACGTAGAGGTCGAAGCCGACGCCCGCGATGTGGCCGGACTGCTCGCCGCCGAGCAGATTGCCCGCGCCCCGGATCTCCAGGTCCTTCATCGCCACGTACATGCCCGCGCCCATCTCGGTGTGCTGGGCGATGGTGGCGAGGCGCTCGTGGGCGGTCTCGGTGAGCGGCTTCTCCGGCGGGTACAGGAAGTACGCGTAGCCGCGCTCGCGGCCCCGGCCGACCCGGCCGCGCAGCTGGTGGAGCTGGGAGAGGCCGAAGTTGTCGCCGCGCTCGACGATCAGGGTGTTGGCGTTGGAGATGTCGATGCCGGACTCGACGATCGTGGTGGAGACCAGCACGTCGAACTTCTTCTCCCAGAAGTCCACGACGACCTGCTCCAGCTGGGACTCGCCCATCTGCCCGTGCGCGGTCTGGATGCGCGCCTCGGGGACGATCTCGCGCAGCCGCGCCGCCGCCCGGTCGATGGACTCGACCCGGTTGTGGATGTAGAAGACCTGGCCCTCGCGCAGCAGTTCGCGCCGGATCGCGGCGCCGATCTGCTTCTCCTCGTACGGCCCGACGAAGGTGAGCACCGGGTGGCGCTCCTCCGGCGGGGTGGTGATCGTCGACATCTCGCGGATGCCGGTGACCGCCATCTCCAGCGTCCGGGGGATGGGGGTGGCGGACATGGTCAGCACGTCCACGTTGGCCCGCAGCTTCTTCAGCTGCTCCTTGTGCTCGACGCCGAACCGCTGCTCCTCGTCCACGATGACCAGGCCGAGGTCCTTGAACTTGGTCTCGGAGGAGAACAGCCGGTGGGTGCCGATGACGATGTCGACGGCGCCGTCCTTGAGCCCTTCGAGCGTCGCCTTCGCCTCGGTGTCGGTCTGGAAGCGGCTCAGCGCCTTCACGCTCACCGGGAACTGGCCGTAGCGCTCGGTGAAGGTGCCGTAGTGCTGCTGGACCAGGAGCGTGGTGGGCACCAGGACCGCGACCTGCTTGCCGTCCTGGACCGCCTTGAAGGCGGCGCGGACCGCGATCTCGGTCTTGCCGTACCCCACATCGCCGCAGATCAGCCGGTCCATGGGGACCGTCTTCTCCATGTCCTCCTTGACCTCGGCGATGGTGGAGAGCTGGTCGGGCGTCTCCGCGTACGGGAAGGCGTCCTCCAGTTCGCGCTGCCAGGGGGTGTCCGGGCCGAAGGCGTGGCCGGGGGCGGCCATCCGCGCCGAGTACAGCTTGATCAGGTCGGCGGCGATCTCCTTGACCGCCTTCTTGGCCTTCTGCTTGGTCTTGGTCCAGTCGGCGCCGCCCAGCCGGTGCAGCGTCGGGGCCTCGCCGCCCACGTACTTGGTGACCTGCTCCAGCTGGTCGGTGGGGATGTAGAGCCGGTCGCCGGGCTGGCCGCGCTTGGCCGGTGCGTACTCCACCAGCAGGTACTCGCGGGTGGCGCCCTGCACCGTGCGCTGGACCATCTCGATGTAGCGGCCCACGCCGTGCTGTTCGTGCACGATGTAGTCGCCCGCCTGGAGGGTCAGCGGGTCGATGGTCTTGCGGCGCCGGGCCGGCATCCGGCCCATGTCCTTGCTGGCGGTGCGCTGCCCGGTCAGATCGGTCTCGGTGAGCACCGCGAGCCGCAGCCCCGGGTCCACGAAGCCCTGGTCGATCGCGCCGCAGGAGACATGGACCACCGAGGGACTGATTTCGGCCAGATCGGCGTCGAGCCGGGCGGCGATGCCCTCGCCGCCGAGGACCTCCACGGTGCGCGAGGCCGGGCCGTGGCCCTCCGTCACGTACACCGCGCGCCAGCCGTCGGCGATCCACTGCTTGGTGTCGGCGAGCGCCCGCTGGGTGTCGCCCCGGTAGGTCTCGGGCGCGTGCATGCCGAGCTTGAGGGTCTCGTCGTCCGTACCGGCCTCGTCGGCCGCGAACGGCGAGACCGACCACCACATCATGCCGAGCTCGCGGGCCCGCTCCCGCACGTCCGCGATGCCCCACAGCGAGGCGGCGCCGACGTCGATGGGCGCCTCGCCGCCGCCGGCCGTGGCGGCCCAGGACGCCTGGAGGAACTCCTGGCTGGTCGCCACCAGGTCGGTGGCCCGGGTGCGCACCCGCTCCGGGTCGCACACCACGGCCATGGACCCGGCGGGCAGCACGTCGAGCAGCAGCTCCATCTCGTCGACCAGGACGGGCGCCAGCGACTCCATGCCCTCGACGGCGATGCCCTCGGCGATCTTGTTGAGCAGCTCGCCCAGCTCCGGGTGGGCCTCGGCGAGCGCGGCGGCCCTGGTGCGCACGTCGTCGGTGAGCAGCAGCTCACGGCAGGGCGGCGCCCACAGACCGTGCTCGGCGACCTCCAGCGACCGCTGGTCGGCGATCTTGAAGTAACGGATCTCCTCGACGTCGTCGCCCCAGAACTCGACCCGGAGCGGATGCTCCTCGGTCGGCGGGAAGACGTCCAGGATGCCGCCGCGCACCGCGAACTCGCCGCGCTTCTCGACCAGCTCCACCCGTGCGTACGCGGCAGCCGCGAGGCCCGCCACGATCTCGTTCAGATCCGCCGTCTGCCCGCTGCGCAGCGCCACCGGCTCCAGCTCGCCCAGCCCCTTCACCTGGGGCTGCAGCACCGAGCGGATCGGCGCCACCACGACCTTGACCGGGCCCGCCGCCGGGTCGTCCGCCCGCGGGTGCGCCAGGCGCCGCAGCACCGCGAGCCGACGGCCCACGGTGTCGCTGCGGGGCGAGAGGCGCTCGTGCGGCAGCGTCTCCCAGGACGGATACTCCGCCACCTCGTCCGGCGGCAGCAGGGAGCGCAGGGCCGCCGCCAGGTCCTCGGCCTCGCGCCCGGTCGCGGTGACCGCCAGCACCGGGCGGCCGGTCTCGCGGGCCAGCGCGGCCACCGCGAAGGGGCGCGCGGCGGGCGGGCCGACGAGGTCCACGTGCGTCCGGTGGCCGTCGGCCGCGGCCTTCACCGCTTCCGCGAGCGCCGGGTCTCGTACCACCGCGTCCAGCAGGCCGTGCAGGCTCATGAAGGGCTTCCATCCCACAGAGAGGGCAACGCGAACCGCCCGACACGTCGAACGGGCCGGGGGATCCCAGCGTACGACGCGGGTGTGACACCCGCGCGCCGCACGCCTGCGGCGCCCGGAGTGGGGCGGATCACCCCATCGGCGGTGCACCTGAGCAAAGGGTGAGCCTTTGCAAATCTTGTGGAACGCCATAGGCTCCGGCGGACGTGCCGAAACGCCTCGACACCGGCGTCCGGTGACCACACGCCATGAAATCAGTGCCCGAGGGGAACCCGCTCGACATGCCCGACCAGGCGCGGACAGCGCTCCTTCAGCCCGAGCCGGCGCTCCCCGGCCCCGGCACACCGCAGCGGACCGGTGCCGCGACCGAGGGGCCGAGCCGCCCGAGCCGCATCTACGCACTCGACGGGCTGCGCCTGCTGGCCGCCCTCACCGTGGTGATGTTCCACTACATGGCCCTGACCGGGCGATGGCCGGAAACCGACTCCCGGGCCAGGTTCCCGCTCACCTACCCCGTCGCCGCCTACGGCTGGCTCGGGGTGCAGCTGTTCTTCCTCATCAGCGGATTCGTCATCTGCATGAGCAGCTGGGGCAAACCTTTGCAGTCGTTCTTCGTCTCGCGCGTGGTGCGGCTGTATCCGGCGTACTGGTTCGCGGTGATCGCGACCACGCTGGTGGTGGCGGCGATCCCCGGCGGGCTCAAGCCACTGCCGTTCTCCGACGTCGTCACCAATCTCACGATGTTCCAGGAGCCGCTCGGCGTCAGCAGCGCGGACAGCGTCTACTGGACGCTCTTCGCCGAGCTCCGCTTCTATTTGCTGTTCGCAGTCGTCGCCTGGCGCGGGCTGACCTACCGCCGCGTCCTCTTCTTCTGCTGCGCCTGGGCGATCGCCAGCGCCCTGGTCTACCAGTCCGACGACAGCACCCTGCGGATGCTGGTGATGCCCGACAACAGCTGGTGCTTCATCGCGGGCGTCGCCTTCTACCTGATGTACCGCTTCCGGGCGAACCTGATGCTCAGCGGGCTGGTCCTGTTCTGCCTGGCCGCCTCGCTGCCCCCCACCCACCGCACCTGGGCGCACTCCCAGGAGCGCCTCGCGCACCCGATGCCGTCCTGGCCGGTGCCCCTGATCATGGCGCTCTGCTTCGGGGTGATGGCGCTGGTCGCCACCGGCAGGCTGTCGTGGATCAAGTGGCGCTGGCTGCCCTACGCGGGCGCGCTGACGTATCCGCTCTATCTGCTCCACGAGTACATCGGCTGGGAGATCATCGGCGCGCTCTCCCCGCACGTGCGGCCGGTGCCGCTGGTGTGCGGGGTGATCGCGCTGATGCTGGCGGTCGCCTGGCTGGTCCACCGGTACGTGGAGCGGCCCCTGGGCAAGCGGCTCAAGCGGGGGCTGGAGCGGCTGTGAGCACCGCCGGGCCGGGCTCCGGTCCGGCGCCGGGGCGCTGACCTCGCCCGACGGGAAAAATAATCGCGCCGCCCTGTAAACCGAACTGCTGTCGCAAGGCGTATACCCCGTGAGACCTGTCCGCCGACAGGTCTGTCCATCCGACGGGAGCCGCCTTGACCGACGACGAGTTCGAGGAGTTCTACGCTCACTCGGTCAAGGATCTGGTCGGGCAGGTCTATCTGATGACCGGCGACCTCCACGAGGCGCAGGACGTCGTCCAGGAGGCGTTCGTGCGCGCCTGGGGCCGCCGCGCCAGGCTGCGCCGGGACGCCGGGCCCGAGGCGTGGATCCGCACCGTCGCCTGGCGGCTCGCGGTGAGCCGGTGGCGCAGGCGCCGGCGGGCCGGCGAGGCGTGGCGGCTGCACGACGGCGGACGCCCCGGGGCCGCGCACGGCCCCGACGCCTCCTCGGTGGCCCTGGTCGACGCGCTGCGCCTGCTCTCCGAACGCCAGCGGCGCGTCGCCGTCCTGCACTACGTCTGCGATCTCACGGTCGAGCAGGTGGCCGCCGAGACCGGCCTGGCCACCGGCACCGTGAAGACCCATCTCTCCCGGGCGCGCGCCGCGCTGCGGCCCCACCTCACCTCCGAGGAGGACCAGGGTGTCTGACTTCCCCACCGGATCCGCGCCCGCCCGCGGCGGTGATCCGGAGCTGGCCAGGGCCCTGAAGCGGGCCGCCGACGAGGGGGGCCGCCGGATCGTGCCGGAGCCGGCCGCCCGGGTCGCCGAGCGCGGACTGCGCCGGCGCCGGCGCACGCTCGCGGCCACCGCCGCCTGTGTGGTCTGCGTCGTCGCCGGTACGGGCGCGCTGGCCGCGCTGCGGCTGCAGGGCGACTCCGGGGTGAGCGTGCCGGCCAACCCGCCCAGCCCGTCCGGCACCCCCACCGGTTCGCCGTCCTACGGCACGCCCTCGCGCTCGCCCTCCGACCCGCGCACCCCCTCGCCGGGCGGGTCCGGCACGGGCTCGTCGGTCCCGTCGGCGAGCGTGCCCCCGCCGGGGACCCGCGGGGGCTCCCCGCCGGCCTCCTCCGCGGCTCCGCCGCCGGGCACCTCGGCGGCTCCCCCGCCCGGCTTCTCGGCGGCCCCGCCGCCCGGGGGCCCGTCCACCCCGTCCGGTGCCGGGCACCCCCCGCGCACCACCACCGCCACCCCGTCCCCCGCCCGCTGACCCCGAGGACCCCACCGTGCACGGAGCTGTACTCGCGCTGCCCGAGGAACGGGACCAGCCGGACCTCATACCGGGGGAACCCGCGCGTGCGGCCCGGAGCCGCGCGCCCGGCGCCCGTGACCCGTACGTCCTGGCCGCCGCGCTCTTCGCCGCGTACACCGCCGTCGCCGTGCTGCGCTACCGGCGGCTGGAGACGCTCTCCTGGGACCTCGGGATATTCGAGCAGGCGGTCCGCGCGTACGCCCATCTGCGGGTGCCCACGGCCGACCTGAAGGGGCCCGGGACCAATATCCTCGGGGAC
Source organism: Streptomyces sp. cg36 (assembly GCF_041080675.1). Classification (NCBI taxonomy): domain Bacteria; kingdom Bacillati; phylum Actinomycetota; class Actinomycetes; order Kitasatosporales; family Streptomycetaceae; genus Streptomyces; species Streptomyces cyclosori. The sequence goes on along the minus strand of NZ_CP163520.1, from coordinate 4,703,051 downwards.
CACTTCAGCCCGGTGACCGCGCTGCTCGCGCCCTTCTACCGGGTCTTTCCCACCCCCGTCACCCTGCTCGTCGCCCAGTCCCTGCTGTTCGCGCTCTCGGCCGTGCCGGTGGTGCGCGCCTCGGCCCGGCTGCTCGGGCGCGGCCCGGGGCTCGCCGTCGGCATCGCGTACGGGCTGTCCTGGGGGCTGCAGCGCGCGGCCGACTTCGACTTCCACGAGATCTGCTTCGCCGTCCCGCTGATCGCCTTCTCGCTGGAGGCGGTGCTGGCCCGGCGCTGGCGGGCGGCGCTCGGCTGGGCGCTGCCACTGGTGCTGGTCAAGGAGGACCTGGGGGTGACGCTGGCGGCGATCGCCGTGGTCGTCGCCCTGCGCGCGCGCCGCACCTCGCCGCGCGCCGCCAAGTACGCGCTGGGCGCCGCCCTGTTCGGGATCGCGGCCGTGGTGGTGACGCTCACCGTGGTGATACCGGCCTTCAACTCGGCCGGTTCGTACGACTACTGGAGCAAGACGGACGGCGCCGGGCCGTTCACCGCGTCCGGCACCAAGCTGCGCACCCTGCTGTGGCTGCTCCTGCCCACCGGGCTGCTCGCCCCGCGCTCCCCGCTGTTCCTGGCCGCGGTGCCGACCCTGGGCTGGCGGTTCGTCTCCTCCGACGACCACTACTGGTCCACCGACTGGCACTACAGCGCGGTGCTGATGCCGGTGTTCGCGCTGGCGCTGGCCGACGCCGTGGACCGCTCCCGGCGCAGCCCGCGGCCCTGGCTGCGCTCGTACGCCCGCCAGCTGCCCGCCGCCGCTGCCGCCGCGGCCCTGGCGCTGAGCACCTCGCTGCCGGTCTACTCGCTGACCCAGTCGGCCACGTACCGCAAGAGCGCCGAGGTCGTCGAGCGCGAGCGGATCCTGGCCCGGATCCCGGACGGGGCCACGGTGGAGGCCAACGTCGGGCCGATCTCCCGGCTCACCTCGCGCTGCCGGGTCTTCTGGGTCGGCGACACCCGCCGGATCGTCCCCGACTACATCGCCCTCGACAACGTCTCGGGCTGGGCGGGCGATCCCCAGGAGTACGCCCGCGCGCTGCACCCGGGCACGCGGTACGCGATGACGGGCGTGGCGTACGGATACGTGGTGCTGGAACGGCAGAAGTAGCCGGGCCCCCGGCCAGGTGCCCGGGGCCCCGAGCGGACGGGTGCCCGGACATGTGAAGCGGCCCCGGGGAGTCCATGAGGACTCCCCGGGGCCGCCCCGCCGACCCCCGTACGGCGGCTCAGTCGCTCGCGATCGCCGCGAGCACGTTCATACGGCCCGCCCGGAAGGCCGGGACCAGGGCGGCGAACAGTCCCACGAACGCCGATCCGACGAAGACGGTGATGATCGTCGGCCACGGGATGTCCAGGACGCCCATGCCCTCCAGGGCCAGCAGCTTCTGCGCGGTCGTCCCCCAGCCCATGCCCAGGCCGAGGCCGAGCAGGGCGCCGAAGAGGGCGATGACCACCGACTCCAGGCGGATCATGCGGCGCAGCTGGCGCCGCGAGAGGCCGATGGCGCGCATCAGGCCGATCTCCCGGGTCCGCTCGACCACCGACAGGGCCAGCGTGTTCACCACACCGAGCACCGCGACGATGATCGCGAGGGCCAGCAGACCGTAGACGATGTTCAGGAGCTGGCCGATCTGGTCCTTCAGGTCCTTCTTGAAGTCCGTCTGGTCCTGCACCTTGTACTGCGGGTACTTCTTCAGCGTCGTCTTCAGGGAGGCGTACGCCTCCTTGGCCTTGCCGTCCTGCGCCTTGGCGAACATGATCATGTTCTTGGGCAGCTTGTCGGCCGGGACGTAGCGCTCGGCGGTCGTGACGTTGGTGTACATCGCGCCCTTGTCGACATTGGTGTCGTCCGAGGTGATCGCCGCGACCTTGAGGCGGGCGGTGCGCCCGTCCTTGAAGGCGACCGTCAGGGTGTCGCCGACCTTCACGTGGTGGTCCCCGGCGAACTTGTCGCCGACCGACATCGCGTCCTTGCCGTACGCGTCGGAGAGCTTGCCGGAGACGGTCTCGCGGCGCAGGTCCTGGGCGTAGGTGGGGCTGGCGGCGGCCAGGGTCTCCTTGCCGGTCTTCCCGTCGGGCGTGGTGATCCGCGCGTCCACCGACTTGTAGTCGGTGACGTGGGCCAGGCCCGGGGTGCGGCGGATCGCGTCGGCGGCCTGCGGCACGATCGGCCGGCCGTCGTTGTTGCCGGACTGCACGATGAAGTCCGCGCCGACCGACTTGTCGAGCTCGGAGGTGGCCGAGGCGACCATCGAGGAGCCGACCACCGACAGGCACGCCACCAGGGCGAGACCGATCATCAGGGCCGCGCCGGTCGCCCCGGTGCGCCGCGGGTTGCGCAGCGCGTTGCGCTCGGCCATCCGGCCGACCGGGCCGAACATCCGCAGCACCAGGGCGCTGATCACCCGCACCACACCGCTCGCCAGCAGCGGGCCGACGACCACGAAGCCGATCAGGGTGAGGACGATGCCGAGGCCCAGGACGCCCGCGCCGGAGCTGGCCTTGTCGGCGTGGGCCGCCGCGTAGAGCGAGGCGGCGCCGGCGCCGGTCAGCACCAGGCCGACGATCGCCCGGACCAGGCCCGCCTTGCCGTCCGCCGGCGTACCGGCGTCGCGCAGGGCGGCCATCGGGGAGATCTTGCCCGCCCGGCGGGCCGGGAGGTAGGCGGCGAGGACGGTGACCACGATGCCGAGCAGCATGCCGACCGCCGGGGTCGTCCACTTGACCGTGAGGTCGGCGGTGGACAGCTCCAGGCCCATCGAGCCCATGATCTTCATCAGGCCGACGGCCAGGCCGACGCCCGCGCCGACGCCGAGGACCGAGCCGAAGAAGCCGAGCAGCAGCGCCTCGACCAGCACCGAGCGGTTGACCTGCTTGCGGCTGGAGCCGATGGCCCGCATCAGCCCGATCTCCCGGGTGCGCTGGGCGACCAGCATCGAGAAGGTGTTGACGATCAGGAAGATGCCGACGAGGAAGGCGATTCCGGCGAAGCCGAGCATCGCGTACTTCATCACGTCGAGGAAGGAGCCGACCGAGTCGCGGTTGGAGTCCTTGGCCTCGGCGGCGGTCTCCAGCTTGTACGTGCCCGCGCCCAGCTTGGCGGCGACGCTCTGCTTGAGCTGCTCGTCGCTGACGCCGTCGGCGGCGGTGAGCGAGAGGTTGGTGAACAGGCCGGTGCGGCCGAGCAGTTCGCGCTGGGCGGTGGGGGTGTCGAAGTAGACGATCGCCGCGCCCGGGTTGGTCACCTTGAAGGAGGCGATACCGGTGATCCTCGCCGTGAAGTCGCCGGAGACGGTGATGGTGCGCAGCTGGTCGCCGAGCTTGAGGTGGTGCTTGTCGGCGGTGTCGGCGTCGACCATCATCTCGGTCGGCCCGCGCGGGGCGCGGCCGGAGGTGATCTCCATCGCCTTGAGGTCGTTGCCGGTCCAGTTGCCCGCGATCGTGGGACCTCCGTTGGAGGAGCCCATGTTCTCGTTCTTGTCGTTGACCACCGTGACGCTGGAGCTGGAGACCCCGCCCTCGGCGGACTTGAGCCCGGTGGTGCCGCCGACCTTGGCGAGGGCCGCGGCGGGCAGCGTCTCGGGGCGGCCGGTTCCCGGCTGGTCCGCGGGCTTCGCGTTCTTCGGGCTGACCGTGACGTCGGCCGAGGTGGCGGCGAAGAGCTTGTCGAAGGTGGTGTTCATGGTGTCGGTGAAGACGAGCGTGCCGCACACGAACGCCACCGAGAGCAGGACGGCGACGGCCGAGAGGGCCATCCGTCCCTTGTGCGCGAAGAAGTTGCGCATCGAGGTCTTGAGCACGGTCACGACGTCCGCCCCCGCGCGTCGAAGTCCTTCATGCGGTCGAGCACGGCGTCGGCGGTCGGGCGGAGCATCTCGTCGACGATCCGGCCGTCCGCGAGGTAGAGCACGCGGTCCGCGTAGGAGGCGGCGACCGGGTCGTGGGTGACCATCACGATGGTCTGGCCCAGCTCGTCCACCGAGCGGCGCAGGAAGCCGAGGACCTCGGCCCCCGCGCGGGAGTCCAGGTTTCCGGTCGGCTCGTCGCCGAAGATGATCTCGGGCCGGGCCGCCAGGGCGCGGGCCACCGCCACGCGCTGCTGCTGGCCGCCGGAGAGCTGGGTGGGCCGGTGCTTGAGGCGCCCGGCCAGGCCGACGGTCTCCACCACCCGGTCCAGCCACTCCCGGTCGGGCTTGCGGCCCGCGATGTCCATCGGGAGCGTGATGTTCTCCAGCGCGTTGAGCGTGGGCAGCAGGTTGAACGCCTGGAATATGAAGCCGATCCGGTCCCGGCGCAGCTGGGTGAGCTTCTTGTCCTTGAGGCCGGTGATCTCGGTCTCGTCCAGGTAGATCTGCCCGCCCGAGACGGTGTCGAGCCCGGCGAGGCAGTGCATCAGCGTGGACTTGCCGGAGCCGGAGGGCCCCATGATCGCGGTGAACTGCCCGCGGGCGATGTCCACGTCCACGTGGTCCAGCGCGACGACGCGGGTCTCGCCCGAGCCGTACGCCTTGACGACCTGCCGCGCCCGAGCCGCGACCGCCGTCCGCCCTCCAGTGCCCCCGTGCCTGGGAATGGTCACAGCCGTTGTCACGGTCTTCTCCTCGATGCGTTGCGGTGCGTTCTGCGTACGACTTGAGTCTGTCGGGCGAGAGCGCCCGGCACCCTGGTGCCCGGCGGTGTCTTGATCCTGGGGTTACCCCCACCCCCACCCTGCGGCTCCCCTCCGCCGCGGTTGTAGGACCACGTTAAAGAACCGCTCCACCGCTTCTCGTCCTCCGCCAGGACGAACGCCCCCTGCCCTGAAGTAGGGACTAACCCGTAGGGGCTCTCCACCCCAGGGCTGAGCGCAACCGCGGATCTCTCCACCCCGTTCGCTCCCTGTCCCGCTCAGGGCCGGGATGAGAGGGTGGACGCGGTCAACTGCATGCACCATGAAGCGGTCTTGGGGGAGGGGACGCCACCGTGAGCACCCGGAGCGGGTCGGGCGGGGACATCCGGTCGATACCGGGCGCGGCGCCCGGCGCGCCCCCGGCCCGGGGGCGCGGCCCGGTCGTCGCGGCCCTGATGCTGGGCATGGCGCTCGCCGCGCTCGACGGCACGGTCGTCTCCACGGCCGTCCCGCAGATCGTCGGCGACCTGGGCGGCTTCTCCGTCTTCTCCTGGCTCTTCTCCGGCTATCTGCTCGCCGTCACGGTCACCCTGCCGGTGTACGGCAAGCTCTCCGACACCTTCGGCCGCAAGCCCGTGCTGATCGCGGGCATCGTGCTCTTCCTGGCCGGTTCGGTGCTCTGCTCGCTCGCCTGGAACATGGCGGCCCTGATCGCCTTCCGGGTCTTCCAGGGCCTGGGCGGCGGCGCCCTCCAAGGCACGGTCCAGACGGTCGCCGCCGACCTCTACCCGCTCGACGAACGCCCCAAGATCCAGGCGAAGCTGTCGACGGTCTGGGCGGTGTCGGCGGTGGCCGGCCCGGCGCTGGGCGGCGCCCTCGCCTCGTACGCCGACTGGCGCTGGATCTTCCTGGTCAACCTGCCGGTCGGGGCGCTCGCGCTGTGGCTGGTGGGGCGGTACCTGGTGGAGCCGGTGCGGGAGAGGCCCGCCACGGCGCCCCGGATCGACTGGACCGGGGCGCTGTGCGTCTTCGCGACCGGCGCGCTGCTGCTGACCGCGCTCGTCCAGGGCGGGGTGGCCTGGCCCTGGCTCTCCGCGCCCTCGCTCGGCCTGTTCGGCGCGAGCGCGGCGCTGGCGGCGCTGACCGTGCTGGTCGAGCGGCGCGCGGCCGAACCGGTCATCCCGGGCTGGGTGTGGCGCCGGCGCGACATCGCGGCGGTCAACCTGGCGATGGGGGCGCTCGGGCTGCTGATGGTGGCGCCGACGGTCTTCCTGCCCACCTACGCCCAGTCGGTGCTCGGCCTCGATCCGGTCGCGGCCGGTTTCGTCCTGTCGGTGATGACGCTGAGCTGGCCGGTTTCCGCCGCTCTCTCCAACCGGGTGTACACCCGGATCGGGTTCCGGGACTCGGCGGCCGTCGGCATGGGGCTGGCCTCGCTGATCCTGCTGGCCTTCCCGCTGCTGCCGTTCCCGGGGCACGCCTGGCAGCCCGCGCTGATCATGCTGGCGCTCGGCGGGGCGCTGGGCCTCTTCCAGCTGCCGCTGATCATCGCGGTGCAGTCGTCGGTGGGCTGGGCCGAGCGCGGCACCACCACCGCCTCGGTGCTCTTCTGCCGCCAGGTCGGCCAGTCGGTGGGCGCGGCCCTGTTCGGAGCGGTGGCGAACGCGACGATCACTTCCCGGCTCGCCGCCGACCCGGCGGCCGGGCTGCCCGACGACCTCGACTCGGTCTCGCGCGCCCTGGAGCACCCGGCCGGACTCACCGCCGACGCCGCCGACCAGCTGCGCCGGGCGGTGGCGACGGCCGTGGACCATGTGTACGTGGGTGCGGCGCTGGCGGGCGTCCTGGCGCTGCTGGTCCTGCTGCTCCTGGCCCCGAGGCGCTTCCCGGTGCGCGAGCACGAGGCCGAGGCGGGCTGAAACCAGGAGTTACCAGCGGTAACTTCCCCCTCGGAGCGAAAAGTTCGCGCCAAGTACTCCCCAGCCACCATACCGACCGGTAAGTTCGCCGCCACCCACCAGCGCTCCCGGCTTCCCCCTCCCCCCTCGCAAGGAGCAGCCGATGCCGCACCACCGGTCGTCCCCCGGCATCCCCCAACTGCGCACCGCCTACCGGCTGCTGCGCCGCACCGCCACCTTCACCGCCCTCGGATACTTCGTCCTCTTCCTGGTCCTGTCCGCGTACGCCCCCGGCGCGCTGGACCGGCCCGTCTCCGGCGGCCTCACCGCCGGGCTGCTGCTCGGGCTCTGCCAGCTCCCCGTGACGCTGGGCGCGATCGCCGTCTACGAGTGGACCGCCCGGCGGACCGTCGACCCGCTCGCCGCCGCCCTGCGGCTCCAGGCGTCGCGGCAGCCCCCGCACACCCGCCGCCACACCGACGGAGCCGCCCGATGAACGGTTTCGCCTCCGACGCGCGGGCGATGTCCCTGGTCGCGTTCATCGCGGTGATCACCGTGACGCTGCTGCTCTGCGTGATGACCGCGCCCGAGCGCGACGACCTCGGCGAGTTCTACACCGGCGCCCGCTCGCTCTCCCCGCTGCGCAACGGCCTCGCCATCGCCGGGGACTACGTCTCGGCGGCCACCGTGCTCAGCACCGTCGGCGTCATCGCGCTCACCGGGTACGACGGTCTGGTCCTGACCCTGAGCACCGTGCTCTCGCTGGTGCTCCTGATGTTCCTGCTGGCCGAACCGCTGCGCAACGCGGGCGAGTTCACCATGGGCGACGCGCTCGCCCGGCGCGCCCCCGGCCCCGCCGTCCGCGTCACCGCGTGCCTGGTCACACTGGCCGCGCTGCTGCCGCTGATGGTGGTGCAGCTGGCCGGGGCGGGCGATCTCATCGCGTTCGTCCTGGGCTTCGACGCCGCCGAGTTCAAGACCGGCTGCGTCGTCATGCTCGGCATCCTGATGATCGGCTACGCGGCGATCGGCGGGATGAAGGGCACCGCCTTCATCCAGGCGGTCAAGACCGTGGTGCTCGCCGTCTCAGCGCTGGCCGTCGCCGCCCTGGTCCTGAACCGGTACGGGTGGCACCCCGGTCGGCTGCTCGACGCGGCGGCCCGGGGCAGCGGCGCGGGCCCGGCGTACCTCTCCTCCGGGCTCCAGTTCGGCGGCGACTCCCTCGACATGATCAGCTCCCAGCTCACCGTGGTCGTCGGCGCGGCCTGCCTCCCGCACATCACCATGCGCATGTACAGCGCCCCCGGCGCCCGCGCGGTGCGGCGCTCGCTGTCCTGGGCGGTGACGGCGGTCGTGGTGATCTGTCTGGCGCTGGTCGTCATCGGGTTCGGCGCGGCGGCGGTGGTCGGCCGCCGGGCCATCACCGCGGCCGATCCGCAGGGCAAGACGTCCCTGCTGCTCACCAGCCAGGCGCTGGTCGGCGCGCACGCCTCCACGCTGGGCACCCTGCTGTTCACGGCGGTCGCCACGGCGGTCTTCATGACGCTGCTCGCCTCGATCTCCGGGATGACGCTGGCCTGTGCCAACTCCCTCGCCCACGACCTCGTCGCCCACGGGCTGCGCGGCCGGGCCGGGGTGCGCGGCACCGCCGAGACCAACACCGCCCGGGTGGCCGCGCTCGCCGTCGGCGTACCGGCGATCGCGCTGGCCACCGCGGCCCAGCACCACAACCTCCAGCCGCTGGTCACGCTCTCGTTCTGCCTGGGCGCCTCCGCGCTGGCCCCGGCCCTGGTGCTCACCCTGTTCTGGCGCCGCTACACCCGGGCGGGGCTGCTGTGCACGCTGATCGGGGGGACGCTGTTCACGGCGGTGGTGATGACCGGGACCAAACTGGTGTCGGGCTCGCCCCAGTCCGCCTTCCCCGGCCACGACTTCAACTGGTTCCCGTTCACCACGACCGGCATCGTCTCCATCCCGTTCGGCTTCGCGGCGGGCTGGCTCGGCACGGTGCTCGGCCGCCGCGGCGCCCAGGCGCAGCGGCAGCGGTACGAGGCGGTGGAGGGCTGGATCCTGGCGGGCGCCCGGCGCTGAGCGGGGGCCGCCGAGGGCCGGGTCGCCGACAGCCGGGTGTCGACGGCCAGGTGTCGGCGGCCGGGTCGTCAACGGCCGGGCGGACGGGGCCCGTCGGCTCAGCCCTCCGCCGGGGCCCGGCCGGTCAGACCCGTCAGGCTGTTGCGGACATGGGTCATGTGCGCCTCGGTCTCCTCGCGCACCTCGGCGTGCTCGCGCAGCACCCGCTCGGTCTCGCGGGCGACGCGCTCCTCCTGGATGCGGGCCCCGGCGAGCAGTTCGGCGCCCTCGGCCTCCGCGTCCTCCTGGCCGTGCCGGGCGGCCTCCCCGGCCTGGGCGCGGATCCGTCCGGCCTCGGCGAGGCGGGCCTCGGCGGCGACGGTCAGCTCGGCGTGGCGCGCGTCCGCCGCGGCCACCCGCGCCGCCGCCTCGCGGTCGAACGCCTCCAGCCGCTCGGCGTGCTCGCGCGCCTGGTCGGCGAGGGCGGCGGCGGTCCGCCCGCGCACCTCGCGCAGCGCGTCCGCCGCGTCCGCCCGGCGCTCCTGGGCCTCGGCGGTCACCTCGTGGAGGTGCTCGTCGGCGGCGGCCCGCGCGCCGCGCAGCACCTGCTGGGCCCGGGACTCGGCCTCGGCGCGGACCACCCGGGCGTGTTCCTGGGCGAGTTCGCGCACCAGGCGCCCGGCCGCGTCCGCCGCGTCCCGCAGGCTCGCCGCCTCCTCGTGGGCGGCGGCCCGTACGGCGTCCGCCTCCTCCACGGAGAGCGCGTGCACCAGATGGGCGCGGCGGCCCAGCACCTCGTACGACTGGGGGGCGAGGGCGGCGACCCGGTCGCGCAGGGCGGCGGCGTCCGCCTCCATCCGCTTGGCGAGGACGGTCAGCCGCGCCGCCCGCTCCCAGGCGGCGTCGCGCTCCTCGCAGACGGCGGCGAGCTGCCGGTCGACCTGGTCGGGCCGGTAGCCGCGGCCTCCGCGCGCGAGCGCGAAGCCCTCGGGTGGCTGTGGTGACACGGGCGCTGCACTCATCCTCGACGTCCCTCTCCGGCCTCTTCGACACACAGGCGATCCGGCGCACATCCTGCTGGATCGAAGCGAAGTGTTCATAACGTGACACTCCGCCCATCCGTAACGGTCAAGGATGCTCCAATTCACCCCAGGAGCGAAAAAGACGACGAGACGCCCGCCGCATGGTGCGGCGAACGCCTCGTCGTATCAGCCTCTTTGCGCCCGGCCCCGGCGGACCGTACGGGTCAGAGCAGTCCGTCCCAGAACTGCTCCAGGAGCACCGACCACCAGCCCTCGGGCGAGGCCAGCGCCGCCGGGTCCAGCGCGGCCAGCTGGGCCTGGAAGTCGACCGTCCAGCGGCCCGCCTGCTCGGGGTTGAGCCCGTAGCGCAGCCGCCACATCCGGCCGAGCAGCGCCATGCAGCGCACGAACTCGGGCAGCCCCGAGTTCACGAACTGCGGCGGTACGGACTGGCCGCCGGGGCCCGCCTCCACCGGCACCGCAACGATGTGGGCCGTGCCGTACTGGACACAGATCGCCCGGCCGAAGTCCGACCCCATGACCAGGTAGGAACCCGCGTCCGGCGCCGCCTGCACCTGCCGCTGGGCGGCGAGTTCGGCGAGCGTCGGCACCGGCTGGCCGGGCACCGCCTGCGCCCAGAAGAACGGTCCGAAGTCGACCGGCAGCCCCGCCCACACCAGCGTGACCGCGACGGCCTCGGGCACGCCCTGGCGCGACACCGCCCGCTGGTCGAAGCGGAACACGCCCTGCGGCCCGAAGGCACCGGCCAGTTCGTGCGCCACGCCCTCCGGGGGGAGCGGCGGCGCGGGCTGCACCTGCGGCAGCGGTGCGCGCACCGGCTGCGGCCGGGCCGGACCGTCGGCGACCTGCGCCAGCTCGCCCTGGTGGGTGAGCAGGTGCTGGACGCCCTGGCGGCGCGAGGCGTGGTCCTTGCCGTACGGGGCGACGGAGGTGATCCGCACCTGCGGCCAGGTCTCCCGGATCATCCGGGCGCAGTAGCCGCCCGGCAGCTCGCACGACTCCAGCTCGGTGTGGAGCTCCAGGACGTGGTCCGGCGGCACGTTCATCCCGCGCAGCTCGTGGAAGATCTGCCACTCGGGGTGCGGGATGCCGGGCGCGGAGCGCCGGATCAGCTGCTGCTCGGACCCGTCGGCGGCGCGGTAGCGCAGCACGGCCTGGTAGCCGGGGCCCACGGTGGGCACTCCGGCCTGCTGCTGCGGATAACCGTACGCGGGCGGGGCGCCCGGCGGCACGCCCGGAGCGCCCGGCGGCATGCCGGGGGCACCCGGCGGCTGCGGCGCGCCGGGACCGCCGGGACCCATCTGGGCGGGCCCGGCCAGCATCGTCGCGGCCTGGTGGACCCCGCCGCCGGGCGCACCGGGAGCACCCGGCGCCCCGGGGGCTCCCGGCGGGCCGGGCGGCTGGGGCGCGCCGGGCCGTCCGGCGCCGAGCTGACCCGGGTCGGCCAGCATCGTCGCGGCGTGGTGGGCACCGCCCGGCGGGGTGGCACCGGGGGCCCCGGGCGGACCGGGCGGCTGCGGAGCGCCCGGCACCCCGGGCGGACCGGGCGGCTGGGGCGCACCGGGACCCGCGGCGCGCGGCGCACCGGGCGGCCCCGGCGGCTGCGGAGCGCCCGGACCACCGGCGCCGAGCCGGGCCGGGTCGGCCAGCATCGTCGCGGCGTGGTGCACCCCGTCCGGCGCGGCGGGCGGCGTCGCGGGCTGCGGCCCGTCGGGACCGAGCTGCGAGACCAGCTGGGTGGGTACGTAGGCGGGCGCCCCGCCACCCGGCGTCCCGGGAGCCCCGGGCGGCGGCGGAACGTCCCCGCGCGCGGCACGCGGCGGCGGAGCCTTGCGGGTGGCGGCGTCGGCGATGTCGGCGGCACCGGGGGCGGGCGAGCCGAGGGCGGGCGCGGCCGGGGGTACGGGGGCGGCGGGCGCACCGGGCCCGACGGGAGCGCCCGGAGCACCGGGAGCCGCCGGCATGCCGGGCCCGGCGGGAGCGCCGTGCGCCCCCGGAGCGCCCGGGGCCTGGGGAGCACCCGGAGCGGCCGGAACACCGGGAGCAACCGGCGCACCGGGCACGGCGGAAGCGCCGTGAGCGCCCTGCGCCACCGGAGCACCGGGGCCCTGGGGAGCACCCGGACCGGCGGGAGCACCGTGGGCGGCCGGGGTGCCGGGACCCGCGGGCGCGCCGGGGCCGCCCGCCGCACCCGCGGCGAACGGGGTGCCCGGCGCCGGGGCGTGCGGGTCGACGGCCGGGGCCACCGCCGTCGGCGGAAGCTGGCTGCCGCCCTGGAGCAGCGCGGTCTTCGCCTCGGGCAGGGCCCTCGGCGGCGGGGTGTCGTCGGAGTCCGAACCGGACAGCGCCGGCGCGAACACCGTCGCGGGCAGCGGGACCGAACCGTCGTCCGGCCCGGCGTTGGTGTCCGTACCGGCCCACGGGGTCGCCCCCGACGGCGCTTCGGCCGCCGGAGGAGGCCAACCGGCGCCCCCGGCGGAGGCCGGACCGGAAGCCGGGGTCGCCCCCTGCGGTGCTTCGGCCGCCGGAGCGGACCACCCCGCACCACCGGCGGAGCCCGGACCGGAAGCGGCGGCGGCCGGGGTCGCGCCGGGCCACGCGGGTGCGGGCTCGCCGGGCGTCGGGGCGGGCTCCGCGCGGTGGTCCGGGATGCCCATCCGGTCGGCCGCTTCCTGGAGCCACTCGGGCGGGGTGAGCAGGAACGACGTCTGGTTCAGGTCGATCCGCTCCGGCGCGGGCGCGGGCACCGCGTCCTCGGGCGCGTCCGGCACCCCGTACTCCTCCTCGTAACGGCGGATCACCTCGCCCACCGGCAGGCCCGGCCACAGGGTGACCTCGCCGTCCCGGGCGATGACGAGCCGCTGGCGGCCACCGTCCGAGGACGGGCCCTCGGCGCGGTCCTCGGCCCACGCCACGAACCCGAGGTCGAACTCCCGCACCCGCACCTCCCGGTGCTGGTAGGCGGGGGCCTCCCCGTTGATCCACTCTTCCGCGCGCTCCTGCGCCTGGGCGAAGGTCACCATCACACTCACTCCCCCACCGGCACGGCGCGCGCGAAGCCGCCGTCCACCATCAGGTTCGCCACGGTCTCCAGCTCCGGCGGATTGCCCGCGAGCCGTTCCAGGAACTCGTCGAAGTCGGCGCCGCAGGGCAGCAGCAGCCGCTCCACGCGCTCCTGCACGCTCCAGCCGTCCCGGTCGCGCGCGTCGTCGTACGCGCAGAACCAGACCGAGCCGGTGGCGGCGCCCTTCACCTTCACCGCGAGGATGCCGCCCTGCACGAACCCGACGCCCAGGTAGTCCTTGGTCAGGTGGTCGCGCAGGCACTTGTTGATGTAGACGAGGTCGTTGACCGCCGCCTGCTCGCGCACGGTGAAGAACGGCTGGTCCACCAGCAGCCCCAGCTCCGCGTCGAGCGCCGCGCCGACCGGGGCGCAGCCGCCCGCGGCCTTCAGGAACGAGCGGTAGGCGCCGGGCAGCCGGTAGCCCAAGTCCTCCTCCACGCCGAGGAGTTGCGACTCGGAGACCGCGACCTGGCCCCTGGGCAGCGCGAAGTGCGCCGGGCGGGTCTCCTGGAGCGGGCGGGTGCCGCGCTTGTCCTGGTCGACCGGGGTGGTGGCCAGCCCGCCGTGGTGCCGCAGCAGCGCCTTCACCTCGACCGGGACGAGTTCGAGACGGCGGCTGCCGGCCACGTGGTGCCAGGTCCAGCCGTGCGGGGTCGCGACCGCGGGCACGGTGTCCCAGAGCTCGTGGCCGTCGGCGGCGAGCGCCGCGTTGGCCGACACGTAGTCGGTCAGGCGCAGCTCGTCCACGCCGAAGCCCTCGGGGGGCTCGGCGATCTCGGCCGCCGCGCGCGCGTACGCGGAGAAGTCCGGGTGGCCGTCGGCGCCGATCCGGACCCCCCGGGGGTGCCGGGCGGCGCGGACCGGGTCCGGGAAGTTCACGACCTGCCCGGCGTAGGCCGCGTTCGGTGGCGCGGCGTGCCCGAGCCGACCTGTCGTCATGGCGGATGCCCCCTGCGTGCGTCCTGCTGCGTCTGGCTGGTGAGGACCAGACTATGCGGTGGGGCAATACCGGGTCCCGGTCCGGATCCGCCCCCGCACCACCGTGACCAGCTGTCACAATCGGGTCACCGTACGGCGATGGTGACGACACGGACGTAGCCGCATCCATGCCCCAGCTTCCGTACCACTGGGCACATTTGGCAGTCTGTTCCCCGCAACGGGGCGTTAACGGGGGCGTTGGCCCGGCGGCGGACACCGTCGGCGACGGGGAGGGACAGCGAGCACCATGCACGGAACGACCGACATATCGGGTACGGCCACGGGGGCCGCGCGCACCACGGAGTCCCGGCCCGCGCCGGGACCGGGCAGCCGGCGGACCGGGGACCCGCGGCTCCAGTGGAGCGGCAGCGCCGCCTCCGCGCCCGTGCTGCTGCACCGCCGCGACGGCATCCTGCCCGCCGTCGCCGCCGCGCTCTCCGTCCGGGGCACGACGCTGACCTGCACCGCGGGCAAGGGCGACCAGCCGCCCGCCCTCCACCCGCTCGTACAGGACTTCCACGACACCCTCACCAGCGGCCAGCGCGAGCGGTTCACCGGGCGCTGCCCGGAGGCGATCCTGCTCTCCCGCCAGCTGGCGTCCCTGGAGTCGGCGCGCGCGGCCAAGCCCTCGCGGCGCCCGCAGCGCTACAAGCCGCTCACCCACGGCGAGGCCCGGCGCGCGCTCAAGCACGCCAAGCTGACCGCCCGCCGCATCCGGGAGGACGGCGACCCGCTGCACGGCAGCTACGCGCCGCCCTGCCGCTCCTGTACGGCGCTGCTCGCCCACTTCGGCGTGCGCGCCGTCGACCCCGCCGCCGAGAAGGGCTGAACCGACCGCGATGCCGGACGTCTCCACCACCCGCTTCCCCGTCCCCGTCGACGCCGCGCTGCGCGCCGCCGGGTGGCACCCCGGACGCTGGGACATCAGGCAGGCCGAGGCGTGGGCCGACGTGCTGCGCCAGCACACCTCGCCGGCCGGGCACCGGCACACCGTCTTCCCGGCGGCCGTGGAGGCCTGGGCCGAGTTCGGCGGGCTGCGGCTGACCGCGCCGGGGCCGGGCCGCCACCACGCGCCGACGACCGTCCGCTTCGACCCGGTCGCGGGGCTGCACCTGGCCCGTACGTTCGCGGACCTGGGCCGGGCGCTGGGCACCGAGCTGGCGCCGCTCGGCGAGGAGGGCGAGCAGCAGGCGGTCCTCGCGGTGGACGTGGAGGGCCGGATCTACAGCATCGACCACACCGGCGACTGGTACCTGGGCTCCGACCTGGACCTGGCCCTGAACACGCTGGTCATGGGCGTCCAGCCGGTGCGCCTGACGTCGGCGGGCTGAGGGAGCGCCGCCGCGGGGACGCCTTCCGGGGCCCTCCGGCCGTCCCCCGGCGGGTCCGCCGACGGCCGTACGGGCGGCGTCGGCCGTACGGGCGGCGCGCCCCGGCCGTACGGGGGGGGCTCAGCCCGTGCGGTCCGGCAGGACCGCCGACACCCGCCAGCCGCCCGCGTCCGTCACCCCGGACAGGAACGTGCCGCCGAGGCCGGTCACCCGCTCGCGCATCCCGACCAGGCCGTTGCCGCCGCTGGGCAGGCCCGCGTCGGCGGTGGCGCCGTCGGCCGGACCGTTCTCCACCTGCATGGCGACCTCGGTGTCCCGGTGCGCGAGCCGGACCATCACCTTGGCGCCCGCCGCGTGCTTGTGGACGTTGGTGAGCGCTTCCTGGATCACCCGGTACGCGGTCTGCTCCACCAGCGCGTCATAGCTGCGCCCGGCCCCGTGGACCGACAGCTCGACCACCATCCCGGCCGCCCGGGACTGGCCGACCAGCGCCTCGATGTCCGCGAGGCAGGGACCTTCCTCGGCCGCCGCCGCGGCGGCGGCTGCCGCGGCGCCCACGGCGGCGAGCGGGACGGGGGCGGGCGCGTCGGCCCGCCGCACCGCCTCGCCGGTGCGCAGCACGCCGAGCATCTCGCGCAGCTCGGTCAGCGCCTGGCGGCCCATGTCCCCGACCAGCACCGCGTTCTTCACGGCCTTCTCGGGGTCCTTGCGGGCGACCGCCTGGAGCGCGGCGGCGTGCACCACCATCAGCGAGACCCGGTGGGCCACCACGTCGTGCATCTCGCGGGCGATCCGGGTGCGCTCCTCGGCGCGGGCCCATTCGGCGCGCTCCTCGGCGTGGTCGGCGAGGAGGGAGAGTTCGCGTTCCAGGGAGTCGGCGCGCTCGCGCAGGGACTCCATCAGTCTGCGCCGGGCCCCTATATAGAGCCCGAAGAGCAGCGGCGGGCCGGTCAGCCCCAGCGACATCACGGCGGAGAAGAGCGGCACCAGCCACCGGCCGCCGCTGAAGGCGCCGTCGTCGACGCTCTGGTTCATCCGGACGAAGGTGACGATGAACGTCCCGGCCAGGCACATTCCGGCGAGGGCCGCGGTGATCCGGCGGGGCACCTCGGAGGCGGCCAGGGTGTAGAGCCCGACGATGCCGAGCAGGAAGCCCATGTTGGCGGGGGTGACCGCGATCGACACCAGGACGACGGCGACCGGCCAGCGCCGCCGGGTCACCAGCGTGGCCCCGGCCAGCAGGCCGAACAGCACCCCGGCGGGCACCGGGAGCCCGGCGTCCCCGGCGAACTTCACGCCCTCCAGCGCGCACTCGAACGCGGAGACCAGCCCCAGTCCGATGTCCAGGACGGCCCCGCGCCGCCGTTCCCACCACCACCAGCCGCGGGAGGTCCTCCCCGCGGAGTCGTGGTCTGCCCCCGTTGCGGTCATGCCTTCCAGCCTACGGGCGCCCGCCAGCGATTTTCCGGCGACCGCACGAGCACGGAACGGCGTCGGCCGCATCCGGGACGGGCGCCGGCCCGCCGGGACGCGTGGGACGGGCGGGACGGAGGGGGAGCGTGTGGCGGCCACGCCGTCAACCGCGCTGATCTCCACCGTCGCATCGAAGGGGCTCGGTACGGCATAGTGTGGGGTGCCGCTCCGGCGACCTGACGCACTGTCCGGTTCAAGCCGGTTTCCATCCCCCGTGGTGTAATTGGCAGCACTGGGGCTTTTGGTGCCCTATGTCCGGGTTCGAGTCCTGGCGGGGGAGCTTCTTGTTTCGGGTCCTGACCTTTTGGGTCGGGACCCGAACTGTTTTGGGCATCGTCCCTCCCCGCATTTGTGCCCCCAGACCCCCCGGTATCCTGCGGATGTCCACCACACAACGCCGAAGGGCATTCCCGTGAGCGCCAACCCTCCCCACGTTCTCGGCTCCGCTCGAACAGGGGACACCCCACTGGCGGCCGTAGTCGTCCTCGCCGCGGGTGAGGGCACCCGCATGAAGTCGGCCACCCCCAAGGTCCTGCACCAGATCTGCGGGCGCTCGCTGGTCGGCCATGTCGTGGCTGCCGCCCGCGAGCTCACCCCCGAGCACCTCGTCGTGGTCGTCGGCCACGCCCGCGAGCAGGTCACCGCCCACCTGGGCGAGATCGACGCCGAGGTGCGCACCGCCGTCCAGTACGAGCAGAACGGCACCGGCCACGCCGTGCGGATGGCCCTGGAGGAGCTCGGCCAGTCCATCGAGGGCACCGTCGTGGTGGTCTGCGGCGACACCCCGCTGCTGACCGGCGCCACGCTGGCGGAGCTGACCCGTACGCACGAGGCCGACGGCAACGCCGTCACCGTGCTCACCGCCGAGGTCCCGGACTCCACCGGCTACGGACGGATCGTGCGCGACGACGCGTCGGGCGCGGTCACCGCGATCGTCGAGCACAAGGACGCCACGGACGCCCAGCGCGCCATCAAGGAGATCAACTCCGGCGTCTTCGCCTTCGACGGCGCCCTGCTCGCGGACGCCCTCGGCAAGGTCCGCACGGACAACAGTCAGGGCGAGGAGTACCTCACGGACGTCCTCGGCATCCTGCGCGAGGCCGGGCACCGCGTCGGCGCCTCGGTCGGCGGGGACCACCGCGAGATCCTCGGCATCAACAACCGCGTCCAGCTGGCCGAGGCCCGCCGGCTGCTCAACGACCGGCTGCTGGAGCGCGCGATGCTCGCGGGCGTCACCGTCGTCGACCCGGCCACCACCTTCGTGGACGTCACGGTCACCTTCGAGCAGGACTCCCTGGTCCACCCGGGCACCCAGCTGCTCGGCTCGACCCATCTGGCCCGCGGCGCCGAGGTCGGCCCCAACTCCCGGCTGACCAACACCGCGGTCGGCGCGGACGCGCGCGTGGACAACACCGTCTCCTACGACTCCGAGGTGGGCGCGGGCGCGTCGGTCGGCCCGTACGCCTATCTGCGGCCCGGCACCCGGCTCGGCGTCAAGGCCAAGCTCGGCACGTACGTGGAGACGAAGAACGCGACGATCGGCGAGGGCACCAAGATCCCGCACCTGTCGTACGTGGGCGACGCCACCATCGGCGAGTACACGAACATCGGCGCGGCCAGCGTGTTCGTCAACTACGACGGCGAGGCCAAGCACCACACCACGATCGGCTCGCACTGCAAGACGGGTTCGGACAACATGTTTGTTGCTCCCGTCACAGTGGGGGACGGCGCCTACACCGCGGCCGGCTCGGTCATCACCAAGGACGTGCCGGCCGGTTCGCTGGCCGTCGCCCGGGGCCAGCAGCGGAATATCGAGGGCTGGGTGGCCCGCAAGCGGCCGGGCAGCGCCGCCGCGCAGGCGGCTGCCGCCGCCTCCGAAGAGGCCGTTGGCGAAAACTGACCGGAAACATCTACGCCTGTCACGGCGTACCGTGATAGACGCACACGATTCGGCTGGCTCGTCGCCAAGGGACCGCGCGGGCTCAGCAGCAGAAGACACCTCTGAGGAGACAGTGCTGTGACCGGGATCAAGACGACCGGCGAGAAGAAGCTGATGCTCTTCTCCGGCCGCGCCCACCCCGAGCTGGCCGAGGAGGTCGCGCACCAGCTGGGTGTCGGCCTCGTGCCGACGAAGGCCTTCGACTTCGCCAACGGTGAGATCTACGTCCGCTTCCAGGAGTCGGCGCGCGGCGCCGACTGCTTCCTGATCCAGAGCCACACGGCTCCGATCAACAAGTGGATCATGGAGCAGCTGATCATGATCGACGCGCTGAAGCGCGCGTCGGCCCGCTCCATCACCGTGATCGTGCCGTCCTACGGGTACGCCCGCCAGGACAAGAAGCACAAGGGCCGCGAGCCGATCTCCGCCCGGCTGATCGCCGACCTCCTGAAGACCGCGGGCGCCGACCGGATCCTCACGGTCGACCTGCACACCGACCAGATCCAGGGCTTCTTCGACGGCCCGGTCGACCACCTCACGGCCCTGCCGGTCCTCGCGGACTACGTGGGCGCCAAGGTCGACCGCTCCAAGCTGACGATCGTCTCCCCCGACGCCGGCCGCGTGCGCGTCGCCGACCGCTGGTGCGACCGGCTGGACGCGCCGCTGGCCATCGTCCACAAGCGCCGGGACAAGGACGTCGCCAACCAGGTGACCGTCCACGAGGTCGTCGGTGACGTCAAGGGCCGCGTCTGCGTCCTGGTCGACGACATGATCGACACCGGTGGCACCATCTGCGCCGCCGCCGACGCCCTGTTCGCGCACGGCGCCGAGGACGTCATCGTGACGGCCACGCACGGCATCCTCTCCGGCCCGGCCGCCGACCGCCTGAAGAACTCCAAGGTCAGCGAGTTCGTCTTCACGAACACCCTGCCGGACCCGTCCGACCTGGAGCTCGACAAGATCACGGTGCTCTCGATCGCCCCGTCGATCGCGCGCGCGGTCCGCGAGGTCTTCGAGGACGGCTCGGTCACGAGCCTCTTCGAGGAGCAGTAGCCGCACGGGGTCGCGAAGATCCTTTTTGGGTACGGCCTCCCCGCCGGGTAGACTCATCGAGTTGCTCGGCGAGGGAGGCCGTACCCGTATGCGGTACGGCGGTCCGTTATCGACGCGCTCTTCGTAGCAGGCCAGTCGTGGCCGGGTAACCAGCCACCTTTGTTCATCTGGTTATACGAGGAGTGCACATGTCCGAGATCAAGCTCGCCGCCGAGGTCCGTACCTCCTTCGGCAAGGGCGCCGCCCGCAGCATCCGCCGTGAGAACAAGGTCCCCGCGGTCGTCTACGGCCACGGCTCGGAGCCGGTCCACGTCACCCTGCCGGGCCACGAGCTGCTGCTCGCCCTGCGCACCCCGAACGTCCTGCTCTCCCTGGACATCGAGGGCAAGAACGAGCTCGCCATCCCGAAGGCCGTCCAGCGCGACGCCATCAAGGGCTACCTGGTCCACGTCGACCTGCTGCTCGTCAAGCGCGGCGAGAAGGTCACGGTCGAGGTCCCGGTCGAGACCGAGGGCGACCTGGCCCCGGGGAGCTTCCTCGTCGAGAACGTGCTGAGCACCCTCTCCGTCGAGGCCGAGGCCACCCACATCCCGACCTCCGTCACCGTCTCCATCGAGGGCCTGGAGGCCGGCGCCTCCATCCACGCCAAGGACGTCGCCCTGCCCAAGGGCACCTCCCTGGTGACCGACGCCGACGCCGTCGTCATCCAGATCCTGGCCGCCCAGGCCGAGGAGCCGGCCGCCGAGGGCGCGGGCGACGAGGCCGCCGAGGCCTGAGCCGTACGCTCTGTCTGACGGGGTGGCGGGCCACTGCGGCCCGCCACCCCGTTTTCCTGTCCGTACGCGAGGAGAGACGCAGCACAGATGACCACGGAAGCGAACGCCCCCTGGCTGGTGGTGGGGCTCGGCAATCCCGGCCCCGAGTACGCGGGCAACCGGCACAACGTCGGCTTCATGGTGGCCGACCTGCTCGCCTCGCGCATCGGCGGCAAGTTCAAGGCGCACAAGGCGCGCGCCCAGGTCGTCGAGGGCCGCATCGGCCCGGCCGGCCCCCACAACCGCCGGGTGATCCTGGCCAAGCCGCTCTCGTACATGAACCTGTCCGGCGGCCCCGTCACCCAGCTGCGCGACTTCTACAAGGTGCCGGTCGAGAACATCGTCGCCGTCCACGACGAGCTGGACATCGACTACGGCACGCTCCGCCTCAAGCTCGGCGGCGGCGACAACGGCCACAACGGCCTCAAGTCGATGACCAAGTCGTTCGGCCCCGACTACCACCGCGTCCGCTTCGGCATCGGCCGCCCGCCCGGCCGGATGCAGGTCGCGGACTTCGTCCTCAAGGACTTCTCCTCGACCGAGCGCAAGGAGCTCGACTACTTCGTGGACCGCGCGGCCGACGCCGTGGAAGCGCTGGTCATCGAGGGTCTTGAGCGGGCGCAGTCGACGTACAACTCCTGACGCGGACCGCACGAAGCCCCGGCGGCCGGACGGCCACCGGGGCTTTTACGTCCTCGCGTGCCGGGTCAGCCGGTGTTGCGCAGGCCCGCCGCCACACCGTTGACCGTCAGCAGCAGCGCCCGCGCCAGCAGCGGGTCGGGGCTCTCGCCGCGCTCCGCCTCGGCCCGCTGGCGCGCCAGCAGGGACACCTGGAGGTAGGAGATCGGGTCCAGATAGGCGTCCCGGATCGCGAAGGTCTGCTGGAGGACCGGATGCGAGCCCAGCAGCTCCTCGCCGCCGGTGATCCGCAGCACCTCGCTGACCGTGAGCGCGTGCTCGGCCTCGATGTCCGCGAAGACGTGCTTCAGCTCCTCGGGCACCAGCGTGTCCACGTAGTGGCGGGCGATCCGCAGGTCCGTCTTGGCCAGCGTCATCTCCACGTTGGAGATGAAGTTCCGGAAGAAGTGCCAGCGCTCGTGCATCTCGTCGAGGACGGTGTCCAGACCCGCCTCGCGCAGCGCCTTCAGGCCCGAGCCCACCCCGAACCAGCCGGGCACGATCTGCCGCGACTGCGTCCAGCCGAACACCCACGGGATGGCCCGCAGCCCGTCCAGGCCCGCGCCGGAGTCCGGGCGGCGCGAGGGGCGCGAGCCCAGGTGCAGCTCGGCGAGCTGGTCGACCGGGGTGGAGGCGAAGAAGTACGCGGGCAGGTCCGGGTCCTCGACCAGCCTGCGGTAGGCGGCGTGGGCGGCGTCGGAGACCGTGTCCATCGCCGCGTCCCAGCGCGCCAGCGCCTCGTCGGACTGGCGCGGGGCGGTGTGCAGCGCGGACGCCTGGAGCGTGGCCGCCACCGTCAGCTCCAGGTTCTCCCTGGCCAGCGAGGGGATGAGGTACTTGTCGGAGATGACCTCGCCCTGCTCGGTCACCTTGATCTCGCCCTCCAGGGTGCCCCAGGGCTGCGCCAGGATCGCGTCGTGCGAGGGGCCGCCGCCGCGGCCGACGGTGCCGCCGCGGCCGTGGAAGAGCCGCAGCCGCACGCCGTAGCGGTGGGCCACGTCGCGCAGCCGGCGCTGGGCGCGGTGGATCTCCCACTGGGAGGTGGTGATGCCGCCGAACTTGGAGGAGTCCGAGTAGCCCAGCATGACCTCCTGGACGTCACCGCGCAGCGACACCAGACGGCGGTAGGAGGGGTCCGCCAGCATCTCGTCGAGGATGACGTCGGCGGCGCGCAGCTCGTCCGTGGTCTCCAGGAGCGGCACGATGCCGATCTTCGCCCAGCCCGCGTGCAGATCGACGAGCCCGGCCTCGCGGGCCAGCACGGCCGCGGCGAACACGTCGTCGGCGCCCTGGCACATGGAGATGATGTACGACTCGATGACCTCGGGGCCGAACCGCTCGAACGCCTCCTTGACCGTGCCGAAAACACCGAGGGTCTTCTGCCCGGCCTCGTCCAGCGGCGCCGGGGTGGGGGCCAGCGGGCGGCGCGAGCGCAGCTCCTTGGCGAGCAGCTTCTGCCGGTACTCGCGGGGCATGTCCGCGTACCGCCAGGACTCCTCGCCGAGCCGGTCGAAGAGCTGGCCGAGCGCGTGGTGGTGCGCGTCGGCGTGCTCGCGCACGTCCATGGTGGCCAGCTGGAGGCCGAACGCGGCGAGCGTGCGGATCGTGCGGTCCATCCGGCCGTCGGCGAAGAGTCCGCCGCGGTGGGCGCGGAGCGAGGTCTGGATCAGGGTCAGGTCGGCGAGGAGCTCGGAGGTGCCCAGGTAGTCCCGGCCGCTCTGGTGCGGGGTGCCCTTGGCGAGCCGCTCCTTGGTGTTGACCAGCTTCTGGCGCACACAGGTGGCCTTGAGCCGGTAGGGCTCCTCCGCGTTGAGCCGCTTGTAGCGGGGGCTGATCTCGGGCAGCGCCTCCAGGTCGGCCTGGAGCGAGGTGAGGAGCTCCTCGGTGGCCCCGGCGTACCGGATGGAGTTGGAGAGCAGGCCGCGCAGGAAGTCGATCAGCTCCAGCGCGTCGTTGATGCCGTGCTCGTGCTGGAGGATCAGCACGTCCCAGGTGACCTGGGGGGTCACGTTGGGGTTGCCGTCGCGGTCGCCGCCGATCCAGGTGCCGAAGGTCAGCGGGCGGGTGCCGGGCGGCAGCTCGACGCCGACCCGCTCCAGCTCGGCCGCCAGGTCCTCCAGCACGTCGCCCACCGCGTTGGCGTGCAGCTCGTCCAGGTAGTAGATGGCGTTGCGGGCCTCGTCGGCGGGCTCGGGGCGGACCACCCGCAGCTCGTCGGTCTGCCAGATGAGGTCGATGTTCTCGGCGAGCCGCAGGTCCAGGCGGCGCCGGTCGGCCTCGGTGACCGGGGTCTCCAGGAGCGCGGCGATGCGCCGGAGCTTGTTGAGGACCGAGCGGCGGGCCGCCTCGGTGGGGTGCGCGGTGAAGACCGGGCGCACGTTCAGGTTCCGGACCGTGGCACGCAGGTGCTCGGGGTCGGCGTCCTTGAGCATGTCGGCGGTGCGGGCGAGCAGCGAGCCCTCGGCGGCCCGGTGGGCGCGCAGCTCACGGCCGCGGTGCACCTGCTCGGTGACGTTGGCGAGGTGGAAGTAGGTGGAGAAGGCCCGTACGAGCTTGGCTGCGGTCTCCACCTCGGTGCCGCCGAGCAGTTCGGCGGCGGCCTCCCCGTCCGTACGGGTGAGGGCGCGCACGCGCTCGACGAGCTCCAGGAGCTCAGGCCCTTCCTGGCGGACGAGCGCCTCGCCCAGGAGGTCACCCAGTCGGCGGATGTCGGCGCGAAGCTCGGGGCTGGCGGCGGGGGTCTGGTCGGCACTGCTCACAGGTGCGGCTCCTTGCAGTGTTTGAGCACGTCTGGAGGGGTACTGGAGGCTTGCGGACCGCGCTGTCCGACGAGACCCAGGATAGGTGGCCGCGCGCGCGGCGCGGTCCACTGCCCTCTTGAACGGTGCCGGGGCACTGCCATACTTACGTCGCCGTAGGTTACGCACCCGTAGCCACGCCTCTCGTCTCCTTCACTCACCCCACGGGGGGATTCCCCATGACCACCAGCCCCGACCTGATCGAGCCGGCCACCGAGCCGCCGGGTTCCTCCGCGACCCGCGGGGGCGAGAGCAAACGGTCCATCGAACAGCTCGCCCTGCTGCTCTTCATCGTCGTGCCCTTCGTGGCGCTGCTCGCCGCGGTGCCGCTGGCCTGGGGCTGGGGCGTGAGCTGGCTGGACCTCGGCCTGATGGTGTTCATGTACTACCTGGGCTGCCACGGCGTCACCATCGGCTTCCACCGCTACTTCACGCACGGCTCGTTCAAGGCCAAGCGCCCGCTGCGGATCGCGCTGGCCGTCGCCGGTTCGATGGCCGTGGAGGGCCCGCTGGTGCGCTGGGTGGCGGACCACCGCAAGCACCACAAGTTCTCCGACGCGGAGGGCGACCCGCACTCGCCGTGGCGGTTCGGCGAGACGCTGCCCGCGCTGATGAAGGGCCTGTGGTGGGCCCACATCGCCTGGATGTTCGACGAGGAGCAGACCTCGCAGGAGAAGTACGCGCCGGACCTGATCAAGGACCCGGCGATCCGCCGGATCTCGCGCGACTTCGCCTACTGGACGATCCTCTCCCTCGCCATCCCGCCGATCGTCGGCGGTCTGGTGACGATGTCCTGGTGGGGCGCGTTCACCGCGTTCTTCTGGGGCTCGATGGTCCGGGTCGCGCTGCTGCACCACGTCACCTGGTCCATCAACTCCATCTGCCACGCGGTCGGCAAGCGCCCCTTCAAGTCCCGCGACCGCTCCGGCAACGTGTGGTGGCTGGCGGTCCTGTCCTGCGGCGAGTCCTGGCACAACCTGCACCACGCCGACCCGACGTCGGCGCGGCACGGGGTGATGCGCGGCCAGGTCGACTCCAGCGCCCGGATCATCCGCTGGTGCGAGCAGCTGGGCTGGGCGTACGACGTGCGCTGGCCCACCCAGGCCCGTCTGGACGCCAAGCGCAGCGAGCCCGGCGCCCCCTCCCGGCGTACGGAGAAGGCCCGCGCCGAGAGCGCCCGTGAGGAGAAGGCCACCGAGGCGGCATGATGGAGGACGTGGCGACCGACTCCAGCACCACCCGCACGACCAGCACCAACGGCTCGACGGGCACCGAACGACCCAGGCGGACCCGCCGCACCCGGATGACGGGTGCGGAGCGCCGCGAGCAGCTCCTTGACATCGGCCGCACGCTCTTCGCGGACAAGGGGTTCGAGGGCACCTCGGTGGAGGAGATCGCTGCGAAGGCCGGGGTCTCCAAGCCGGTGGTCTACGAGCACTTCGGCGGCAAGGAGGGGCTGTACGCGGTGGTCGTGGACCGCGAGATGCGCCAGCTCCTCGACGGGGTGACGGGCGCGCTGACCGCCGGCCACCCGCGCGAGCTGCTGGAACAGGCCGCGTTCGCGCTGCTCGACTACATCGAGAAGTACACCGACGGCTTCCGCATCCTGGTGCGGGACTCGCCGGTCGCGCAGTCGACGGGCACCTTCGCGTCCCTGATCTCGGACATCGCGACCCAGGTCGAGGACATCCTCGGCCTGGAGTTCAAGGCCCGCGGCTTCGACCCCAAGCTGGCCCCGCTGTACGCGCAGGCGCTGGTCGGCATGGTCGCGCTGACCGGCCAGTGGTGGCTGGACGTGCGCAAGCCCAAGAAGTCCGAGGTCGCCGCGCACCTGGTGAACCTGGCGTGGCACGGGCTGGACGGGCTGGAGCAGAAACCCCGGCTGATAGGGCATCGCAAGAACTGACCGCCGACGGTCTCGAATGGGTCGCGAGTCCTCCTCGTGACCCATTTTCCGCTTCAACCACAGGCACGTCAGCTGTAGGCTTCACGCACATTCCCGGGGGGGATTTCGGCATTCCTCCGCGAGCGGCCGCACAGGGCCCGGCGTCCACGGGGACGCGCCGTGCGCGAGCCCCGCGAGAAATGTTTCCGCGCGCTCCGAGCACCGCGTGAGCCGTGGCGAATTCGCCCCGGTCACACCCGCATATTCCCTGGGGGGAATTTTGTCTTCTGTGCGCATCCCGCGGACCGGCCGGATCATGGCCTGCACCGCACTCGCGCTCTCGGCCGGCATGCTCCTGGCGGGCACGGCGTCGGCCGACGGGGCGCCGGTCGCGCCGCACGCGCCCGCCGAGACCGCGAAGCCGTCCACGGGGCACCCCACGGCCCTGCTGCCCCGGCGGACCGTGAAGTCGTCGGCCGTCGTCGCCGCCCACCCGGCCAAGCCGCGCCTGGACCTGAACAAGGACGGCTCCAGCGACCTGCTGTACCGGGGCGTGGACAACCAGACGTACCTGGAGACCTGGACCGAGAAGGACAACCAGGCGTTCTCCAACGCCTTCGGCGCCTACAAGGCCATCGTCACGCCGGGCGACCTGGACGGGAACGGCACCCCCGAGGTCCTCACCCTCCAGCCCGACGGCACCCTGGCGCTGTACGCGGACGTCACCTCGACCGGCGCCACGTACCCGACCTGGACCGGCGGCGGCTGGAACGCCTACAACAAGGTCGTGGGCGCCTCGGACCTGACCGGCGACGGCAAGGGCGACCTGCTGGCCCGTACGCCCGGCGGCGACCTGTACCTCTACCCCGGCAAGGGCATCTCCTCCGGTGACCCGTTCGCCGGCCGGATCAAGGTCGGCGGCGGCTGGCAGGGCTACGACCAGCTCGTCGGCGCGGGCGACCTGAACGGCGACGGCTTCGGCGACGTCGTGGCCCGTACGCCCGGCGGCGACCTGTACTTCTACGCGGGCACCGGCGACGCCGCGGCGCCGCTCAAGGCCCGGGTGCGGATCGGCGGCGGCTGGGACGCCTACAACCAGATCCTGTCGATCGACGACGGCGACGGCGACGGCTACGCGGACATCGTGGCCCGCAGCAACGGCGGCACGCTGTACTTCTACGCCTCCGACGGCAAGGGCAACTTCAAGGACCGCAAGCTGATGGGCACCGGGTGGGAGTACACCCAGGCGTTCAGCGGCACCGGCGCCAACGCCACCCCGGTGAAGAACGGCGTCATCGGCCGTGACACCCAGGGCACGCTGTACCACTACTACGCGCAGTACAACGGCCAGCTCTCGGCGCGGTACAAGGCGAGCGCGACCGGTGACTTCGCGAACTCCAAGCGCCTGGCCTTCGCGGCCTCGATCAGCGACGGGCTCTACGGCGACCTGCTCCAGTGGGACGACGGCCATCTGTACGTCGGCGTCAACCTCACCGACGCGGGCGGCGGCTGGGGCGGCTTCAACACCCTGGTCGGCGCGGGCGACCTGAACAACGACGGCCACAACGACCTGCTGGCCCGCGACGGTTCCGGCACGCTGTACCTCTACCGGGGCTACGGCAACGGCTACCAGTTCAGCTCGCGCCTGAAGGTGGGCGGTGGCTGGAACGCGTACGACAGGATCGTGGGCGCGGGCGACCTGACCGGCGACGGGCTGGCCGACATCGTGGCCCGCACCGGCGACGGCAAGCTCTACCTGTACCCGGGTACGGGGGTGTCCACCTCGCCGTTCAAGTCCCGTGTGTACATCGGTCCCGGCTGGCAGCAGTTCAAGCACCTCGCCGCCCCCGGCGACGTGAACGGCGACGGCCGCGCGGACCTGATCGCCGCCAACTCCCGCGGCGAACTGTTCCGTTACGAGTCGAACGGCTACGGCGGCTTCAAGTCCCGCGTCAAGCTCGGCGACGGCTGGAACACCTACCGCGACCTGTACTGAGCCGCACCCCGAACGACACAGTGCCCCGCCGCCGGTCGCCCGGCGGCGGGGCACTGCCGTGTCCCGGCCGCTACCGCGGCACGGGCCGGACGCGGCCGGCGGCGGGCGTCAGCGGTCCCTTCTGCGGGCGACGGCGAAGATGCGGCGGAACGGGAAGACCGTGCCGTGCGGGCCCGGCGGATAGGCCGCGCGCAGCAGGTCGCGGTATTCGGCGAGGAAGGCGGCGATCGCCTCCTCGTCGTCGCCGAGGGCGGTCAGGGCGGGGCGCAGGGCGGTGCCCTTGACCCAGTCCAGGACCGGGTCCTCGCCCGCCAGCAGCTGGGAGTAGGTGGTCTCCCAGGCGTCCACCTCGCAGCCCAGGTCGGTGAGGCGCTGGAGGTAGTCGGCGGGGGTGAGGATGTGGACGTAGCGGCGGCCGTGGTCGCCGAGGCGGGACCGCCAGCGGGGCGACTCGCAGAGCTCGCCGAGCAGGGCGTGGCTGGGCGAGGTGAAGTTGCCCGGCACCTGGAAGGCCAGCGTGCCGCCGGGCAGCAGCCCCTCGATCCAGGGGGCGAAGGACTCGGGGTGGTTGGGGACCCATTGCAGGGCCGCGTTGGAGACGATCAGGTCGTACGGCTCCTCGGGCGTCCAGTGCGCCAGGTCGGCGGGCCGGAAGTCCAGCCAGCCGCCGCCCGGGGTGGTGCCCGCGTGGTCCTTGTCGGCCTGGGCGAGCATCTCGGGCGAGAGGTCGAAGCCGGTGATGCGGGCGTCGGGCCAGCGGCCCGCGAGCAGGGCGGTGACGTTGCCCGGCCCGCACCCCAGGTCCGCGATGCGGGCGGGCGGGCGCCCCCCGGGGCCCGGGCGGGCGTGCGGGGCGCGCTGGGCGCCCACGTGGGCCGCCGGTGCTCCCCCGGCGGCGGCCGGGTCGGCGGCGGCCGCGCCGGACGAGCCCGGCAGGGCCGGGATCCTGGCGAGCAGGTCGAGGAAGGGACGGGTGCGGTGGCCGGAGTGGTGCAAGTACTGCTGCGGGTCCCAGAGGGGAGCGGGCAGCTGGGCGGACGTCCGGACCGACGTCTCGTTGGACTCCCGGGGCGCCGCTTCGACGGACTCCGGGACGAAATCGGAATGCATGTTCGAGCCCCCTTGCAGGTACGGCTGGGCCAAGCGGAACAGGGTCCCGGCCCCTCCATGCCCAATGGTGGGGGTTTATATATCTTGACGTCAAGAGACTTCATGTCGACAGACCCTCTACACTGATCGACATGGAGGACGAGGTCGACCGTCTGGTCTCAGCATGGCGCCGCGAGCGCCCGGACCTCGACGTGGAGCCGCTGGAAGTGCTCAGCCGCGTCAGCAGGCTGGCGCGCCATCTCGACCGGGCCCGTCGGCTGGCCTTCTCCGAGCACCAGCTGGAGCCCTGGGAGTTCGACGTCCTGACGTCGCTGCGCCGCGCGGGCGCCCCCTACCAGCTCTCCCCCGGGCAGCTGCTCACCCAGACGCTGGTCACCTCGGGCACCATGACCAACCGGATCGACCGGCTCGCCAAGAAGGGCCTGGTCGAGCGGCTGCCCGACCCCAGCGACCGGCGCGGAGTGCTGGTCCGCCTCACCCCCGAGGGGCGCGACCGGGCCGACCAGGCGCTGGCCGGACTCCTGGAGCAGGAGCGGGCCATCCTGGCCCAGCTGTCGCGCACCCAGCGGGGTGAACTCGCGGCGCTGCTACGCCAGTTGACCGCCCCGTTCGACAACATCCCCGGCTAGGTCGACCGGCCCCACCCCGGCCCGCCGCGCCAGCGCGACGGCGGCCAGCGTGGAGTGCACGCCGAGCTTGCCCAGCACGTTCTGCATGTGCGTGCGGACCGTGTGCGGGGAGAGGAACAGCCGCTCGGCGACCGCCTTGCGGCCCAGGCCCGCCACCATGCAGCGCAGCACCTCGCGCTCGCGCGGAGTCAGCGACTCCACCAGGCGCTCGCTCTCGGTGCGGTGCTTGCGGGCCGCCGTGAGCTCGCGCAGCACACCGGTGAGCAGGGCGGGCGGCAGATGCGTCTCGTCCCGCAGCACGCCCCGGATCACCGCGAGCAGCCGCTGGAGCGAGCAGTCCTTGGCGACCCAGCCGGACGCCCCCGCCTGGAGCGCCAGCGCCGCGCGGCGCGGATCGTCCTTCTCGGCGAGCACCACCGTCCGCACGGCGGGCTGGCCCGAGCGGACGCCGGCCACCAGCGAGATGCCGTCCACCAGGCCGTCGGCGCCGCCGTCGGGCACGGCGCGGGCCACCGGCGCACCGGCGAGCGCGCCGAGGTCGGCGTCGACGAGCATCACGTCGAAGCGGCGCCCCTCGGCCGCGCCGCGTTCCAGACAGCGCAGTGCGGCCGGGCCGCTGCCCGCCGCGGCCACGTCGACGTCGGACTCGGCCGCCAGGGCCGCGGCCAGCGACTCCGCGAAGATTCGGTGGTCATCCACCACGAGAACCCGGATACGAACCACAGACACCCCCATGCGTCGGGGAACGGACCGGCCGGGGCACGGCGCCCGGAAGGGGAAACGGCAGTCGCGCGGCCGCCGCCGTGGACTGACTGACTACCCCACCCCGGGCGTCGTACCCGACTGTCTCGCCCCCTGATCAACACCGGCCCCCACCGGTGCTGTGCTTCAGAGTAGGGCCGTGGGCCGGAAGCGGAAGGCAAATTGCAGAACTGATTGTCCGGGGGTGTTTAGGGTGGGACACATGTTTCGTTTCGAGACGGAAGTGGACAAGGCCCGACGGATTCTGCTGGGTCAGCGGCTCAAGGACACCAATACCGAACGCTCTTCGGCGCTGCGCGCCCTGCGCGGCACCCCGGACGAGCAGGAACAGCCGCTGCACGTCTGGGCGCTGGACGACCGCGGCGGCCTGGCGGGCGGTCTGACCGGCCGCACCTGGGCGAGCTGGCTCCATGTGGACCTGCTCTGGGTGGACGCGGCGCACCGGGGCGCGGGCCTGGGCGCCGAACTCCTCGCCAGGGCCGAGGAGTCGGCCCGCACGGACCGCGCCAGCGCCTGGTCCCGCGTGGAGACGTGGGACTTCCAGGCGCCGGACTTCTACCGCAAGCAGGGGTACGAGGTGGTGGGCGAGGTGCCCGAATACCCGCCGGGCATCACCGAGTTCACCCTGGTCAAGCGGTTGTGAGGAGAGCTCGGCCCCCGGCTGTACGGCCGTGGGGGCCGGGCTCGCGGCCAAACGGCGGCGAGAGCCCGGCTCCCGGTCAAGCGGTGGCGATCCGGCGTGCTCCGGGGGACGGGACGGCCGGGAAGACCCGGGGCGGCGCGTGGCCCGCCCCGGCGAAGGCCGCCCGCACCGCGTCGGCGACCTCCCGCGTCCGTGCCGCCTCGACCAGCACGATCGCCGAGCCGCCGAAGCCGCCGCCGGTCATCCGCGCGCCCAGCGCCCCGGCCGCCACGGACGCCTCCACCACCAGGTCCAGCTCGGCGCAGGAGACCCGCAGGTCGTCGCGGAGCGAGGCGTGGCCCTCGGTGAGCACCGGGCCGACCGCGCGGGGGTCGCCCGCCGCCAGATGTCCCGCGACCCGCTCCACCCGCTCGTTGTCGGTGACGACGTGGCGCACGGCCCGGCGCACGGTCTCCGAGTCGAGGCGGGCCAGCGCGTCCGGCAGGCGCGCGAAGGAGATCTCGCGCAGGGTCCGCACACCGAGCGCCCGGGCGCCCGCCTCGCAGGCGGCGCGCCGCTCCGCGTACGCGCCGTCCCCCAGCGCGTGCTTCACCCGGGTGTCCACCACCAGCAGCGCGAGCCCGTGCGCGCCGGGGTCGAAGGGGAGCTGGCGCAGCGAGAGGTCCCTGGTGTCCAGGTGCAGCACCTGGCCCTCGGCGCAGCACGCGGACGCGGTCTGGTCCATGATCCCGCAGGGGACGCCCACGAAGTCGTTCTCGGCGCGCTGCGCGAGGCGCGCCAACTCCGGCCGGGAGAGCCCCAGTTCGTACAGGTCGTTCAGGGCGAGCGCCGTGACGACCTCCAGGGCCGCCGAGGAGGAGAGCCCGGCGCCGGTCGGCACCGAGGAGGAGAGGTGGACGTCGGCGCCGGCGACCGGGTGCCCGGCCGCCCGCAGGGCCCAGACCACGCCCGCCGGGTACGCGGCCCAGCCGCCGCCGGAGAGCGGCACCAGGTCGTCGGGGCCGAGGCGGACGATGCCGCCGTCCATGTCCGCCGAGTGCAGCGCGAGCACCCCGTCGGTGCGGCGCGCGACCGCCGCGACGGCGGTGTGCGGCAGCGCCAGCGGCATCACCAGGCCGTCGTTGAAGTCGGTGTACTCGCCGATGAGGTTGACCCGCCCCGGCGCCTCCCAGACCCCCTCCGGGGCCCTCCCGTACAGCTCCTGGAACTCGCCCGCGACGTCAGCCACCGGTGCGCTCCCGCCGGGCGAACTCCCAGGCGTCCGCGACGATCCCGGCCAGGTCGGCGCGCGAGGGGCGCCAGCCGAGGCGCTCCTGGGCGCGGGCGGCCGAGGCGACCAGGACCGCCGGATCGCCGGGGCGGCGCCCGGCCGTGACCTCGGGGACCGGGTGCCCGGTCACCTTGCGGACGGTCTCGACGACCTCGCGGACCGAGAAGCCGTTGCCGTTGCCCAGGTTGCAGATCAGGTGCTCGCCCGCGACGGCCGCGTCCAGCGCCAGCAGATGGGCCTCGGCGAGGTCGGCGACGTGGATGTAGTCGCGCACGCACGTGCCGTCCGGGGTCGGGTAGTCGTCCCCGAACACCGAGATCGACTCGCGCTCGCCCAGGGCGACCTGGAGCAGCAGCGGGATCAGGTGCGACTCGGGGTCGTGGCGCTCGCCGCAACTGCCGTACGCGCCCGCCACGTTGAAGTACCGCAGCGAGACCGCCGCGAGCCCGTGGGCCGCCGCCTCGCCGGAGATCATGTGGTCGACGGCGAGCTTGGAGGCGCCGTACGGGCTGGTGGGGGCGGTCGGGTCGGATTCGGTGAGCAGCGCGGAGGCGGGCTCGCCGTAGGTCGCGGCGGTGGAGGAGAACACCAGGCGGCGCACGCCCGCGGCGCGCATGGCGTCCAGCAGGGCCAGGGAACCGCCGACGTTGTTGGCCCAGTACTTCTCGGGGTGCGCCACCGACTCGCCGACCTGCGAGAACGCGGCGAAGTGCAGCACCGCGTCATAGGAGGCGTCCAGGTGCCGGGCGGCGTCCTGGACGCGGCCCTCGACGAAGGCGGCGCCCGCCGGGACCGCCCCGCGGAAGCCGGTGGAGAGGTCGTCGAGGACGGTGACCGCGTGGCCGGCCTCCAGGAGGTGGCGCGCGACCACGCTGCCGACATAGCCGGCACCGCCGGTGACCAGGTACTTCCCGCTCATGAACTCGCTACCTCTCGCAGGCGCCGGGCCGCGGCCTCCGGCGGCACGTCATTGATGAACACACTCATGCCGGACTCGGAACCCGCGAGGAACTTGAGCTTGCCGGAAGTGCGGCGAATGGTGAAGAGCTCTAGGTGGAGCGCGAATCCGTCCCGGTCCGCACCCGCGGAGAACGGCGCCTGGTGCCAGGCCGAGATGTACGGCGTGGGCGGTTCCGACTCCCCGAAGATCCGGTCGAAGCGTCGCAAGAGTTCCAGATAGACCTGGGGGAACTCGGTGCGCGCCGCCTCCCCCAGCGCCCGCAGGTCGGGGACGCGGGTACGCGGGTAGAGGTGCACCTCGTACGGCCAGTGCGCCGCGTACGGCACGAAGGCGGCCCAGTGCTCGGCCGCCAGGACGACCCGGCTGCCGTCGGCGAGCTCGTCGGCGAGGACGTCGTCGAAGAGGTTGCGGCCGGTGCGCTCGCGGTGCTCGGCGAGGGAGTCGAGCATCCGGGCGGTGCGCGGGGTGGTGAAGGGGTAGCCGTAGATCTGGCCGTGCGGGTGGCCGAGGGTGACGCCGATCTCGGCGCCCCGGTTCTCGAAGCAGAACACCTGCTCCACCTGCGGGAGTTCGGCCAGTTCGGCGGTCCGGTCGGTCCACGCCTCCAGGACCAGGGCGGCCTGCTCCTCGGTGAGGTCGACGAAGGAGGCGTCGTGGTCGGGGGTGAAGCAGACGACCTCGCAGCGCCCGGAGGGGCCCGCCAGGGAGGGGAAGCGGTTCTCGAAGACCGCCACGTCGTAGTCGGCGGCCGGGATCTCGCTGCGGCGCCCGTCCCGGGAGGGGCAGAGGGGGCACTCGTCGGCGGGCGGGTGGTAGGTGCGGCCCTGCCGGTGCGAGGCGATGGCCACGGAGTCGCCGAGCAGGGGGTCGCGGCGGATCTCCGAGGCGGTGGAGACGGGGTCGAGGGGCCGGGTGTCCACCTCGTCCCGGACGGCGTCGTCCCGCGAGTCGTAGTAGAGCAGCTCACGGCCGTCGGCGAGCCGGGTCGACGTCTTCTTCACCTGCACCTCCATCAAACAGAACCAAACATAAATAACCACGAGCCAACAGCCTCAGTCAATGGGCGCGACGAAGACGGGGGTGGGGGGACACGGACGGGTGCGGGAGGGGCGCCATGGGGCGGGGCCACTGGGCGCCGGGGCGCCGACGGGCGGGGACGGCGAGGGGGCGGGCCGCCCCGAGGCCGGGGCGCCGATGGCAGGGACAGCGCGGGGCCGGGGCGCCGGACGGGCCAGGGCATCGGACGGGCCAGGGCGCCGGACGGGCCAGGGCGCCGGACGGGCCAGGGCGCCGGACGGGCCAGGGCGCCGACCGCCGCGAGCGGCGGCGACGGGCCAGGGCCGTCTGGCGATTCCCGCCGGATCAGGGCCGGCCGTTCGGTGCGTGCGACCGGCCCGCGGCCGGGGCGGGCCCGCCCCGGCGCGCCTTGCCGGACAGGGCCCCGGGCTCCGGCCGGGGAAACATTTCCGCGCACGACGAGAGCGGGCCCGGCCGCGGCCGGGCGGTCTCGGTCACGGCCACGCCCGCGGTGGGGTGGGCGCGCCCCTCGGGCAGGGGCGGGCACCCATGCGGCCGGGCAGGGGCGGGCCCGCCTCCCGCCGGGCGCCCGGTGAGTGGCGGCGGGTCAGCCCGTCGGGGGTGTCGCGCGGTCCAGGAGGCCCGTGCGGGCCGCCAGGGCCGCCGCCTCCAGGCGGGAGCCGACGCCCAGCTTCATCAGGACCCGCTGCACATGGGTGCGGGCCGTGGAGGGGGCTATGCCCATCCCCGCCGCGATCAGCCGGGTGTCCTCGCCGTCGGCGACCCGTACCAGCACCTCGACCTCGCGCGGGGTCAGCATCTGGAGCAGCCGCTGCCCCTCGTCGTCGGGCTGCGCCGCCGGGTTGAGCAGCTCCGCGAAGGCGCCCTGCAGCAGCTGCGGCGCCACCGCCGCCTCTCCCGCCCGCGCCTTGACCATGGCGCGCTCCACGCCCTCGATGCGCTCGTCGTGGCGCACATAGCCGGAGGCGCCCGCGGCGAAGGCGGCGGCGATCCCGCGCGGGCTCGGCACCGGGCCGAGCACCACCACGGCCACCTGGGGCCGCTCGCGTTTGATCCGTACGACCGGGTCGAAGACCCCGGGCTCGGCGGGCGAGGCGGTGCCGAGCAGGCACACCTCGGGTGCGCGCGACACCACCAGCTCCGCCGCCCCGGCGACCGGCGCGGCCGCGGCGAGCACCCGGTGCCCGCGGAGCTTCAGTGCCGAGGCAAGCGCCTCGGCGAGCAGGCGGTGGTCGTCGACCACCATGAGCCGCACGCCCATTCGAGCAACCCCCCATCCCCCGGGGCGCGGTCGCCAACCCCCCGGCCCGGCCCTCCCTGACCCGGCAAGCTACACGCTTGTTCGACGTTGCGCGCCCCCTACCGTTGAGAAGCCGCCCGGATTGCCGAAATCACCGCCATTCAGGACTACTTGGCGAACGGGCACGTCGGCGCAGGTAGACGGGCGGCCCCGGGCGCGGAGGGGTGCTCCGCGCCCGGGGCCGCCCGGGATGACGAGTTGACGTGCGGTCAGCCGGTACCGAGGCCGATCAGCAGGTACTTCTTCTCGTCGGTGACCGTGCTCGGCTTGGAGATCATGGTCGACGACATGAAGAGCTTGCCGCTCGCGTACCGGATCTCCCCGTACTCGGGACCGAACTGCGAGAGCGCGTCCCGCACCGAGGTGTCCGCCGGGTTCTGCAGCAGCACCGTCTGCTGGAAGCTGCCGCCGTCGATGCTGACGATCTGGCTGCCCTTGTCGTACGGGGGCTTCTTGAACGCGATGACGTTGTTGCCGTCCATCCGCAGCGGCGCCAGCGAGGAGCCGTCGCCCGCGTCGGCCTTGCCGTTCACGGGCTGGCCGGTGGCCAGGTCGAACGCCATGATCTCGTTGGTGCGCCCGCTGTCGACGGTGCTGCCCGAGTGCTGCTCGGTGGGGACGAACAGCTTGCCGCCGCCCGCCGCGACCGAGGTGCACTTCTCCACCGCGGTGGAGTCGCAGTCCGCGGCGTACTTGTCGCCGGGCGCCGGGATGCGCGCCAGCAGCTTGCCGGTCTTGTCGTCGATCGAGAAGAAGTCCGAGATCCCGCTGCCGTCCCCGGCGGTGTCGCCGACGTCGGCGGCGACCACCAGCGGCTTGGTCGAGACGATGTGCGCGTAGTCGACGCCGGGCGGCATCTTGTACGAGGAGAGCGGCGCGCCCGTCTTCGGGTTCAGCGGCTGGACGGTGACCGTCGGGTTGTCGTAGTCGCCGCACTTGCGGACCGCCACCAGCGCGTCGCCGCCGCCGTAACCGGCGTCCTTGCACTGGTCGGTGGTGATCTTCGGCTGCCACAGCAGCTTGCCGGTGGCCAGGTCCCAGGCCGAACCGCCGGAGGTGCCGCCGGTGGCGACCGTGCCGGCGCCGATGGTGACCTCCTCGTACGCCGTCTTGCGGTCGCCGTCCTTGACGGAGTTCGTCCAGGCCGTCCTGCCGGTGGCCAGGTCGAGCACGGCGACCTCGGTGCAGCGCGCGTACTTCTCGCCGGACGCCTTGGGGCCCTCGTAGACGATCGCGGTCTTGTTGTCGGAGGTGACGTGCGTGGTGGCCGCGCAGACCGCGCCGGGCAGCGGCAGCTTCCACAGCTGGGTGCCCTTGACCGGGTCGTAGCCGACGACCTCGTTGACGCCCGACTTGGCGTACACCTTGTCGGTCAGCCAGGAGCCGTCCACGTGGACCAGGTCGGCGACCTTGGGCTGGGGCACCTGGAAGAGCACCTTGGCGGCCGTGTTCGCGGCCGGCTGCTCCTTGCCGCCGCCCCCGGTCGAGCCGCCCTTCTTGCCGCCGTCGGCGCCCTGCGTGGAGCCGGACTTGGACTCGTCCTTCTTGTCGTCGTCCTTGCCCTTGGCGTACCAGATGCCGCCGCCGACGATCAGCGCCACCGCGACGACCGCCGCGACGACGATCGTCATCTGCGTGTTGAGCTTCTTGCCGCCGCCGGGCCCGCCCGGGGCGCCCTGCGGCGCCATCGGCTGGGTGACCGGCTGGCCCGGGTAGCCGTAGCCGCCCTGGCCCGGCTGGGCGGGCTGGGCCGGATAGCCGTAGCCGGGCTGGGCCGGGGGCGCCTGCGGATAGCCGTACGCGGGCGCCTGCGCCGGGGGCGTGGGCGGCATCGCCGGGGGCGGCGGAGTGGGCCCGCCGAACCCGCCCGCCGGGGGCGGGGTCGGGGCGCCGAACCCGTCGGCGGGCGGCGGGGTGGGCGCCCCGAAGCCGTCGGCCGGAGGCGGCGTCGGGGCGCCGAAGCCCTCGGGCGGGGGCGGGGTGGGCGCGCCGAAGCCGCCCGCCGGGGGCTCCTGCGGGGCGCCGAAGCCGCTCGGCGGCTGCTGCGGCGGCTGGGGAGGCTGGCTCATGGCGTACGTACCTCTGCGGAAGGGAAGTGGGCGGGAGCGGACGCGGTCATCAGTTGCCGAACCCCATCAGGGCCTTGTCCTTGGTGTCGCCCTTGGGGCTGGACACCCGGCCGTTGAGGATGAACAGCCGGCCGTCGCGGTAGGCCACGTGCTTGGAGAAGAAGCCGTTCTCGATGGAGGCGGTGGACGCCGGGTTCTGCAGCACGACCTTCGGCTTGCCGCCGGTGGCCGCGATCTCCGCCACCGCACCGCCCTGCTCGGTGGTCGGCGCGATGTACGCGAAGACCTTGCCGCCCTCCGCGCTCAGCGGCAGCATCGTGCGGTCCGAGCCCGCGCTCGTACGCCACTTCTCCTTGCCGGAATCCAGGTCGAACGCCACGATCTCGTTGGTGCGCCCGAAGCCGTCGCCGGAGCTGCGCTTGGCCTCGGTCGGCAGGTAGACCGTGCTGGCGTCGGCGGTGGTGCCGAGGCAGCCCTGGAGGTCGCGCTCCATGATCGCCCAGCCGCACTCGGGCTGGAAGCTGTCCTTGCTGACCAGCTCCGAGCGGAGCGAGCCGTCCGCCTTGTACGCCGAGATGTTGAACTGCTTCTTGTCCTTGTTGGTCAGATAGACCACCAGCGGGTCCACCGAGAAGACCCGGGCGACCTTCCAGCCCTTGGGGAACTGCTTGGTCCACTTCGCCTTGCCGGTCGCCGGGTCGAGCTCCTGGATCTGGTCGATCCCCAGGGTGTCGCCGCCCACCGTGCAGCTGCCCGCCGCGAGCAGCTTGGGGCCGCCCGCGAACGCGTCCGCACGGCAGTTGCCGTTGCGCTCGCCGCCGAAGATCTTCTTGCCGTCGGTGACCGAGAAGCCGCTGACCCCGCCCATCCGGGCCACCGCGACCGTGTTGCCGCTGATCGCCATGTCGAAGCTGGTCATGATGTCGAACGCGTTCTCCGACGGGACCGGCACCTTCCAGCCCGCCTTGCCGGCCGCGAGGTCGACCTGCTGGAGCTGGTTGCACTTGGCGTTCTTGGTGGTGTTCTCCTGCACCCCGAGCACGATCTTGCCGTCGGCGGTGGTCTGGTGCGGGGCGCCGCACAGGGGCGTGCTCAGCGGCACGGTCCACTTCTCCTTGCCGTCGGCCACCGAATAGCCGACGACCTCCCGGTACATCGCCTTGACGACGGTGTCGCCGACCACCCACGGGCCGGACTGCTCGGCGCCGTTCTGGGTCAGCTGGGTGGCGTTCTCCTGGAGCCAGACCTTGGACTCGCCGTCCTTGCGGCCCGCGTTGAGGTCGTCGGAGCCGGAGCGGCCGTCGCCCTTGCCGTCGCCGAGGTCGGTGGTGGGCGAGCCGGAGGGCCGCGCGGCCTGGCTCTTGCTCGCCTCGGGCTTCTTGTCGTCGTCGCCGCCCTTGGTGGCGAAGTACACGCCGCCGCCCACGACCAGCAGACCGGCCACGGCCGCCGCCACGATCACGGCGGGCCTGCCCTTGAACGGGTTGCGCCCGCCGCCCGGCTGGTCCGGCATCGGCGCGCCCGGGTACTGGGGCTGCGTCGGGTAACCGCCGTACGGGCCGGGCTGCTGGCCGTAGGGGCCCGGCTGCTGGGCGTACGGACCGGCCTGGCCCGGCGCCTGCGGATAGCCGTAACCCGGCTGCGGGGCCTGGGGATAGCCGTAACCCGGGGCTCCGGCGGGCGCGCCCTGCGGCGGGGCCGGGGGCATCGCGGGCGGCGGGCCCGCGGGCGGCGGCGGCATCTGCGGCGGCTGCGCGGGCGGCCGGGGCGTGCCCGCAGGCGGGTCCACGGGTGCCCCGAAGCCCCCCTGCGGCGGCTGCTGGCTGGGCGGCTGGGTCACGGCGGTATCCCCCTATATCGCGCGGAACCGCTGCCCGAACGGACTCCCCCGCGTTTCCGGAGCGAAATCGGACATGGTCCCGCACAGTGTGCGTCAGTCGAGCGGGGCTTCTTTCTATCACCCACAACCGCTCGAACAGGGGGCCGGTCCGCCCCTGTTCCCAAGGGCGGACCGGCCTGTGATGTGCCTGTTATGGAGTTTGCACGTGCTCTTTACGAGTCTTCACGACGGCCCCGCGCCGCCCCGCGCGGCGGGCCCGCGCAGCCGCTCGCGGCTATGCCTCTTCGGCCAGTTCCAGCCAGCGCATCTCCAGCTCGTCGCGCTCGCCGATCAGCTCGCGCAGCTCCGCGTCGAGCTTGGCCACCTTCTCGAAGTCCGTGGCGTTGTCGGCGATCTGCGCGTGCAGGCTCGTCTCCCGGTCGGAGATCTTGTTGAGCTGCCGCTCGATCTTCTGGAGCTCCTTCTTGGCGGCGCGGGTGTCGGCGGCCGACACCGCGCTCGCCGGACGGGCCGCGACCGGCGCCGGGGCCGGGGCGGCCGACTCCACCATCCGCCTGCGCCGCTCCAGGTACTCGTCGATGCCGCGCGGCAGCATCCGCAGCGCCGCGTCGCCGAGCAGCGCCCACACGTGGTCGGTGGTGCGCTCGATGAAGAACCGGTCGTGCGAGATGACGACCATCGAGCCGGGCCAGCCGTCGAGCAGGTCCTCCAGCTGGGTCAGCGTCTCGATGTCGAGGTCGTTGGTGGGCTCGTCGAGGAACAGCACGTTCGGCTCGTCCATCAGCAGCCGCAGCAGCTGGAGCCGGCGCCGCTCACCGCCGGAGAGGTCCCCCACCGGCGTCCACTGCTTCTCCTTGCCGAACCCGAACTGCTCGCACAGCTGCCCGGCCGTCATCTCCCGGCCCTTGCCGAGGTCGACCCGGTCGCGGATCTGCTGCACGGCCTCCAGGACCCGCAGCGTGC
Organism: Streptomyces sp. cg36; assembly: GCF_041080675.1. Lineage (NCBI taxonomy): Bacteria > Bacillati > Actinomycetota > Actinomycetes > Kitasatosporales > Streptomycetaceae > Streptomyces > Streptomyces cyclosori. The sequence continues at coordinate 4,662,798 of NZ_CP163520.1, read as the reverse complement.
CCGGGAGTTCGGTGACGTCCTGCGAGAGGTAGGCCAGCCGGACGGTCTTGCCGACCTTGATCTGCCCGCCGGCGGGCTGCGCCTCGCCCTCGGTGCGGGCCGCCTCCGCCAGCGCCCGCAGGAGCGAGGTCTTGCCCGCGCCGTTGACGCCGACCAGGCCGATCCGGTCGCCCGGCCCGAGCTGCCAGGTCAGATGCTTGAGCAGCACCTTGGGCCCGGCCTGGACGGTCACGTCCTCCAGGTCGAACACGCTCTTGCCCAGGCGCGCGTTGGCGAACTTCATCAGCTCGGAGGTGTCGCGCGGCGGCGGCACGTCGGCGATCAGCTCGTTGGCGGCCTCGATGCGGTAGCGGGGCTTGGAGGTGCGGGCGGGGGCGCCGCGCCGCAGCCAGGCCAGCTCCTTGCGCATCAGGTTCTGCCGCTTGGCCTCCTCGGTCGCGGCGATCCGCTCCCGCTCGGCGCGCGCGAAGACGTAGTCCGAGTAGCCGCCCTCGTACTCGTACACCGCACCGCGCTGGACGTCCCACATCCGGGTGCAGACCTGGTCCAGGAACCAGCGGTCGTGGGTGACGCAGACCAGCGCCGAGCGGCGGGCCTGGAGGTGGGCGGCCAGCCAGGCGATGCCCTCCACGTCGAGGTGGTTGGTGGGCTCGTCCAGGACGATCAGGTCCGGGTCGGAGATCAGGATCTTGGCGAGCGCGATGCGGCGGCGCTCACCGCCCGACAGGGGGGCGATGACCGTGTCCAGGCCGCTCTCGAAGCCGGGCAGGTCCAGGCCGCCGAAGAGGCCGGTGAGCACGTCCCGGATCTTGGCGTTGCCCGCCCACTCGTGGTCGGCGAGGTCGCCGATCACCTCGTGGCGGATCGTGGCCTTCGGGTCGAGCGAGTCGTGCTGGGTGAGGACGCCGAGGCGGAGGCCGCCCACGTGGGTGACACGGCCGGTGTCGGCCTCCTCCAGCTGGGCCAGCATCCGGATGAGGGTGGTCTTGCCGTCGCCGTTGCGGCCGACCACGCCGATCCGGTCCCCTTCGGAGACGCCGAGGGAGACTCCGTCGAGCAGGGCACGGGTGCCGTACACCTTGCTGACTGCCTCGACATTGACCAGGTTGACGGCCATTTCACTCCTGAACAGGGGGGCTGGATCGCCCCCAAGGTTACGTGGTGCCCGTCCCCCCGGGACGCGGGGAACTGGGCGGCCGGACCCGTCCCCCCGGGGGAACCGCGGTTCAGGCGGACACGATCGTCGCCCCGGGGGCCGGGGACCCGGCCACGCGGGCCGAGCGGCAGGTGCCGGAGGCCGTCAGCGCGTCCGCGATCCCCGTCGCCGACGCCGCGTCCCGCGCCAGGAACGCCGTGGTCGGGCCCGAGCCCGAGACCAGCGCGGCCAGCGCGCCCGCCGCCGTCCCCGCCGCCAGCGTGTCCGTCAGGGACGGGCGGAGCGACACGGCGGCCGGCTGGAGGTCGTTGGCGAGCGCGGACGCCAGGGCCTCCGCGTCGCCCGCCCGCAGCGCCGCGAGCAGCGCCCCGTCCGCCTCCGGCGCCACCGCGTCCGGGGTGAGCCGGTCGAACTCGCGGTACACCGCGGGCGTGGACAGCCCGCCGTCCGCCGCCGCGAAGACCCAGTGGAAGGAGCCCGCCACCTCCAGCACGGAGAGCTTCTCGCCCCGGCCGGTGCCCAGCGCGGCCCCGCCGACCAGGCTGAACGGCACGTCGCTGCCGAGCTCCGCGCAGATGTCGAGCAGCTCCTCGCACGAGGCGCCCGTGCCCCACAGCGCGTCGCACGCCACCAGCGCCGCCGCCCCGTCCGCGCTGCCGCCCGCCATGCCGCCCGCGACCGGGATGTCCTTGGCGATGTGGAGGTGGACGTCGGGGGAGCGTCCGTACCGCGCGGCGAGCAGCTCGGCCGCGCGCGCCGCCAGGTTCGTGCGGTCCAGGGGGACCTTGTCGGCGTCCGGGCCGGAGCAGGTGATCCGCAGCCCGTCGGCGGGGGCCGCGGTGACCTCGTCGTAGAGGCCGACCGCGAGGAAGACGTTGGCGAGGTCGTGGAAGCCGTCGGGGCGGGCCGGGCCCACCGCGAGCTGGACGTTGACCTTGGCGGGGACCCGGACCGTCACCGTCACTTCCGGGCCTCCGCGATCCGCGCGAACTCCTCCACCGTCAGCGCCTCGCCGCGCGCCTGCGGCGAGATCCCGGCGGCGACCAGCGCCTCCTCGGCGGCGGCGGCCGAACCGGCCCAGCCCGCGAGCGCGGCCCGCAGGGTCTTGCGGCGCTGCGCGAAGGCGGCGTCGACCACGGCGAAGACCTCGGCCTTGGTGGCGGTGGTCTTCACCGGCTCGCCGCGCCGGACCAGCGCGACCAGGCCGGAGTCGACGTTGGGCGCGGGCCAGAAGACGTTGCGGCCGATGGATCCGGCGCGCTTGACCTCCGCGTACCAGTTGGCCTTGACCGACGGCACTCCGTACACCTTGTTGCCGGGCTTCGCCGCGAGCCGGTCCGCGACCTCGGCCTGGACCATGACCAGGGTGCGCTCGATCGTCGGGAAGCGGTCCAGCATGTGCAGGAGGACCGGGACCGCCACGTTGTACGGCAGGTTGGCGACCAGGGCGGTCGGGGCCGGGCCGGGCAGCTCCTGGACCAGCATGGCGTCGGAGTGGACCAGCGCGAAGCCGTCCTTCTTCGCCGGCAGCCGGGCCGCGATCGTCGCGGGCAGCGCGCCCGCGAGCACGTCGTCGATCTCGACGGCCGTCACCCGGTCCGCCGCCTCCAGCAGCGCCAGGGTCAGCGAGCCGAGGCCGGGCCCGACCTCCACCACCACGTCGTCGGGCCGCACCTGCGCGGTCCGTACGATCCGGCGGACCGTATTGGCGTCGATGACGAAGTTCTGGCCGCGCTGCTTGGTGGGGCGTACGCCCAGCGCTGCGGCCAGTTCACGGATGTCGGCGGGGCCGAGGAGGGCATCGGGCTCAGTGGTGCTCACCGATACAGCCTACGGCCGCAGTGCGGCCACGGGCTCGACCCCCGCTGCACATAGAGCTTCTTCGCCCGGAACGTCTGCTCGGAGGCGCTGGCGTGCTGCGGCAGTCCGCTGCCGCCGAGCGCGTGCCAGGTCTGGCCGTCGAACTGGTAGAGCCCGCCGTAGTTGCCGCTGGGGTCGACCGCGCCGGGGCGCCCGCCGGACTCGCAGTGGGCCAGCCCGCCCCAGTCCAGGTGGTCGGCCCCGGCGACCGAGGTGGGCAGCGGCCGGGTGCCGGTCCGCACGGTCTGGGTGACGGGCTCGCGCACCACCTCCTCGGCCACCTTGCGCGGCTTCTGGCGCACCCCGTTGACGGTCCGCAGCGCGTAGGTGACCCGGCGGGAGCCCTGCTGACCGGGCCGGTCGACCACCTCGGTCCCGGCGAACAGCGAGTCGTCCTCGGTCTTCTTCACCCGGAACGCGATGGGCTCCTCGCGGACCTCGCGGGTGCCGGTGATCCGCATGACGGTGATCGTCTGGCCGTCGCGCGGGAACGAGGAGGGCGCCACCGAGGTGGTGTCCTGGCCCTGGAGGGAGATCCCGGCCTCCTGGACCGCCTCGGCGACGGTGGCCGCGTTGGTGCGGATGGTCCGCTCGCGGCCGTCGGCGAGGAAGGTGACCTGGCGCTCGGTGCGCACGTCCAGGCTGAGCCCGGCGCGGCCGATCTCCGAGGAGCGGGAGGCCGACAGATAGGCGCCCTCGGCCCGCACCCCGAGCTGGCGCAGGGCCCCGTCCACGGTCTGGGCGGTGGTCCACACCTGGCGGCGGCGGCCGTCGAGGGTGAGCGCGACGGGGCGGCCGTAGCGGACCACGACCTCGTCGCCGCCGGCCAGCGACTCGTGGCGGCCGGGCGCCACGATGTCGTGGTCGCCGACCTCCACGTGCTGGTCGTCGAGGAGTTCGTCGACGTCGTCGGCGAAGGTGTGCAGGGTGCGCGGGACGCCGTCGACGGTGAGCCGCACGGCCTTGTCGTTGGCGAGGAACGCGGTGGTGCCGCCCGCCAGGAACGCGACCACCAGGGCCTGCGGGATCAGCCTGCGCAGGGCGTCGGGGCCGGTGGCGAAGAGCGGCCCCCCGGCGCCCCGGCGGCGGCGCGCGGCCCGGCGCGCCCGCGCCCGGCCGCCGTCGTCCGCCCCCTCGCCCCCCTCGCCCCCGGCTTCGGCCCCGCGCGGCCGGGGCAGCTCGTGGGGCGGCGCCCCGTCCGTCCCGTACGGGGGCGGCTCGTACGCGGGCGGCGCGGCGGCGGGCGGCGCGTCCGTCCTCGCCGCGCGACGGCCGCCGCGTGCGGCACGGTGACTGCCCTGCGTATTGCTCACGGCGCTCCAGAGTCCGGCCTCGTCCCGTGGAGGTCCGGGACGCTGAGGGCGGGACATTAGCGGAGCGTTCGTCACCCTCCAAAGCGATTCGACTACGGAGCGTCGCCGCGCTACCCTGCACTCGCCCGGTCGGGGCACCGCGGCCGTTATCCGTCAGTAATCGAATGCGCGCGCAGTGTTCTCCGCCACGGCCGCGGCCAGCACGTCCTCGTGAACGGACTTCACCGCCGCCATGGCCCGCACCGTAATCGGAATGAGATACGGCGCATTGGGCCGTCCGCGGTACGGAGCCGGTGTGAGGAACGGTGCGTCCGTCTCCACCAGAACCAGTTCGAGCGGCGCCACGGCGAGCGCGTCACGCAGCGGCTGGGCGTTCTTGAACGTCATGTTTCCGGCGAAGGACATGAAGTAACCGGATTCCGCGCAGAGTTCCGCCATTTCCGCGTCCCCGGAATAGCAGTGGAAGACGGTGCGCTCGGGCGCGCCTTCTTCGCGCAGAATGCGCAGCACATCCGCGTGCGCCTCGCGATCGTGGATGACGAGCGCCTTGCCGTGCCGTTTGGCGATCTCGATGTGCGCCCGGAAGGACCGCTCCTGGGCGGCCATGCCGTCGGGGCCGGTGCGGAAGTGGTCCAGGCCGGTCTCGCCGACGGCCTTCACGTGGGGCAGCGCGGCGAGCCGGTCGATCTCGGCGAGCGCCTCGTCGAGGGCGGCGTCGCCGCCGGGCCGCCGCGCCCCCTGGCGCGACCAGCCGTCGGGGTCGCCCAGGACGATCCTGGGCGCCTCGTTGGGGTGCAGGGCGACGGCGGCGTGGACGTTCTCGTGCGCCTCGGCCGTGTCCGCGGCCCACTGGGAGCCCTTCAGGTCGCACCCCACCTGGACCACCGTCGTCACACCGACGGCGGCGGCCTTGGTCAGGGCCTCCTCCACCGTGGTGGACTGCATGTCCAGGTGGGTGTGCGAGTCGGCCACCGCCACCGCGAGCGGCTCGGGCAGCGGGGGCGGGGCATCCTTGGCGGCACTCATGGGGCCGATCCTATGAAAGGCCCCGGCGGGTCACTTCTTGTGGTGGTGCTGGAAGGGGTGCAGGAGGTCGGAGAGGTGCCAGTGGTGGGTGGCGTCGGCGGCCGGTTCGGGCCCGCCCGCGCGCGGGGTGTCCGGCTCGGGGTCGCCGCCCGAACCCACGGGCCCGGCGGGCGCCTGGTGGGTCGAGTGGTGCGCGAGCAACTGCTGCACGCTGGAGACCCGGCCCGCGCGCAGCGTGCGCACGACGTGTCCGCCGCAGTTCATGCAGGTGGGCTGGGACAGCGGCGAGGGGACCCGCTCCCCGTCGGCCTTGTAGACCACGAACGACTGCCCCGTGCCGTCCACGTGGTGCTCTATCTCGTACGCCTGCTCCCAGCCATACCCACACCTCATGCACGCGAAGGCGTATGCCTCGTGTGCCGTGGTCTCAGCCATCTCACTCATGTGCCGGCTCCTCTTGTCCGCTGGACAAGCTCTTGCGAGCGCTCCTTGCGAGCAGGGGCGAAAGCGTCCCCCGATCCATGGGACGCCTTTCCCCGCCAAAACGCATCAGGGGCTGTCGAGTGTTGGTGGCGATTTGGCCTTTCCTAGGCAAAAGCCCCGGTGCGCGGCCCGCGCTTTACTTTTTACGATAGTCCTTTGCCGTCACCCGGTGCCGTCCGTGCCGCGTTCTTTGCCGCCACGACGGCGTCGAAGACCTCGCGCTTGGGCAGACCCGCCTCGGCGGCCACGGCCGCGATCGCCTCCTTGCGCCGCTCGCCCGCCTCCTCGCGCACCTGGACCCGGCGGACCAGCTCCTCGGCGTCCAGCTCGGCGGGGCCGCTCTCGGCGGCGCCCTCCACCACCACGGTGATCTCGCCGCGCACCCCGTCGGCGGCCCACTCGGCCAGGTCCTTGAGGCCGCCGCGCTTGACCTCCTCGTACGTCTTGGTCAGCTCGCGGCAGACGGCGGCCCGGCGGTCGGGCCCGAAGACCTCGGCCATCGCGGCGAGGGTGTCGTCGAGGCGGTGCGGGGCCTCGAAGTAGACGAGGGTGCGGCGCTCGTCGGCGACCTCGCGCAGCCGCCCGAGGCGCTCGCCCGCCTTGCGCGGCAGGAAGCCCTCGAAGCAGAACCGGTCCACGGGCAGCCCGGACAGGGCGAGCGCGGTGAGCACCGCCGAGGGCCCCGGCACCGCCGTGACCTTGATGTCCTTCTCGACGGCCGCGGCCACCAGCCGGTAGCCGGGGTCGGAGACCGACGGCATCCCGGCGTCGGTCACCAGCAGCACCCGCGCACCGCCTTCGAGCGCCTCGACCAGCTCCGGGGTGCGGGCGGACTCATTGCCCTCGAAGTAGGAGACGACCCGCCCGGAGGTGTGGATGCCGAGCGCCCGGGTCAGGCCGCGCAGCCGCCGGGTGTCCTCGGCGGCGACGACGTCGGCCCGCTCCAGTTCGGCGGCGAGGCGCGGCGGCGCGTCCGCGATGTCGCCGATGGGGGTCCCTGCGAGTACGAGTGTTCCGGTCACCGTGCCATCCTCCCAGCCCGTGGCCGCCCCGGTCGCCCCGGCGGGGTTCTGGCCCGGCCGCGGGACTCGCACAGGCGCTTTCCCTACGATGGCGCGGTGACCAGTACTGCGCCACAGACCCTTGAGGGCCATGACGCCGGAGATCCGCCGCACGGCTGGCAGGACCGGCTGCGCCGCTTCGGCTACGCGGCCCCGCCGAGAATCGGCCTGCGCGACCGGCTGGTGCCGCCGTACACCCGGCCGTCCGGTCAGCTCTGGGCGGTCCTGAAGGTCTCCCCGGCGCTGGCCGAGCGCCTGGTGCGCTGGGCGCCGTGGGGCGGGCCGCTGCTGGTCACGCTGGTCGCGGGGCTGCTGCGGTTCTGGAACCTGGGCAGCCCGGACGCGGTGATATTCGACGAGACGTACTACGCCAAGGACGCCTGGGCGCTGATCAACCACGGCTACGAGGGCGCCTGGCCCAAGGACGTCGACAAGCTGATCATCAAGGACCCCTCGTCGGTGCCGATCCCCACCGACCCGGGCTATGTGGTGCATCCGCCGGTCGGCAAGTACCTGATCGGGCTCGGCGAGAAGTGGTTCGACTTCACCCCGTTCGGCTGGCGCTTCATGATGGCGGTGCTCGGCACGCTCTCGGTGCTGATGCTCTGCCGGATCGGGCGGCGGCTGTTCCGCTCGACGTTCCTGGGCTGTCTGGCGGGCCTGCTGCTCGCGGTGGACGGGCTGCACTTCGTGATGAGCCGGATGGCCCTGCTCGACCTCGTGGTCATGTTCTTCGTGCTCGCGGCCTTCGGCTGCCTGCTCATCGACCGGGACCGGGCGCGCGCCCGGCTGGCGGCGGCGCTGCCCGAGGGCGAGGACGGCGACCTGCGCCCGGACGCGCACCTGGCCGAGACCCTGCGCCTGGGGTGGCGCCCGTGGCGGATCGCGGCCGGGGTGATGCTGGGCCTGGCCTGCGGCACGAAGTGGAACGGGCTGTACGTCCTGGTCTTCTTCTGCGTGATGACGGTGCTGTGGGACGCGGGCGCCCGGCGCACGGCGGGCGCGGTGCGGCCCTACCGGGCGGCGCTGAAGCGGGACGTGCTGCCCGCCTTCGTCGCCACGGTCCCGGTCGCGCTCGCCACCTACATGGCGTCCTGGGCGGGCTGGTTCTCCACGGACAAGGGCTACTTCCGGGACTGGGCGCACGGCCGCGACGGCCTCTCCCCCGACCATGTGAAGCTGCCGCTGCTCGGCAAGATCGGCCTGCCGCAGTTCGACATGAGCTGGATGCCGGAGTCGCTGCGCAGCTTCTGGCACTACGAGGCCGAGGTCTACAGCTTCCACGTCAACCTGACGGACAAGCACACCTACCAGTCCAACCCGTGGAGCTGGATCGTCCTGGGGCGCCCGGTCTCGTACTTCTACGAGAGCCCCTCCCCCGGCGTCGACGGCTGCCCCTCGGACACCACCGACAAGTGCGCCCGCGAGGTGCTGGCGCTGGGCACACCGCTGCTGTGGTGGGCGGCCTGCGTCGCGATCCTCTACGTCCTGTGGCGCTGGGCGTTCCGGCGGGACTGGCGGGCGGGCGCGATCGCCTGCGGCATCGCGGCGGGCTGGGCCCCCTGGTTCCTGTACCAGGAGCGGACGATCTTCTTCTTCTACGCGGTCGTCTTCGTGCCGTTCCTCTGTCTGGCGGTGGCGATGATGATCGGCGCGATCCTGGGGCCACCGGGCTCGGACGAGCGGCGCCGGGCGGTGGGCGCGATCGGCGCGGGCGTGCTGGTCCTGCTGATCGTCTGGAACTTCATCTACTTCTGGCCGCTGTACACGGGCACGGCGATCCCGCTGGATTCCTGGCGGAACCGGATGTGGCTGGATACCTGGGTGTGAGGCGGTGACGGGTGTCCCGGTCCGGTAACGGACGGGGCCGCTGTCACTGCTGTCACGTAGGGTTGCCCCCAAGCATCTCTTGAACGTGTTCAAGGGACTCCTGGGGAGGGGCTGCGAGATGCGCAGTGGAGCGAAGGCCGCCATCGTCGGCGGAGTGTTCGTGGCGGTCGGCACCGGTGTGGTGTACGGGGGCTACCAGATGCTGGCCGGGGACGACTCGTCCTCCGGCGCGCACACCAGGGCGGCGCCGGCCCGGACCGGACCGCCCAGCGCCGACGAGATCACCACGACCGCGCGGGCGTTCTTCGACGCCTGGTCCAAGGGGGACGCGGCGGCGGCCTCGGCGCTGACCAACAACGACGCCGCGGCCCGGACCGCGCTCGCCGGCTTCCACGACGAGGCGCACGTGGACCAGGTGACGATCACACCGGGGACGGCCGTGGGGGCGACCGTTCCGTACACGGTGAAGGCGCGGGTCTCGTACGAGGGGAAGACCGCGCCGCTCGACTACGGCTCGCGGCTGACCGTCGTGCGGGGCGTGAGCACCGGCAAGGCGCTGGTGGACTGGCAGCCCGCGGTGGTCCACCCGAAGCTGAGGACCGGCGAGAAGCTGATGACCGGGGCCGCGAAGAACCCCGAGATCGAGGCGGTCGACCACGAGGGGCGGGTGCTGACGAAGGAGAAGTACCCCTCGCTCGGCCCGGTCCTGGACGCGCTGCGCCAGCGGTACGGCGCCAAGGTCAACGGCACGCCGGGGGTGGAGACCTGGATCGAGGGGACCGCGGAGGGCGCGCCGAACCGGACGCTGCTGACCCTGGCCAAGGGCCGCCCCGGCAGGCTGACGACCACCCTGGACGCGGACGTGCAGGCGGCGGCCGAGCTGGCGGTGAAGCGGTTCGGGGAGTCGTCGGTGGTGGCCGTCGACCCGGACTCGGGCGGGATACGCGCGGTCGCGGACAACCGGAACGACGGCTTCCCCGCCTCGCTCCAGGCGTCCGTCGCCCCCGGCTCCACCATGAAGATCATCACCGCCGCGATGATCATCCAGAACGGCGTGGGCGGCGCGGACCAGCGGGTGGAGTGTCCCGCGACCGTGCCGTGGGAGGGCTACACCTTCCACAACCTGAACGACTTCTCGATCGGCGGCGGCACCCTGACCGACGCGTTCGCCCGGTCCTGCAACACCGCCTTCATCAAGCCGGTCAAGCCGCTCAGCGCCAAGCACATCGCCGGGACGGCGCTCGGCCAGACCGCCCGCGACTACTTCGGGCTCGGCCAGGACAACTGGAAGCTCGGCGGGGTGAAGTCCTTCGACGGCAGCGTTCCGGAGTCCTCCGGCGTGGAGACCGCCGCCTCCTACATCGGCCAGGGCAAGGTCCAGATGAGCCCGCTCGACATGGCGTCGGTCTCGGCCACCGTCATCGGCCGCGGCTTCCGGCAGCCGGTGATCGTGCCGAAGTCCCTGGACGACCGGGAACTGGCCACCGCCAAGCCGCTGCCCGGCCCGCTCGCCTCCCAGCTCCAGCGGCTGATGCACGCGGCGACCACCGGCAGCGGTACGGCCGTGAAGGCGATGGCCGGGGTCCCCGGCCCCAAGGGCGCCAAGACCGGCTCGGCCGAGGTGGACCAGCAGGGCAAGTCCAACAGCTGGTTCACCGGCTACGGCAACGGCCTGGCCGCCGCGGCCCTGGTCCAGTCCGGCGGCCACGGCGGCGACGCGGCCGGCCCGATCGTGGCGCAGGTCCTGCGGGCGGGGTGAGGCGTACACCGTCGTGGACGGGGTGGGGCACACCGGGTGAGGCGTGCGAGGCGAGCCGGGCGGGGTGACACGGGCGGGTGACACGGGGCACGGGGAAACGCCCTCGCGTGTGGCATACAGCTGCCGATAGCGTGCGGGGACATGAGCGCACAGGAATCACCCGCCCATCCCCGATTCGCCGAGGCGCTGCGCGCCCTCGGGCTCGACGTGGAGGTCCGCCGCTTCCCGGACGCGACCAGAACCGCCGCCGAGGCGGCGACCGCCATCGGCTGCGACATCAGCGAGATCGTCAAGTCGCTGGTCTTCGAGGCGGACGGGGTCCCGGTGATCGTCCTGATGGACGGCTCGTCGCGGGTGGACGTGGAGCTCGTACGGCGTGAACTGGGCGCGGAGAAGGTGCGGCGGGCCGGGGCCGACCTCGTGCGCGAGACGACCGGTTACGCGATCGGCGGCGTCCCGCCCTTCGGCCACACCCACCGCACCCGCGTCCTCGCCGACCGCGCGCTCCTCGGCCACCCCGTGGTCTGGGCGGCGGCCGGCACCCCGCACACCGTCTTCCCGCTCGACCCCGAGACGCTGATCGGGCACGCGGGCGGGGCGCTGGTCGACGTGCGCGAGCGCACCGCGTGAGCCTGGCAGTCGCGCTGGCCGTCCTGCTCGCCGCCGTCACCCACGCGTCCTGGAACGCGATGGCGCACACGATCAAGGACCAGCTGGTCGCGTTCACCCTGATAGGCGGCGGGGCCACGGCGATCGGGGCGGTGCTCGCGGTGTTCGCGCCGCTGCCCGCCTCGGGCGCCTGGCCGTATCTGTTCGCCTCGGCGGCGCTCCACACCGCGTACCAGGCGCTGCTGATGCGGTCGTTCAGCCTCGGCGACTTCGGCCAGATGTATCCGATCGCGCGGGGCACGGCGCCGCTGGTGGTGACCGTGCTGGCCGTGGTGTTCGTCGGCGAGAGCCTGAACGCCTGGCAGGCGGCGGGCGTGGCGGTCGCCTCGGCGGGCCTGGTCGGGGTCGCGCTGTGGGGCATCCGGGGATCGGGGGCGCGGGGGCACTGGCCCGCGCTCCTCGCCGCGCTGGCGACGGGGCTCTCGATCGCCGCGTACACCGTCGTGGACGGGGTGGGCGTACGCGCCTCCGGCACGCCGCTCGGCTACATCGCGTGGCTGATGATCCTGGAGGGGCTGCTGATCCCGGCGTACGCGCTGTACCGGCGGCGGGGCGCGCTCTTGGCGCAGCTGCGCCCGTACGCGGCGCGCGGGCTGCTGGGGGCGGCCCTGTCCATGACCGCCTACGGCCTGGTCCTGTGGGCCCAGACCCGGGCGGCGCTGGCGCCGGTGGCGGCGCTGCGCGAGTCGAGCATCATCGTGGGGGCGGCGATCGGGGCGCTGTTCTTCAAGGAGCGGTTCGGGGCGCCGCGGATCGCTGCGGCGGGTGTGCTGGTGGTGGGGATCGGGCTGATGCTCCGCGCCGGCTGACCGGGGCCCTCGCCCCGGACCCCGAGCCCGCGCTCCACGTTCGACCGCGGGCCGACGGGGCACGCCCCTGAGTGCCGCTGCGCGTTCGACCGCGCGCCGGTGGGGGCTGGTCGCGCAGTTCCCCGCGCCCCTAAAAGCCGCTGCGCGTTCGACCGCAGGTTCGTGGGGGCTGGTCGCGCAGTTCCCCGCGCCCCCAAAGACTTGCGGCTGCGCCGCACACCCCCAGGGGCGCGGGGAACTGCGCGAACGGCCCCCACCGGGCCGCAGACGAAGAAACCAGCCGCCCGGCCAGGGCTTACGGGAAGGGGCGGGGTGGGGGAAGAACCCCTGGCTGCGCCGCACCCCCAGGGGCGCGGGGAACTGCGCGATCAGCCCCCACCGGGCCGCAGACGAAGAAACCAGCCGCCCGGCCAGGGCTTACGGGAAGGGGCGGGGGGGGGGAAGATCCCCGGGGGTCACCACGTTCAATGGTTCGCACACGTAGCCAAGACGTAGGAGCGGGCGTGGACGTGCAGGGCTCGGTGGACCCGGGGTACGAAGCGGTCAAGGACGCGTTCGTCCGCAACTTCACCCACCGGGGCGACCCCGGCGCCGCCGTGGCCGTCTACCGCGACGGCCGCAAGGTGGTCGACCTGTGGGGCGGCACCAAGGACGTGGACGGCACCGCCCCCTGGGCCGTGGACACCGCCCAGATCGTCCGCTCGGCCACCAAGGGCGTGGCCGCCGCCGTCCCCCTCCTCCTGCACCAGCGCGGCCAGCTCGACCTGGACGCGCCGGTCGCCGCCTACTGGCCCGAGTTCAAGGCGGCCGGCAAGGACCGCACCCTGGTCCGCCACCTCCTCTCGCACCGCGCCGCCGTCCCCGCCCTGGACCGCCCCCTCACCCCGGCCGAGGCGGCCGACGGCGAGTCCGGCCCGGCGGCGGTCGCCGCGCAGTCGCCGTTCTGGGAGCCGGGGACCGGGCACGGCTACCACGCCCAGACGTACAGCTGGCTGCTGGCCGAGCTGGTGCGCCGGGTCACCGGCCGGACCATCGGCCGCTGGGTCGCCGAGGAGATCGCCCGCCCGCTCGGCGCCGACCTGTGGATCGGGCTGCCCGCGGAGGAGGCCGGCCGGGTGGGCCGGGTGGGCCCCGTGGAGGCGCCCCGCGCGGCGGGTGGCATCACCCTGCGCCCCAAGCCCGCCGTGGCCGCCGCCTACGCCGACCCGGACTCCCTCACCCGCCGCGCCTTCGGCGCCATCGACCCGCTCCCGGACGAGAACGACCCCGGCTACCGGGCGGCCGAACTGCCCGCCTCGGCGGGGATATCGACGGCGCGCGGCCTCGCCCGGTTCTACGCCGCCACCCTCGGGGACGTGGACGGCAAGCGGCTGTTCGCCCCGGCCACGGTCGCCCTGGCCCGTACGGAGGAGTCCGCGGGACCCGACCGCGTACTCGTCGTGAACACCCGCTTCGGGCTCGGCTTCATGCTGCACGGCCCGGCCTCCCCGCTGCTGGGCCCCGGCTCCTTCGGGCACCCGGGCCGCGGCGGCTCGCTCGGCTTCGCCGACCCGGAGTCCGGCGTCGCCTTCGGCTACGTCACCAACGGCCACCAGAAGGGCGTCACGGCCGACCCGCGAGCCCAGGCACTGGTGCGGGCGGTGCGGACGGCCGTGGACGCTCCGGCGTAGTACGGCTAGAGCTTCGCGGCGGCGGCCCGCGGGTCGAAGCCGAACGGCAGCTCCAGCCGGTGGGTGCGCATCAGCTCCTCGTCGGAGAGGACGTCCGCCGTCTTGCCGTCGGCCGTGATGGTGCCGCCGCTGAGGATCACCGACCGGCCGCACAGCTCCAGCGCGTACGGCAGGTCGTGGGTGACCATCAGGACGGTGACGTCCAGGGAGCGCAGGATGTCGGCGAGTTCGCGGCGCGAGGCCGGGTCCAGGTTGGACGACGGCTCGTCCAGGACCAGGATCTCCGGCTCCATCGCCAGCACGGTCGCCACCGCGACCCGGCGGCGCTGGCCGAAGGAGAGGTGGTGCGGCGGCCGGTCCGCGAACTCCGCCATCCCCACCCGCTCCAGCGCGCCGCGCACCCGCTCCTCCAGCTCCGCCCCGCGCATCCCGGCGGCGGCGGGCCCGAAGGCCACGTCCTCCCGGACCGTGGGCATGAAGAGCTGGTCGTCGGGGTCCTGGAAGACGATCCCGACCCGGCGCCGGATCTCCGCCAGGTTCTGCTTGGCGACCGGCAGCCCGGCCACCTTCACCGAGCCGGCGCCGCCGGTCAGGATGCCGTTGAGGTGCAGGACGAGGGTGGTCTTGCCGGCGCCGTTGGGGCCGAGCAGCGCGACGCGTTCGCCGCGCGCCACCGTGAGGTCGACGCCGAACAGGGCCTGGTGGCCGTCGGGGTAGGCGAAGGCGAGGCCGCTCACCTCCAGGGAGGCGGGCGCGGAAGAGCTTGCGGACGTATTCACAGGGTCCACCCCAGGAGACAGACGACGAGGGCCGACGCGGGGAGCACCGCCGCGTACCGCCATTGGGCACCGGTCGCCGTGACATCGTCGATGACCGGGATCGATCCCGCGTAGCCACGGCTGACCATGGCCAGGTGCACCCGCTCGCCGCGTTCGTACGAGCGGATGAAGAGGGCGCCCGCCGACTTGGCGAGCACGCCCCACGCCTTGGGGCCCTTCGCCTCGAAGCCGCGCGAGCGGCGGGCGATGGACATCCGGCGCATCTCGTCCGTGATCACATCGCCGTAGCGGATCATGAACGAGGCGATCTGGACGAGCAGGGACGGCAGCCGCAGCCGCTGGAGGCCGAGGAGCAGGGCCCGCAGATCGGTGGTGGAGGCCAGGATCACCGAGGCGGCGACCCCGAGCGTGCCCTTGGCCAGGACGTTCCAGGCGCCCCACAGACCGTTCTTGCTCAGCGCCAGGCCCAGGACGTGCACCTGGTCGCCCGGCACCACGAACGGCATCAGGACCGCGAACGCCACGAACGGGACCTCGATCAGCAGCCGCTTGAGCAGGAAGCCCGCCGGGATCCGGGCCGCCCGCGCCACCAGGGCCAGCAGCACGACGTAGAGCCCGAAGGCCCAGACCGCCTCGCGCGGGGTCGAGACGACCACGATCACGAAGAGGAAGACCGCCGCGATCTTGCAGTGCGGGGGCAGCGCGTGGACCGGCGAGGCCGCCTGCCGGTACATCTTGTGGGCGTGGCCGGCGCCCATGTCAGACCTTCTCGCTCTGCGGCACGGCGGTGGGGGTGGCCTCGGCGGCCCCGCCCCGGCGGCGGCGCACCGCCCAGAAGACCCCGCTGCCGACGCCGATGGTGACGCCGACGCCGATCATGCCCGCGAGGCCGGTGGCCACCCGGTCGTTGCCGATGTCCTTGACCGAGTAGCCCGCGAGCGGGGAGTCCTCGGTGGTGTGCTTCTTCTCCTGGGTGTCGATGCCCTTGTCGTGGGCGACCTTCTCCAGGCCGTCGGGCGAGGCCGAGGCGTAGAAGGAGACGAACCCGGCGAGCAGCAGCGCGGCCACCACGAACACGGCCCGCACCCGGTGAGTGGAACCGGCCGCGGCGGGCAGGCGCTCGGGAGCGGGGGCGTCGACCAGTTCGCCGCCCACGCGGAGCTTGAGCGGAGCCGTGACGCCGCGCGCGCCGTGCACCAGGTCGGGCCGGACGGCGATGACCGCGCCCACGGTCAGCGCGGTGATCACGGCCTCGCCGATGCCGATCAGCACGTGCACACCGACCATCGCGGTGAGCACCTTGCCGATCGGGACGTCGGTGGTGCCGCCCAGCGCGTAGATGGCGGTGAACATCAGGGCGGCGGCGGGCACCGAGAGCAGGGCGGCGACGAAGGAGGCGACGGTGATGGAGCGGCGGGTGCGGGGCAGCACCTTCACCAGCCCGCGGAAGACGGCGTACGCGACGACCGTGGTGGTGATCGCCATGTCGGAGATGTTGACGCCGAGGGCGGTGAGGCCGCCGTCGGCGAAGAGGATGCCCTGCATCAGCAGGACGACCGAGACGCACAGGACGCCGGTGTACGGGCCGACGAGGATCGCCGCGAGCGCCCCGCCCAGGAGATGGCCGCTGGTGCCGGCCGCGACCGGGAAGTTCAGCATCTGCACGGCGAAGATGAACGCCGCGACCAGGCCCGCGAGCGGGGCCGTCTTCTCGTCGAGTTCACGTCGGGCCCCGCGCAGGCTGACGGCGATGGCCGCCGCCGCGCCGACTCCGGCTACCGCGGAGACGGGGGCGTTGATGAATCCGTCCGGGACATGCATGGGTGGTCTCCGCTGGCCTGGTTGGCTGGAAGCGTTCGAAAGAACCGCTCGATGATAGTCGTGCACCTGCGAAGAGGTCGCAAGAGCGCATCAGCGAAAAATACCAACGGTTCTCAGGCCCGGCGTGCGCCTCAAAATATGCGACATTTAATGACAAAGAGCGTGAATAGCTGTGCAGAGCGAGTGTGAGGAGCGACCGATGTCCCCCGCCGTCGAGGAGCACGCCCGCGCGAGGATCGTCTCGGACGCCCCGCACCACCGACCCGTTCCGGTCGCCCTGCGCTACGACCCCGCCGAGGACCCGCTGACCGTGCGTTTCGCCTTCCCCGGCGGCAATGAGTGGGCCTTCCCGCGCGCCCTCCTGGAGGCGGGGCTGCGCGGGCCCTCGCGCCGGGGCGACGTGGTGGTCTGGCCGTGCGGCCGGGCCCAGACCGTGCTGGAGTTCCACTCGTCCGACGGCGTCGCGGTGGTCCAGTTCGACAGCTCGCCCCTGATCCGCTTTCTGCGGCGTACGCATGCCGCGCCGTCCGCGTCCACCGGCCGGGGCGGGCTCCGGCGTAGCGAGACGTACGTACGAAAGGAGCCGGCCCCTACGCGTGATGCGTAGGGGCCGGCTCGACGGGGTGACGGGTCAGACGCGCGCGAGCTCGCGGTCGTCGTCGCCGTCCGACGCCTTGTCGGTGTGGGCCTTGAGGCCCTCACCCTCGACGTCGACGTTGGGCAGGATCCGGTTCAGCCAGCCCGGCAGCCACCACGCCTTCGCGCCGAGCAGCGCGAGCACCGCCGGGACGATGGCCATGCGGACCACGAAGGCGTCGAAGAAGACCGCGATCGCCAGGGCGAAGCCGATCATCTTGATCATCTGGTCGCTGGCCCCGATGAAGCCGGAGAAGACCGCGATCATGATCACCGCGGCGGCGGTGACCACCCGGGCGCCGTGCCGGAAACCGGTCACGATCGCCTGGCCGGGCCGCTCGCCGTGGACGAACGCCTCGCGCATCCGGGTGACGAGGAAGACCTCGTAGTCCATGGCCAGACCGAAGACCACGCCGACCATGAAGATCGGCATCATCGACATGATCGGGCCGGGGTTCTCCACCCCGAAGAGCCCGCCCAGCCAGCCCCACTGGAAGACCGCGACGACCGCGCCGAGGGCGGCGACCACCGAGAGCAGGAAGCCGAGCGCCGCCTTGAGCGGGACCAGGATCGAGCGGAAGACCACCATCAGCAGCAGGAACGCCAGGCCCACCACGAGGGCGAGGTAGGGCAGCAGGGCGTCGTTCATGCGCTGCGAGAAGTCGATGTTCATCGCGGTCGCGCCGGTGACCAGGACCTCGGCCTTGGTCTCGGACTTGATGTCCTTGCCCGCGTCCCGGATCGAGTGGACCAGGTCCTCGGTGTCCGTGGAGGACGGCTTGGACTTCGGGACGACCGTGATGGTCGCGGTGTCGCCCTCCTTGTTGAGGGCGGGCGCCGCCACCTCGGCGACGTCGGGCAGCTTCTTGATGGTGTCCGCGGTGCGGTCGGCCGCGGCCTTGGCACCGCCGGACGCCTTGGCCCCGTCCACGACGATCATCAGCGGGCCGTTGAAGCCCGGGCCGAAGCCGTCGGAGAGGGTGTCGTAGGCGCGGCGCTGGGTCGTCGAGGTCGGCTGCGAGCCGTCGTCGGGCAGACCCATCTCCAGGGAGGCGGCCGGGACGGCGATGACGCCGAGCCCGATCACACCGGCGAGCAGCACCCAGATCGGGCGGCGCAGCACGAAGCTGGACCAGCGGGTGCCCATGTTCGGCTTGGCCTCGGCGGGGGCCTCGACCGTGCCGGCCTCCATCTTCCGGCGGGTGCGGCGGCCGAAGACGCGCTTGCCCGCGAAGCCGAGCACCGCCGGGATGAGGGTGAGCGCGATCAGTACGGCGATCACGACCGTGCCGGCCGCGGCCACGCCCATCTTGGTGAGCATCGGGATGTTGACGACCGCGAGGCCGCACAGCGCGATGACGACGGTCAGACCGGCGAAGACGACCGCGGAACCGGCGGTTCCCACCGCCCGGCCGATGGCCTCCTCGCGCTCGCGGCCCTCGCGGAGCTCGGCCCGGTAGCGCGAGACGATGAAGAGCGCGTAGTCGATGCCGACCGCGAGGCCGATCATCGAGGCCAGCGTCGAGGTGGTGTTGCCGAGGTCCAGGACGTTGGCGAGCGCGGTGATGGTGGAGACGCCGATGCCCACGCCGATGATGGCGGTGATCAGCGGCAGACCGGCGGCGATCAGCGAGCCGAAGGTGATCATCAGCACGAGGCCGGCGATCACCACACCGATGATCTCGCCGGAGCCCGTCTCGGGCTTGGCCTGGAGCGCGTCACCGCCGATCTCGACGGTGAGCCCGGCCTTCTGCGCGGCCTTGCCGGAGTCCTCCAGCGACTTGCGGTCGCTGTCCTCCAGGGCCATGCCGTTGACCTTGTACTTCACGGATATGTACGCGGTCGAGCCGTCCTTGGAGACGGCGTTCGCCTGGTACGGGTCGGTCACCGAGGAGACCTGCTTCGAGCCCTTGGGCAGCTCGGTGACGACCTTGTCGACCTCGGCCTTGCTGGCCGCGTCGTTCATGGTCTTGCCGGCCGGGGCCTTGAAGACGATACGGGCGGTGGCGCCGTCGGCGCTGCCTCCCGGGAAGCGCTGCTCCAGCAGGTCGAAGGCCTTCTGGGCCTCGGTGCCGGGCATCGAGAAGGAGCTGGCGGAAGGAGTGGAGGCGGACGCGGCGCCGAATCCGGCGAGGAACAGCAGCGCCACCCACACCAGGGCGACATAGCGGCGGCGCCGGAAGGCGAACCTGCCGAGTCGGTAGAGGAACGTGGCCACGAGGGCGTACTCCCGGTCGGGTCGATGGAGGTCCCCCCGCTCGGCCGAGGCCGGGACCGGGGAACAGGGCGTGGATGACCAGCCCGACGACGAGAGCGGCGCACGTCAGGTGGGGCAGGTGGTGGGGAGCTAGACGGGATCGCCGAGGGCGGGGAGAACCACGGCGTCGATGTAGGTGCCGAGGAAGGACTTGTCGACCGTCCGGTCCTCGACGAGCTGCCGGGCGACGAAGGCGCCGACCAGCATGTGTACGACATAGGGGAGCGCGGGACAGTCCGCGCGGACCTCGCCGCGTTCCACCGCCCGCCGCAGCAGCCGATCGAGGCCGGTGATCTCCGGCTCGATCAGCACTTCCCGCAGCGCCTGGTGGAGGTCCTCGTTGTCGTGGACGGCGTGCATCAGGCCCCGCATCAGGGCGGAGTCCTGTTCCAGCTTGCAGTCGTCCTCAAGACCGACCAGCTCGTGGAAGTCGCGGCGCAGCGAGCCGGTGTCGATGTCGTGCAGACTCACCGGCTTGTTGTGCCGCAGCGCCCGTGCGACCAGCTCCGGCTTGCTCCCCCACTGACGGTAGAGGGTGGCCTTGCTGGAGCGGGTGCGGGCGGCGACGGCGTCCATGGTCAGGGCGTCGTAGCCGACCTCGCGCAGCAGGTCGAGCACGGCTTCGTAGAGCTCTGCCTCGCGTTCCGGCGTGAGCCTTGTCGCCACGGTCGACCTCCCATCCGAACGAAACGGTTTCGTACACATAAGAAGATAGCGCCGCGCCCGATCGAAACGAAACCGTTTCGCTTGTGTTCTGTGCCACAAGTGCCGGGCCGACATAAGTTGCCGCACCCCCGCCGCGCGGAAAGCATTGACGAGTGAGCGACGCACGCGAGGACGACGACCAGCGCCCGGCGCCCCCCAGCGAGGGCGCATACCTCCGCTTCCCGCATCTGCACGACGACTTGATCTGCTTCGCCGCCGAGGACGACCTCTGGGTGGCCCCCCTCGTCCCGGCCGGTCACAGCCCCTCGCGGGCCTGGCGGGTCACCGTCGACCGCACCAAGGTCAGCCACCCCCGCTTCTCCCCCGACGGCAGCCGGATCGCCTACACGACCTGGCGCAGCCTGGACCCGGAGATCCATCTGGCCCCGGTCACCGGCGGCCCGGCCCGGCGGCTCACCTACTGGGGCTCCACCGACACCCGGGTCTGCGGCTGGACCCCCGACGACCAGATCCTCGCCGTCTCCTCGCACGGCCAGCCCTTCTCGTACTTCTCCTGGGCCTACAGCGTCCCCACCGACGGCTCCCCCGGCGGCCGGCTGCCCTGGGGCCCGGTCTCCGACATCGCCGTCGCCGATCTGGACGGCGAGCGCCGCACCCTGCTGCTCACCGGCACGCCGCCGCACGAGCCCGCCGCCTGGAAGCGCTACCGGGGCGGCGCCACCGGACGGCTGTGGCTGCACGGCGAGCGGCTGCTGGCGGACATCGGCGGCCACCTCGACTCGGTGATGTTCGTGGCGGGCCGGATCGCCTTCCTCTGCGACCACGAGGGCGTCGGCAACCTCTACTCCTGTCTGCCCGACGGCTCCGACCTGCGCCGCCACACCGACCACGACCAGTTCTACGCCCGGCACGCCTCCTCGGACGGACGCCGGGTGGTCTACCAGTGCGCGGGCGACCTGTGGATCGTGGACGCGCTCACCCCGGACTCGGTCCCGCGCCGCCTGGACGTGCGCCTGGGCGGGCCGCGGGCGGGCCGGCGCACCTACCAGGTGCCCGCGGCCAGCCATGTGGACGCGCTCTCGGTCGACACCACCGGCCGGGCCAGCGCGGTCGTGGTGCGCGGCAGCCTCTACTGGCTGACCCACCGCGACGGCCCGGCCCGCACCATCACCGACACCGCGGGCGTCCGGGTCCGGCTGCCCGAGATGCTGGGCACCGGCGGCCAGGTCGCCTACGTGACGGACGCGGACGGGGAGGACGCGGTGGAGATCGCGTACCTGCCCCGGGCCAGCGGCGACCGCGAGCCCAGACGGCTCGTCTCCGGCGGGCTCGGCCGGGTCCAGGAGCTGCTCTCCGACCCGGACGGCGAGCGGCTGGCGATCGCCTCGCACGACGGGCGGCTGCTGCTCGTCGACGCCTCCGAGGACTCCAACGGCGAGGTCACCGAGCTGATCCGGTCCATCAACGGGCCGGTCCGCGATCTGGCGTTCTCCCCCGACGGCTGCTGGCTGACCTGGTCGCACCCCGGCATCGGCCGCTCGCTGCGCCAGATCAAGATGGCCCGGATCTCCGGGCCCGGCGCGCGGACCGTCGTGGACGTCACCAACGGCCGCTTCGAGGACGAGAACCCGGTCTTCACCCGCGACGGCCGCTATCTCGCCTTCCTCTCCTGGCGCGGCTTCGACCCGGTCTACGACGTCCACACCGGCGACCTCTCCTTCCCGCTGGGCTGCCGCCCGTACCTGGTGCCGCTCTCCTCGGCGACGCCCTCCCCGTTCGCGCTGCTCCCGGACGGGCGGCCGGCGGCGGGCGGGCTCGATCCGCTCGACGACTCCGCCGACGGCACGGTCACCGTGGAGGTGGAGGGGCTGGAGAGCCGGGTGACGCCGTTCCCGGTGTCGGCGTCCAAGTACTCGGCGCTGCACCCGGTCTCCGGCGGCGGCCTGGTGTGGCTGCGCTGGCCGATCTCGGGCGCGCTCGGCGAGACCTTCGCCAACCCGGCCGACACCTCGGGCCGCCCCACCCTGGAGCACTTCGACATCACCAAGGCCCGCAAGGCCGAACTCGTCGACCACCTGGACTGGTTCGCGGTCAGCGGCGACGGCAGCCGGCTGGTGGTCGTCGACGACGGCGACCTGCGGGCGGTGCCCGCCACCGAGTCCGGCGACGGGGACTCCACGGTCTACCTCGACCTGCGGCGCGTCCTGCACGAGGTGGACCCGCCCTCCGAGTGGCGCCAGGCGTACGAGGAGGCGGGCCGGATCATCCGCGCCTACTTCTGGGAGCCGAGGATGTGCGGCATCGACTGGGACGGGGTCCTCGCCCAGTACCGTCCGCTGGTCGAACGGGTCGCCTCCCCCGACGAGTTCGCCGATCTGCTGCGCGAGGTGCTGGGCGAGCTGGGCACCTCGCACGCGTACGTCACGGCCGCCCGCCGCAACGAGGGCCCGCCCCACTACCAGCGCCCCCAGGGCCTGCTCGGCGCCAACTTCGTGCCCCGCGAGGGCGGCTGGACGGTCCTGCGCATCCTGCCCGGCGACTCCTCCGACTCCAAGGCCCGCTCCCCGCTGGCCGGCACCGGCATCCGCGAGGGCGCGGTGCTCACCCATGTCGACGGCCGCCCGGTGGACCCGGTGGCCGGGCCGTACCCGCTGCTCGCGGGCGCCGGGGGCACCACGGTGGAACTCACCTTCCAGCCCGCCGAGGGCGAGGGCCGCTCGCGCCGGGTCGCCGTCGTCCCCCTGGTCGACGAGCGCCCCCTGCGCTACCAGGACTGGGTGGCCAAACGCCGTTCCGTGGTACGGGAGTTGAGCGGCGAGAAGTGCGGCTACCTCCACATCCCGGACATGGGCGGCTCCGGCTGGGCCCAGTTCAACCGCGATCTGCGCCTGGAGATGTCCCGCCCGGCGCTGATCGTCGACGTGCGCGGCAACGCGGGCGGCCACATCAGCGAGCTGGTGATCGAGAAGCTCACCCGCAAGATCCTCGGCTGGGACCTGACCCGGGACGCCCAGCCGGTCTCCTACGCCTCCCACGCGCCCCGGGGCCCGGTCGTGGCCCTCGCCGACGAGGCGACCTCCTCCGACGGCGACATGATCACCGCGGCCTTCCGGCTGCTGCGCCTGGGCCCGGTGGTCGGCCAGCGCACCTGGGGCGGAGTCGTCGGCATGACCGGCCGCCACACCCTGGGCGACGGCACGGTCATCACGGTGCCGATGAACGCGGCCTGGTTCGAGTCGTACGAGTGGGCCGTGGAGAACCACGGCGTCGAGCCGGACCTGGAGATCCTGCGCACCCCGCTGGACTGGGCCGAGGGCCGGCACGCCCAGCTCGACGACGCGGTCCGGCTGGCGCTCGACCTGCTGGCGGGTTCGCCCGCGGCCACCCCGCCCGGCTACACCAACACCCCCGACCGCCGCAGGCCCACGCTCCCGCCGCGCTGAGCCGCGTGCCCCCCGCGCGAGGCTCGGCGCGGGGGCACGCACCAAGCGGCGCACCCCGGGCCTCCCGGGGTGCGCCGCTTCGACGCGTGGCGGACGACTGGACGCCGACTAGGCGTCGTAGTCCTGGTCGAACCGGTCCTGGGCCTCCTGCTGCGCCCGCTGGGCCTCGCTCCGGCCCTGGTCCTGGGCCTGGCGTGCGCGCTCCTGCGCCTCGCCCTTCCTGTCGCCCATCGCCTGCTTCGCGTTCTGCTTGAGCTCTTCGGCCTTGTCGTTGAACTGGTCCTTGATGCCCATCGAGTTCACTCCTACGAGGGTGTGAGGGGGCCGGATGCCGGGGCTGGTCCCGCGGCTGCGCCGGGCCTCGACCAGCGTGGCACGAGGGGACACAAGGTGCATTTCGATCAGTTACGGATGGTCACGGACCGTGCGCTCCTGCTCGTCGGCCGCGCCGCCCGCACCCACCAGACCCCGGCCCACCGCCCCCAGCCGCGGCTCGAAGCGCCGCATCTCCCGCTGGCCCACGGACCCGATCAGCGCGGGCAGATAGCCGCGCACCGACTGCATCCCGCGCAGCCACCACTGCGCGTACACGTGCGAGGAACGGCGCTCGACGCCCGCCACGATCCGGTCGACGGCCGGGCCCAGCGGATAGGTGCGGTTGGACGGCCACGGCAGCCGCTGGCGCAGCTCGCGCATCACGTCGTCCTGGTCGGCGCCGCGCACCATGTCCGTGTCGGTCCAGGACAGATACCCCACCCCGACCCGGACGCCCTTGTGGCCGACCTCGGCGCGCAGGCTGTGCGCGAACGCCTCGACGCCCGACTTGGACGCGCAGTACGCGGTCATCATCGGCGCCGGGGTGATCGCGGCGAGCGAGGCGATCTGGAGGAAGTAGCCGCGGCTCTCCATCAGTACGGGCAGGAAGGCGCGGGCGGTGACCGCGCCGCCGATCAGGTTCACCTCGATCACCCGGCGCCAGGCGTCCGGGTCGGAGTCCACGAACGGGCCGCCGGAGGCGACGCCCGCGTTGGCCACCACGATGTCGACCTTGCCGAACCGCTCCTTGACCTCCTGGGCGACCCGCGCCATGGCCTCGTGGTCGGTGACGTCCGCGAACCAGGACTCCGCCTCGGTGTGCAGCCGCGCGGCCACCCGCTTCAGCTCGTCGGGCTCCAGACCGACCAGGGCCACCTTGGCGCCGCGCGCCGACAGCTTGCGCGCCAGCAGTTCGCCGACGCCCCGGGCCGCGCCCGTGACGACCGCGACCTGACCCTCCAGGCTCACCCTGCTCATGCCACGTCCTCCTCGACTGCCACGTACGTACGGACCAGTTCACGGATGCGTTCCGTGACGACCTCGGGGGCCTCGACCGGGGTCATGTGGCCCACGCCCGTCAGCTCGGTCAGCCCCAGGCAGACCGGCAGCGCCGCCGCGATCCGGCGGGCGTGCACCGGCGGGGTGAGCCGGTCGGCCGTGCCCGCCACCACGGCGGTGGGCACCCTCAACTCCCTTACCAGCGCGTCGATCTCCAGCTCGGCCAGCACCCGCGACCAGGCGTACCGGGGACCCCGGGCGCAGCCGTGCACGATCCTGGCGCACGCCTCGATCCGGTCCGGGGAGGTCCCCGGGCCCATCGTGGCGTACCGCAGGACCTTCTTGCCCACCGCGGTGACGGGCCCGAGCGGCGCCCGGGAGCCGAGGACCGCAGCGGTCAGCCGGGTGCGCAGCCGGCCCGGCCGCAGCGGCACCACCAGCGACTCCTCGACCAGGCGCGAGCTGCCCGTGGAGCAGAGCAGCACCGCCGCCGCGTGGGCGCGCAGGGCGGGCCGGCGGGCGGCGGCCATCAGCGTCATCCCGCCCATGGAGTGCCCGGCCAGCACCGCCTTCTCGCCCGGCGCCAGCGTCGCCGTCAGCACCGCCTCCAGGTCGTCGGCGAGCGCGTCGGCCGAGCAGAGGGCGCTGGCGGGCGTACGGCCGTGGCCGCGCTGGTCGTAGACGACCACCCGGTGCTCCCCGGCCAGCGCCCGGACCTGCGCGGCCCAGAAGGCGGTCGAGCAGGTCCAGCCGTGCGCCAGGACCACGGCCGGGGCGCCCTCGGGCCCGTGCACCTCGACGTGCAGCCGGGCGCCGTCGGCGGAGACGGCGGTCAGGGTGCGGGCGGGCGCGGGCGGCGCGTAGCGGCCGGAGGTGACGTGCGGCGGGCGGCTCACGAGGCCACCGCCTCGGGGGTGGCCGAACCGGGTCCGGGCCTGCGCGACTTGCGGGACCTGGCCGGGGCCGGGGCGGGCTCGGCGGCCCGGGCCCGCACCACCTCGTACTCGCCGAGGTCCACCGCCCGGGTCTCCTTGCGGAACTCCCCGGTGGTGCCCGGCCAGATGGTGGTGTTGCGGCCACTGGCGTCCAGGTACCAGCTGGTGCAGCCGCCGGTGTTCCACACGGTCCGCTTCATGCGCTCCTGGACGCGGCGGTTCCAGGCGCCGACCGCGGACGGCCGGGCGGCGAGCGCGACCCGCCCGCCGAGCACGTCCAACTGGCGCAGGTAGTCCGCCATGTAGCTGAGCTGCGACTCGATCATCAGGATCATCGAGGAGTTCCCGAGGCCGGTGTTGGGCCCGATGATCGTCATCCAGTTGGGGAACCCGGCGGCGGTGGCGCCGCGCAGCGAGGCCATGCCGTCCTTCCACGCCTCGGCGAGCGTGTGCCCGTCCGCGCCGACCACGCGCTCGGCGATCGGCATGTCCGTGACGTGGAAGCCGGTGCCGAAGACGATCGCGTCGGCCTCGGTCTCGGTGCCGTCGGCGGCCACCAGCGTGGCGCCGCGCACCTCGCTGAGACCGGCGGCGACCAGGTCCACATTGGGCTTGGCGAGCGCCGGGTAGTACTCGCTGGAGAGCAGGATCCGCTTGCAGCCGATCCGGTAGTCCGGCGTCAGCTTGGCGCGCAGCGCCGGGTCCTTGATGGCGCGGGCCATGTTCCGCTTGGCCAGCGACTCCACCAGGCCCAGCTCGTTGGGCCGCTTGGTGAACGCGCTGACCTGCAACTCCCGGATGCCCCACAGCAGTCCGCGGCGCGCGGCCCCGGTGAACGGCAGCTGCCGGTGCAGCCAGCGCTCGGGCGCGCTGATCGCCCGGTCGACGCGCGGCATCACCCAGGGCGGGGTGCGCTGGAAGAGGGTGAGGCTGCGCACCTTCGGCTGGATGGCCGGGACGATCTGGATCGCCGAGGCGCCGGTGCCGATCATGGCGACGCGCTTGCCGCGCAGGTCGTAGTCGTGGTCCCAGCGGGCGGAGTGGAAGACCTTGCCGGGGAAGGTGTCCAGGCCCGGGATCTCGGGGATCTTGGGGTCGGAGAGCGGCCCGGTGGCGGAGACTACGACATCGGCGACGATCACCGCGCCGTTGCCGCACTCGATGACCCAGTGCAGTTCGTCCGCGTTCCACCGCATCACCGTCACCTCGTGGCGCAGGCGCAGGTGCGGCCGGAGCCGGAAGACGTCGGCCACGTGCTCCAGATAGGCCCGGATGTGCTCCTGCCCGGAGAAGGTGCGCGGCCAGTCCGGGTTGGGCGCGAAGGAGAAGGAGTAGAGGTGGGACGGTACGTCGCAGGCGCACCCCGGGTAGCTGTTGTCGCGCCAGGTGCCGCCGACCGAACCGGCCCGCTCCAGGACGACGAAGTCGGTGATCCCCTCCCGGCGCAGCCGGACGGCGGCCCCGAGGCCACCGAATCCGGATCCGACCACCGCCACCCGTACGCGCTCGGGCTTGCGCTCGTGCTGGACCATGCCACCGCCTCCATGCAGGACGTCTGTGCGGAGAGTCTCGATGCCGCGAACCTTGCCAGTAATCACTGGCACAGTTGGGAGAGTAGAGCAGCGGCATACCGAGCGGTAGGGGTCGGGCCGGGGAAAGTTACTGGCGGTACAACATAGGCTGGCGGACGTGGCAGACCGAGGAGCGGGACGGGCGGAGACGGACGGCGCGGCCGGGGGCGAACCCGGCGCGGTCCGCGAGTACCGGATGGAGGAGCTGGCCGCGGCGGCCGGCATCACCGTCCGCACCCTCCGCTTCTACCGGGAGCGCGGATTGATCCCGCCGCCCCGCCGCGAGGGCCGCATCGCCTGGTACGACGGCCACCACCTGGCGCGGCTGCGCACCATCGCCGCCCTCCTGGAGCGCGGCCACACCCTCTCGGGCATCGCCGACCTGACCGCCGCGTTCGAGTCCGGCCGCGACGCGGGCGAGGCGCTCGGGCTGGTCGAGCCGAGCGAGGAGACCCCGGTCCGGCTGACCCCGGAGGCGCTGGCCGACCACTTCGCGGGCCAGGTGACCCCGGAGAACCTGGCGGCGGCGCTCGACCTCGGCTACCTCGCGGTCGACGGCGAGGAGATCGTCCACATCAGCCGGCGGCTGCTCGACGTCTCGGCCGCGCTGGTCGGCGAGGGCGTCCCGCTGGCGGCGGTGCTGGCCGCGGGCCGCGAGGTCCGCTCGCACGCGGACGCCCTGGCGCGCCTGTTCACCGACCTGCTGCACACCCACGCCCCCCGGGAGGACGTCTCCCGGCTGCGCCCGCTGGCCAGGGCCGTGGTCGAGGCGGAACTCTCCCTGGCCCTGGACCGCCACCTGGCCCAGGCCCACGACGAAGGGCCCGCGGCGCCAGGAGCACCGGCCCCGAACGCGCGCCAGGCGTAGGGGCGCCGGAGCTCGCGCCCCGCTCCGGCCACGCGGACCCTAAAGCCCGTACACGACCGTCACCGGCGCGTGGTCGCTCCAGCGCTCGGCGTGCGTGGCCGCCCGCTCCACGAAGCCCTTCACCGCGCGGCCCGCGAGGCCGGGGGTGGCCATCTGGTAGTCGATGCGCCAGCCGGAGTCGTTGTCGAAGGCCCGGCCCCGGTAGGACCACCACGAGTACGGGCCCTCCTCCTCGGGGTGCAGCGCGCGGACCACGTCCACGTATCCGGCGTCGCCCGAGTCCAGGACGCGCGAGAGCCACTCGCGCTCCTCCGGCAGGAAGCCCGCGTTCTTCTTGTTGGCCTTCCAGTTCTTGAGGTCGGCCTCGCGGTGGGCGATGTTCCAGTCGCCGCAGACGACGACCTCGCGCCCGTCGGCCGCCGCCCGCGCCGCGAGCTCCTTCAGATACGGGAGGAACTCGCCCATGAACCGGTACTTCTCGTCCTGCTTCTCCGTGCCCGCCTCGCCCGAGGGCAGATAGAGGCTGGCGACGGTGACGCCGGGCAGGTCGGCCTCCACGTACCGGCCGCTGCCGTCGAACTCCGCGCTCCCGAACCCGACCCGCACCCGCTCCGGCTCGCGGCGGGTGTAGAGCGAGACCCCGGCCCGGCCCTTGGCGGCGGCGGGCGCGTGCACCACGTGCCACCCCTCGGGCTCGCGCACCTCGGCGGTGAGCTGCTGCGGCTCGGCCCGTACCTCCTGGAGGCAGAGCACATCGGCGTCGGACCCGGCCAGCCACTCCAGGAAGCCCTTCTTGGCAGCGGCGCGCAGCCCGTTTACATTCACAGAGGTCACAGTGAGCACCCGGGCACCATACCGACCCGGCCACGATGATCGCCTGCATACAAGTACGCTAGTGCGCATGATTATCCGCACTCTGGGGTACGACCACCCGGACGCCGTCAAGCTCAACGACCAGGTCCAGCTCGAATACATCGAGCGCTACTCGGACGACGGCGACGCCACCCCGCTCGCCCCCGCCATGTTCGTGCCGCCGAACGGGCTCTACCTGATCGCGTACGACGAGGACGACCGCCCGGTCGCCACCGGCGGCTGGCGCGCCCAGGACAAGAACGCCGAGAACTACTCGGACGGCGACGCCGAGCTCAAGCGCATGTACGTCATCCCCGAGGCCCGCGGCCTGGGCCTGGCCCGCCGGATCCTCGCCCTGCTGGAGGCGGACGCCCGCGCCGCCGGCCGCACCCGCATGGTCCTGGAGACCGGCGACAAGCAGCCCGAGGCCATAGCCCTCTACGTCTCCTGCGGCTACACCCCCGCCGAGAAGTTCGGCCACTACCGCTTCTACGAGAGCAGCCGCTGCTACGCGAAGCCCCTGACACCGGACACCGACGCGACGCGCACGCCCTGACACGGCAGGGAAGAAGTGACCACCGCACCCCACCGCCCCCCCCACGCGCCCCGGGCGTCGCCGCCGCCCTGGTGCTCGCCGCCGGCGCGCTCACCGCGTACGGCTCGGACGCGGTGCGGCGCTGCGTTCCGGTCGCCGCGAAGTGCGCCGCCCCGGCGAGCTCATCGGCCGCTACGAGGGCGCGCACGAGGCCGACGGGGTGCGCCTCACCCTCCCCGAGGGCGGGGCCGTGCGGGCCGAGAAGTGGCCCACCGGCGACTACCACCGCGCCGAGTTGGGCGAGTCGTTCGACGGCTCGGGCACCTGGGAGGTCGAGCAGGCCACCGGCTCCCGGGACCGCGCGCTGCTGCGGCCGCACTTCACCGCGCCCGCCCGGTTCCTCCAGGGCGACACCCTCGACGGACTCACCATCGGCACCGACGGCTCCCGCACGGACCTCTACGACGACTTCGACCCCGACGTCTGCCCCGACTTCAGGCTCGAACGCGCCGGGACCTGACCGACGGGCCGTCACAAGCCGCGCGGGGGAATCGAGGAGGAGGGCGGGCCGGGCCGCAGGGAAGAAGCCGGGCCGCCCGGCGCCGGAGTGGGCGCTCAACGACGAAATCCCGGCCGGACGGTGAACCGTCTGACCGGGATTTCGTGGACCTTTCGCGAGTGAACCCGCGAAGGCTTGTTGTTGTGGACCTGAGGGGATTCGAACCCCTGACCCCCTCGATGCGAACGAGGTGCGCTACCGGACTGCGCCACAGGCCCTTGCAACGAGTGAAACCTTAGCACCACAACAGAGGTGCTCGGAAATCCGGTCCCCGCTGGTCAGCGAGACCCCCGTCACTCGTTGGCCGCGCGGGGCCGGTCCTCGTCCGCGTACTGGTCGAAGAGCGGGGTCCGGCGGCTGCTCGGCGTGCCGCGCCGGCGGGGTGCCGGGGCGGCCGGGGCCGTCGGGTCCGCGGTGGAGGAGCGGGCCGAGGACCAGGTGTCGGGCGCGCCCAGATCGATGCTGCCGGTGGCGCGCGGGGCGACCGGGGCCGTCACATAGGTGGGCAGCGGCACCGGCACCGGCTCCCAGCTGTCCCCGCGTTCGGGACCCCGCTCGCGCTGCTGGTCGACCCACTCGGCGTGGTCGGTCTGCTCGACCAGGGCCCGCCGGTCGGCCTCCTGGGGGGAGACCGCCGCCGCGGGTTCCGGCTCGGGGGCCGCGTGCGGCTCCGGCTCGTCCTCGGTCTCGGGGACGGCGGCGGGCCGGCTGCGCGGCTGGCGCTCGCGCAGCCGCGCGGCGGCGGCCTCGGCGCGCCGCCGGTCCATGACGAACGCGAACCGCCGCCGCTCCTTGGCCCGCAGGTGCACGATGTACGCGCTGAGCAGCACGGCGGGCACCGCGGGCGCCCACAGGAACCCGAGCCCGCCCACGGCCGCGACGACCGCGCCCAGCGTGAAGGCGAGGAAGAGGATCACCGTGGTACGCCGGCGGCGCGCGAGGACGGCACTGCGCCGGGCGCGCCGGGCGCGCTCCGCGGCGGCCGGGGTACGGCCGGTGCGCCGGCGCCCCTGGGCCTGCCGCGCGCCCTCCGCCCGCTCATCGCTCCGGCGCCCCGCACCGGTGCGGGTGTCGACGGGGGGCTCCCGGCGGGGCGGGACGCGGTGCCCGGTGCCGGACTCCACGGGCCCGGCCGACCGCTGCGCGCCGGTGCCCGTCGGGTGCGTCCTGGGTACGGCGAGGTCCCGGACGTCGACGCCGTTGCCGGGGTCCCCCAGGGACTCCGTCGGCGCGTCCGGGTCGGCGTCGGGTGCGGGGGCGCCAGAACCTCGCTGCCGAAGCTCCCTGGCGTACCGGCGCTCCATGGCAGACCGTCCGGACAGCAGCCGGATGGCAGTGCTGAAGCGTTCCGTCGGACGTGCCTCATTGAGCTCGTCCTGCCTGCGGAGCCACATCGGCACCAAGTAGGCGGCCCAGGCCCCGACGATGACTGCGTAAATGAGGCCGCTGCTGCTCACACCCCACACGGTAGAGGGACGGGCGCGAGGGGATACGCCAATTGAGCCGGTGTGTCGCACGATCTGGCTGATATCACTGGCTTTTTTTGTGATTCTTCAGATCGGTTCACGGTCGAACGACGATCGAATTCGAACGCTTATTTCATTTCTCGTGATGCGCCCGGCGTGCCTGCCGCCAGCGGTTCAGCAGCCCCTCCGGCACTTCCTCGGCCGTCAGCGCGTACACGAGATGGTCCCGCCAGCCGCCGTCGATGTGGAGATAGCGCGGGCGCAGACCCTCCTCGCGGAATCCGAGTTTCTCCACAACCCGCCGGCTCGGCCCGTTCTCCGGGCGGATACACACCTCCATGCGGTGCAGCCCGACCGAACGGAAGCAGTGGTCGGTGGCGAGCGCCACGGCCGTGGGCATCACGCCCCGGCCCGCCACCTCCCGGTCCACCCAGTAGCCGACGTGCCCGGAGCACATCGAGCCCCAGGTGATCCCGGCGACCGTGAGCTGGCCGACCAGTTCGCCCCGGTACTCGATGACGAAGGGCAGCATGCGGCCCGCGTTCGCCTCCGCCCGCAGATGGCGCACCATCTGGCGGTAGGTGGGCCGCTGCGCGGGCGGGGCGCCCGGCGCGGGCGGCGGGATGGTGGCCTCCCAGGGCCGCAGCCACTCGCGGTTGCGCCGGTTCACCTCGCGCCAGGTGCGCTGGTCGCGCAGCTTTATCGGACGGAGGTGGACCTCACCGTCCGTCAGCTCGACCGGCCAGGATGGAACGTTCAGCTTGGGCTCCCCGCGGGTCTGGGGTGGTCGCCGCCGCGGATCTGGTCGACGGCGTGCGTCAGCAGCCGCTCCAGGACGGCCAGTCCGTCGCGGACGCCGCCGGTGGAGCCCGGCAGGTTGACGATCAGGGTGCCCCCGCCCGCGACCCCGGCGAGCCCGCGCGAGAGCGCCGCGGTCGCCACCTTGGCCAGGCCCTCGGCGCGGATCGCCTCCGGGATGCCGGGCACCTCGTAGTCGATGACGCGGCGGGTGGCGTCGGGGGTGCGGTCGGTGGGCGAGATGCCGGTCCCGCCGGTGGTGACGATGACGTCGTACCCGGCCGCCGCGCCCGCGCGCAGCGCCTGCTCGACGGGGTCGCCGTCGGGCACGACCAGCGGCCCGTCCACGGCGAAGCCGAGCCCGGCGAGCCCCTCGGCGAGGATCGGCCCGCCCCGGTCCGCGTACACCCCGGCCGCCGCGCGGTTGGAGGCGGTGACCACCAGGGCCGCGTACGGGGCGAGCAGCGCGGGACCGAGGCCCGCGGAGTCGCCGGGGAACGGCGGCGCGCCCGCCACTCCGGGGCGCGCCGGGACGAAGTCCCCTCCGGGCGCGGTCACGGCGTGGCCCCTTCGGCGCCGGGACGCGACCAGTCGCCCGACTTGCCGCCGGTCTTCGTCTCCACCCGTACGTCGGTGATGACGGCCGCCTTGTCCACGGCCTTCACCATGTCGACCACCGTCAGCGCGGCCACCGAGACGGCGGTCAGCGCCTCCATCTCGACGCCCGTGCGGTCGGTGGTCTTCACCGTCGCCAGGATCTCCACCGCGTCGTCGGCGACCGCCAGGTCCAGCTTCACTCCCGAGACCGCCAGCGGGTGGCAGAGCGGGATCAGGTCCGGGGTGCGCTTGGCGCCCATGATCCCGGCGATCCGGGCGGTCGCGAGGGCGTCGCCCTTGGGGACGCCCTCGCCGCGCAGCAGCTCGACGACGCGGGGCGAGACGAGCACGCGCCCGCTCGCGCGCGCGGTGCGGGCCGTCACGTCCTTCTCGGAGACGTCGACCATACGGGCCGCGCCCGCCTCGTCGATGTGCGTCAGCCTGCCTTGCGTACTCATGGTGTGTGGCACTCCCGGTCCGGCCTGTGTGGGCAGACACGGTACCGCCACCCCGGGCCGGTCAGCCGAGCAGGACCACCTCCACTTCGGAGCCGGGCTCCGCCGAGGTGACGTCCTCGGGCAGCACGATCAGGCAGTCCGCCTGGGCCAGGGCCGCGATGAGGTGCGATCCGGCGCCGCCCACGGGCGTGACGGTGCCGCTCTCCGCGTCGTACGCGCCCCGAAGGAACTGGCGGCGGCCCGCCGGGGAGGAGAGCGCCTTGGCGGCGGTGAGCTCGCCGCGTGCGCGCGGGCGGTGCACGTCCGGCAGCCCCATCAGGGTGCGGATCACCGGGCGGACGAAGAGCTCGAACGAGACGTACGACGACACCGGGTTGCCCGGCAGGGCGAGCAGCGGGGTGTGGTCGGGGCCGATCGAGCCGAACCCCTGCGGCTTGCCCGGCTGCATGGCGAGCTTGCGGAAGTCGATCCCGCTGCCCGGCTCGTCCTCGTCGCCCACCGAGGACAGCGCCTCCTTCACCACGTCGTACGCCCCGACGCTGACGCCGCCCGTGGTGACCAGCAGATCGGCGCGGATCAGCTGGTCGTCGATGGTGGCGCGCAGGGTCTCCGCGTCGTCGGTGACCGCGCCCACCCGGTAGGCGATGGCTCCCGCGTCGCGCGCGGCGGCGGCCAGCGCGAAGCTGTTGGAGTCGTAGATCTGACCCTCGCCCAACTCCTCGCCGGGCTGCACCAGTTCGCTCCCGGTGGACAGGACCACCACGCGCGGGCGCGGGCGGACCCGGACCGTGCCCCGGCCGATGGCGGCCAGCAGCCCGATCTGGGGCGGGCCGAGCACGGTGCCGGCCGAGAGCGCCAGGTCGCCCGCGCGCACATCGCTGCCACGCGCGCGGACGTGGGCGCGGGCCTCGGCGGGCCGGTGCACCCGGACCTCTCCGCTCGCGCCCTCGGGGGCGGCTCCGGCGGGGCGCATGGCGGTGGCCGCGCCCCCGCCCGCGCCGCCGTCGGTCCACTCGACCGGGACGACGGCCTCGGCGCCGGGCGGCAGCGGGGCACCGGTCATGATCCGGGCGGCTTCGCCGGGACCGACGGACGGGAGCTCGCCGCTGCCCGCCGCCACGTCGCCGATGACCCGGAGCACCGCGGGGAACTCCTCGCTGGCGCCCGCCACATCGGCGACCCGCACCGCGTACCCGTCCATCGAGCTGTTGTCGAAGGGCGGCAGGGCGACGGGCACCGTGACGTCCTCGACCAGGACGCAGCCCTGGGCGTCGGGCAGTTGCAGCTCGATCGGTTCGAGCGGCTCCACGGCGGCGAGGATGTCCTCCAGGTGCTCGTCCACCGACCAGATCGTGTTGCTCAAGGTGTCTGCATCTCCTCGGTGACGTATCTGCGAAGCCAGGACTTGAAGTCGGGTCCCAGGTCTTCACGTTCGCACGCGAGTCTGACAATCGCCCGCAGATAGTCCCCGCGGTCGCCGGTGTCATAGCGGCGGCCCTTGAAGACCACGCCGTGCACCGGACCGCCGACCTTCTCGTCGGCGGCCAGCTGCTGGAGGGCGTCGGTGAGCTGGATCTCGCCGCCCCGGCCCGGCTCGGTCTGACGCAGTATCGCGAAGACGGCGGGGTCCAGCACGTACCGGCCGATGATGGCGAGGTTGCTGGGGGCGTCCGCCGGGTCGGGCTTCTCCACCAGGCCGGTGATCCGGACGACGTCGCCGTGGCCGGTGGGCTCGACGGCCGCGCAGCCGTACAGGTGGATCTGGGAGGGCTCGACCTCCATCAGCGCGATCACACTGCCGCCCTCGCGCTCCTGGATCTCCACCATCCGGGAGAGCAGCGCGTCGCGCGAGTCGATGAGGTCGTCGCCGAGGAGCACGGCGAAGGGCTGCTCGCCCACGTGCGGCGCGGCGCACAGCACCGCGTGGCCGAGGCCCTTGGGGTCGCCCTGGCGCACGTAGTGCATGGCGGCCAGGTCGCTGGACTCCCGCACCTTGGCGAGCCGGGCCTCGTCGCCCTTGCGGGAGAGGGCCTCCTCCAGCTCGTAGTTGCGGTCGAAGTGGTCCTCCAGGGGGCGCTTGTTGCGCCCGGTGATCATCAGGACGTCCGAGAGGCCGGCGGCGACCGCCTCCTCGACCACGTACTGGATCGCGGGCTTGTCGACGACCGGCAGCATCTCCTTGGGCGTGGCCTTGGTGGCCGGCAGGAACCGGGTCCCGAGTCCTGCCGCCGGAATGACAGCCTTGGTGATCCGTGGGGGCGACTGAGTCATGCGCAGCACACTAACCGCTGCGTAGGTGAGGAAGATTATCCTCCGGTTAATTCGCTCTCATAAACAGGCATTTGAGGGGATTGTGAAAACACTGTGAGTGATGATGCAGCCGAAAAGGCCCTCTTGCGCCGGGAGCTGCTGGGTGCCCGGCGCCTCCTGACGGAGGACGACGTGCACGCCTTCGCCGCGGCGCTGGCGGACCGTGCGCTCGGCCTGCCCGAGCTCGCGGCAGCCGGGGCCGTGGCCGCGTACGTCTCGGTGGGGCGCGAGCCGGGCACCCGCGCCCTCCTGGACGTGCTGCGCGCGCGGGGAGTGCGGGTCCTGCTGCCCGTACTGCAATCGGACAATGATCTGGACTGGGCGGAGTACGAGGGCCCGGACCGTCTCGCACCGGCCGGCCGGGGGCTCCTGGAGCCCACCGGTCCCCGGCTCGGCACGGCGGCCGTCCTGGGCGCGGACACCGTACTGCTGCCCGGTCTCGCCGTCGACGCCCGCGGCATGCGGCTCGGCCGGGGCGGCGGCTCCTACGACCGGGTTCTCGCCAGGATCGACGCGGCCGGCCACGACCCCGCGCGCGTAGTGCTCCTGTACGCGAACGAGGTGGTCGCGCGGGTCCCGGAGGAACCGCACGACCACCCCGTGCACGCGGTGGTCACCCCGCGCGGTGTGACCCGCTTCGCGTCCTGAGCCGCAGGGCCCGGAGCCCGTCCCTCGGGACGGACCCTCGGCCCGCGCGCCTCACTGTCCGGCCGCCGCCGGCTTGAGGGTGAGCTTGTCGACCGTCGCCGTGTCGACCGCGTTCGCCCCGAACTGCCAGTCCAGCAGCTCGCCCCTGGCCCACTTGCCGGTCTGGTCCGAGTAGTGCGCGCTGTAGGCGTGGCCCGAGGCGCCGGTGAGGTTGATCCACTTCGACTTGTCGAAGTCCTTCAGGTTCACCACCATCCGCATCGACGGCACCCAGGTCACCCCGTAGTCACCGCCTCCGGCGTTCCAGCCCGTCGCGTTGACCGCCGCCTCGCCGCCGCCCAGGTTCCACGGGCCGCGGTTGAGCAGGTACTTGAGGATGTCCGGACCGTCGATGCCGAGCGTCTGGTTGCGCAGCGTCAGCTGGTGCAGCCGGCCCCAGCTCCAGCTGGTGACGTCCTTGCCGAGCTTGGCCGTCAGCTCCCAGCGGGCGTCCTTCATGGCGCGCGCCAGCAGCTGGTCCCGGGTGGTGGTGGCCGGGTCCAGACGGCTGCGCGGCGTCTGCCACCAGGCGTTCTTCTGGTCGTTGAAGATCCGGCGGACCACCTCGAACCAGCGGTCGCCGCCGTCGGGCTGCGCCGAGTCCGTGTCGCGCTGGCCGCACTCGCGCACCAGCCCGTTGAGGTCGTCGACCGGGCCGGAGCTGTCCGGCGGGCGCACGTTCAGGCACTCGCCCTTGACCCGGAGCTCCTTGGGGAGCTTGTTGCCGAAGGCCAGCTTGAGGACGTTGCGCCAGACCGCGTTGAAGTAGGCGGCGGCACCGGAGTCCGGCTCCTGGGTGTAGTCCCAGCCCTCCAGGAGCTTCTGCGCCTCCCGCACGGCCGGGTCGGACACGTCGATCTTCAGCAGGGCGGGCGTCAGCAGCGCGGCGATCTCGCTGCTGTTGTCCATCTGCATCTTCTGCATGTCCTCGGTGGAGATCTTCCCGCCGTCCTTGGTCTTCGACTCGATGAGGTCGTTGATCCGCTGGCTGCGGGTGCCGTAGCCCCAGTCCTTCGTCAGGAGGTACGGGTACTTCTTCTCGTCGACCACGGCCTGGTTGGCGGTGACGATGTAGCCGCGCTTGGGATTGAGCTCGTACGGCAGCTGCTCGAACGGGATGTACTTCTTCCACCTGTACCGCGAGTCCCAGCCCGGGGCGGGCGTGGTGCCGTCGTACCCGCCGACCCGGACCGGGATGCGGCCCGGCGCCTGGTAGCCGATGTTGCCCTTGGTGTCCGCGTAGATCAGGTTCTGCGAGGGGACCTCGAAGTCCTTGGCGGCGGCCCGGAAGGTCTTGAAGTCCTTGGCGCGGTCGAGCTCGAAGACGGCGTCCATGGACTTGCCCGGCTCCAGCGCGGTCCAGCGCAGGGACACCGCGTACCCCTCGCCCCGGTCGGGCGCGGAGGTGGCCACGGGGGCCTTCTGGCCGACCTTCTCCAGCTCGTTGTTGCGGTCGGAGACCAGCGGGCCGTTGTCGGTCTCGCGCACGGTGATCGTCTTGCTCTTGCCGCCCGCGACCTTGATGACCTCCTCGCGCGTGAGGAGCGGCTTCTGCTTGCCGTCCTCGGTGTAGCTGTCGCCGGAGATCTTCTCCAGGTAGAGGTCGGTCACGTCGGCGCCGAGGTTGGTGAACCCCCAGGAGACGTCCTGGTTGTGGCCGATGACCACGCCCGGCATGCCGGAGAACGTGTAGCCCGCCACGTCGTAGCCGCACTTGGCCGAGACGGTCCGGCAGTGCAGGCCCATCTGGTACCAGAGCGAGGGCATCATCGGTGCCAGGTGCGGGTCGTTGGCCAGCAGCGGCATCCCGGTCGTCGTGTACTTGCCGGAGACGACCCAGGAGTTGGAGCCGATGCCGCTGCCGTTGGGCCCGAGCAGCGCCGGGATCTTGTCGAGGCTGGCCGAGAGGCGGGCCAGCTGCGTCTGGGCGCCGCCGGAGGTGCCGCCCTGGACCGGGGCGCCCGTGCCGCCGTTGCCGTTGCCCGTGCCATTGCCCGTGCCGTTGCCCGTACCCGTGCCGTTGCCGGTACCCGGCTCGCGGTTCTGGTCGTACTTGCCGGTGATCTTGTTCACCGAGCCCTCGTCGACGATCGGCCGGTGGGTCGCCGTCGGGTACGCCGGGTACAGGTCCTTGATCTGCTTGGGCGTGAGCCTGCTCGTCATCAGGGAGCGGTCGATCTCGTCCTGCATGTTGCCGCGCAGGTCCCAGGCCATGGCCTTGAGCCAGGCCACCGAGTCGACCGGCGTCCACTTCTCGACCTTGTAGTCGTGGACGAAGTCCAGCGCCGCGTACTCGACGGAGATGTCCTTGGGGCCCTTGCCCTTCAGATACGCGTTGACACCGGCGGAGTACGCCTGGAGGTACTTCTTCGTCTGCGGTGACAGCTTGGTGTCGTACTCCTGCTGCGCGACCCGGCGCCAGCCGAGGGTACGCAGGAAGGCGTCGCTCTCGACCTGGTCCTTGCCGAACATCTCCGACAGCCGGCCGGAGGTGATGTGGCGGCGGACGTCCATCTCCCAGAAACGGTCCTGGGCCTGGACGAAGCCCTGGGCCATGAAGAGGTCGGTGTCGCTGTCCGCGTAGATCTGCGGTACCCCGTAGCCGTCGCGCTTGACCTCCACCGGGCCGGCCAGGCCGTTGAGCTCGATCGTCCCCGTGGTCTGCGGGAAGGAGGCGCGCACCGTACTGACGGTCCAGTACGAGCCGTAACCGACACCCGCGACGAGCGCCAGCACCAGGACGATCAGCAGCAGGCGGGCGCGGCGTCCCTTCCTTCTGACCTTCGTCTTGGCGGAAGGGGCGGTTGTGTTGGAGGGCATCGCTGTCCTTCGAGGGGCAGGGTGGTCCTAGGTGCTGGAGCAACCATAGGCGCAGCGGCTGACAGCCCCGGACGCGGTGTCTTTTATGAGCGTCAGCTCGTCCTACGGACACGTTCTTGCGTAAAGAACTCGTCAAAGATTAGGTAAGGTAACGAAGTACTGGTGTCCGAAGGAACGTTGCGGCACCGGTATGTGAGGGCGCCTGACGGCGCGTGAGGGGAAGGATCGGCCACTGACTGTCCACCATCTCAACGAGCTCCTGCTCATCTGCTCGCTCGTGCTGCTCATCGCCGTCGCGGCGGTGCGCGTCTCCTCGCGCAGCGGGCTCCCCAGCCTGCTCCTGTATCTCGGCATAGGGATAGCGATAGGGCAGGACGGGATCTTCGACGTCCAGTTCGACAACGCCGAGATGACCCAGGTCATCGGCTACGCCGCCCTGGTGGTGATCCTGGCCGAGGGCGGCCTGGGGACCAAGTGGAAGGAGATCCGCCCGGTCCTGCCGTCCGCGATCGTGCTCTCGGTCGTCGGCGTCGCGGTGAGCGTGGGGGTCACCGCGGCCGGTGCGCACTACCTGGTCGGGCTCGAATGGCGGCAGTCACTGATCATCGGCGCGGTCGTGTCCTCCACGGACGCCGCGGCCGTCTTCTCCGTCCTGCGCAAGGTCCCGCTGCCGTCCCGGATCACCGGCGTCCTGGAGGCCGAGTCCGGCTTCAACGACGCGCCCGTGGTCATCCTGGTCGTCGCCTTCTCCACACCGGGTCCGGTGGACTCCTGGTACGTCCTGGCCGGAAAGATCGCCCTCGAACTGGCCATCGGCGCCGGGATCGGGCTCGCGGTCGGCTGGCTGGGCTCCTGGGGCCTGCGGCACGTGGCGCTGCCCGCGTCCGGCCTCTACCCGATCGCCGTGATGGCCATCGCGGTGGCCGCGTACGCCGCGGGCGCCATGGCCCACGGCTCCGGCTTCCTCGCCGTCTACCTGGCCTCGATGGTCCTCGGCAACTCCAAGCTGCCGCACTGGCCCGCCACCCGGGGCTTCGCCGACGGGCTGGGCTGGATCGCCCAGATCGGCATGTTCGTCCTGCTCGGCCTGCTGGTCACCCCGCACGAGCTGCCCAGCGACTTCTGGCCCGCCGTGATCATCGGCCTGGTCCTGACGATGGTCGCCCGGCCGCTGGAGGTGCTGGTCAGCCTGGCGCCGTTCAAGATGCCCTGGCAGGAGAAGGCCCTGATGTCCTGGGCGGGGCTGCGCGGCGCCGTCCCGATCATCCTGGCCACGATCCCGATGGTCTCCGGGATCGACGGCAGCGAGCGGGTCTTCAACATCGTCTTCGTGCTGGTGGTCGTCTACACCCTCATCCAGGGCCCCACGCTGCCCTGGCTGGCCCGCAAGCTGGAGATCTCCGACACCGAGACCGCCTCGGACCTGGGGATCGAGTCCGCCCCCCTGGAGCGGCTGCGCGGCCATCTGCTGTCGGTGGCCATCCCGGCCGAGTCGCGCATGCACGGCGTCGAGGTGCACGAGCTGCGGCTGCCGCCCGGCGCCGCGGTGACCCTGGTCGTCCGGGACGGGGCGAGCTTCGTGCCGGGCCCCACGACCGTGCTGCGACGCGGCGACGAGCTGCTCGTGGTGGCCACCGACCCGGTCCGGGACGCGGCCGAGGCCCGGTTGCGCGCGGTCGGCCAGGGCGGCAAGCT
This sequence comes from Streptomyces sp. cg36, assembly GCF_041080675.1. NCBI lineage: Bacteria > Bacillati > Actinomycetota > Actinomycetes > Kitasatosporales > Streptomycetaceae > Streptomyces > Streptomyces cyclosori. The sequence goes on along the minus strand of NZ_CP163520.1, from coordinate 4,622,095 downwards.
GGCGGGCTGGCTGGGCACCGGCGGGGAAACGGCCCCGCGCTCGTCCCGCTAGGGCCTGTCGCCGCAGGTGCAGTTCGGGGTCTCCCGCCGGGTCTTCCCGGCGGGAGACCCCTGGGGGCGGTCCGCGTCTCCCCGGCGGGGCGTCCCGTCGGGGGCGGTCCGTGGAGGCAATCCGTGAGTGCGGGCCGCCGCGGTGGCCCGCACGGGGTGAGACCGGCGTCCCGCGTCCATCGAATCAGGGGACGCCCGGAAGAAGATCCGGTTAATCAGAGGTGTGATCTCGGCCATCCGTCCGCTTTCACAGGCGTCACGCCGATTCCCCCTGTACCATGAAGGCACACCACTGATCGACCAACTCTGCCTGACGCAGAGCTGGCGCGACCGTATGGCGGTCGGAGGCTCTCGCAGTGAGCCCCGGCATCTACCGCAGTTCCGCGCAAGAGGACAGCTCTCGGCAACGCCCGTACTCACCCGTACCAGGGGCGCGCTACCAGGCGGCAGAAAGGCAAGGGCCGTGGCATCCACGGTCGCTTCCGAGCGTCGCCCGGGCTACGGGCAGCTCCTGCGCACTCCCGGCGCACTCTCGTTCCTCCTGCCCGGCTTCGCCGCCCGGCAGCCCTTCGCGATGCTCACCATCAGCATCGTGCTCCTCGTCCAGCACACCACCGGCTCGTACGGCAGCGCGGGCGCCGTGGCCGCCGTCACCGGTGTCTCCATGGCGCTGTTCGCGCCGCAGAGCGGCAAGCTCGCCGACCGCTTCGGCCAGCGCGCCGTCCTGCTGCCCGGCGTCCTCGTGCACTCCGCCTCCGGCTCCGTGCTGATCGCGCTGGCCCTGGCCGGCGCCCCGCTGTGGGCGCTGTTCCTGGCCGCCGTCCCCACCGGCGCCTCGGTGCCGCAGGTCGGCCCGATGGTCCGGGCCCGCTGGGCCGCCAAGCTCGACGGCTCGCCCCTGATGCCGACGGCCGCCGCCTTCGAGTCGGTGACCGACGAGTTCACCTTCGTCATCGGCCCGGTGCTGGCCACCGCGCTGTGCACCGGCATCCACCCGGCCGCCGGTCTGATCACCGAGGCCGCGCTGACCCTGGTCGGCGGTCTGCTCTTCGCCGCCCAGCACCGCACCCAGCCCGAGCCCAGCCGTGCCGACGGCCACGCGCGCGTGGACCAGGTCTCCGCGCTCTCCATCCCCGGCGTACGGGTCCTCGCCGTGTCCTTCCTCGGCATCGGCGCCGTCTTCGGCGGCATGCAGGTCTCGCTGACCGCCTTCGCCGAGGAGATCGGCAACCCGGGCGCCAACGGCCTGCTGTACGGGATCTTCGCCGCGGGCAACATGCTCGCGGGCATCGCGTGCGGCGCCATCGCCTGGAAGTCGGCCCCCCGGACCCGGCTGATCGCCGGCTACACCGGGCTGACCCTGGCGGCCTCCGGCCTGTGGGCGATGCACTCCGCGGTGCTCCTCGGCGGCCTGGGCCTGATCGTCGGCCTCTGCATCGCCCCGGCCCTGATCACCGGCTACACCCTGGTCGAGTCCCTGGTCCCGGCCTCCGCCCGGACCGAGGCGTTCACCTGGCTGACCGGCGCCGTGGCGCTGGGCCAGGCCGGAGCGGTCACCGTGGCGGGCCGGCTGGCCGACGCCCACGGCTCCACCGCGGGCTTCCTGGTGCCCATGGCGGGCACCGCGCTGGCCCTGATCACCCTGGTCGCCCTGCGCTCCCGACTGGCTCCGAGCTCCCCGGGACGCACCGTCGCGCGTAGTGGCGTCGGTCACCGAGTTCCCGTGACGGTGGACTGATCCAGCGGAATACGTCACTATGGACCGTCGTTAGCACTCATCGAGTGAGAGTGCCAGGAGGAAGACAAGTGCCGACCTACCAGTACCAGTGCACCGAGTGCGGCGAGGGCCTCGAGGCGGTGCAGAAGTTCACCGACGACGCCCTGACCGTCTGCCCCAACTGCGACGGACGCCTCAAGAAGGTCTTCTCGGCCGTCGGCATCGTCTTCAAGGGCTCCGGCTTCTACCGCAACGACAGCCGCGGCGCCTCGTCCAGCAGCACGCCCGCGTCGTCCTCGGCCGCCAAGCCGTCGACGTCGTCCGGCTCGGACTCGAAGCCCGCCGCCTCGACGACTTCCTCGTCGTCGGGCTCCACGAGCTCGTCGTCCTCGTCGTCGGCCGCCTGACCCGGCCGCTCGACCCGGGAACCACCCGAGGACCCCGCCGTCCGCGACGGCGGGGTCCTCGGCATGTCCGCACACCCGTTCTGGCCGTCGCGCGACCCGGCTAATGTGCTCGGCATGGCTAACGCAGAGATCGGCGTCATCGGCGGCTCGGGCTTCTACTCCTTCCTGGAGGACGTGACCGAAATCCAGGTCGACACCCCGTACGGCAGCCCCAGCGACTCCTTGTTCCTGGGCGAGATCGCCGGGCGCCGGGTCGCCTTCCTGCCCCGGCACGGCCGCGGCCACCACCTCCCGCCGCACCGCATCAACTACCGGGCCAACCTGTGGGCGCTGCGGTCGGTGGGCGTGCGCCAGGTGCTGGGCCCGTGCGCGGTGGGCGGGCTGCGGCCCGAGTACGGGCCGGGCACCCTGCTCGTACCGGACCAGATGGTCGACCGGACCAAGTCGCGCACCCAGACGTACTACGACGGCCACCCGCTGCCCGACGGCACGGTCCCGAACGTGGTGCACGTGGCACTGGCCGACCCGTACTGCCCCGAGGGCCGCAAGGCCGCGCTGCTGGCCGCACGCGGCCAGGGCTGGGACGCGGTGGACGGCGGCACCCTGGTCGTCGTCGAGGGCCCGAGGTTCTCCACGCGCGCGGAGTCGCGCTGGCACGCGCAGATGGGCTGGTCGGTGGTCGGCATGACCGGGCACCCCGAGGCGGTCCTCGCCCGCGAGCTGGGCCTCTGCTACACGACGATGACCCTGGTCACCGACCTGGACGCGGGCGCCGAGACCGGCGAGGGCGTCTCCCACGACGAGGTGCTGCGGGTCTTCGCGGAGAACGTGGACCGGCTGCGCACAGTGCTCTTCGACGCGGTCGCCACGCTCCCGTCCGGCGACCGCGACTGCCTGTGCGCGCGGGCGCTGGACGGGCTGGACACGGGGATTCGGCTGCCGTAGGGCCCCGGCGGCAGAGGGGCCGGGGCGGGGGCCGGGGCGGTCCTGGCTTCGGGTGCGGGCCCAGGGCGGCCGGCGGTGCGGGGCCGAGGCGGCTGACGGCGCGGGCACAAGGTCCGGCGGCGCGAGGGCGAGACGTCCGGGGTCCGGGGTCGGGCGTCGGGCGTTCGGGGTCGGGCGTCGGGCGTCCGGCGTCGGGCGTCCGGCCGTGCGAGGGTGACGGAGTTTTCCACAGGCGGGGAGTAATCCACAGGGCTCGGCGGGAAGTTGGCCGGGCGGGGATCGTGAGGAGCGTCCGAGCAGCACCCGCTCCGCACGATCGGTGGTGACCCGTCATGTCCCCCACGTCCCTGCCCTCCGCCCCCGCCCCGGCCCCCCTCGGCGTCCCCGCGTTCCCCCCGCTGCGGGTGCGCGGCGGGCGGCACCGGCTGCGCCGGGCCGTGCGGCGCCGACGGCGTGCCCTCGCGGCCGGGCTGGCGGTCGCGGCTGCCGCGCTCACGGTCTCGGGCGCACACGGTTCGGACCGCCCGGACCCGGCCGCCGCCGGGCTCGCGGGCCCCGGCGCGCACGGTTCGGCGGCGCCCCGCCCCGCTCCCACGGCCGTCGAGCTGGTTTCCGCGCCGGTGCGGATCGCGGACGCGGAGACCGTGCGGCTGCTGCGCCCCGGCGACCGGGTCGATGTGATCGCGGCGGGCACCGCGCCCTCGGGCCGGGTGGATCCGGCCCGCATCGTGGCCTCGGGGGCCCGGGTCACCGACGTTCCCCGGCCGCGCGGACCGTCCGGCGGCGAAGGGGCGCTGGTCGTCCTCTCCGTCCCGCGCGCCACCGCTGCCTCCCTCGCGGGCGCGGGCGCGACCTCACGGCTGGTGGTGACCTGGTGCTGAACCAGGCGGACCACCCGGCGAATCGCACTGACTTCCTGTCAAGTCACCTGTTTGCGTACGCGGATTGGACAGTCCGGCCATGCGCTGACGTAGGTTGCGGAACGGTTTGCTCCACCCCCTGCACCTGCGAAGAGAGGCTCCCTCGTGACCAACGAGAAGAAGAGCGACGGCGTCATGGCGGGCTTCAAAGCCTTCCTGTTGCGCGGCAATGTGATCGACCTGGCCATCGCGGTGGTCATCGGCGCCGCGTTCACCACCATCGTGAACTCGGTCGTGAAGGGCGTCATCAACCCGTTGGTGGGCGCGTTCGGGACGAAGGACCTGAACAGCTACAGCTCGTGCCTGAAGGGCCCCTGCCAGTTCGACGAGAAGACGGGCGAGGCCGTCTCCGGCATCCCGATCATGTGGGGCATGGTCCTCAGCGCGGTGCTGAGCTTCATCATCACGGCGGCCGTCGTCTACTTCCTGATGGTCCTGCCGATGGCCAAGGTCCTGGCCAAGCGCGCACAGCAGGACAAGGCGAAGGAAGGCGTGCAGGAGACCATGGAGATCAGCGAGCTGGAGGTGCTGAAGGAGATCCGCGACGCGCTGATCTCCCAGCGCGGCACCGGACACAGCACCCCCTAGGGCGCCTCGTCCAGCGGCTTCAGATGTGGTGGGGCGGCTTCTCGTCGAGGAAGCGCGCCAGATCGGCGGCGCTGCCGGCCGCCGGTGCCCGCTCGCCCCACCCGCGGTCCGTGTCGTCCGACGACTGCTGGTCCAGCGGATCGTCGAAGACCAGCTTGGGCCGGGGCCGGGGCTCGGCCGCGGGCTTCGGCTCGTGCGGTCCGGAGGCGGGGGCGGTACTCATAGGACAAGGGTACGGCGAGGGCGCGGGGCCGGCCGCGCCCCGCGTCCCGACCGCGCCCCCTCAGCGGTCCTCCGGGTCGAGCAGCCACAGCCCGAGGACCACGAGGAAGGAAAGCCCCAGGAACCCGGTCCCCCACCACGCGGTGCCGGTGTGGCCCTTCATCCACTCGTCGACGACCACCGAGAGCCCCCAGAGCTGGCCCACCACCACGGTGATCGCCAGGGCGAGGCGGGCCGTCAGCTTCGAGGACCGCTCGGGCTCCTGCTCGGTGCCCGCGCCCGGACCGGGCCCGGTGTGCCGGATCCGGGGGTCGCCGTAGCCGCTGGTGGCGCGGATCTGGGGATACCGCTCGTGGACCGGGCGGTTGAGCCGGGGCTGGACGCTCCCGGGGGTGTACGGGGGGCCGGAGGGGACGGAGCCGTCGCCACCCGGGCCGGTGCCGGTGCTCATGTCCGCTCACTCCTCTCGGTCGCGGGCCCGGCCCCGGGGCAGCCGATCCGGGCCGCCATGTCCGGGCGGCGGTCGCCGAACTGCCGGCACATGGCGTCCTTGACGCTCTCGCCGGAGCGGGTGGTGGCCACGGCCCAGACGCTGCCGTCGATCTCCTCCACGAGGAGCACCTTCGGCAGCGGGCGGGGCGGCGGCCCGGCGGTCACCTCGCCGGTGCGGGCGTCGAAGACGCCTTCGTGGCAGGGGCAGTAGAGCTCGCCCTCGTTGCCCCGGTCCTCGCGCCACAGCACCGCGCAGGCGAGGTGCGTACAGACGGCGGAGTAGCCGACGAGGGTGCCGTCCTTGAGGCGGACGGCGACCGCCCGGTCGTCCTCTCCGGGGAAGCGGAAGGCGATCGACTGGCCGGGGGCGAGCCGCTCGGCGACGCGTTTGGCCTTGGGCGCCTCGGCCTGGTCGCCGTGCCGGTGCAGCACGCCTCCGGCGACCGCCACCCCGCCGATGGCGAGCCCACCGGAGACGGTGGTCACGATCCGCAGATAGTCGCGGCGGGTGGTCAGGGAGTCGGCGGAGACCCGGTCGTGCAGGGCTTCGCGCGCGGGGTCGGGCCAGGGCGGCGCGGCCACGGCCGTGCCGGTGCCCACGGCGCTCCCGGCCCCTTCCGGACCGCCCGCGCCACCGGCTCCGGCCGCGCCGCCCGCTCCCGCCGTGGCGCCCTGCCCGGTGGCGTCCGGGCCGCCGGGCCGCCCCGCCAGGTCGGCACGGCTCTCCGAAGCCCCCGCAGGTCCCACCGGTCCCGAAGGTGCCGGCGGTCCCGAAGGCGCCGGAGATCCCGGAGGCCCGGCGGAATCCGCCGGGCCCGGTCGGCCCTGCGGGTCGTCCTCCGCGGGCGGGGGCGGTTCGGGTGTGTTCATCGGACGGCCTTTCCGTTCACCTCGACGATCGGGAGGCCGCCGGGGACCGGCCACTGCACCTTGTCGGCGGGGACGACCATCGCCACCCCGGTGGAGACGACGACATCGCCGAACGTGAAGGAGTCGGCGACCTGCACCCCGGGGCGCTCCGCGCGGAGCTCGTCGAGGGTGCCGTAGAAGAGCGCCCCGGTGGGGCAGACCGTGGCGCACATGGGGGCGAGCCCGTAGGCGGTGCGGTCGTAGCAGAGGTTGCACTTCATCTGCAGCTTCGCCTGGAGGTCGATCTTCGGTACGCCGAAGGGGCAGGCGTTGACGCAGTTGGCGCAGCCGATGCAGCGGGTGGTGTCGGCCTGCTGCACCACCCCGTCGGCGGTGACCAGGATCGCGTCGGCGGGACACACCTCGGCGCAGGGGGCCACCGGGTCCTCGCAGTGCATGCAGACCGTGGGAAGGGAGGCGACCGAGTGCCCCTCGTCGGGGTAGTCGAGATGGATCATGGATTTGCCCCGGTGCGAGTCGCACTCGCGGCAGGCCGAGACGCATGCCTGGCAGCCGATGCACCGGCCCGGGTCGATGAAGATCGTTCTGCCCATCATGGCGGGCGTCAGCCCCTCTCGGCGGTGCCGCGCCCCTGGGGGGACGTGGGCGGCAGCGGGTCGGTGCGGGAGACCTGGGCATCCGGGTAGGCCACATGGCCGGGCGCGGTCGGGGGCGCCGGGACCTCGTCGATCCGGTCTCCGGGTTCGATGCGGCAGGCGCAGACCTTGTACTCGGGGATCTTCGACCGGGGGTCGAGGGCGTCGATGGTGAGCGCGTTGGCCGCGGTGGGCACCGGCCAGTGGTACGGGATGAAGACGGTGTCGGGGCGGATCGCCTCGGTGACCAGGGCGGGGAAGACCTCGCTGCCGCGCCGGGTGACGACGCGGACCGGGTCGCCGTTGCGGAAGCCGTGCGAGGGGTGGACCTCGACCCAGGGGCGCGGGGTCTGCTCGACCAGGGCGCCGAGCCTGCGGGTCTGGTTGCCGGAGAGGAAGTGGGCCACGGTGCGGCCGGTGGTGAGGGAGAGGGGGTGCTCGTCGTCGTACGGGTCCATGGGCGGGTGCCATTCGACGACCTGCATATGGATCTTGCCGTCGGGGTGCCAGGTGCGGCCGTCCTCGAAGAGGCGCGGGGTGCCCGGATGGTCCGTGGTGGGGCAGGGCCAGACGATGCCGCCGGTCTCCTCCAGCCGCTCGTAGGTGATGCCGAAGTAGTCGTTGACCGTTCCGGCGGAGGCGGCGCGCAGTTCGTCGAAGACCTCGCGCGAGCCGGGGAAGGCGAACTTGGCCCCGGCGCCCAGGCGTTGGGCGAGCTGGCAGATGACCCAGGTGTCGGTGCGCACTCCGGCGGGTGGCTCCTGGGCCTTGTTGTGCTTGACCACCCGGGCCTCGGCGTTGGCCATCACGCCCTCGTCCTCGGCCCAGGTGGTGACGGGGAAGACCACATGCGCGTTGGCCGCGGTCTCGGAGAGGAAGAAGTCGAATTGGGCGTGGAATTCGAGGCTGTCGTAGCCGTCCTTGACGGTCGCGTAGTTCGGGAGGGAGACGAAGGGGTTGTTGCAGATGCCGATGAGGCCGCGGATCTCCTGGCGGCGCATCTGATGGACCATTTCCATCATCGAGGTTCCGGCGGGCGGGAGTTCGGACTCCTCGATGCCCCAGATCTCGCAGATCTGGCGGCGGTGTTCGGGGTTGCTGATGGAGCGCCCGCCCGGCAGCAGGTCGGACTTCTGGCCGTGCTCACGGCCGCCCTGGCCGTTGCCCTGGCCGGTGATGGTGCCGTACCCGGCGCCGGGCTTGCCGAGGTTGCCGGTGGCGACGCAGAGGTTGATCACCGTGAGGCAGTTCTCGACGCCCTGCGAGTGGTGCTCGATGCCCCGGGCGTGCCAGGCCATGGCCTTGGGGGCGCGGCCGAAGGTGCGGGCGACCTCCACGATCTGGGCGGCCGGGATCCCGCAGATCTCGGCGGCCCGCTCGGGGGGATACTCGGCGGCCTTCTCGCGGACCTCCTCCCAGCCCGTGGCGCGGGCGCCGACGAACGCCTCGTCGTCCAGCTCCTCCTTGATGATCACGTGGAGGACGGAGTTGAAGAACGCCGAGTCGGTGCCGGGCTTGAGGGCCACATGGATGTCGGCGGTGCGGGCGATCGCCGTCTCGCGCGGGTCGACCACGATCAGGGTGGCCCCGCGGTCCCGGGCGCCCCACACGTACTGGGTCATGACGGGGAAGCACTCCCCGACGTTGGACCCGGCGATGAGCAGGCAGTCGGTGAGGAGGATGTCGGAGAAGGGGTTGGCGGCCCGGTCGATGCCGAAGGCGAGCTTGTTGGCACCCGCCGCGGAGACCATGCACAGCCGGCCGTTGTAGTCGACGTGCCGCGTCCGGAGCGCGACCCGGGCGAACTTGCCGACCAGATACGTCTTCTCGGAGAACAGGCTGGCCCCGCCGAGCAGCCCGAAGGAGTCGTTGCCGTGGGCGGCCTGGATGCGGCGGACCTCGGCGGCCGTGTGGTCCAGGGCCTCCTCCCAGGAGACCTCCCGGAACGGCTCGTCGCGGGAGCGGCGCAGCAGTGGCGCGGTCAGCCGGTCGGGGTGGTTGACCTGCTGGTAGGCGTTGATGCCCTTGGGGCACAGCCGCATGCGGTTGATGTCGTGGTTGCGCGGCTCGACGCCGAAGACCTTGCCGCCCCGGTCGACGCGGAGATACATCCCGCACTGGACTCCGCAGAAGCAGCAGTGGGTGGGGACGAGGGTCTCGCCGTTCTGGTCGGCGTGCCAGCGGTCGGCCGGGATGCCCCCCGCGTCCCGGAAGTTGCGAGTGCCGGGCGGGGCGAGGGACGGATCCAGGGGGAGCCGGTTCACTTGTAGCCCTTCTTGACGTGGCTGAGGTACGCGGTGCCGCGCAGCACCCGCTTGCAGCGCGGGCAGTACTCGGCCCAGGCGTCGAAGCCGAGCTCCAGGTCGCGCATGGTTCCGCGCAGGTTCTCGACGTAGGGGGCCGTGTCGATGGGCTCCGAGCAGCGGCGGCAGGCGAAGACCTGCTCGTCCTGGCGGGCGTTGTACTTGAACAGCTGCATCCCGACGGCGGCGGGGCGCTGGACGATGTGGAAGAACTTCCCGAACGGGATGTAGATGAGGGTCACCACCACCGACACCATGTGCAGGACCGCCAGGAACGCGTAGCCCCCGCCGTGCAGGAAGATCGACGAGAAGGTGAGGAGGAGGCCGGTCACGGAGATGACGATCAGCAGGATCAGCGGCACCAGGTCGTAGGCGAAGCGCTGGCCGGTGATCGCGCCGCGGTCCTTCATCCGGCGCCACAGGAAGTACGAGGCGCCGGGGATGACCAGGACGGCGGCGATGTCCAGGCCGTGGAACATCAGCCAGCCGACGACGTTCAGCGCGTTGAAGCCGAGGACCTTGAAGCCCCAGACGCGCATCTCGTAGCCAGGTCCGGACCCGGTCGAGGAGGTGAACGTGAACCAGCCCCAGGTCAGCGGGAACGTGATCGCGGCGGCCAGCAGACAGCCCCAGAAGATCAGCTGGTGGGCGGCCCAGCGGGCGTGCGAGCGGGCGCCGAGGAACTTCTGGAAACCGAGGTAGGTGGCGGCCATCTTCGGCAGGGCGGTGGGGGCCCGCCGGAAGGCGGCGGCGGAGAAGAGGCTGCGCCAGCCCTGCTTGAAGAGGCGGCGGGCGCCCGGGGAGGAGATCCACACGGTGTAGCGGTAGGCGACGCCGAAGGCGAGGAAGACGGTGGCGCACGCGTACGGCAGGAGGGCGGAGTCGAAGTCCTTCAGTCTGCGGCTGCCGAAGACGATGGCGAGGATCAGCAGAAGGGAGACGGCGGTTCCTGCGGCGGTCGCGCGCAGCGCGACGGAGGGCCTGGCTGCGGGTGGCTCGGTCACCCGGCCACCGTAGGTCGATATGGGTGGTTATCACCCGTTTTGCTGGTCGATGGGGTGAAGCCTTCAGCCGGATGGCAGGCCCCGGGTGGGCCCCTGGGCGACCCTCGGGCGGACAACGGCCGGGCCCCGGGCAGTCAGACGGCGTGCGGTCCCGGGCGGTCAGACGGCGTGCGGTCCCGGGCGGTCAGACGACGTGCAGGCCGTGGGCGGTGAAGACCGCGCGGGCTCCGGCCAGCGCCTCGGCGGCCGGGGGCGGCGTGTCGTGGAGGGTGAAGGCGCGGCCGAGCGCCTGCCACTTCGCCTCGCCGAGCTTGTGGAAGGGCAGGACGTCGACGCGCGAGACATTGCCGAGGGAGGCGGCGAAGGCGGCGACGCCCTCGATGTTGGCGGGGTCGTCGGTCAGGCCCGGGACCAGTACGAACCGTATCCACACGGTCTGCCCGAGGTCGGCCAGGCGGCGGGCGAAGTCCAGGGTGGGCCGCAGGGGGCGGCCGGTCACCTTCCGGTAGGTGTCCGGGTGCCAGGACTTGAGGTCCAGGAGCACCAGGTCGACATCGCGCAGCAGGGCGTCGGTGGCGCGGGCGCCGAGGAAGCCGGAGGTGTCGAGCGCGGTGTGCAGCCCGAGCTCGTGCTTCATCCGGTGCAGCAGTTCCCCGGCGAAGACGGGCTGCAGCAGGGGTTCGCCCCCGCTGATGGTGGCGCCGCCCCCGGCGGCGGCGATGAACGTCGTGTACTTGCGGGCCTCGGCGATCACCTCGTCCGCCGAGGTGCGCCGGCCGGAGCGCATCCGCCAGGTGTCGGGGTTGTGGCAGTAGAGACAGGTGAGGGGACAGCCGGAGAGGAAGGTGACGAAGCGGCTGCCGGGGCCGTCGACGCCGGTCGACAGGTCCCAGGAGTGGACCGAGCCCTCGGCGGCGCGGTGGGTGGCGGCGGCGGCCGGGGTGGCGGCCGGGGCCACCACCGCCCGGGGCCGCCGGGTGAGCGTGGTCATGACGGGCTCCCCTGGGTCCGCGCGGCTCAGAGCGAGCCGTGGAAGGTGCGGTTGATGACGTCGAGCTGCTGCTCGCGCGTCAGCCGTACGAAGTTGACGGCGTATCCGGAGACGCGGATGGTCAGCTGCGGGTGGTTCTCCGGATGGGCCATGGCGTCCTCCAGGGTCGCCCGGTCCAGGACGTTGACGTTCATGTGGAAGCCGCCGCTCGCCATGAAGCCGTCGAGGACGCCGCCGAGGTTGGCGGTGCGCTCCTCGGGGGTGCGGCCCAGGGCGTCCGGGGTGATCGTGTTGGTCAGCGAGATGCCGTCCTCGGCGTCGTCGTAGGGGAGCTTGGCGACGGAGAGGGCGGAGGCGATGTAGCCGTGCTCGTCGCGGCCGTTCATCGGGTTGGCGCCCGGGGCGAACGGGGCGCCCGCGCGGCGGCCGTCGGGGGTGTTGCCGGTCTTCTTGCCGTAGACGACGTTGGAGGTGATCGTGAGCACGGACTGGGTGTGCACCGCGTCGCGGTAGGTGGGGTGGCGGCGCACCTTGGCCATGAAGTCGTGGACGAGCCGGCGGGCGAGGTCGTCGGCGCGGTCGTCGTTGTTGCCGTACGCGGGGTACTCCCCCTCGACGGCGTAGTCCACGGCCAGCCCGGTGTCGTCGCGGATCACCCGCACGCGGGCGTGCTTGATGGCGGAGAGGGAGTCGACGGCGACCGAGAGCCCGGCGATGCCGCAGGCCATGGTGCGCAGGACACGGCGGTCGTGCAGGGCCATCTCGATGCGCTCGTAGGCGTACTTGTCGTGCATGTAGTGGATGACGTTGAGGGCGTGGACGTAGGTCCGGGCGAGCCAGTCGAGCATCCGGTCGTACTGGGCGGCGACCGTCTCGTACTCCAGGTACTCGTCGGTGATCGGCTCGAAGCCCTCGGCGACCAGGGCGCCGGACTTCTCGTCCCGGCCGCCGTTGATCGCGTACAGCAGGGCCTTGGCGACGTTGACGCGGGCGCCGAAGAACTGCATCTGCTTGCCGACCGCCATGGCGGAGACGCAGCACGCGATGGCGGTGTCGTCGCCGTACTTGGGGCGCATCAGCTCGTCGGACTCGAACTGGAGGGCGCTGGTGTCGATGGCGACCCGGGCCGCGTACTCCTTGAAGGCCGCGGGCAGCCGGCTCGACCAGAAGACGGTGAGGTTGGGTTCGGGGGCCGGGCCGAGGTTGTAGAGGGTGCGCAGGGCGCGGAAGGTCGTGCGGGTGACCAGCGGGCGGCCGTCCTCGCCGAGGCCCGCCATGGACCAGGTGACCCAGGTGGGGTCGCCGGAGTAGAGCTCGTTGTACTCGGGGGTGCGCAGGAAGCGGACGATGCGGAGCTTGATGACGAAGTCGTCGATGAACTCCTGGGCCTCGGACTCGGTGAGGGTCCCGGCGTCCAGATCGCGCTGGAGGTAGATGTCGAGGAAGCTGTCGATGCGGCCCAGCGACATGGCCGCGCCGTTCTGCTCCTTCACGGCGGCGAGATAGCCGAAGTAGAGCCACTGGACGGCCTCGCGGCCGGTGGTGGCGGGGCCCGAGATGTCGTACCCGTACGACAGGGCCATGGCCTTGAGCTCGGTCAGGGCCCTGATCTGCTCGGCGGTCTCCTCGCGGTCGCGGATGACGTGCTCGGTGGGCCACTCGGCGGCCAGCTCGGCCAGCCCGGCCCGCTTGTCCTGGATGAGGCGGTCGATGCCGTAGAGGGCGACGCGGCGGTAGTCGCCGATGATGCGGCCCCGGCCGTAGGCGTCGGGGAGGCCGGTGATGATGCCGGAGGAGCGGCAGGCGCGGATCTCGGGGGTGTAGGCGTCGAACACGCCGTCGTTGTGGGTCTTGCGCAGCTGGGTGTAGACGTCCCGGACGTCGGGGTCGGCCTCGTGTCCGTACGCGTTCAGGGCGTTCTCGACCATGCGCCAGCCGCCGTTGGGCATGATCGCGCGCTTCAGCGGGGCGTCGGTCTGCAGGCCCACGATCAGGTCGAGGTCGGGGTCGATGTAGCCGGGGGCGAAGGCGTCGATGCGGGAGGGGGTGTGCGGGTCGACGTCGTGGATGCCGCGGGCGTTCTCGACCGGGAACATCGCCCGGAGCCGGTCCCAGACGGCGGTGGTGCGGGCGGTGGGACCGGCGAGGAAACCGGCGTCGCCCTCGTACGGGGTGTAGTTGCGCTGGACGAAGTCGCGGACGTCGATGGCCTCGCGCCAGGGCCCGTCCCGGAAGCCGTGCCAGGCTTCGCCGTTCACCGTCGTCTGGTCCGCGGCCACCGTCATGGCGGGCACCTTTCGCAGTCGTCGTCCGTTGGGAAGTTCAGGAAGTGCGGGGGGAGTTGGAGGGGGAGCGGGAGAGGGGGGCCGCCGGGGCCCGGCCGCCCGGCTCAGGAGGGGGCTTCGGCCGACTTGCGGGCGTAGTAGTACCAGGCCACCACCACGCAGCTGGCGTAGAAGGCCACGAAGCCCCACATCGCGCCGGTCACCGAGAAGTTGGCGAACATGGCGGGGATGAAGAAGAAGCCGTAGGCGGCGATCGCCGAGGTGAAGCCGGTGACCGCGCCCGCCTCGACCTCGGACTGCCGCAGCGCCCGGGCGTACTCGGCGGTGCCCGGCTCCAGGCCCTTGAGGTGCTGGTTGCGGAAGATCACCGGGATCTGGCGGAACGTGGAGCCGTTGCCGATCCCGGAGAAGAGGAAGGCGGCCAGGAAGCAGCCGAAGAAGCCGTAGAAGTCGCCGGTGGAGGAGCCGGCGGGGAGGAAGGAGATGACGCCGATGATCGAGAGCGCCATGCCCACGAACGAGATGATCGTGACGCGCGCGCCGCCCAGCCGGTCCGCGATCCAGCCGCCCGCCCAGCGGGCCAGCGCGCCCAGGGCCGGGCCCATCCAGGCGTAGGTCGCCACGGAGTAGCCGGGGAACGTCGTCTTGATCAGCAGCGGAAGCGCGGCGGCGAAGCCGATGAACGAGCCGAAGGTGCCGACGTAGAGCCAGGTCATCAGCCAGTTGTGCTTGCGCCGGAAGATGATCTTCTGGCGGCTGAACGGAGTGGCGGCCACCTTCAGGTCGTTCTGGCCGAACCAGGCGACCAGCGCGAGGACGACCACGACCGGCACCCACAGGAAGGCCGCGTTCTGGAGGTACACGGGCGTGCCGTCGGCCTTGTGCTGGGCCGAGCCGACCGCGATCACCGAGGACGTGATCACCAGGGGGGTGACCAGCTGGACCACCGAGACGCCCAGGTTGCCGAGGCCGCCGTTGACGCCCGTCGCGTTGCCCTTCTCCTTCTTCGGGAAGAAGAAGCCGATGTTGGCGAGGGAGGAGGCGAAGTTGGCGCCGCCGATGCCGCAGAGCGCGGCGATGCAGACCATGACGGCGTAGGGGGTCGTCGGGTCCTGGATGGCCACGCCCAGCCAGACGAGGGGGACGATCAGGACGATGGTGGAGAGGGCGGTGAAGCGGCGCTGGCCGATCATCGGGCCGAGGAAGGTGTAGAGGATCCGGGAGGAGCCGCCGGTCAGGCCCGGGATCGCGGTCAGCCAGAAGAGCTGCGAGGTGCTGAAGCCGAAGCCGACGTCCGTGAGGTTGGTGGCGGTGACCGACCACACCTGCCAGACGACGAACGCGACGAGCAGGGCCGGGACGGCGATCCACAGGTTGCGGCGGGCGACCTTGCGGCCCACCGACCGCCAGAAGAGCTCGTCCTCCGGTTCCCAGTGGGTGATCGTCCGGCCGGGCCGGTACTGGTCCGGGCGCTCGCGGTACGAGGACGGGTCCGGGGGCGCGCCCGCCGTCGTCGGCCGGTCTTGAAGGACGGAACTCATGGTGGATCCCAGGGGGGTGAGACGAGTCCTGACACATCCAGCGTCTGCCTCGGGCGGACCCGGAACGAGAGACGAAGGCCATCGGCCGGGCGGCCGTAGGTCCCGGCGCGGGATGCCCTTGGACAGGGCCGCACGCCACGGTCCGAGGACCCGGACGGCACGCGGCCGACGGCGCCCGGGCGCGGCCGGGCATGGCCGCGCGGCCGGTCCGCCCGGCCGACGGGTCCAACGGGTCCAACGAACCCAACGGACCCAACCGGTCCAACGGGACCGACGGGCACGCAGGGGCCGACGAGACAGACAGGGCCGACGGGCGCGGCCGGTCCGCCCGGACGCCTGCGGCCGACGCGCACGCCGGGTCCGCCCGGCCCAACAGGCCCGACCAGCCCGACCGGCCCAACCGGCCCGACACGCCCGACACGCCCGACCGGACCCGCCTGCCGCTCCGGACCGTCCCCCCGCCGTGGGGACACGCGGTTCGAACCGCCTCCGTGGCGGTCCGGGTCTGTTCTCCTAGGGCCCATGCCCCGCATGACCGCACGCAGCCGCCACGAGGAACACCGCGCCGCGACGCCGCTGGAACTGTTCTTCGACCTCTGTTTCGTCGTCGCCGTCGCCCAGGCCGGTGCCCGGCTGGTCCACTCGCTGGCCGAGGGCCACCTCGGGCACGGGCTGGCCGGCTATCTGGCGGTGTTCTTCGCCATCTGGTGGGCGTGGATGAACTTCACCTGGTTCGCCTCCGCCTACGACAGCGACGACGTGCTCTACCGCCTGGTCACCCTGGTGCAGATCGCCGGGGTGCTGATCCTGGCCGCCGGGGTGCCCCGGGCCTTCGACCGGAGCGACTTCGGCGTGTGCATCGTCGGCTACGTCGTGATGCGCCTCGCCCTGACCAGCCAGTGGCTGCGCGCCGCGCACAACGCGACGGACGCCGCCGAGTGCCGGATGGCGCGGCTGTACGCGGCCGGGCTGGTGGTGTGTCAGCTCGGCTGGATCGGGCTGCTGTTCGTCCCGGACCCGGTGCGGCCCTGGGCGTTCGTGGTGCTGGCCGTCGCCGAGCTGTGCGTACCGGTGGTCGCCGAGCGGGGGTCCCAGACCACCTGGCACCCGCACCACATCGCCGAGCGGTACGGGCTGTTCACCCTGATCGTGCTCGGCGAGACGGTGGCCGCCGCCACCGTCGCCGTACAGCAGGCGCTGGACGAGCACGAGGCGCTGGGCGAGCTGCTGCCGCTGGCCGGGGGCGGGCTGCTGATCGTCTTCGCCGCCTGGTGGATCTACTTCGCGGTGCCCATCGCCGGGCATCTGAGCTCCAACCGGCGGGCGTTCGTCTGGGGGTACGGCCACTTCGTCGTCCTCGGGTCGGCCGCCGCGATCGGGGCCGGGATGGAGGTCGCGGTGGAGCAGGCGGTCGGCAAGGCGCACATCTCCACGGCGGCGGCCTCGGCCTCGGTCACCGTGCCCGCGGCGCTGTTCCTGCTGACGGTGTGGGCGCTGCACGCCCGGCACTTCAAGCGGACCCCGGTCCAGCAGCTGACGCTTCCGGCGGCGGCGCTGGCGATCCTGGCGTGCACCTTCGCCGGGGAGCGGGCGGTGCTCCTCGCCGGTGTGGCCGCCGCCGCCACGGTGGCCCTCGGGGTGACGCTGAGCAGGCGTACGGTCGAGGGTCATGACTGACACCACGCGAACGGCCGCGGCGCGCGACTCCCTGACCGATGTGGCCGGACTGCTGGTCGGGCACGCCTCGGTGCCCGGCCCCGGCGCCCTGAGCGGGACGACCGTCGTCCTCGCCCCGCCCGCGGGCGCGGTGGCCGCCGTGGACGTGCGCGGCGGCGGCCCCGGCACCCGGGAGACGGACGCGCTGGACCCGCGCAACCTCGTCGAGCGCGTGCACGCCGTGGTGCTGACCGGCGGCAGCGCGTTCGGCCTGGACGCGGCGGGCGGGGTGATGGCCTGGCTGGAGGAGCGCGGGCGGGGCGTGCCGGTGGGGCCCGAACCGCACCAGGTCGTCCCGGTGGTCCCCGCGGCCTGCCTCTTCGACCTGGGCCGCGGCGGCGACTGGCGGGCCCGGCCGGACGCGGCGACCGGCCGCGCCGCCGCCGAGGCGGCCGGGACCGAGGTGGCCGAGGGCGGCGTCGGCGCCGGGACGGGCGCGGTGGTGGGCGGGCTGAAGGGCGGGGTCGGCACGGCGAGCACGGTGCTGCCCTCGGGCGTGACGGTGGGCGCGCTGGTGGCGGTCAACGCGGTGGGCTCGGCGTTCGACCCGGACACGGGCGCGCTGTACGGGCTGACGGGCCGGTGCGCGTACCCCGCGCGGGCCGTGCACGAGGCCGCCGCGGAGCGGCTGGCGGCGGCCCTCGCGGCCTCCGGCCCGCCGCCCCTGAACACCACGCTGGCGGTGGTCGCCACCGATGCCGCGCTCACCCGGGCGCAGGCGCAGAAGCTCGCGGGCACCTCGCACGACGGTCTGGCCCGCGCCCTGCGGCCGGTCCATCTGATGCACGACGGCGACACGGTCTTCGCCCTGGCGACCGGCGAGCGGGAGCCGCTGCCGGGGCTGGCGCTGAACGCGGTGCTCACGGCGGGCGCCGAGGTCGTGGCGCGCGCGATCACCAAGGCGGTGCTCGCGGCGGAGGGGGTGGCGGGGGCCGGTGGGACGTTTCCGTCCTACCGGGACCTGTACGGGAGTTGAGGGCCGCCCCGGGCGGCGGTGTGGCGTGAGTCACTCCCGCGTCCCGCAACCGTCACGGCCGTCCCGGCGCTCTGTGCACGTACTGGAACGACGTACGCACAGATGGAGCAGCCCGTGACTTCGCCCGCCACCGCCGCGCAGCCGCAGCCCCGCACCCCGCAGCACCTGCGCAACCGGCGGCGGGCGCTCGCCGCCGCGTCCGCGCTGCTGCTCGGCGCCCTGACCCTGACCGCCTGCGGCGGCAGCGCCTCGGGCAGCGACAAGAACGACGGCAAGGGGAGTTCGGACGCCGCCGCCGCCAAGGACGCCTCCACGCTGAAGATCACCATCTCGGCGAAGGACGGCTCGTCCAACGCCAGCATCAACAGCACGGCCGTCACCGCGCAGGGCGGCAGGCTCACCCGGGTCGCGATGACCGAGGCCCAGTCCGGCAAGGCGGTGACCGGGGCGCTGGCCGCCGACGGGCTGTCCTGGAAGCCCGCGCAGAAGCTGGAGCGCGGCACCCAGTACAAGATCATGGCGACCGGCCAGGACGACAAGGGGCGCTCCGCGACCGAGAACTCGTCCTTCACCACGGTCTATTCGAAGAACAGCTTCATCGGCACCTACACGCCGGACGGCGGCTCGACGGTCGGTGTGGGCATGCCGGTCTCGTTCAGCTTCGACAAGCCGATCACCGACAAGAAGGCGGTCCAGTCGCACATCACGGTCACCTCCAGCAGCGGCCAGCAGGTGGTCGGCCACTGGTTCGACGGCCAGCGCCTGGACTTCCGGCCGCAGGACTACTGGAAGGCCGGCTCCAAGGTCACGATGAAGATCGCGCTGGACGGGGTGCAGGGCGCCAAGGGCGTCTACGGCGTGCAGTCCAAGACGGTCACCTTCACCGTCGGCCGCAACCAGGTCTCCACCGTCGACGCCAAGACGCAGATGATGACGGTGCAGCAGGACGGAAAGACGGTGAAGACGATCCCGGTCTCCACCGGCAGCGCCGAACACACCACGTACAACGGGCAGATGGTGATCTCGGAGAAGTTCACCGAGACGCGGATGAACGGGGCGACCGTCAATTTCGGTGGCGAGTACGACATCAAGGACGTACCGCACGCCATGCGCCTGTCCACCTCGGGGACCTTCATCCACGGCAACTACTGGTACAAGGGCAACCCGTTCGGCAATGCGGGAACCAGCCACGGCTGTGTCGGCCTGCGGGACGTCCAGGGCGCGCAGGGGGACACCCCTGCCAAGTGGTTCTTCGACCACTCGCTGATCGGCGACGTGGTGACCGTGAAGGGCTCCCCGGACAAGACGATCGCCCCCGACAACGGCCTGAACGGCTGGAACATGGCATGGTCCGCCTGGCAGGCGGGTAGCGCCGTATAGTCGCCCGACCAGGGTCCGGCCCGGCGCACCGCCCCGGGCCGGCTCCCCTGCCGTTCCAAGCCGATGAGAATGTTTCGGCCATGCCCCCTGCGCGAAGCGCCCCCAGGGGCTACGTTGAGCACCCTCTACGTGACGAACAGCTACGGCGGGGAGACGTCTTGGTGCCCAAGGAGTGCGAGTACGAGACGGCCGAGGACCACCTGACCGGCCTGCTCGGCCGTGCGCTGAACTCGTTCGACCTGCCGGACGAGCTGGTCGAGAGCCTCGACTCGGCCCTCGCGCACACCACTTCACTGCATTCGTCGCTGCACGCCTCCGGCGGCCCGGGCCGCCCCCGGCTCAGCCGCGAGACCCACCGCCACACCTATCTCCTCCTGGACGGCACCACGGTCACGCTCTGGGAGCTGGTCTACGACCGGGGCAACGAGGTGTACGCGGACGAGGAGAGCGCCCGGCTGGCCGCCGCCCGGCTGCGCGGGCGGCTGCGGCCCGACCTCTCCCCCGGCTTCGCCGAGGACGACGTGGAACCCGGCTGCGCGACCGTGGAGTTCCTCGGCGGGCCGGCCCCGGTGGCGCCGCCCGGGGTGACGCGGGCGTACGAGCCGGACCGCTCGGCCGACCACGCGCGGCGGCTGCTGCGCCGCGCCGAGAACCCGGACCGGCCCGGCGAGCGCGTGGCCCGGTCGCTGCGGGGCGCGTTCGCCCACCGCATCAGCCGGGCGCTGGGCGACCCGGGCCGGGCGGGCGGCCGGGACGGCGGCTGCATCCTCTACGAGCACGCGTTCCTGCTGCTCGACGGGAGCGAGCTGAGCCTGTGGGAGGTCGAGCACACGGCGACGCCGGACGGCACCCACATGTGCGAGGTGTACGCGGCGGAGCCGGCCGCGCGGGCCGCCATGGCCCGCCGGACCCAGGTTTCCTGACGCTCCATCAGCCTTATTTCAGCGACAGGTTTCCGCCACACCCCCTTCGCTCCTTATGATTCCGCCGATCCGACCGGTACCGGTCGGCGGGGGAAAGGGAGTTCGGCATGTCCAGTGCCGGTCATGGCAAGACAGTGCTGCTCACATGGGGGCCGACGATTCTGTTCAGCGTCGTGCTGCCCTGGATCACCTATGGGGTGCTCACGGACCACGGCATGGGCGAGGTGCCCGCGCTGCTGCTGATCTCGGCGTGGCCCCTGGCCGAAATGGGGCTCTACTACGGGCTGCACCGGCGGCTCGACGAGTTCGGCGTGATGATCCTGATCACGCTGCTGCTGAGCGCGGTGAGCGCGCTCGCCTACAACAGCGCCAAGCTGCTGTTCCTGAAGGACTCGGCGCTGACCGGTCTGCTCGGCCTGGCGTTCCTCGTCAGCCTGACGCTGAAGCGGCCGCTGATCTTCTACTTCGGCCGGAAGTTCGCCACCGACGGCACCGCCGAGGGCGTGGCCAAGTGGAACGCCAACTGGGATCTGTACCCGGGCTTCCGGGCCGCCCAGCGGCGGCTGACGGTGGTCTGGGGCGCGGCCTTCCTGGCCGAGGCGGGCGTGAAGGCGGCGCTGGTCTACGTACTCGACACCGACACCATGGTCGGCGTCTCCAACGCGCTGCCGTTCGTGGTCCTGGGCGCGCTGATGTTCCACACCATCCGCACCGGCAAGAAGGGCCGGGCCCGGATGGAGCGAGCCGAGCGGGAGCGGGCCGAGCACGAGGCCGCGCGGGCCGCGGTCTGACCAAGGGCGACGGGCCCGGCCGGAGGAATGGTCCTCCGGCCGGGCCCGTCGTCGTGCGGCCGTCGTCGTACGGCCTCCGTCACGGGGTGAGCGCGGGCTCCTTGGCCGTCTCGGGCGCCGCGTCGGCCGCGCCGCCCTCCAGGTGCTGCTTGGGCTTGGCCGGGAGCAGGAACATCCCGATGAAGATCACCGCGCAGACGCCGGTGACGACCCACAGCGAGCGCTGGAAGGCGTGCGAGAAGGCCGGGCCGATCTCGGCGAGCCGCAGGTTGTCGTCGATCGCGCCGAAGAAGACCACCGACACCAGGCCCAGACCCAGCGCGTTGCCCATCTGCTGCACCGTGTTGATCAGGCCGGAGGCCGAACCCGCGTGCTCCTGCGGGACCTCGGAGAGGACCGCGTCGGTGAGCGGCGCGACGACCAGGCCCATGCCGATGCCGAGGACCACCAGCGGCAGCGCCATCTGCCAGGGCTTGATGTCCGTACCGAAGTGGTGGGCCTCCCAGATGTAGGTCAGGAAGCCGAGGGCGGTGATCAGGGCGCCCGCCTGGAGCACCTTGCGACCGAACTTCGGGACCAGCGACTGCACCGACATGCCCGCCGCGGCCGACATGGCGATGGAGAACGGGATGCCCGTCAGACCGGCGCGCAGCGCGCTCCAGCCCAGGCCGATCTGCATGTACAGCGTCCAGACCAGGAAGAAGATGCCCATCGCGAGACCGAAGGTCAGCTGCACCGCGATGCCGGCCGCGAAGCTCTTGACCCGGAACAGCGACAGCTCCACCAGCGGCGAGCCGTCCTTGCCCGCCTTGTACCGCTCGTAGACCACGAGGCCGCCGAAGACGAGCACGCTGCCGGCCATCGAGAGGTGGCCCCACAGCGGCCAGCCCAGCTCACGGCCGCGGGTCAGCGGGTAGAGCAGCATCAGCAGGCCGAGGGTGACCAGGGCGACGCCGACGAGGTCGAGCTTGAGCGCCTTGGGCGCCTTGGACTCGGAGATGAACCGGGCGCCCAGGAGCAGACCCGCGATGCCGACCGGCAGGTTGATCAGGAAGATCGGGCGCCACTCCAGGCCGAACAGGTTCCACTCGGTGAGCAGCGCGCCCAGGATCGGGCCGGAGACCGCGCCCAGGCCGATGACCGCGCCGAACATGCCGAAGACCTTGCCGCGCTCCTCCGCCGGGAAGGTCGCGTGGATGATCGAGAGCACCTGCGGCACCATCAGGGAGGCCATGGCGCCCTGGAGGATGCGGGAGGCCACCAGCATCTCCGGGTTGGCGGCGAAGCCGCAGAGCGCGGAGGCGATGGTGAAGCCGGTCATGCCTATGAGGAACAGCCGCTTGCGGCCGTGGATGTCGCCGAGACGGCCGCCGGTGATGAGACCGGCGGCGAACGCCAGGGCGTACCCCGCGGTGATCCACTGGATCGAGGCGAAGGTCGCGCCGGTGTCCTTCTGGATCGAGGGGATGGCGACGTTGACGATCGTGACGTCGACCAGGTCCATGAAGGCCGCGGTCATCACGATGGCCAGGGCGAACCACCGGCGGCGGTCGGTCACGGCGGTCGCCGCGGCGCTCGCGGCGGTGTCTTCGGGGGGACTGGTCGTGGTGGAGGTCATGAGGAGTAAGTTAGACCGGATCTAGGTCAGATCGCGTCCTAATTTTCCGGGATCCTGGAGCCATGACGGACACCCCCGCACGACTGCTCCAGCTGCTGTCCCTGCTCCAGACGCCCCGCGAGTGGCCCGGCGGGGAGCTCGCCGACCGGCTCGGGGTCTCGCGCCGCACGGTCCGCCGGGACGTGGACCGGCTGCGGGAGCTCGGCTATCCGGTCCAGGCGACGCTGGGCGCGGACGGCGGCTACCGGCTGGTGGCCGGGAAGGCGATGCCGCCGCTGGTCCTGGACGACGAGGAGGCGGTGGCCATCGCGGTGGGGCTGCGGGCGGGCGCCGGGCACGCGGTGGACGGGGTGGAGGAGGCGTCCGTACGGGCGCTCGCCAAGCTGGAGCAGGTGCTGCCGTCCCGGCTGCGGCACCGGGTCGCCACGCTGCAGGCCGCGACGACGCCGCTGACCGCCTGGCGGGGCGACGGGGCGAGCGTCGATCCGCACACGCTCACCGTGATGGCCTCGGCCGTCACCGGCACCGAGCGGCTGCGGTTCGCCTACCGCAAGGGCGACGGCAGCGAGTCCCGCCGCCAGGTCGAGCCCTACCGGCTGGTGTCGACGGGGCGGCGCTGGTACCTCGTGGCGTACGACGTGGAGCGCGAGGACTGGCGTACGTTCCGGGTCGACCGGGTGGCGTCGCCGCTGCCGACCGGGGCCCGGTTCACGCCCCGGGAGCTGCCGACCGGGGACGCCGCGGAGTTCGTGAGCCGGTCGCTGTCACGGATGCAGCCGACGCTGGACCTGGACGTCACCTTCGAGGCGCCCGCCGACTTCGTGGCGGCGCGGCTGTCCGGCTCGATGGGGGCGCCGGTGGCGCTCTCGCCGGGCCGCTGCCGGCTGCGGGCCCCGGTCACCGACTCGCTGGAGTGGGTGGCGGTCCGGCTGGCGCTGGTGGACTGCGAGTTCTCGGTGGAGGGGCCGGACGCCCTCGTCGCGTATCTGGCGGACCTGGGGGCGCGGCTGTCCCGGGCGGCGGGCCCCGAGCCGGAGTGAGGCGGGGCCCCCGGCGCCAGGGGGGGAGAGGCGCCGGGGGCGGGAGCCTCCGGCACCAGGGGGGGGAGGTGCCGGGGCTCGTTCTGGGGGGCGGGCTGCGGGCCGGGGCGAGGGGAGCGGCCGGCCCGCGCGCCGCCGGTCAGGCCGCCGCGTCGAAGCCCGTGTCGCGGGCCATCTTCTTCAGTTCGAGCAGCGCGTGCTTCTCGATCTGGCGGATCCGCTCGCGGGTCAGACCGTGCTCCTTGCCGACCTCGGTCAGCGTGCGCTCGCGGCCGTCGTCGATCCCGTACCGCATCTTGATGATCGAGGCGGTGCGCTGGTCCAGCTTGCCGATCAGGTCGTCGAGCTCCTCGCTGCGCAGCAGCGTGAGCACCGACTGCTCGGGGGAGATCGCCGACGTGTCCTCCAGCAGGTCGCCGAACTGGGTCTCGCCCTGGTCGTCGACCGCCATGTTGAGCGAGACCGGGTCGCGGGCCCAGTCCAGGACGTCGGTGACCCGCTCCGGGGTGGAGCCCAGCTCCGCCGCCACCTCGGCCGCCTCCGGCTCCCTGCCGTTCTCCCTGTTGAACTCGCGCTGGACGCGGCGGATGCGGCCCAGCTCCTCCACCAGGTGGACGGGGAGGCGGATGGTGCGGGACTGGTCGGCTATCGAACGCGTGATGGCCTGGCGGATCCACCACGTCGCGTACGTCGAGAACTTGAAGCCCTTGGCGTAGTCGAACTTCTCCACCGCGCGCACCAGGCCCGCGTTGCCCTCCTGGATCAGGTCGAGCAGGGGCAGGCCCGCCCTCGGGTAGCGCCGGGCGACGGCGACGACGAGGCGGAGGTTGGAACGGATGAAGAGGTCCTTGGCGCGCTCCCCGGCGGCGGCCAGGGCTTCGAGCTCCTCCTCGGAGGCGCCGCCCGCCTTGCTCTCCACCTCGCCGTCGAGGATCTGGCGTGCGTACACACCGGCCTCGATGGTCTGGGAGAGCTCGACCTCCTTGGCGGCGTCGAGCAGCGGCGTCCGCGCGATCTCGTCGAGGTACATCCCGACCAGGTCGCGGTCGGCGATCTCCCCGCTGACGGCGCGAGCACTGCTCCCCGAGTCGGATCCGCTGGTGGCGGTCCTACGGGCGACGGCGCGGGTTGCCATGCGTGCTCCCTTGCTGTGTAGGTCGCGACACCCTCCCGGGTGCCCTGCATTCGATGGAAACAACGGCTGGAATCCGGACAGAATTCCCGCCCCGCCCATCGATTTTCCGGATCATGCAGTACCCTGTGCCGCCACCAGTGACGTACGGATGCCGCGGAACGTACAGAGGTGCAGGTCAGACCCGGTGCCGAGACCTCGATTACCCGGGTGCGCCCACCTGTCACATGAGACCGGCGTCACACCCGAAACAGTTGCCTTCGGCCCGGGAGGGCCCCGTCCCCGTTCGCCCTCTCCACCCCTGAAGACGGCCCGCACCGCCTTCTGGTTGCTCAGGATGTCCAAACTGCCCGAATTCCCGGGCGCCCGTCTCAGCCGAACTGCACCGAGCGCTTGGCCAGCCCCATCCAGAAGCCGTCGATCACGCTCCGGACGCCGTCCAGCTCGTCCCGCGCGGCGCCCAGGGTCACGAAGAGCGGGGCGAAGTGCTCGGTGCGCGGATGGGCGAGACGGCCCGCCGGGGCCTTGCGCGCGAAGTCGAGCAGCGCGTCCACGTCGGCGGCGGCCAGCGCCCGCGCGCCCCAGTCGTCGAACTCGGCCGACCAGCCGGGCACCCCGCCGCCCGGATGGCGCAGCGCGGCCAGGTTGTGGGTGAAGAAACCGCTGCCCACGATCAGCACGCCCTCGTCGCGCAGCGGCGCCAGCCTGCGGCCGATGGCCATGAGCTCCTGGGGGTCGAGGGTGGGCAGGGAGATCTGGAGCACGGGGATGTCGGCGGCGGGGAACATCTCCTTCAGGGGAACGTAGGCGCCGTGGTCCAGGCCGCGGTCGGGGACGCCCTGGACGGGCGTCCCCGCGCGCCGCAGCAACTTCCGTACACTGTCCGCGAGTTCCGGGGCGCCGGGAGCGGCGTAGCGGACCTGGTAGTAGTGCTCGGGGAAGCCCCAGAAGTCGTACACCAGCGGGACCGTCTCGACCGCCCCCAGGGCGAGGGGGGCCTCCTCCCAGTGGGCGGAGACCATCAGGACCGCCCGGGGGCGGGGCAGCCCGGCCGACCAGGCGGCGAGCTCGCCGGGCCAGACGGGGTCGTCGGCGAGCGGCGGGGCGCCGTGCGAGAGGTAGAGCGCGGGCATCCGTCCGCCGGCGGATCCGGCGGCGCCCGGGGCGACTGCGGAGGTGGCGGCCATGGCGGACTCCCTGTCTACTGGACCCCAAGATCTACTTGAAGTCTAAAGTTTTACCGCCGCCGACATTAGCCCGATCTAGTTCAACTTTCAAGGAGTAGTCGTACAGTGGAGTCCATGACGACCACCCCCGCCGACGAGCCGCGCTGGCTCACCGAGGACGAGCAGCGCACCTGGCGCGCCTACCTCCATGCCACCACGCTCCTCGAAGACCATCTCGACCGCCAGCTCCAGCGCGACGCCGGGATGCCGCACCTCTACTTCGGACTGCTCGTCCAGCTCTCCGAGGCGCCCCGGCGGCGGCTGCGGATGACCGAGCTCGCCATCGGCGCGAAGATCACCCGCTCCCGGCTCTCGCACGCCATCGCCCGGCTGGAGAAGAACGGCTGGGTGCGGCGCGAGGACTGCCCTTCCGACAAGCGCGGCCAGTTCGCCGCCCTCACCGACGAGGGCTTCGGGGTGGTCGAGCGGACCGCGCCCGGCCATGTCGCCGCCGTGCGCCAGGCCATGTTCGACCGGCTCACCCCCGAGCAGACCGAGCAGCTCGGCCGGATCATGCGCGCCCTCGCCGAGGGGCTCCAGCCCAAGGACGCGGGCGCGGACCTGCCCTGGCTCCGCTGAGCCGGACAGGTCCGCGTCCTTTGGTGTGACCCGCTCTCCGCCTACGCGTCCCCCACGTGGGCGGCGGGTGTCAGTGGGCGACCACCGGCACCCGGATCTCGTCCTCGGCGCCCTCGCCCGAGCCGTCCAGCGACCCGGCGTCCGGACGGCCGGAGTTGATGAAGGTGACCGCGATCGCCGAGGCCAGCACCAGGATGCCGACCGCCCACCAGATCGCGCTGGTGAAGCCGTGCACCATCGCCTGGAGCTTCAGCAGCTCCAGGCTCTTGGCACCGGCCGCGTGCGAGGTGGCGTACGCCGTGGTGGCGGAGGCCGCGATGGTGTTCAGCAGGGCCGTGCCGATGGCGCCGCCGACCTGCTGCGAGGTGTTGACCATGGCGGAGGCGACACCCGCGTCGCGCGGCTCGACCCCGAGGGTGGCCAGCGACATGGCCGGCATGAACGCGGTGCCCATGCCGAGGCCCAGCAGGATCTGCGCGGGCAGGATCAGCCCCGCGTAGGAGGTGTCCATCTGGAGCTGGGTCAGGATCAGCATGCCGACGCCCGCGGTCAGGAAGCCGGGGCCCATCAGCCAGCGCGCCGGGACCCGGGTCATCAGCCGGGCGCCGATCTGGGTGGAACCGGTGATCATGCCCGCGATCATCGGCAGGAAGGCGAAGCCGGTCTTGACCGGCGAGAAGCCCTTCACGACCTGGAGGTAGTACGTCAGGAAGAGGAAGAGGCCGAACATCGCGATGATCGCCAGGCCGAGGGAGAGGTAGACCCCGCCCCGGTTGCGGTTGGTGACCACGCGCAGCGGCAGCAGCGGGTGCTTGACCTTGGCCTCGACGGCCACGAACGCGAGCAGCAGGACGGCCGAGGCGACGAACATCGACACGGTCAGGGCGTCCGACCAGCCGGCCGACTCGGCGCGGGTGAAGCCGTAGACCAGGGCGACCAGGCCGAAGGTGGAGAGGATGACGCCGGGCACGTCCAGCGGCGAGCGGTTGCGGGTGCCGGAGGGCTCGCGGATCACGAAGTAGGCACCGGCCGCCGCGACGATCGCGAACGGGATGTTGACGAAGAAGGTCCAGCGCCAGTTCAGGTACTCGGTGAGGAAGCCGCCGAGGATCAGACCGACGGCGCCGCCGCCACCGGCGATCGCGCCGTAGATGCCGAACGCCTTGGCGCGCTCCTTGGCGTCGGTGAACATCACCGCGAGCAGGGAGAGCGCGGCGGGCGCGAGCAGCGCGCCGAAGGCGCCCTGGAGGGCGCGGGAGCCGAGCAGCATGGTCTGGCCGGTGGCCGCGCCGCCGAGCGCGGAGGCCGCGGCGAAGCCGAGCAGACCCACGACGAAGGTGCGCTTGCGTCCCCAGAGGTCGGCTATGCGCCCGCCGAAGAGCAGCAGACCGCCGAAGGCGAGGGCGTAGGCCGTGATGACCCACTGCTTGTTGCCGTCGGAGATGCCCAGGTCGGTCTGGGCGGAGGGCAGGGCGATGTTCACGATCGTCGCGTCGAGCACGACCATCAGCTGGGCGAGCGCGATGAAGGCGAGGGCCTTCCAGCGACTGGGGTCAGGACCGAGGCCCTGGGGCTCGTTCTTCCGAGCCTGGACTGTTTTCGACATGGGTGTAGCCACCTTGGGACGCGTTGTACTGAAAAGCGGAGTACGGGAGTTGCTGGTGCGCGGAGCGGACGCGCCGCCCGGCCGCGGGATCGGTTACGGCTGACTGAGGTCCTGCAGGGTCGCCGCCGTCCCCGGCAGCCCGGACCGCGCCGGGGCCATGAGCCCGTCGAGGAAGAGCTGGAGGTGGCGGTGGACGAACCGGTCCATGTTCGGGCACGCGGTGCCCGGCAGCGGCCGGGTGAGCTGGGTGAGGGCGACCATCA
This sequence comes from Streptomyces sp. cg36, assembly GCF_041080675.1. Taxonomy (NCBI): domain Bacteria; kingdom Bacillati; phylum Actinomycetota; class Actinomycetes; order Kitasatosporales; family Streptomycetaceae; genus Streptomyces; species Streptomyces cyclosori. The sequence goes on along the minus strand of NZ_CP163520.1, from coordinate 4,593,874 downwards.
GATCGCCCACGTCGACGTCGTCGCGCAGCTGGCCGCTGCGCCGGGCCCGCGCCATGAGGTCCCGGACGGCCTCGTCCAGTCGCTCACGGGCGGCGTTGAGCTCCGGCAGGTTCTTGTCGAAGCCCTCGGAGAGCATCGGGCACAGGGCGCCGATGCGCTCGTCGGCCGCCGCGAAGACGAACCGCCGCAGCGCGGCGAAGGCGTCGGGCTCCTCGGCGGTCGCGTCCTCCGCGGCCGTCGCGACCCGCTCCATGACCGCGAGGACCACGCTGGTGATCAGCTCGGCGCGGTCCTTGAAGTGCCGGTAGAGCGTGGCGTTGCCGATGCCCGCGCGCTTGGCGATCTCGTCGAGCGGCACCATGGCGCCCTCCTCGACGAACATCTCGCGCGCGGCCGTGATGATCCGCTCCCGGTTGCGCAGGGCGTCGGCCCGCGGGCGCGGGGCGCGACGGGGCTCCGCTGCGGTGCTCGGGGTGGCGGTGGACACGGCGTGCTCCTTGTCGTGACGACGAATCGATGTCCACGGCCGGAAGCGGGGAAGCTCTCCCCGTTTCGGCGGGACACAGGTGCAAACGGGGAAAGGCTCCCCGGTTATTTCCGGCCGAGCGACCCGTTTCGTATGACCTGAGTCACACATTCCGGGGATCGGAAAAACCACACGCGCGGCCCACCCAGCGCGCGCTCGCGACACGCCCGACGGACGGTGAGCAGACGAGCGCAGTCAGGAACCGGCCTGCTGCCGGGGCCTGAAGGCGAGCGTGCGCGCATGGCGGAGTCCGGCAGACCACGGCGTTGGATATCCGGCCGCCGGCGCCACCCGCGCCGCCGCCGGACCCTGGCGGGCGCGGCCCTCGCCGGTCTGGTGCTCGCCTCCATGACGGCGGGCAGCACCACCCTGGCACCCCCGCTCCAGGCGTCGGCCGGGCCGGTGGCCACCGGCGGCGAGAGCGCGCTCGCCCCGTGCCGGATCAGCACCACGCTCGGTGTGCAGATGTCCGAGGGCCTGCCCACCCCGCCCGGCTACGCCCACTCCACGGGCACCGTCCGCGCCCTCACCCTGATGGTCGACTTCCCGGACGCCCAGGGCACGGAGTCCGCGCTGAAGCGGTACGCCGAGTTCTTCCCGCAGACCGCCGAGTGGTTCCGCACCGCGTCCTACGGGCGCCTCGACTACCGGCCCGAGATCCCGGTCCCGCAGTGGCTGCGGATGCCGCAGGCGTTCTCCGCGTACGGCATCGAGCGCGGCTCGCCGTTCGAGCCCGGCTACCGGCGGCTGGTCAAGGACATCGCGGCGGTGGCCGACGGCCGGGTGAACTTCGCCGCGTACGACCTGGTCAACATCCTGATGACACCGAACGCCGGGCCGTCCGCGCTGGACACCGTGCTGTCCGTGACGTTCTCCGGGAACGAGGACGCGCCGCTGGCCGACGGGGTGCCGCTGGCCAACACGTCCTTCGTCTACAGCCGCCAGGACGACGGCTCCGGCTCGTACCAGGAGACGGGCTACCGGGTACTGCCGCACGAGAACGGGCACGTCTTCGGTCTGCCCGACCTGTACACGCCCGAGGGCGGGGGCGCGGTCGGGCACTGGGACATCATGTCCGAGGACTGGGGCGCCAACAACGACATGCTCGGCTGGCACAAGTGGAAGCTGGGCTGGCTCGGCAACGGGCAGGTGGGCTGTGCGGCGGCGAGCGGCGTCAGCGAGTACGTCCTGACCCCGCTGGCCGCCCCCGGCAACGGCCGCAAGCTGGTGTTCGTGCCGCTCTCGGACGAGTCCGGGTACGCCCTGGAGGTCCGCACCCGGGCCGGCAACGACGAGGCGGTGTGCAAGCCGGGGGTGCTGGTCTACCGGGTCACCACCGACGTCGACACCGGGCGGGGCCCCATCACCGTCGCCGACAGCGCCAAGGACAGCGGCGGCTGCACCCGGCGGCCCAATGTGCAGGCCGAGCTCTCCGACGCGCCGTTCGCGGCCGGGGAGGCGTTCATCGACCGGGAGCGCGGGGTGCGGGTGTCCGTGCTCGGCGTGGACGAGCTGGGCAACTACCGGGTGCGGGTGGTCCGGGGCTGAGGCCCCCCCTCACGCGCTCCCCGTCCACTCCCCCGCCGCCGCCCGCAGCTCGTCCTTCAGGACCTTCCCCGTCGCGTTGCGCGGCAGGGGGTCGGGGGTGACGCGGATGTGGGCCGGGACCTTGAAGCGGGCCAGCACCCGGCCCGCGTACTCCCTCAGCTCCGCCGGGGTGAGCGGGGCGCGGCAGCGCACCACCGCCGCCACCTCCTCACCCAGCTCGGGGTGCGGCACCCCCAGCACCGCCGCCTCCTGGACCCGGGGATGGCCCTGGAGGACGCCCTCCACCTCCACGCAGTAGACGTTCTCGCCGCCCCGGATCACCACGTCCTTGATCCGGTCGACCACCGCGATCTGCCCGTCGCGCGCGAGGGCGAGGTCGCCGGTGCGCAGCCAGCCGTCCACGAAGGCGCGCGCGGTGGCGGCCGGGTCGTTCCAGTAGCCGCGCACGTTCGCCTGGGCGCGCAGCCACAGCTCGCCCACCTCGCCCTCGGGCACGTCCGTGCCGTCCTCGGCGACGACCCGGACCTCGGTGGTGGGCGTCGGCCGCCCCACGCTCTGCGGCCACGCGCGGTACTCCGCGCCGAACCCGGCCAGCACTCCCCCGCTGGTCTCGGTGAGCCCGTACCCGTTGCGCGGCTCGACGCGCTCGCCGCAGCGGGCGGTGAGCCTGGCCACCAGGGCGGGCGGCGCGGCGGAGCCGCCGGTGTTGAACATCCGCAGCGACTCCATCGGGTCGCCCGCCCGCTCGGCCGCGTCCAGCAGCTGGAGGGCGGTGGTGGGCACGCCCGAGTAGTGGGTGACGCCGTGGGCGCGGATGAGCTCCAGGGCGCGGGCCGCGTCCCACTTGCGCATCATCACGAGCGTGCCGCCCGAGCCCATCACCGAGTAGAAGCCGCTGAAGCCCGCGACGTGGAAGAAGGGGTAGGTGACCAGGGAGACGGGCGCGGGACCCCGGCCCGGCACCTGGCCCCGGCCCAGCGCGGAGGCGGCCGAGTGGAAGCGCGGGTTCATCGCCGCCCCGGCCTGCGCCAGGTGCGTGGCGACGGCTCCCTTGGGGCGGCCGGTGGTGCCGGAGGTGTAGACGATGGTGGCGTCGTGGTGCGGCGCGACCTCGACGTCGGGCGGCCCGGCGGCCGGGTCCGGCTCGCCCAGCTCCTCGTACGCCTCGAAGCCCCCGGGCGGCGCGCCCTCGCCCCGGAAGACGATGCCCGGCACCCGCGCGGCCCGCGCCCAGGCGGCGACCCGCGCCACCCGCTCCCCGTCGACCAGCAGCACCCCGGGCGCGCAGTCGTCGAGGGCGTACGCGAACTCGGCCTCGGTCCACCAGGCGTTCAGCGGCACCGCGACCAGCCCGGCGAGCTGGGTGGCCCAGAAGGCGATCTGCCACTCCGGCAGGTTGCGCATCGCCACCACGGCCCGGTCGCCGCGCCGCAGCCCGTGCGCCTCGACGAGATGGCGGGCGAGGGCGCAGGCGGCGGCGAAGAACCGCCCGTAGGTGTAGGTCCCGCTCTCCGCCACCAGGAACGGCCGCTCCCCGTACGCCCAGGTCACCTCGGCGAACTCGCGCAGGGTGCGCGGGCCCTGGGCGTACACGGGCACCCCGTCCGGCCCCCGCTCCACGGCGAAGGGCGCCCCGGGCGCGGTCAGCAGCGCCTCTGCGGCGGCGGGGGTGTACGGCACGGCGTGCCCTCCTGGGAGGCGGCTGGGTGCGTTGCGGGGCCCCCGTAAACATAGACGGCCCCGCCCGCCCGGGGCTCAGCCGATGCGCAGACCGTCCAGATACGACCGCACGTTGCGGCGGGTCTCGGGGACGCTGTCGCCGCCGAACTTCTCCGCCACCGCGTCGGCCAGCACCAGCGCCACCATGGCCTCCGCCACGATCCCGGCCGCCGGCACCGCGCACACGTCCGAGCGCTGGTGGTGGGCGCGGGCCGCCTCGCCCGTGGCGATGTCGATGGTGGCCAGCGCCCTCGGCACGGTCGCGATCGGCTTCATCGCGGCGCGCACCCGCAGCAGCTCACCGGTGGTGAGGCCGCCCTCGGTGCCGCCCGCGCGGCCCGAGGCGCGCCGGATGCCCTCGGGCGTCGGGACGATCTCGTCGTGCGCCCGGGAGCCGGGCACCCGCGCCAGGTCGAAGCCGTCGCCGACCTCCACGCCCTTGATGGCCTGGATGCCCATCAGGGCGGCGGCGAGCCGCGCGTCCAGCCTGCGGTCCCAGTGGACGTGCGAGCCGAGGCCCACGGGCACCCCGTAGGCCAGCACCTCCACCACACCGCCCAGGGTGTCCCCGCTCTTCTGGGCCTCGTCGATCTCCGCGACCATCGCCTTGGAGGCGTCCGCGTCCAGGCAGCGCACCGGGTCCGCGTCCAGCAGCCGCACGTCCGCCGGGGTCGGGTACACCCCGTACGGGGCCTTGGCGGCGGCCAGTTCGACGACGTGCGAGACGACCTCGATCCCGGCCGTCTCCTTCAGGTACGAGCGGGCCACCGCGCCCAGCGCCACCCGCGCCGCCGTCTCGCGGGCGCTGGCGCGCTCCAGGACCGGCCGGGCCTCCTCGAAGCCGTACTTCTGCATGCCCGCCAGATCGGCGTGGCCCGGACGCGGCCGGGTCAGCGGCGCGTTGCGGGCCAGCCCCGCCAGCTCGTCCGGGTCCACCGGGTCGGCCGACATGACCCGCTCCCACTTGGGCCACTCGGTGTTGCCGACCATCACGGCCAGCGGGGAGCCCATCGACAGGCCGTGCCGGACGCCGCCCAGGAAGGTGACCTCGTCGCGCTCGAACTTCATGCGCGCGCCGCGCCCGTACCCGAGGCGCCGCCGGGCCAGCTGGTCCGCCACCATCTCCGTGGTGACCGGGATGCCGGCGGGGAGTCCCTCCACCGTCGCCACCAGCGCGGGACCGTGCGACTCCCCCGCCGTCAGCCAGCGCAACCTGCTCAACGTGCTCCTCCTTCGGTCGCACGGCCGCTCCCGCCCTGCGTGGGGAACAGCCTCTCCAGTTCGGCGTGGAAGCCGGGGAACGTCTTGGCCACGCACGCCGGGTCGTCCAGGACCAGGCCCGGGGCGCGCAGCCCGAGCACCGAGAAGGCCATGGCGATGCGGTGGTCGCGGTGGCAGGCGATCGTGGCGGGGCGGACCGGGCCCGGCCGCACGGTGAGCCAGTCGGGGCCGGTCTCCACCGTCACCCCGCACGCGGCGAGGTTCTCGGCGACGGCGGCGATCCGGTCCGACTCCTTGAGCCGGGCGTGCCCGATGCCCCGGACGGTGATGGGGCCGTCGGCCAGCGGGGCGATCGCGGCGAGCGTCATGAAGGTGTCCGAGATCGGGCCCATGTCGACCTCGAACCCGCCGCGCAGCCGCCCGGTGCCGGTGACCGTGGTGGCGTCCGCGCCGATCTCGACCCGGGCCCCGGCAGTCCGCAGCACCTCGACGAAGCCCAGGTCGCCCTGGAGGCTGTCGCGGCCCAGGCCGGGCACGGTGAGGGTGGCGCCGGTGACGGCGGCGGCGGCGAAGACGTACGAGGCGGTCGAGGCATCCGGCTCCACGGGCAGGTCGGTGGCGGTGTACCCGCCGGGCGCGGCCACGAAGACGCCCGGGGACTCCTCGGTGACGTCCGCCCCGAAGCGGCGCATCAGGGCGAGCGTCATGTCGATGTAGGGGCGGCTCACCAGGTCCCGCACGGTCAGCGTGAGCGGGCCGCGCGCCAGCGGCGCCGCCATCAGCAGACCGCTGAGGAACTGGCTGCTGAGGCCGCCGTCGACGGCCAGCTCGCCGCCGTCGACGCCGTCCGCGCTCAGGTGCAGCGGCAGCCCGCCCGCACCGGTGGCCCGCACGGACACGCCGAGCCGCTCCAGCGCGTCCGCGAGCGCGCGCAGCGGGCGGGCGCGCAGTTGGTCCGACCCGTCGAAGACGTACGCGCCCGCTCCGGCCGCCGCGAACGGCGGCAGGAAGCGGGCCGCCGTGCCCGCGTCCGCGCACCAGATGCGGGCCCCGCCGACCGGGCCCCGGCCCGCGCCGGTGACCGCCCAGGCGCCGTCGGGCCCGGTCTCCACCGCCACCCCCAGGTCGTCCAGGGCGGCCCGGAAGGCCAGCGTGTCGTCGCTGACCAGCGGGGCGCGCAGCACGCTGGTGCCGTCGGCGGCGGCGGCGAGCAGCAGGGCCCGGTTGGTGAGGCTCTTCGAGCCGGGGATACGGGCGGTGAGCGCGCGGCCCGCCGTCCCCGTGCTGGTGGTCATCTCGCTCTGCTCCCTGGTCGGTCAGGACAGCGCGGCGCCCGAACGCACCACGCCCGTCAGCGCGTCGGCGACGATCCGCACACCGTCCTCGGTGAGCACCGACTCGGCGTGGAACTGCATCGAGGCGAAGCCGGTCCCGCGCAGCGCGTGCACCTCGCCGGTGTCCGCGTCCCGGCTGATCTCGACGACGCCGAGGTCGGGGTGGGTCAGCTTGTCCTCGGCGCTGCGGGCCGCGAACGTGTTGTAGAAGCCGACCCGCTCGTACGCGCCGAAGAGGTCGATCTCCTTCTGGACGCCCTGGTTGGGGGTGTCGCGCCGGGCCAGCGGCAGGCCGAGCAGGGTGGAGAGCACCTGGTGGCTCAGGCAGACGGCGACGAACGGCCGCCGCTCGTCCAGGAGCTGGGCCACGGCCGCCCGCAGATGCGCGATCTTCGGGTGCCCGGTCTCCCGGGGGTCGCCCGGACCCGGGCCCATCACGACCAGGTCGTGGCCGTCGAAGTCGTACGTCTCGTCGAACCGGCGGACCGTCACCTCAAGACCCATGGAGGCTAGTTGATGGCCGATCATGGAGGTGAAGGTGTCCTCCGCGTCCACGATCAGGACCCGGCGCCCGGCGAGCTCCGGCAGGTGCGAGGAGCGCGCGTCCGGCTCGCGCAGCCAGAAGCCCGCGATGCGGTCGTTGCGCCGCTCCAGCGCCTCCCGGACCCGCTCGTGCCCGGCGAACCGCTCGGGCGTGCCCGTGCCGGACGCGCCGGGGCCGCCCGACTCCAGCGCGGCCAGCAGCCCGGCCGCCTTGGCGCGGGTCTCGGCGACCTCGCTCATCGGGTCGGAGTGGCGCACCAGGGTCGCGCCGACCCCGATGTTCACCCGCCCCTCGGCGCTGATGTCGGTGGTGCGGATGAGGATGGCGGAGTCCATGGTGCGCCCGCCCAGCTCGTCGCGGCCGATCAGCGCCATGACGCCGCTGTAGTAGCCGCGCCCCTCCGGCTCGTACCGCGTGATCACCTTGCAGGCGCTCTCCAGCGGGCTGCCGGTGACGGTCGGGGCGAACATCGTGTCGCGCAGGATGTCCCGCACGTCGTGGGTGGTGCGGCCCTCGATGAAGTACTCGGTGTGCGCGAGACGGCCCATCTCCTTGAGGTAGGGGCCGACCACGCGCCCGCCGCCGTCGCAGATCCGCGCCATCATCTTGAGCTCTTCGTCGACCACCATGTAGAGCTCGTCGGCCTCCTTGCGGTCGGCCAGGAACTCCATCACCCCGGGCAGGTCCGGGCCCGCCGCCGGGTAGCGGTAGGTGCCGCTGATGGGGTTCATCACGGCGGTGCCGCCGTGCAGGCTGACGTGCCGCTCGGGGCTGGCGCCCACGAAGGTGCGCCCGCCGGTGTGCACCAGGAAGGTCCAGTACGCGCCGGACTCGCGCTCCACCAGCCGGCGGAAGAACGACAGCGCGCTCGCCGGGGTGTAGTCGGTGATGTCGGCGACGAAGGAGCGCTTGATGACGAAGTTGGCGCCCTCGCCGTTGCCGATCTCGCGGTCGATGACGTTCCGCACGATCTCCGCGTAGCTCTCGTCGGCCACGTCGAAGTGGCCGCCGGAGAGGGTGACCGGCTCGGCGGGCAGCCGCTCCAGGGCCTCGGCGAGCGGGAGTTCGCCCTGTTCGGCGACGGCCATCACGATCAGCGGCTCGCCGTCGTCGGTGCTGGCGAAGCCGCGCTCGGATATCTGCCGGTACGGCACGACCGCCAGCACCTCGTGCCGCGCGCCGGGCGAGGCGTCCTCGGGCACCGGGACCGCGGCGAGCGTGTCCACCGAGGACACCTCGCCCAGCAGCACCTCAAGGGCGTCGCGGCCGAGCGTCTCGGGCCGGTGCAGCAGGGCGTACGCGGCCGGGCCCCCGGCCAGGACGCGGCCCAGCAGCTCTCCCCCGGCGGCGCTCATCGGCGCTCTCCGTCCTGGGGCGCGAGCTCGGCCAGCACCGACTTGGCCGTGGTGACCACCGCGCAGCGCTCGGCCGCGTAGGTGAGGGCGAGGCGGTGGTACTGCTCGGAGAAGTCCGCCACCGCGTCCGCCACCAGGAACGGCTGGATGTCGTTGGTGAACGCCTCCACCGCCGACATCAGCACGCCGACGTGCGCGTACACGCCGCAGACGATCAGCTGGTCGCGGCCGGCCGCGCGCATCCGCTCCAGCAGGTCCGACTTGAAGAAGGCGCTGTAGCGCCACTTGGTGAACACCCAGTCGTCCGGCCCCGGTTCGAGGCCGTCGACCACCTGGCGGTCCTCCGGGGAGACCCGCATGCCCGGCCCCCAGAAGTCCTTCAGCAGCCCGCGCTCCTGCTCGCTCATGCCGCCCGGCTGCGCGGTGTACGCCACCGGCACCCCGGCCGCCGCGCACTGGTCGCGCAGCAGCACGGTGTTGCGGACCAGGTCGCCGCCGGGCGACTGGTCGGCGGGCAGCGGGCGCAGGAAGTAGCGCTGCATGTCGTGAACGAGCAGCACCGCGCGGGCGGGATCCACCGTCCAGGTCGCGATGTTGTCGGGCAGGTCGCCCTCGGAGGGCATCGGATACGCGTCGATGGTGGGCAGTCCCGCCATGGTCGTCCTTTCGCTGTGCCGGGTCGGTGGTGCCGCGGACACGGGTGGGGGGGTGGGTCAGCCGAGCCAGGCCGAGGCGACGGAGACCGCCTGGCGCGGGTTGAGGCGCGGGTCGCAGAAGCTCGTGTACTTGTCGCCGACCTCGTGCAGCCGGTCGTGGTCGGTGACGCACTCGGTGACGTCGTCCGGGGTGGTCTCCAGGTGGATGCCGCCCGCCGTGCCGCCCGCCGCCGTCACCGCGCGGTGGAACTCCACGACCTCGCGGACCACGGTCTTCACCAGCCGCGTCTTCAGCCCGTCGGGGCCGCCCACGGTGTTGCCGTGCATCGGGTCGGTCAGCCAGATCACCGGGTGACCGGCCGCGCGGACCGCCGCCACCAGGGCGGGGAGCTTCTCGCCGACGGTGTCGGCGCCCATCCGGGCGATCAGGGTGAGCCGGCCGGGGGTGCGCTCGGGGTCGAGCTTCTCGCAGAGCGCCAGCAGGTCGTCGGTGGTCATCCCCGGACCGACCTTGCAGGCCACCGGGTTGGCGACCGAGGCGAGCAGCGCGACGTGCGCGCCGTCGACCTGGCGGGTGCGCTCGCCGATCCAGGGCCAGTGGGTGGAGGTGAGCACCAGCCGCCCGTCGTCCTGGCGGCGGACCATCGGCAGCTCGTAGTCGAGCAGCAGCGCCTCGTGGCTGGTCCACACCGGCGACTCGTGGGGGGCGCGGCGGCCCTCGCCGTGCCAGCCGAGCCGCTCCATGATGCCGCGCGAGGCGTGGTAGCCGGTCAGCATCCGGGTGGGGTCGGGGGTGCGCAGCTCCGGGTCGGGCTCGGGCGCGTTGACCATGTGGCCGCGGTAGACGGGGAGTTCGACGCCGCCGACCGTCTCGGTGGGGTTGGAGCGCGGCTTGCCGTACTGGCCGGCCAGGCGGCCGACGCGCAGGACGGGCTTGTGCGAGGTCATCCGCATGACGCCGGCCAGCATCTCCAGGAGGCCGACCTTGCGGGCCACGTCGCCGTGGCTGTTCTCGGCCCAGTCCTCGGCGCAGTCGCCGGACTGGATGATCTGGACGCGCCCGGCGGCGACGTCCGCGAGCCGTGCGCGGAGCTCGTCCACGTCGCGGCCGTCGACGAGCGGCGGCAGCGCGGTGAGTTCCTCCCTCACCCGTACGAGTTCCGCGTGGCCTTCCCAGTCCGGCTGCTGAACTGCGGGAAACGAGCGGAGGAATGTGTGGACGCTGTTCACCTGATACCTCCCGAGGTGGCGTGACACCGCTCACCCCATGGCGGGTCGGAAAGCGGCTGGACGCCGACTCTCGCGGACGGCGGGAGGAAAACCGAAGCGGCTTTGCAGGACTCCCGGAAATACGAGCGGATTCTTGGCCCGACTTGACGGAGTTCCGTCTCCGGCGTTGCCAACCAGCCAATGGGCGAGTTTCAGCCAATACCGGCCCCGAAATCGCCTCAATGGTGCGGACACGGACCCCAACGCACCCTGCTGTCCGGAGAGATCCCGAGGTAGGCGCGTTCCCAAGGGGCGACAGTGGCGAGCCCCCCACCCGAGGGCGCTACGGGGTGCCCCGTGCACCTCGCGCCGGGGGCCCAATCCGAGCCATTCTCGAAGAGGTGGCTCCAACGAGCCGCCGACACAGTGCTTGAAGGGGGTTTCTGTGAGCGTTCCCGCTGGCAGTATCAGGTCTGTATGGAATCGTCGTCCCGCCATACCGCAATGGGTCTCGCCCGCGGTCGGACACGAGCGTGAATTCATGCTCCGGGACATGAGCAACTCGCTGTTCGCCTCGCTGCCGAGGAGGGACCAGCGGCACAAGGGCGAGCAGTATCTGCGGGGCCTGCTGACCGCCAAGGGGCGGCGCTCGATCCGCAACGTGGCGGCCTGCCTGGGCGACCCGACCCTGGAGCAGACGCTGCACCACTTCATCTGCAACTCCACCTGGGAGTGGCGCCCGGTGCGCGAGGCGCTGGCCTGCTGGCTGGGCCAGGTGATCACGCCCCAGGGCTGGGTGGTGCGGCAGATGTCGATCCCCAAGTCGGGCCGGCACTCGGTGGGGGTGGGCCGCAGCCTCGACCTCTACCGGAACCAGATGTTCCATGGCCAGCAGGCGTTCGGTGTGTGGAGCGCCTCCGAGGAGGCGAGCGCCCCGGTGAACTGGCGGCTGCTGCTGCCCGAACCGGCGGACAACGAGCGGGACGCGGCGGAGGGCGCCCCGCTCGGAGCCGTCGGCGACAGGTTGCCGCGCCACCACGTGGAGACCCCGGAGGAGTGCGCGGCCACCGCGGCCCTGGAGTTCGCGGCCCTGCCGGGCGCGCCCCGGCTGCCCGTGGTGCTCGACCTCCCGGTGCGCGACCCGGAGGCGCTGCTGCGGCGGTTCGGCGCGGCCGGGGTGCCGGTGCTCGCCCGGGTGACCAGCGCGACCCGGCTCACCGTGGCCGAGCCCGCGCTGGCCCGGTTCGGCACCGGCCCGCTGCCCGTGCAGCGCATCCTCGACTCGGTGCGGGGCCGCCGCCAGCGGCTGGGCGGCTTCGACCCGGCGGTGCCCTCGGGCGTACGGCACTCGGCGGCGGTGAAGGTGCGGGTGGGCCTGCCGGGCGCCCCGGCCGGGCGCGACGGCCAGCTGGCGCTGCTCGGCGAGTGGGAGGACCAGCGCGGTCCCGCGGACCAGCTGTGGCTCACCAACATGGCCACCGTGCCCGCCGCCACCCTGCTGGGCCTGACCCGGCTGGCCGACCGGGTCGGCCAGGACCTGGCGGACCACGGCGACCGGGCCGGGCTGCGGGACTTCGAGGGGCGCTCGATGCGCGGCTGGCACTGCCACATGACGCTGGCCTCCGCGGCGCACGCGGTGGAGGTGCTGTCGGCCGGGCGCCGGGAGGCGGAGGGTTACTTCCCCAAGGTCTCCTGAGCCCCCAGCGCGGCCTCCCGCTGGCGGCGCAGGACGTCCCGGGCGCGCAGCAGGCGCAGCGCGAGCTGCGCCTCGGTGGCGCGCTCGGGCTGCTGCCAGCCGGGGCCGAGCAGTTCGGTGATCCGCTCCAGCCGGCGGGCCACCGTGTTGGCGTGGACGTGCAGCCCGCCCGCCGCGCGGGTGGGGCTGTTGCCGGAGGCGAAGTACGCCTCCATGGTCGGCACCAGGCTCGTCATGCGCTCGGCGTCGTGGTCGAGCACCGGCCCGATGACGGAGGCGACGAAGCCGTCCACGTCGTGGTCGTCGGAGAGCAGCATCCCCAGGAAGCCCAGGTCGTCGATGGAGGCGGCGCTGCCCGCCCCGTCCAGCGCGATGAGGGCGTCGAAGCAGCGCAGCGCCTCCTGGTGGACCTGGGCGACCGAGCCGAGATCGGCCGCGGGGCCCGCCGAGGCGACGGTGACGGGGTCGGTCAGCAGCGGGGAGAGCTCCGCGAAGACCGCGCGCGCCACGGCCGAGGCGTCGGTGCCGGGCAGCAGCAGCACGATGTCGCCCTCGTGCACCTTGGTGAGGCCGGACATGCGGTGGGCGTACGAGGAGGACCACACCAGGGCCTTGCCGTGCTCGCCGTCGGCCGGCCGGGCCACCACCACGACGTGCGGCCGGTCCGCGTCGATGCCCAACTGATGTGCCTGGCGGGCCAGTTGCCCGGGCGCGGCCGGTACGGTGGCGGTGAGCAGCCCGTCGAAGAACTCGTCCCGCAGCGGCCCCTCGGCCACCGCCGTGCAGCGCTGGACCACCAGCAGCAGCGCCACCGCCTGCCCGACGAAGCCCAGGAAGGTGAGCTCGTCCTCGCCCAGCGGCCGGTCCCGGGAGAGCAGCACCACGCCGAGCTCCTCCCCGGCGCCGACCGGTGCGGCCCAGACGCCGTCGCCGATCACCACCGGGCCGCCCGCCGCATGGGTCTCCAGGGCGGCCTGGGCGGTGCGGGCCTCGTCGAAACCCTCGACCTCGCCCACGCACGCCAGGGTGCGCCCGCGCCCCTCGCCGACCACCAGACCGGCGTCCAGCACATCGGCGGCGGCCTTGGCCACCTCGTACAGATCGGCGCCGCCGAGCACCAGGGAGACCAGGCCCGACAGGGCTCCGGCGAGCTCGCGCATCCGCGCGATGGCGCCGTCCGCCCGGGCTCCGGCGGAGGCGAGCTCCGCGATCTCCTTGCGGGAGCGGTCCAGGAGCCGGGCCTTCTCCAGCGCGACGGCGGCGAAGTCCGCCAGATAGCGCATGAAGCTGATCTCGTCGGGCGTGAAGTGCCGCACCACGCGGTCCGCCCCGTACAACGCGCCGATGGATTCACCGCCCTGACGGATCGGCACCACCATGATCGCGTGCAGTCCCTCGGCGCGCACCATGGCGTCCATCTGCTCCGCGTGCGGGATGCGGTCGTCGTTGAGGTAGTCCGAGGTCCAGTGGGGGGCGCCCTTCTCCTGGGCCATCCCGCCGAGCCCCCGGCTCTCCTCGACCACCAGGCCCACGTTGAGGGAGGTGGTGTCGCCGTCCGAACTGTGCACGTACGAGTCGCCGCCGGGCCTGCGCAGGCTGACGTAGGCCATGTCGAACCCGAGCAGCCGCCGGGCGCGGCTCGTGATGACCTTGAGCAGGGTGTCGGGGTCGTAGGGAATCGTCATGTCGTGGACGGTGTTGACGAGATCGGCCATGACCGACTCCCGCTGGCGGCGCTGGTGGCTGGCGGCCTGGATTTTCAGCGCGAGCCCGGTCGCTCTTTCGAGTTCGGCCAGCGACGACTGAGCCATGTTTTCGCGCCGCGCGCGGTCGAGCAACTCCTGAAAGTGCCCCGGGGGTGAATCGAGCGCGAGCAGTTCCAGAACGGCCAGTGCCGGGGCATCCGCAAATGCCTTGTGTTCCACCATGACGCCGCCCCCCATAGGCTCGAAACAGGGCGCTAGCCCTGATCGAACTTACGTTCCTCCGTAGAGCGGGTCAAGTTGCTCACCTGCGGAGGATGCCGCTCCGGACACCTCGCCAACGGTATCGAATAAGGGCCGGGACAGGGGGCCCAGGGTCGTCTCAAGGCCGTCCACAGCGGGCCGTTCGGGGCGCGGGGCCGGTGCCGCGCCCGGGTCGCGGGCACGGCACCGGCCCCGGTGGCGGGTCCCCCGCCCCCTCGTCCGGGCCGCCCGCACCAGGAGCCGGGGAATTCACACGGAACGATTCCCCCAAATCAATTCCCGGGCCACGGACAGCGGATTGCGATCCCTTTGAGTTTTCTTTCCATTGCCATCGCGAAAACCGGGTGCCGCCGGACCCGTCACCCGCCCCGGAGCCGGGGCCCGGAATTACCGCCGGTTCGCGGAATTCCGCCGCGCGCCGCCGGCAACGGGCTCCGGCCGTCCCGGCCGACGCCCGTTCCCGCATTCCGCCGCGAAAGCACGCACCGCGCCCGACCTGCCCGGGAGCGCCCACCGCGCGGGGTTCCGGTTCCCCGGGGCGCGACGCCGGACCGGTACGGACGTGAACTCCCGGCGAATTCACCGGCGTTGACACGTGAGCCGCGCGGCGCGAACGGGCAGCCGCGGGAGCGCGAACGGGCACGCGCGGGCCCGCGCCACCGTCCGAACCCCTCAAAGCGCGCGCGAATAAAGGAGGTTGAGGCAACTATCGGGCACCTGAAACTTTCGCCCACCGGGCCCCGGACAAGACCCCGGACAAGACCCCGGACAAGACCCGGGACAGGACCCCGTACAGAGCTCCGGACGCACAACGCCTCCCGGGCCGGCGGCTGGTGTGCCGTCGGCCCGGGAGGCGGTGGTTCCGTGTGTCAGTGCGCGGCGGAGGGGACCGGCGCCGGGAGCGCCGCCAGACTCTCGGCGATCTCGTCGGCGCGGCGGGTGAAGGAGGCCACCGCGCTCACGAAGTAGTAGGCGCCCCGGGTGAGTTCACCGAGCACGAAGACCCGGTCGTCGGCCCGCCCGGAGTCGTCGAGCGCCTTGCCGGTGGCCTCCTCGACCCGGATGCCGCCGTGCTCGTGGTCGGTGAGGAATCCGGCGGTGCGGGCCAGGCCCAGCAGCCCGCCCGCCGACGGCGGCTCCGGCCGGTAGGCCGAGGTGACCGCGTTGACCACCAGGTCCGCCCGGTCCTCGGGGCCCTGCTCGTACCGCAGCCGGAAGCCGTCGCCGTCCCGCTCGACGGCGTCGACGCCGGGACGCACCCGCAGCCGGCCCGCGTCGTACAGCTCCACCAGCTTCTCGGCGGTGGTGCGCGGGATGGGCGAGGCGAAGCTCCACAGCCGGGCGTGCAGTTCGCTCAGCACCTCCTGCTTGTCGCCCTCGCCGAGCGCCAGCCACAGGTCCTGGCCGATGTCGATGACCGCGCGCTGGATCAGCTGGGTGCCGATGTCGTCGGAGAGCGAGTCGGCCAGCTGGCGGCGGAGCCGCTCCTCGGCGGGCTCGGGGTCCAGCAGATCGGCGGCGATCGCCGTGAAGTCGCCGCCCGCGCCCGCCACTTCGGCCTCGGCGAGCGCCACCACGTCGGCGAGCCGCACCGGCCGGGGCAGCGACGCCAGCTTCTCGGCGGTGAGCACGCTGGGCCGCACCGGCGCGGCCTTGCGGCGCACCGACGGCAGCAGCCCGGACCGGGAGGCGAGGGTGACCCGGCCCCGGTGGCCGAAGGCGCGCAGCGCCATCAGCACATCGGTGGCGATCATCCCGGAGCCGAGCACCGCGATCTCGGCGTCGGCCGGGACCTCGGCGAGCGCCTCGCGCAGCGGGTACGGGTCGTCGATGTAGTGCGGGGTGCCGCGCAGCCCGTAGGCGTCGTGGTCGGCGCGGCCCCCCAGGCACAGGCCCACGTGGTCGACGCGGGCGCTGTGGTTCTCGGTGCGGATGACGACGCCGGACCCGTCGGGCTCGATGGCGGCGGCCGTCTCCGGGATGTCGCGGACGGTCCAGCCCGCGGCGCGCAGGGTCGCCAGCGCCTCCTCGACGGCGTCCTCCAGATAGCTGCCGTAGACCGGCCGGGACAGGAAGCGGTGCACACCGCGCTCGTCGGGGTGCACCTCCAGGCCCTTGGCCTGCGCCCAGCGCACCCCGTGCTCGGGGTCGCCCGCGTACAGCGACATGCCGATCATCGGCCCGTTGGCGAGGACCGCGTCGGTGTCGCGCTGGTAGGCGCGACCGCGCCAGCGGCCCTCGGGGCGGTCCACCAGGACGAGCTCGTTGGGGCCGGTGAACCGGTCCGCCCGGGCGGCCAGGGCCGCCACCAGGCAGGCACCCACGGTTCCGCAGCCGATCACGCCGATGCTGGGCATGGTGTTCCTTTCCTGAAGCGTGGTTCCCGAAGCGGAGGCCGCGGGGTCGGCGGGCGGGTCAGACGGCGGCCGTGGCGCCGCCCGCCGGGGCGATGTTGTGGTACGCCCGGAACACGTTCGCCGGGTCGTACGCGGCCTTCAGCGCCGCGAGCCGCCGGAAGTCCGGCTCCTCGTAGCAGGCCCGCACCTGCTCGGGCGTGACCGGGCCGCCGAGCAGGAAGTTGGGGGCGGCGCCGAGCACCCGGTCCCCGAAGAGGTCGAAGACCCGGTCGTGGTCGGCGCGCGCGGCCAGCGCGGCGGCGGATCCGGCGCCCGGGGCGATCCGGCTGAGCACCCGCACCAGGTAGCGCGCGTCGCGGTGGCCGACCGCCGAGGCCACCTCGGGGCGGCGGGCGACGGCGCCGCCGAGGTGCTGGAGCTGGACCACGCAGTTCATCCCGCTCTGCGGGCCGGTCAGTTCGAGCAGCCGGGCGGCGTCCTTGTGGTCGACCGTCTCCACCATGACGTTGGTGCCGTAGTAGGCCATCGGCGTCGGCGGGTCGCGGTAGATGGCGTCCGAGTCGGTGTACGGCATCTCGGTGAGCGTGTCCAGGACGACCGGGCCGATCCCGTACAGCGGCGCGACCGTGGCCACGCCCTCGGCCTCGCTGCCGGTGTGCGCGATCCGGATGTGGGCGGTGTACTTGCCGCGCACCTGCGGCGGCACCGCGGGCTTGTCCGGGAAGGGGACCAGGCCGATCGAGGAGGTCATCGCCTCGCCCAGGCCCGCCGTCCAGTCGAGCCAGCCGGAGAGCGCGTCGGGGACCTGCTCCTCGCCGAAGTAGAGCCCGCCGCCGTAGATCCGGGGCTGGCGCACCAGCCGGGTCTCCAGCGAGGTGACGACGCCGAAGTTGCCGCCCGCGCCGCGCAGCGCCCAGAACAGGTCCGGCTCGCTCTCGGCGGTGACGTGCCGCAGCCGTCCGTCGGCGGTGACCACGTCCGCCGCCGTCACCAGGTCGGCCGCGAAGCCGTAGGTGCGGGCGAGCAGGCCGATGCCGCCTTCGAGCGTGTAGCCGACCGCGCCGACGCCGACCGTGCTGCCGGACAGCGGCGCGAGGCCGTGCCGGGCGGCGGCCTGGATCACGTCGCCCCAGGGCGTGCCGGCCTGGATGCGGGCGGTGCCCCGGTCCGGGTCGACCTCCACCCCGCGCATGCGGCCGGTGGTCAGCAGGACGCCGCCGGAGCGGTCGCCGGGCAGGCCGTGGCCGGTGGACTGGACGGCCAGCGGCAGTCCGCGCCCGGCGGCGAGGCGCACCGCGGCCCGGACGTCCTCCGGTCCGGTGGCGCCCACGACGACGTCGGGGCGCTGGCCGAACCCCAGCTGGTAGGAGGCCAGTTCCTCCTCGTAACCCGCCGACTGGGGGCCGAGGACCGGGCCTTCGCTCGCGATGTCTGCGGGCACGCTCACAGGAGAGCCTCTCTATACGTAGATGGTGCCGCGGGCCAGCTCGGCGCCGTGGCCGCCGACGTGCACGGCCTCGACCCGGTCGCCCGAGCCCTCGGCGCGCGCGTACATGGGGGACGGGCGGCCCATCTCGACCCCCTGGAGGACCTCTATGTCCTGTCCGTAGGAGGCCAGTCGGTGGCGCGCCAGGTGGATGGCGATCGGGCCCGCCGCGGAGCCGGTCGCCGCGTCCTCCACGACCCCGTACGCCGGGGAGAACATCCGGGAGCGCCAGTGCGTGCCGGAGCCCGCGAAGCAGTACGCGGACATGTCCGGGAAGGCGCGCAGCGCGTTGTGGTCCGGGGTCAGCGCGGAGAGCGCCTCGACGCTCTCCAGGCCGACCAGGACGTGCCGGGGCCCGTTGCGGTACGCCTCGACCGGGGTGATGGACGCGTCCACGCCGAGCGCCGCGAGCAGTTCGGCGGTGTGCTCGTAGGGCTCCCACACCGGGATGGGCTGGCGCATCTCGACGTAGGTGGAGTCGTCCTCGTGGGTCAGCTCGAAGGGGACGGTCCCCATCGCCGTCTCCAGGAGCAGCCGTTCGGCCTTGCGGGGCCGTCCGACGGCGACCGCCGTGCCGAGGATCGGATGCCCGGCGAACGGCAGCTCGTTGACCGGCGTGAAGATCCGGATGCGCGCGTCGCCGCCCTGCTCGGCCGGGAGGACGAAGGTGCACTCCGAGAGGTTCATCTCGTTGGCGATCCGCTGCATCGCCTCGGCGGGCAGATCGCCCGCGTCGAAGAAGACGGCCACCGGATTGCCTTCGAGCGGAGTGCGCGAGAAGGCGTCCACCACCGTGTACTCATGCATGGAACGGGCTCTCCTGGAGTCGGCGTACGGAAAGGAGGGCGGCGGGAGCGGTCCGGGTCAGGTGGGAATTCCCTCGCGCTTCACGGCCGGAACCGGAATCCCCAGGGCGCGCAGCTGCTGGTTGGGGTTCATGAACTCCCGCTCCAGCTTGATCTTCCCGTTCTCGAACTCGAAGGAATGGATGAAGTGGTTGCGGTAGTGGCCCTCGGGATAACCCGGGAAAATGATCTTGCCTTCGCCGTCGCACTCCACCCAGAACCGGTTCGGGTCCTGCGTCTCGAAGATCTCCACATTGGTCCAGACCCAGTCCGGGAAGCACTGCAGCGACCACACGGCGTGCTCGCCCAGGGTGTCGCGGCCGCGGATCGCGATCGGTTCGCCCGTGTCGGTGGTCCACAGGCCGCCGACGCCGTCCTCGGTGAAGAGCAGATGGCGCTTGAGCCGGTCCTCGCCGCGGCAGTTCATGTACTGCTCGACGATGGCGCGGTTGCTCGCGCGCAGCTCCGCGTCGTCCTGGAACGGCTGCGCCTGGGTGGTCTCCGACATCGCTCGTCCTCCCTGTGCCTAGGTGTGCGACGACCCTGTTCCGGGGCGCGAGGCAGGGGCAACTTCGCTTCGGGGACTTTGGCAAGTACCGGCAAGACCCCGTGCGGACTTGACGGAGTCGGGGCGCGGGCCGGGGCGCGGCCGGCGCCGGGAGGTCAGCGCGCCTCCGGCAGATACGCGCGCGCGTGCGCGACGAGGGCGGCCCCGGCCGGACTGGTCGGGCCGTCCGTGCGCCAGGCCAGCGCGAGCCGGCCGTGCGGGCGCGGGCCGACGATGTCCAGCAGATGGAGCTGCTCGCGGTAGGCGAGGGCGGGCGAGACCGGCAGCAGCGCCACCCCGAGGCCGCGCCCGGCGAGCTGGGCCAGGACGTGCGGATCGGCGGCCTCGAAGGCGATGTGCGGCCGGAAGCCCGCCGCCGTGCAGGCGGCCTCCACCACGCTGCGCAGCCCCGTCCCCGGGGTCAGGCAGATCAGGGCGCGCTCGGCCAGCTCGCCGAGCGCGACGCTGCGCCGCCCGGCCAGCGCGTCGTGCTGGCTCACCGCCGCGACCAGCGGCTCGTCGACGATGTCGTAGTAGACGATCCCGGGCGGCAGCGCGCCGGTGCGGCCCAGGATGGCCAGATCGATGCGGCCCGAGTGCAGCGCCTCCACCAGGTGCTCCGAACTGTCCTCGGTCAGCCCGATCTCCACCCCGGAGTGCGCCTCGTGGAAGGAGGCGAGCAGCCCCGGCAGGTCGATGGTCTTGCCCATGGAGATGACGGTCCCGATGGTGACCCGGCCCCGTACGAGACCGCTGAGCTCGTCGACCGCCTCGCGGATCCCGGAGACGGCGGCGAGCGCGGCCCGCGCGTACGGCAGCACGGCGGCGCCGACCGGGGTCACCCGCACCGTACGGCTGGAGCGGTCGAGCAGGTCCTGGCCCAGCTCCCGCTCCAGCTTGCGCACTTGGGCGCTCACCCCGGGCTGGGCCACGTGCAGCGCCTCGGCGGCCCGGGTGAAGCTCGCCAGCTCGGCCACGGTGACGAAGTACTCCAACTGCCGCAGTTCCATAACCACTGATTATAGTTCGCAGAAAATGTAGATGTTGGACTTCTACGTGGTGGCGGCGCAGAGTAGACGTACCCGAAAGCCCTGAAAGCCGACCGGGCAGCTTCACGTCGAGAGGACTCGTCCGATGGCCCAACAGCCCACCCAGCCGCGCGCGTTCACGTCACCGACCACCCGTGCGGTGGTCGCCGCGTTCTTCGCCCGGCAGCGGGCCGGAGACCTCACGGGCCTGCTCGACCTGTTCGCCGACCGCGTGGACTTCTTCGCCCCCGGCGCCGCCAACGCCGGTGCGCTGGGGCCCGGTTCCACCCGGTCCGACATCTCCCTCTTCTTCGCCTCGCTCGGCAAGGTCTTCGTGCCCGACCGGGACTTCCTGGTCCTCGGCCAGGACGCGGTCGTCACCGGCTTCGCCCACGGCGACACGAGCGTGAACCCGATCGCCATGCACTTCACCGTCACCGGCGGCAAGATCACCCGCTGCCATCTGACCGAGGTCAGCACCGAACTCTGAGGCTCCGGGCCCGCCCGGGCCCCGGGGCTTCCCCCCAGCACGACGCAACGCCACACCACGCGAGGCGTCCGGCCGCGCCGGAGGGGCACCCGCACCGCGGGGGCCCGTCCGGCGCGGCCCGCCTCCCCTCCCCCACCGCCCGCGGTACGGACGGCAGCTCCCGGCCGAAGGGCGTCCCCGTACGCATGCCCTTCTCCAGGGAAACGAAGGAGTACTCAGTGAATGCCACGACCACGACGAGGGGCGGGCGCGACAGCCGCGCGGCCACCATCGTCATGGCCTGCGTCGGCGTCTTCGTCGCCTATCTGCCGGTCACCACGGTCTCGGTGAGCCTGCCGACCATCCAGCGCAGCCTAGACGCCTCGACCGCCGACCTGTCCTGGGTCACCGACGCCTTCGTCCTGCCGATGGCGGCCCTCATCCTCACCGCCGGCGTCGTCGGCGACGTCCACGGCCGCCGCAAGGTCTTCCAGGCCGGACTCGCCTTCTGCACCGTGGGCGCGGCCATCGCGCTCAGCGCCCACAGCGTCCCCGTCCTGTGGACCGGCCAGGCGTTCGCGGGCATCGGCGCCGCCGCGCTGCTGCCCGCCACGCTCGGCCTGATCAGCCACGCGGTGCCCAACCCGCGCGAGCGCGCCAAGTACATCAGCATGTGGACCGCGTCCCTGATGGGCGCGCTCGCCGTCGGCCCGATGATCTCCGGCCTGATCCTGCAGCACGCCTCCTGGCGCTGGATCTACCTGGCGCCGATACCCGCCTCGCTCCTCGCGATGGTGGCCGCGGCCCGGTACGTCGCCGACTCCCGCGCGGCGGGCTCCCGCAAGCTCGACTGGCCCGGCCAGATCAGCGCCGCCGTCGCCATCACCGCCCTGGTGTACGCGGTGATCGAGGGCGGCGGCTCCTCCTTCGGCGAGACCCGCGTACTGGTCGGCTTCGCCCTGGCGGCGGTCGCCCTGGTCGGCTTCCTCGTCACCGAGGCGCGCAGCGAGAGCCCGATGCTCGACCTGAAGCTCTTCCGCTCCCCGGCGTTCAGCGCCACCGCCCTCGTCGCCATGATCAGCTTCCTCGGCCTGATCGGCTTCATCTTCGTCCTCAGCCTCTACCTCGGCCAGGTGCAGCAGCTCGGCACCCTGGACGCGGGCTACCGCATGCTGATGTTCACCTTCACCGCGATGGTGGCCGGGCCGATCTTCGGCCAGATCATGCACAAGGTCTCCGCCCGCATCCTGATCACCACGGGTCTGCTGCTGGCCACCGGCTCGCTGCTCTCCCTGACGTCCATCGACGCCGACACCTCGTTCGGCCAGCTCGCCTGGCGCCTGATCGTCCTCGGCATCGGCTTCGGCGCGGTCTTCGCGCCGATGACCGCGACCGCGATCAACGCCGTACCGCACCAGCTGGCGGGCATGGCCGCGGCCGGCAGCAACGCCTTCCGCCAGGTCGGCGCGGCGCTCGGCCCCGCCCTGATGAGCGCGCTGCTCACCACCAAGGTCACCGACGCCCTGCCCGGCCGCCTCACCGACGCCCACCTCGGGGCGCAGGCCCGCGAGCAGGTCGTCGGCGCGGTCGACAGCGGCGGCTTCGGCGCGATCCACGCCGTCGACCTCGGCGCGGACACCCCGCGCATGATGCACGCGTTCAGCCTCGCGTTCATCGACGGCATCCACCTCTGCCTCACCGTCGCGGCGTCGTTCATGCTGCTCGCGGCGGTGGCCAGCGCGGTGCTGCTGCGCAGCCCGCGCCCCTCCTCGGCACCGGCCCCGGCCGCCGCCGCACAGCGGACGGAGGAGCCGGCCCTGAACCGCTGAGCCGCCTCCTGCGCCGGTACCGCCCGACTCCCCCGACTCCTGCGAAGGGAACACGAGCGTGACTGCCACCCCCGTATCCGTGACCTCCACCTACTACGCCGCCTGGAAGGCCAAGGACTTCGACACCCTGCGTTCGGTGCTCGCCGACGACGTGGACTTCGCCGGCCCGTTCGGCATCGCCCACAGCGCGGACGAGTACCGGGCGAAGATCGAGAAGGTGTCGGAGATCAACACGGACATCGTGGTCCGGAAGGTCTTCAGCGACGGGGCGGACGTGGTGACCTGGTTCGAACACCACACCCGGGTCACCGACCCGGTCCTGGTGGCGACGTGGAGCCACGTGGAGGACGGCAAGATCACGCGCCAGCGGGCGGCGTTCGATCCCCGGAGGATCCTGGCGGGGCTGGAGGGGGAGGGCCCGTCCTGAGAGGCCGGGGACGCGTGGGCCGGGCCCCTGGGGGTTTGGCGCCTCCCTGATGGCGGGGCCTTCTGGGGGCGCCCTTCCTGAAGGCGGGGCCCGGCGCCGGCCTCGGGGGGGCGCTTCCTGAAGGCGGGGTGGCTCGGCCGTGGAGGCCGGGGCGCACCCGCCGGGGGACTTCCCCGGCGGGGTCCGCCCCGGCGGGGGTCGTGACCGTCGGCACCGCCATGGCGGGCCCCGCACCCGCTGAACACCACGGCGGCGCCCGTCACAACCGGCCGGGCACCGCCACGGCGGCCACCCGCCGCCGGCACCGCCCACGGCGGCCACCCGGCCGCCGAACCAATCGTGGCGGCCTTCCCGGCCGCCGACACCGCCTGTGGGGCGGGGGCCGCATCCCCCGTTCCACATTCCCGCCGGGCCGGCGGGGCGCTGTCCGACCCCCGACTTCGGGCAGCGCCCCCGGCCCGCCACCCGCGGGCGGCAGCCGCCCCGCCCCTCCCGCAGGAGCGGAGGCGCCCGCCCCCAAAGACGGGCGGGCGGACCGGTCGTCCCCCGCACCGGCCCGCCCGCCCCTTCGTCCCACCACCATCCGCTACCCTGTCCTGGGCCGCCCATCACACGACGGCCAGGCCCGCCTCCGTAGCTCAGGGGATAGAGCACCGCTCTCCTAAAGCGGGTGTCGCAGGTTCGAATCCTGCCGGGGGCACCACGCGATACACCGCCGCCCCGGGGTTCTCCCCGGGGCGGCGGTTTTTTGCTGTCCGACGTGCTGTCCGGGGCCGTTTCACGTGAGGGCGTGCCCACGGGGAGGAGGCCGCGGCGATTTCCCCGCACCGGCCGGATGCCGGGCCGTACGCTGATTCCAGCGGGACCGGTCCCGCGGCGCACGTTCGGGAGGTGCTTCATGACGGCCGAGATGATGGCTCCGGCATGGATGCATGAGCAGATCACAGCGGAAGCGTACGAGTCCTGGTCCGAAGAGCAGTGCGCCGGTATCGAGATCGTGGACGGGATGATCGTCGTGAGTCCGAGCGCGTCCAAGCGGCACAACCGGCTGGCCCGGGTCCTGGCGAACGCCCTGGACGCCGCGGCGGGCCCGGAGTGGAACGCCGACACGGACTTCGACGTACGCCTTCAGGACGTACCGCTGACCAACCGCCGCCCGGACGTCGTCGTGTACCGCGCGGACACGATCGACATCACCCCCACCCGCCCCGAACACGTCCTGCTGGTCGCGGAGGTGGTCTCGCCGGGCTCGGAGACCACGGACCGGATCGTGAAGGTCGACCAGTACGCCAAGGCGGGCATCGGCTTCTACTGGCGGATCGAGCAGGCCGCGACCGGCGTGCCCCTCGTGTACACGTACGTCCTCGACCCGGCGACCAAGCGCTACCGGGACGGGGACGTGTTCACGGGCGTCTGCAAGGTGGCGGCACCGTTTCCCGTGGAGATCGACCTGGGCGCGGTCTGACGCCGGGGTACGCCCAGCCGGCGCCTCATGAGCGTCTCTGCTGTCCGGGGCAGCGGCAGTGCAGCGGCCCCCATCGGATCACTGCGGACCGCCGGGCGCCGCGAGTACGCGCAGGAGTTGCACCGTGTCCAGGCAGCAGCGGGCCAGGCGCTGCGCGTGTGCGTACTGCTCGGACAGGTCCGCGGACTCGCTCGTCGCGTTCAGCTGGCGGTGTGCCTCCGTGACGCCGAGGAGGACGCGGCTGCGGGCCGGATCGTCCGTCGGCAGGCGGAACTCCGTGTCCTGCAACGTGGGGACCAGCACCATCAGACAGCCGCGCGCCCGCAGCGTCGAGTCCGTGGCGGCCTTCAGCGACAGGGTCTCGGCCCGCGCCGGAGAGCCGCCGAGCAGGCCCCGGCACAGCCCCTCGATCGCCGTCAGATCGGGCCCCGTCGCCACCGCGTGCCCGGCGGCGCGCCTGCGGCCGAGGCGGATGACGCTGTCGACCCCGGCGGGGAGGCAGTGGTCTTCGCGGTGGCGTGGCGGGTGGAGCCAGTAGGGTCCCGGCCGGGTGGTGCGGTGCGGGGCGGGGACGCCGAGCCAGGTCACTTCGGGGGTGAGCAGTTGTGCGTCCGGGGTGTCGTGGTGGGTGCAGCTGCCCGGGGGTACGAGGGCGTAGTACCGGACGCTCGCGGCGTACGCGTCGTGGATGACGGGGCCGTCCAGCGTGCGTGCGAGGTACGCGCCGACCTCGCCCGCGTCGCCGCTCTGGGCCGCCGCGTGGACGATCGCGGCGGCGATCCGGACCGTGTCGAACGCCCGGCCCGTCGGCAGCATCGCCAGGCCACCCACCGCCCACTCCTGCCGGGCCGCCGAGGGGACGGGGTGCGCGGAGGCCAGCCATCGGGAGACGCCGGACGCGCTCGTCGAGATGCGGTTCACTGCGTTGGCTCCTCGCGCGGTCGGCCATGCCCGGAACGGCCGTTGACGCGACGGACCGGGTCTCCTGCACTTCGACGCTAGGAGGGTCGGCGACCCGACTGCCAGCAATGTGCAGCGATGTTCACACGGGTTCCAGGGGGCGCACGGCAGCTGGACGCGCGCTCTTGACGTCCCGCCTGCGGAGACTGACCGTGGTGGACATCCCTGCACACCCAGAGCATCGGAGGCTGCGATGACCTTGCGGTTCATCGGGATCGACCCGAACACGGGAACGGCCGAGAGCCCCACCGTGTGGGTCGACCGGGTCACGCGCGAGTTGGTCATTCAGGGATGGAAACCCGGGCCGGAACTCCAGGCCCAGGTGGCCGCGTTCGAGCTGCCGGGGCATGCCGCGGGCGTTCCCGAGCATGAGAGCGTCGTCCGTATTCCGGCCCGTATGGTGCCGGTCCTGCGAGAGGCGTGCGATGCCGCAGAGCGTGCCGACCTTCACTGAGCTCCTGGACGGGGCCGAACGCACCGCCGTCCACCTGGAGATGCGCGATGCCTACGGGGTCGCGGGCGAGGCCGCCGACTTCGCGCGCTGGAGGAGCACCGGAGAGCGCGACATGGACCCCGGCTCGCCCTACTGGGCTCCATGGGTGGAGCTCGTCCGGCGCACGGTGGCCCGCGGTGTGACCGTACGCCGGGCCCGCATCGTCTCCGAACCGGTCAGTGACTACATCCGCTTCGAGCACGCGGGCACCCCGGTCAACCTGGGGGCGGGCGAGCACGTGCGCTGGCTGGCCCGCCGCCACGCGTCCGATCTCGCCCTCCCGGGGAACGACTTCTGGCTCTTCGACGGCCGGCTGGTCCGGTGGAACCACTTCACCGGCGACGGCGAGTCCGGCGGGGGCGAGACGAGTGACGCCCCGGCCGCAGTCGCCCTGTGTGCCGCCGCCTTCGAGGCGGTGTGGGCGCGGGCGGTCCCGCACGCGGACTACGAGGTCGGCTGAGAGAAGGGCGCACAGGTCGGCTCATGCCCGTTTCACCGTCGTCCTCGGCCCAGGGAGCCCGCGAGCGGGTGGCGCGGCGCCTTCGGGACCTCCGCGCCGACGCGGGCATCACCGGGACCGAGCTGGCCCTGTCCTGTGGCTGGTCGCACCCGAAGACGTCCCGCATCGAGAACGCGCGCACGCCGCCGACCCCGGAGGACATCCGGCTCTGGTGCCGCGCCTGCGGCGCCGAGGACCAGGCCGTCGACATCATCGTCCAGTCGCGCGAGGCCGAGTCTCAGTACGTGGAGTGGCGGCGCCGGGTCCGCGCCGGGCTGAGGCACCTGCAGGACGGCTACGTGGACCTCTACCGCGCGACGACGCTCTTCCGCGTCTACTCCCCGACCCTGGTTCCGGGTCTGCTCCAGACGGAGGGGTACGCACGCGCGGTGCTCTCCGGCAGCGCCCGGATCCTCGACGTTCCCGACGACTCCGCGCAAGCCGCAGCCGCGCGCCTCGAACGCTCGAAGGTCATCCACGAGCCGGGGCACCGGTTCACCCTGCTGATCGAGGAAGGCGTCCTCCACTACCGGCTGGGCGACGAGGCCGCGATGGCGGCGCAGTTGGGGTACTTGCTGACGGCCGGAGCCCTGCCCTCGGTGTCCCTCGGCATCATCCCGAGCGCGACCCCGCACCGCGACCTGTGGCCGCAGGAGGTGTTCCACGTCTACGACGACGCCCTCGTATCGGTGGAACTGCTGTCGGCCCGGGTCCGTATCACCCAGCCCGCCGAGATAGTCCTGTACCTCAAAGCCTTCGAGCGGCTGCGCCGGATGGCCGTGTACGGGGCCGACGCGCGCGCCCTCGTCGTCGGGGCCATCGAGGCGCTGTCCTGAGACCCGCCCGAGGCGGCGGCCGGGGCAAGCCCCCTCCCCCGGGGCGGCGTTGAGGGGCGCCCCCCACAACCCCCCACCCCCTACGCACAGTTACTGTCCACCCCCACCGCCCCCGACGGCCCCGCCCCCGCCCCCGCCCGGACCCGGAACGCCAGGGCCACCGCCTGGCCCGCGTAGCCCAGCATGCGTTCGCCCTCGGGGGAGAGCGTGGCCCGGGGGCGGACCAGGATGTGGCCCAGCCAGGTCGTGCCCGCCCAGACCGCCGCCTGCCAGATTCCGCCCTCCAGGAGTACGGGGGTGCGGGACGTGGGGGCGGGGGGCGGCGGGGTGGGCCAGGCGTCCTCGCGGCCCGCCACCGTGCGGCCCCGGTAGTCGCGCACCACCACTTCGCCGTCGAGCAGCACGCCGACCTCGACCGCCAGGCCCGCCAGGCCCTGGCCGGAGAGGGCGAAGCCGATGATGTGGTCGCGGGCCGCCTCCAGCCAGCGTTCCGTCTCGATCGTCTCCATCGCCAGCGCGCTGTGCTCCTCCAACTTGGCGACCTCGGCGTTGTAGAGCTCCAGCCACTGCGCCTTGTCGACCGCCACCGCCGCCAGATCGGCCAGCGAGCCCATCAGCGCGGCCTCGTCGGGGCCGAAGCGGCGGGCCTCGCGGTGGGCCGCGTACAGCACGCCGACCGTGCCGCTGTCGTGGTGCAGCGGGAGGGCGAGCACCGACCGTATGCCCTCCTTGGCGATCGCCTCGTCCAGGTCGGGGTCGTGGTCGATGGCCGTCTCCGTGGCGTAGTCCGTGGTCCAGAACGGCGCGCCGGTGGAGCGGACCTTCGCGCCGATGCCGTGCTCGCCGGTCAGGCGCAGCCCGATGTGCAGGGAGGTCGTGGCCCCGGACGACGCGCGGATCACCGAATCGCCGCTGCCCGAGGTCAGCAGCGCCACGAACGCCATGTCCACGTTGAGGAGTTGGCGGGTCCGGTGCGCCACCGTCTTCACCACGCCGTCCACGTCGCACGACGAGGTCAGCTCGCGCGCCGCGTCCAGCAGCGCGGCCAGGTCCGCCTCCCGCCGTCGGCGGCGGGTCAGCAGGCCGTGCACGGTACGGCCGAGATGGCCGGCGCGGTGCAGCCGCGCCAGCTCCTCCGGCGGCGCCCCGAGTTGGTGGGCGCGCAGCAGCACCTCGTCCAGGTCGTCCAAGGGCGCCTGGGCCGCGAGGAGTTCGAGGATCTCCAGCGCCCCCGTTTCGCCCGGACCCCAGTGTGCCGCCGCAGCAGCCGTTCCCTTCGCCACCACTAGCCTCCCCCCGGGCGCGGCGCGTCGGCTTCCGCGCGTCCGCTCCTTCGCGCCCAACATATGTGCGCATTGTGTGGAGGCGGAAGGGGGGAATCGTGACTGCCTCACAATTTGTACCGGGTCACCCGTTGATCCGCGCACCGGGCCCCGGCCGGATGTCGCCCCGTTCCGGCCGCCCGCCGCGGCTGCGGGAAGGGGCCGCCCGTCGCGGACCACCCCGTCAAGAACCACCCGTCGGGCCGCCCGCGGACCCGCCGGCGAAGCCACTCACCGGTCACCCCGCCCGGACCGCCCCGGCACAGCACCCCCGTACGCCCGCCGCGCCCCCTCGGCCCGGCGACCGCCCCCTACCCCCAGACCCGCTGCTCCGACTCCTCCCCCAGCGGCGCGTAATGCTCGGTGAACAGCTTCGCCACCAGCTCGCCCCTGCTGGAGACCCGGACCTTCTCGAAGATCGCCTTCACATGGTCGCGGACCGTGTGCGGTGAGAGGAACAGCTTCCCGGCCATCTCCGCGGTGCCCAGACCGCGGGCGATGTGCTGGGTGATCTCCAGTTCGCGGTCGGTGAGTTCGTACGCCTTCACCATCAGCGGGGCGACCTCGGAGATCGAGGCGCGCTCGATCACCACGGCGGACGCGCCGAGTTCGCCGTCGGCGCCGCGCAGGCAGGAGGCGTGGCAGGCCAGCCAGCGCCCGCCCCTGCTGCGCACCCGGACGCGGGCGACGCCCTTGTCCCAGCCCGCCGCGATCGCCCGCGCCTTGCTCGCCGTGCTGTGCATCCAGGCGGGTACGGAGACGCCCAGCGGGGTCGGTGTGGCGGGGCCGGGGACGATGTCGTCGAGGAGTTCGCGGGCTTCGTCGTTGACCGAAAGCAGTCGCCCGCCCGCGTCGAAGAGCAGCAGCCCGGGGCCCGGTCCGTGGCTCGGGGTGGGTTCGGCGGACGGTTCGGTGAAGGAGCGCAGCCGTCTGGCCATCGCCGCCGACAGCTCCTTCACCACGTACGTGTCGTCCGCGCCGAACGCCCGCTCGCCCTGCGCCCGGAACAGGCTCACCTGGCCCCACGGGTGGCCGCCCACGCGCAGCACGGCCCGCAGTTCGTCGTCGAGGCCGCGCGGGGCCAGGAAGTCGCGGTACAGGGTGCTGCGGCCCGGCAGGCCCCGGGTGGCCTCGCGCAGCCCGGCCACCGGCAGCGGGGCGCGGGCCAGATCGCGGAAGAGGTTGATGTTCTCGGTGAGCAGCTCCGACTCCCAGTAGACCGAGCAGCCCTCCTCGGTGAGGTTCTCCACCCGGATCGGCGAGGTCATCATGCCCGTCACCGGATCGGTGGCGCGCCACACCGAGGCGTCGTACGGGACGAGGCGGCGCAGCTGCTCGGAGGCCGTGGCGAAGAGCGACAGCGCGTCGGGGGCCGCCGCGATGGCCGTCAGGAGCGTGCCGATGGCGTGCGTGGTGTGGGCGTTCCTCTGGGCGGTCACGGGGCCGGTACCTCTCCTCGCCGCGCCGCCCCGCTCTGCCGGGGCGGGCGCCGCGCTCGTCGGTTGCGCGTCAGCTCCCCCATGCTCCCTCACCCGGCGTTCGCGCACACCCCCCTCAGTTGAGGGGGGTGGCCCCGGACCTACACCCAGATCTCGGGATGCCCAACACCCGCCCGCGCGGCCCACGATGGCTCCCACCGGGCCCGGAACGCGTCGGGCCGGCCCGGCTCTCCCGCGCCGAATGAGGAGGCTCCACCGTGCGATCCGCCGTCCAGCACTCTCCGCACTTGCACACCGACCGGGTCGCCGGTCTCGTCGCTGCCGTGCGCGGACCCGTTCTGCTGCCCGGGCAGGACGGTTACGACGAGGAGCGCGCCGGCTTCAACACCCTCGTCGACCAGCGTCCGGCGGTCATCGTGGGCGCGACCGGCGCGGCGGACGTGGCGGCGGCCGTCCGGTACGCCGTGCGGCACGGCCTGCCGGTCGCCGTCCAGTCGGGCGGGCACGGCGCGGCCGGGAACGCGGACGGCGCCGTCCTGGTCTCCACCCGCCGGATGACCGGGCTGCGGATCGCGCCGGAGGCGGCCACCGCGCGGATGGCGGCCGGGGTGCGCTGGGAGCAGGTGATCCACGAGGCGGGCGCGTACGGCCTCGCGCCGCTCAACGGGTCCTCGCCGCTGGTCGGGGCGGTCTCCTTCGCGCTCGGCGGCGGCCTCGCCGTGATGGCCCGCACCTTCGGGTACGCCGCCGACCACATCCGCGACCTGGACGTGGTGACCGCCGACGGGGTGCCGCGCCAGGTCGGCCCGGACCGCGAGCCCGACCTGTTCTGGGCGCTGTGCGGCGGCAAGGGCAACTTCGGCGTGGTCACCTCGATGGAGATCGGCCTGATGCCGGTGAGCCGGCTGTACGGGGGCGCGCTGACCTTCGACGGCTCGCTGGCGCCGACGGTGCTGCGCGCCTGGCTGGAGTGGACCCCGGCGCTGCCCGCCGAGCTCGGCTCGTCCCTGGCCCTGATCCGCTTCCCCGACGCGCCCGGCCTGCCCGCCGAGGTGCGCGGCCGGTTCGTCACCCAGGTCCGGATCGCCTACCACGGCCCGAGCGCCAAGGGCGCCGAACTGGTTGCGCCGCTGCGGGAGTTGGGGCCGCGCCTGCTCGACACCGTACGGGACATGCCGTACACCGACATCGCCGAGGTGCACGGCGATCCGACCGAGCCGTACCCGTACCACGAGCGCACCATGATGCTCGGCGAGCTGGACCGGCGGGCCGCCGACGCGGTGCTGGCCGCGGCCGGGCCCGGGACGGGCTGCCCGCTCGGGCTGGTGGAGCTGCGCCACCTCGGCGGGGCGCTGCGCAAACCGGTGCGGCACGAGACGGCGGTGGGCAACCGGGACGCCGAGTACTGCCTGTTCACGGTGGCGCCCGGCGGTCACCGGCCGCCCGGCCCCGGCCCGGACGACCTGCTGCTCGACCGGATGGCGCCGTGGGCGACCGGCGGCAAGTACCTGAACTTCCTGGACGGCACCGCGGGTCCCGAGGAGGTCCGCTCGGCCTTCACCCCGCAGGCGTACGCGCGGCTGGCGGAGCTGAAGGCGCGGTACGACCCCGGCAACGTCTTCCGGGTCAACCACAACATCGCGCCCGCGCCGGTCCGCGGCGAGGTGACCGCGTGAGGGTCAGTGTGATCGGGGCCGGGCCCATGGGGCGCGCGGCGGCGCGGCAGTTCGCGCTCGCCGGGGAGACCGTGGGGCTGGCGGACCGGTCGGCCGAGCGGGCGCTGCGGGCGGCGGCCGACGCGGGCGCGGGCACCCGGGGCGACGTGGTCGCCGAGGACATCTCAACCGCCCTGCGCGCCGAGCTCATCACGCTCGCGATGGGCACCGACGAGGTCCTCGACTTCGTCACCCGCTACCGCGCCGAGCTGGCCGGGAAGATCCTGATCGACACCACCAACCCGGTGGCCGAGGGCGCCGGGCAGGGCCCGCCGGGCACCAGCATGACCGAGCTGATCGCCCGAGCGGCCCCGCAGTCGTCGGTGGTCAAGGCGTTCAACACGGCCTGCGCGGCGACGCTGTTCAGCGGGCGCCTGGACGGCGCGCACCTGGACGTGTTCGTGGCGGGCGACGACTACGGCGCCAAGATCCCGGTGATCGAGCTGATCGACCGGGCCGGGCTGCGGGGCCTGGACGCGGGCGCGCTCAGCAACGCGCACGTCCTGGAGCAGATGGCGCTGCTGTGCATGGAGCTCATCGACCGGCTCGGACTCGGCCGCCACGCCGGGATCAAGCTGCTGCCCGACGGCTGACCCGTCCGCCCGCCGGGCCCCCGTCCACGACCCCCGTCCGCCCGCCGAACCCCCGTCCACCCCCGATACCGCACACCCCAAGGAGCCACTGTGCGTCTGCGATTACTCGTCCTCGCGCTGGGAAACTTCGCGATGGGCGTCGACACGTTCATCATCGCGCCGATCCTCGACCCCATGTCCGACGACTTCGGCGTCTCCCGGACCACGGCGGGCTGGCTGATCACCGCGTTCGCCCTGGCGTACGCGATCGGCGGCCCGCTGCTCGCGGCGGCGACCGGGCACCGCCCGCCGCGCCAGCTGCTGCTCGGCGCGCTCGGCGTCTTCGCCGTCGGCAACGCGCTCACGGCGGTCGCCGGGGACTACTCCTGGGCCATGATCGGCCGGGTGGTGGCCGGTGCCGGTGCCTCCATGTACACCGCCAACTCCCTCTCCGTGGCGCGGGCGATGGCCCCGCCGGAGCGGGCCGGGCGGGCCGCCGCGCTGGTGGTCGGCGGGCTGACCGCCGCCATCGTGCTCGGCCTTCCGCTGGGCGCCTGGCTGGGCGACCAGGCGGGCTGGCGCGCGGCGCTGTGGCTGGTGGTCGGGCTGACCGCGGTGGCCACGGTCGGCATCGCGGCCACCGTCCCGGAGCTGAAGGGGCAGGCGGCGACCACCCTGCGCGCCCGGCTGGAGCCGCTGCGGCGGCCGAAGGTGCTGGTCACCCTGGTCGCCACCTGGCTCTGCCTGAGCACCAGCTGGACCGTCTACAACTACATCGACGAGGTGATGGACCGGGCGACCCACGGCGACGGCGGGCGCACCTCGCTGATCCTGCTCTGCTTCGGCATCGGCGCGGTCTCCGGCAATCTGCTGACCGGGCGGCTGACCGACCGGGTCGGGCCGGTGCGCACCATCACCACCGCCGCCCCGCTGCTGGTCCTGGCGGCCACCCTCACCCCGCTGCTGTCGCGGAACCTGGCCCTGGCCGTCGTGCTGGCGACCTCGTGGGGCGTCTGCCACTGGATGATCAACGTTCCGCAGCAGATGCGGCTGGTGGCGACGGCTCCGCAGTCGGCGCCGCTGCTGCTCGGTCTGCACCAGAGCACGATCTACATCGGCATCAGCACCGGCGGTGTCGCCGGGGCCGCCGGATACTCGCTGGGCGGCGCGCACGGCGTCGGCTGGGCCGCGCTGACCGTGGGTGTCGTCGCCCTCGGCGTACTGGCGCTCTCCCTGCGGATCAACCGGCCCGCCACCGCCGGAGCACCCGCCGGGAGCGCCCCGGCACCGGCCCCGGTTCCGCAGTCGGGCAGTGCCTCCACGGAGGCTCCACGCGCCATCTGAAATCCTTGCCCGAAGACGTTCCGGCCCGGCGCCGCATCGCGGGGCCGGAATGCTCGCCGTCGGCGGCCGAAAACTCCGCCGGCGGCCGAAAAGCGATGCTAGAACGCCGACTTGGGGAGGGCTCAGCCAATGCAGTCAGCGGGTATCCAGGCATTCACTTTCCGAATATTGGGGCCACTTGAGCTGGAGTGCGCGGGCCGCAAGGTCCGCCTCGGTGGCTTTCGGCAGCAGGCGCTCCTCGCCACGCTGCTCCTAGAGGCCGAGCGCGTCGTACCGATCGAACGGCTGCTGGAGGCCATCTGGGAGGACACCCCGCCGGCCTCGGCCAAGGGGCAGGTGCGCATCTGCGTCTCCGCGATCCGCCGCCAGTTCGTCGGCGCGGGCGTGGGCGACCTCATCGAGACGCACCCGGCCGGCTACCGCATCCGGCTGCCCAGCGCCGCCCTGGACCTGTCCCGCTTCGAGCACCTGGCGGCGCTGGGGCGCAGCGCCGCCCGCGACAAGCACCCCGAGCAGGCGGTGGACCTGTTCCGCTCGGCGCTCGCCCAGTGGAAGGGGCCGGTCGCGGCGGGGCTGGAGAGCCGGGTGCTGCGGCAGGCCGCCACGATGCTGCGCGAGGAGCAGCTCTCCGTCCTGGAGGAGTGCGTCGACCTGGAGCTCCAGATGGGCCGGCACCGCAAGGTGGTGGGCGAGCTCTACCGGCACGTGGCGGAGAACCCGTACCGCGAGCAGATGTGCGGCCAGCTGATGCTGGCGCTCTACCGCTCGGGGCGGCAGGCGGACGCGCTGCGCCAGTTCCGCGAGACCCGCACGCTCCTCTCGGCCGAGCTGGGCATCGACCCCGGTGAGTCGCTGCGGACGCTGGAGCAGGCGATCCTGGTCGAGGATCCGTCCCTGGAGGCGCCCAGCCAGCCGGCGCCGGCCGCCGCGCCGGGGCGGCCCGCCCCCGTCACCTCGCTGATCCGCCAGCCCGCCCACCGTGCGGCCCGCGCGACCTGGACCGATCACACACTGGCGCTGCGCAACCGGCTCAACAGCCTCCAGCAGGCGAACCTGCGGCTCCAGGCGACGCTGAAACTCTGACCGTTCCCCGGCTGAAAACCGGTTATTAAACCGGTTTTTGGGCCGCGGGACCGGATCCGGTTCTGGCGCAAAGCCATACGCCGCGCACGGACCTGCGGGAACCGTCTCATGCCCCGTGCCTCGGCACGGGGCATTTCGCTTGGGTTATCACGCTCCGGCCGCACGCGATATCCGCGTGAAACCTGGCCGATACCGCACTCCTGGAAGGTCACCGACGGTGAGGCCGAAACAGAAAGGCACGGGGAACCGGGAAACGGCCTCGCCCGACCCGAAAGGACTGTTCCATGGCTCTCTCGTACGGCGGAGGTGTCCCGCATGGCGCCGCCGCCAACCGCCCCTGAACGGATCGACCACCCGTCCGGGCCGGTGGTGCACAAGTACGGCGGCAGCTCGCTCGCCACGCTCCGGCAGGTCCGCGCCGTGGCGGAGCGGGTGGCCGCCGCGCACCGCACCGGTCAGCCGGTGGTCGTGGTGGTCTCGGCCCGCGGGACCACCACCGACCGGCTGCTGGCGCTGGCCCGTTCCACCGGGACGCCCGGCTCTGGCCGTGAGACCGACCAGTTGCTCGCGACCGGTGAGAGCGCGTCCGCCGCACTCCTCGCCATGGCGCTGCACCGCATCGGGGTGCCGGCCGACTCGCTGACCGGCGCCCAGACCGGCATCCTCGCCACCGGCCCGCACGGCCGGGGCGTGATCGTCGCCGTCGACACCGACGGCATCAACGAGGTACTCGCCCGGGGCGCGGTCGCCGTCGTCGCCGGGTTCCAGGGACTCACCGCGCGCCGCGACGTCATCACCCTGGGGCGCGGCGGCTCGGACACCACCGCGGTTGCCGTGGCCGCCGAACTCGGCGCCGCCCGCTGCGAGATCTACACGGACGTGGACGGGGTGTTCACCGCCGACCCGAGGGTGCTGCCCGCCGCGACGGTGCTGCCGGTGGTGGACGTCGACGTGATGGCCGAGATGTCGTTCGCCGGCGCCAAGGTCATGCACGCGCGGGCGGTGGAGCTGGCCGCCCTGCGCCAGGTCGACATCCATGTGAAGCACTCCGCACGGACCGGTCCCGGAACCGTGATCGCCGCCAGGGAGGAGACCAAAGCCGACATGCTCGAATCATCGACGACCGTCACCGGTGTGGTGCTCGACAGCGACGTGACCCGGGTGACCCTGCGCTTCGACGCGGGGGACGCCGACGCCCCGGCCGATGTGTTCGCCTTCCTCGCCCGCGAGTCGCTGTCCGTGGACATGGCGGCGCTCTCGGACGAGAGCACCGGGGTCAGCATCGGCATCACCCTGCACACCGACGATGTGAAGCCGCTCCAGGACTTCCTGGCCGGCCGGCCCGGACCGCCGGGCCGGCCGCTGGAGTACGACGACAACATCACCAAGCTCTCCCTCGTCGGCACCGGACTGCTCAGCCGTCCGGACAGCACCGCACGACTGCTGCGCTGCCTCAAGTCCGCGGCCATCGCGCCCAGTTCCGTCTCGGCCTCGCAGATGAGGATCTCGGTCACCGTGCCGGGCGGCGACGCCGTCCGCGCCGCCCGGGTGCTGCACGACGAGTTCGGGCTGGCCTCACTCAACGCCGGAACGGGGTTCTCCGCACCCGTACCCGCCTGACCCGACAGGGGAGGTCCCTGATGCTGCACCATTCCTTCGCCCGGCAGTTGCGACTGCGCCGGATCCATCGTCACGGCGGCGACCGGCTGCTGGTCGTACCGCTGGACCACTCCGTCACCGACGGTCCGGTGACCGGCGGCAACCGGCTCGACCAGCTGGTGGGGCGCCTCGCGGACAACGGCGTGGACGCCGTGGTGCTGCACAAGGGCAGCCTGCGGTACGTCGACTCCGCCCGGTTCGCCCGCACCTCGCTGATCGTCCATCTGAGCGCGAGCACCGTGCACGCGCCGGACCCCAACGACAAGTACCTGGTCGCCAGCGTCGAGGAGTGCCTGCGCCTGGGCGCCGACGCGGTCAGCGTGCACGTCAACCTGGGCTCCGTCCAGGAGCGGCGGCAGATCGCCGACATGGCCGCGGTCGCGGACGCCTGCGACCGCTGGAACGTCCCGCTGCTCGCCATGATGTACCCGCGCGGCCCGAAGATCACCAACCCGCGCGACCCCGAGCTCATCGCCCACGCGGCCTCGCTCGCCGCCGACCTGGGCGCCGACATCGTCAAGACCGTCTGCGCCGAGACCATCGCCGAGATGCGGGACATCACCAGCACCTCGCCGGTCCCGCTGATCGTGGTCGGCGGCCCCCGCGAACCCGACGAGGACCAGGTCCTCGCCTACGTCGACGAGGCGCTGCGCGGCGGCGCCAAGGGCGTGGCCATGGGCCGCAACGTCTTCCTCGCGCCCGACCCCGGAGCCATGGCGGCCAAGATCGCCCGGCTGATCCACCCGGCACCCGAACCTTCCTTGCGCGGAGCGTCCCCGGAGGCGCTCGCCGTTCCGCTCGCACCCGTCTCTTAAGAGGAGTTCTCCCACATGAAGCTCAGCTGGCTCGACGCCCGTACGCTCGGCGACGCCAAGGAGGCCATCCTCCAGGAGGCCCTGCACTACCGCCTCGAAGGCATCGTCGCGGACGACCCGGCGGACCTCGCCGACCTGCCGCCGACCGTCACCAAGGTCCTCTTCCCCCGGGGCAAGGCCCTGCCCGAGGACTTCGGCGACGCGTCCGTGGTCATCGTGGACCCGGCCGCCCACGGCATCACCCCGGCCGAACTCGCCATCAAGCACCCGGAGATCGAGTTCGGGCGGTTCGTGGAGATCATCGACGCGCCGACCCTGGAGGACGCCTGCGAGTCGGCGCGCACCGAGAAGTGGAGCGTGCTGCTCTTCCGCGACCCCACCAAGATCCCGCTGGAGATCGTGATCGCGGCGGCGGCCCGCGCCACCGGTTCCATGATCACGGTCGCCCAGGACGTCGAGGAGGCCGAGATCATCTTCGGTGTCCTGGAGCACGGCTCGGACGGCGTGATGATGGCGCCCAGGACCGTCGGCGACGCCGCCCAGCTGAAGAAGGCCGCCACCGCGGACGTGCCCGACCTCAACCTGGTCGAGCTGGAGATCCGCAACACCGAGCACATCGGCATGGGCGAGCGCGCCTGCGTGGACACCTGCACGTACTTCCGCGAGGACGAGGGCATCCTGGTCGGCTCGCACTCCAAGGGCATGATCCTGTGCGTCAGCGAGACGCACCCGCTGCCCTACATGCCGACCCGCCCCTTCCGCGTCAACGCGGGCGCCATCCACTCGTACACCCTCTCCAAGGACGAGCGGACCAACTACCTCAGCGAGCTGAAGGCGGGCAGCAAGGTGCTGGCCGTCGACATCAAGGGCCAGACGCGGCTCGTCACCGTCGGCCGGGTCAAGATCGAGTCCCGTCCGCTGATCTCCATCGACGCGGTGGCGCCCAACGGCCGCCAGGTGAACCTGATCCTGCAGGACGACTGGCACGTGCGGGTCCTCGGCCCCGGCGGCGTCGTCCTCAACAGCACGGAGTTGAAGCCGGGCGACAAGGTGCTCGGGTACCTGCCGAGCGAGGACCGGCACGTGGGCTACCCGATCGACGAGTTCTGCCTGGAGAAGTAGGGCCGTCCGGGCGCGGCGGCCGGCCGCGGGCCGCCGCGCCCACGCGGGCGGGCCGCACCCGTCACCGCCCCGCGCCCCCTCGGGGCGCCCAGCACCGCGGAGCCACCAGGCGAGGGGGGCGCGCGCCCGTACCGCACCGCGGGCGGCGCCCCCCACCACCCACAGGAAGGTCCCCCATGCTCAACCGTCGTGATGTGATCAAGCGGGGCGCGGTCGCCGCCACCGTGGCGACCGGGATCGCCGGAGCCGGCGGCATCGCCGTCTACGGGTCCCGCTCGGACTCCGAAGCACCCGCCGTCGCCGCCGCGCAGGCCGCCGACGGCCACACCGAGACCTACAAGGGCCGCACCATCCAGGTCACCCGCACCGGCACCGACGACGCCGTCACCATCGACGGCCGGCCGCTGCACCTGATGAAGCTCGGCGAGGGCGCCTATCTCAGCGCCCTGTGCCACTACGAGGTCGCCAAGACGCCGCTGCACGCCGCGCGCGCCGCCGTCGACGAGCTGCACGGCGCCAACCTCGTGCCCCTCGGCGACGCCCACCACTCCATGTGATCCCGCGAGATTGAGGAACAGGACCATGACGCACGTCCGCAGGAACCACCTGGACATGTCGCGCACCGAGCGGCGGCGGTTCATCAAGGCCGTCCTGGAGATCAAGCGGCGCGGGATCTACGACCGTTACGTCAAGCTCCACGTCGACGTGAACTCCCAGGACTACCTGGACAAGGACACCGGCAAGCGGGTCGGCCACATCAACCCGGGCTTCTTCCCCTGGCACCGCCAGTACCTGATGGAGTTCGAGAAGGAGCTGCGCCGCGTCGACCCCACGGTGACCCTGCCGTACTGGGACTGGACGATGGACCAGTCCGTCGACTCCCCGCTGTGGGCCGACGACTTCATGGGCGGCGACGGGCGGGCCTCGGACGGCATGGTCATGCGCGGCCCGTTCGCCTACCCCAACGGCTGGGAGCTCAAGGTCAACGTGCAGCCCGAGGGCGACGAGAACCCGGCGCTCAACGGCCACTACACCGTCGACGACCGCAAGTTCCTCATCCGCCGCATCGCCCAGAAGATGCCCTCGCTGCCCTCGCCCGAGCAGCTCCAGCAGACCATGGACCTGCCGGTCTACGACTGCCCGCCGTGGAACTACACCTCCGGCAGCCAGCCCCCGTACAACAGCTTCCGCAACCACCTGGAGGGCTACACCAACTTCGCCTGGGAGCCCCCGGCGGGGAAGCTGCACGGCGCCGGGCACCAGTGGGTGGGCGGCCACATGATGTACATCTCCTCCCCCAACGACCCGGTCTTCTTCCT
The DNA here is from genome assembly GCF_041080675.1 of Streptomyces sp. cg36. Taxonomy (NCBI): domain Bacteria; kingdom Bacillati; phylum Actinomycetota; class Actinomycetes; order Kitasatosporales; family Streptomycetaceae; genus Streptomyces; species Streptomyces cyclosori. The sequence goes on along the minus strand of NZ_CP163520.1, from coordinate 4,554,468 downwards.
GCACCACTGCTTCATCGACAAGATCTGGGCCGACTGGCAGAAGCTCCACCCGGACGTGCCGCACTACCTGCCGCAGGAGCCGACCCCCGAGGTCGCCGACCCCAGCACCCCGCTCTTCCCGTGGCACACCAAGACGGTCTCCGAGGTCATCGACCACAGCCGGTACTACACCTACGCCTGAGCCGAGAGGGGTGAATGACACATGTGCGGAATAGCGGGCTGGGTCGGCTACGCCCATGACGTGCGGCAGCACGAGGACAGCGCCCGTGCCATGACCGCCACCATGGTCTGCCGCGGCCCCGACGCGGGCGGGCTGTGGACCGGCGCGCACGTGGCGCTGGGCCACCGGCGGCTCGCCGTCATCGACATCGAGGGCGGCCGGCAGCCGATGACCGCGGGCTGGGGCCCGGCCCCCGAGGCGGTGATCACCTACAGCGGCGAGGTCTACAACTTCACCGAGCTGCGCGAGGAGCTGAAGTCGCTCGGGCACCGCTTCCGCACCGCCAGCGACACCGAAGTGGTGCTCCAGGCGTACCTGCGCTGGGGCGACGCCTTCGTGGAGCGCCTCAACGGCATGTTCGCCTTCGCCATCTGGGACGCGCGCACCGAGGAACTGCTGCTGGTGCGCGACCGGATGGGCGTCAAGCCGCTGCTCTACTACCCGACCGACGACGGCGTGCTCTTCGGCTCCGAGCCCAAGGCGATCCTCGCCCACCCGCTGGCCGAGGCGGCCGTGGACGCCGAGGGCCTGCGCGAGGTGTTCGGCCTGACGATGACGCCGGAGCACGCGGTGTTCCGCGGCATGTACGAGGTGCGGCCCGGCAGCATGGTCCGCATCTCGCGCAACGGGCTGCGCAAGACCCGCTACTGGCAGCTGGAGTCGCGCCCGCACACCGACGACCTGGACACCACCGTCGCCACCGTCCGCGAGCTCCTCGACGACACCGTGCGCCGCCAGCTCGTCTCCGACGTGCCGCTGTGCTCGCTGCTCTCCGGCGGGCTCGACTCCAGCGCGGTCACGGCGCTGGCCGCCCGCGCCCTGCGCGAGGGCGACGGCGGGCGCATCCGCACCTTCTCCGTCGACTTCGCCGGGCACGCCGAGCGGTTCGAGGCCAACGCGGTGTGGGAGGCGCCGGACGGGCCGTTCGTGAAGGAGGCCGTGGCCCACATCGGCACGGACCACGAGGACATCGTCCTGGACAACGCGGACCTGCTCACCCCCAGGGTGCGCGGCGCCGTGCTGCGCGCGCTCGACCTGCCCACCGTCACCGGTGACATGGAGTACTCGCTGTACCTGCTCTTCCAGGCGGTACGGGCCCGCTCCACGGTCGCCCTGTCCGGCGAGTCCGCCGACGAACTCTTCGGCGGCTACAGCCACTTCCACGACCCCGAGGCGGTGGCGTCCACCACCTTCCCCTGGCACACCCCCTACCGGCGGGCCGGCGGCCAGGACGCGCTGCGCGCCACCGGTCTGTGGGACCGCCTCGACCTCGGCGGCTACATCGACCAGCGCTACAAGGAGGCGCTGGCCGAGGTCCCGGTGCTGGCGGGCGAGGACCCCTTCGAGGCGCGGATGCGCGAGATCAGCCATCTGCACCTGACCCGGTTCGTCAACTTCCTGCTGGACCGCAAGGACCGCATCAGCATGGCGGTGGGCCTGGAGGTCCGCGTCCCGTTCTGCGACCACCGGCTCGTCGAGTACGTCTTCAACACCCCCTGGGCGATGAAGACGTTCGACGGCCGCGAGAAGAGCCTGCTGCGGGCCGCCACCCAGGACCTGCTGCCCCGCTCGATCGTGGAGCGCAAGAAGAGCCCGTACCCCTCCACCCAGGACGCCCAGTACGAGATGTCCCTGCGGCGGCGCATCTCCGACCTCGCCAAGAGCGACTCCCCGGTCCTCGACCTGGTCGGCCCGGCGGGGCTGCGGCGCCTGCTCGACCGGCCCCAGGGGTCGTACTCCATCGGCGGCCCCTACAGCGGGCGCGCCGTGATGGAGCGGCTGATCGACCTCGACGCCTGGGTGCGCGACTACGGCATCCGCTTCCTGCCCGAGGGCGGCTGAGGTGCCGAGACCCGCGCCCGGCCGCCGGGCCGTGCTGGGGGCCTGCGCGGCCACCGCCGTGGCCTGGGCCGCACCGACCGCGTCCGCGTCCGCCCGCGCGGCGCGCGGCCCGGCGGAGGGACGGGCCGAAGTGGCCCGCACCTCCGCCGGGCCGGTGGCGGGTCTGCGCACCGGGGCCACCGTGGCGTTCCGGGGGGTGCCGTACGCGCGCCCCCCGGTGGGCCCGCTGCGGTTCGCCTCGCCCCGGCCCCCGGTGCCCTGGCGGGAGGTGCGCGACGCCACCCGCTACTCCCCCGCGTTCACCCAGACCATCGACCCCGACAGCCGCGAGGACGCGCTGTACGCCAATGTGTGGACGCCCTCCACCCGGGGCCGCCGCCCCGTCCTGGTCTACATCCACGGCGGCGGCTGGCAGGTCGGCGCGGGCAGCTGGCCCACCTACGACGGGAGCAGGCTCGCCGACCGGGGCGACCTCGTCGTCATCACCTTCAACTACCGCCTGGGGCCGTTCGGTTTCGGCTACCACGAGGAGCTGACCGACGACACCACCGGCGACTGCGCCAACTGGGGCCTCCAGGACCAGGCCGCGCTGCTGCGGTGGGTGCGGGAGAACGCCGAGGCGTTCGGCGGCGACCCGTACAACATCACCCTCAGCGGCACCTCGGCGGGCGGCGCCTCCACCTGGCAGCTCGCCCTGCACCCCGAGGTGCGCGGCCTGGTCCGCCGCATCGTCCCCATCAGCGCCTGCCACGTGTGGGCGCCCGCCACCTCGCTGACCGTCCCCGACGCCCGCCGGGCCTACGAGGAGGTGGCCGCCCGGATCGGCACCTCGGTGCGCGGGCTGCGCGCCGTCTCCGCCGACGCGCTGCGCGACGCCTGGTTCACGGTCTTCGGCGGCGGCCCGGTGGGCCGTGCGGTGGGCAGCGGGCGCGAGTACCGGGGACCGGTGGTGGACGGGCGGTGGATGCGCGGCTTCGACCACCAACTGCCCACGCCCGCACTGCCGGTGCTGTCCGTCCACACCCGTACCGAGGGCTCCTTCTACACCGGCCCCGGCTCCCCCATCCCCACCCCGGCCCCCACCGACGGCCCGTCCTTGCGCGAGGCGGTGCGCGGGGTGCTGCTCAAGGGCGCGGAACGGGTGCCGGACTCCCTGGTGGACGGGTGCGTCGACGCCTACCGGGCGGCGGCGGTCGCCGACGGGCTGCCGCTGGACCCGGTCTCGCTGTGGACCGACGTGTGGGGCGACGGGCTCTTCCGGTACCAGAACGTGCGGTTCGCCGAGCGGCACGCGCGCACCGGCACCACGCCCGGCTACCTCATGGAGTTCGCGCATCCGGCCCGTGCGCCCTGGTTCGGCACCCCGCACGAGCACACCTCGCCGTTCCTGTTCGGCACGCAGGGCATCGCCGACAACGTCGGGGAGTGCGGGGACGGGCCGGGCGAGCGGGCGGTCAGCGACACGTTCATCGACCTGGTGGCGTCGTTCGCCCGCACCGGCAGGCCCAGCGCCCCCGGCGCCCCGCCGTGGCCGGTCTTCTCCCCGGACCGGCCGAGCACCCTGATCCTGGGCGAGCCGGGCGGGCCCCGCACGGCGCACCCCACCAAGGCGCGCCAGCTGGAGTTCTGGGACACCAACGGCTGGGCGCCCAGGATCAGTTGAGAGCCGCCAGCGAGGACCGCCTGGGCGTGAGCCGGGCGGGGATCGTGAGGGCCGTTCCGCCCGGGCCGCCCTCGACCAGATCCACCAGCGCGGCCACCGCGGCCCTCGCGGTGCGGTGCGGGGCGAGCGTCACCGTCGACACCGGCGGGGCGCTCGTCCCGTACGCCGGGTCCTCGCTGGCACACACCACCAGCAGGTCCTCGGGGACCCGCAGCCCGCACCGGGCCGCCGCGGCCAGCACCCGGCGCCCGCACGGGTCGTAGAGGCCGTGCACCGCGTCCGGGCGGTCCGGCCCGCGCAGCAGCGCGTCCAGGGTGCGGCCCGAGCGGTCGCCGAAGTCCAGCGGCACCACCCGGGGCGGGCACCCGCGGGCCGCGCACCACTCCTCGTACGCGGCCCGGCAGGCGCGGGTGTAGTGCTCCGCGCCGGGGCCCGCGATCAGCGCGGGCCGGCGGGCGCCGCGCGCCGCGAGGTGGTCCAGGACCTCGTGGGTGGTGGCCCGGTGGTCGTTGTCCACCCACGCCTCGCGCGCCCCGAGCCGCGCCGGGCGGCCGTCGAAGACCAGCGGCAGGCCCCGGGCGCGCAGGATCCGTACGACCGGGTCCTCGGCCGGGCTGTCCAGGACCACCACCCCGGCCACCGGCAGGGTCCGCCACAGCGCCTCGGCCGGGGCGGCGGGCAGCGCGGTCAGCGCGTAGCCGCGCCGGTGGGCGGCGGCGGTGGCGGCGCTGATGGCCCGCGCGTAGAACGGGATGCCCGCGAAGTCCCAGGAGAGCGTGCCGTACGTGGTGACGGCCAGGCCCAGGGTGCGGGGCACCGGCTCCCCGTAGCCGAGCGCGGCGGCGGCGGCCCGCACCCGGGCGCGGGTCGGCTCGGAGAGGCGGCCGGTCCCGTTGAGGGCGTTGGAGACCGTCGCCGCGGACACTTCGGCCGCGCGGGCCACATCGGCGAGAGTGACTCTGGGCACGGCCTCAGCGTACGGAATCCGTTGCGCGGGCGGGAGTTCACGGGCGAGATCGCTTGCCGCGGAGTGCTGGTGGTTAAGGGGTTAATCGCCGAGGGTCACTTCCGTCCGCGGGCCGTCGGGGGGGTGCCCGCATCCCGGGAAGGGCCCTTCGGGTCCCTCCGCGGGGGCGCGGGGAACCGCGCGGGCGAACCCCGCCGGCCCCCGCGGACGAAGCGACCCTCCCAGCGAAGCGTAGGAGCAGCCCATGCGCAGCAGTGCCCTCCCCTCCCGCCGACTGGTCCTCGCGGCCACCCTCGGGGCGGCGGCCGTCTCCGCCGGTCTCCCCGCCACCGCCGCCACCGCCTCGCCCAGACGCTCCGCCGCGCTCGTCGTGCACGGGGCGCGGGTGCTCACCGGCGAGGCCGGCGGGCCGGTGCGCCAGGCCGTCGCCGTCGGGCGCGACGGCCTGATCCTGGCCACCGGCGGCGACGCCGGGCTGCGCCGGTACATCGGCCGCGACACCGAGGTGGTGGACGCGCGCGGCGCCACCGTGATGAGCGGCATCCACGACGGGCACGCCCACCCGCTGGGCGCCGGGGAGCGGACCCTGCACCCGTCCCTGGACGGCGCCTCGCTGACCGTGGCCGAGCTCCAGGAGCGGCTGCGCGGCTTCCTCGCCGCCGACCCGGGCCACGAGCCGGACGGCTGGCTGGTCGTCGAGGACTGGAACCCGGTCGGCCTGCTGCCCACCGGCACCGTCCCGCACCACCGCGTGCTGGACGCGCTGCCCACCCGCCGCCCGGTCGCCCTGATCGGCAACGACGGCCACAACGCCTGGGCCAACCAGCGCGCCCTGGACCTCGCCGGGATCACCGCCGCCACCCCCGACCCGGCGGGCGGGCAGATCGTGCGCGACCCCGACGGCACCCCGGGCGGGCTGCTCAAGGACACCGCCCAGGACCTGCTGACCCGGGTGGTCCCGCCGCCCACCCCGGCCGAGCTGGCGAACGCGTGCGCCAGGGCGCTGGCGCTGGCGGCGGCGTCCGGGATCACCACGTTCATGGACGCCTCCGTGGAGACCCGCCAGCTCGACACCTACGCCGCGCTCGCCGCCTCCGGACGGCTGCCGCAGCGGATCGTGCCCGCGCTGCTGATCGGCCCGGAGCTGGCCCGGGACCCGGCGGCGGCGCTGCGGCACGTACGGGAGCTGCGGGCGCGGTACGGGGAGGTGCCCGGACTGCGGTTCGGCACGGCCAAGGTGTTCCTGGACGGGGTCATCGAGTACCCCTCGCAGACCGCCGCGCTGCTCGCGCCCTACCTGGACGCCGAGGGGCGGCCCACCGGCCACCGGGGCGACCTGTACGTGTCGGCCGCCGACTACGGGCGCCTCGCGACCGTCTTCGACCGGGCGGACTGGCAGCTGCACGCGCACGCGATCGGCGACCGGGCCGTGCGGACCGCGCTCGACGGGTACGAGACGGCGGTGCGCGCGAACGGGCGGCGCGGCAACCGGCACACCGTCGCCCACCTCCAGCTGGTCGACCCCGCCGACCACGCACGGTTCGCCCGGCTCGGCGTGGTGGCCTGCATGCAGCTCCAGTGGGCGATGCGGGACATCTGGACCATGGAGGCGCTGCTGCCGTACATCGGGCCCGAGCGGCACCGGCTGCTCTACCCGGCGCGCAGCCTGGAGCGGCACGGGGCGGCGCTGTCCGGCGGCTCCGACTGGCCGGTCGACCCGCTGCAGACCTGGAACCAGCTGCGGACGGCGATCGACCGGGAGGGCGCCGAGGCCGCCGAGGGCGCGCTGTACCCGGAGCGGGAGGGGCTCTCGCGGGCGTCCTCGCTGCGGATGCACACCGCCGGGACCGCCCACCAGCTGCGGATGGAGCGGCTGAGCGGGCGGCTGCTGCCGGGGATGGCGGCGGACCTGGTGGTCCTGGACCGGGACGTCACCCGGGTGCCGGTGCGGGAGATCTCCGACGTACGGGTGCGGCTGACGCTGGTCGGCGGCCGGGCGGTGTACGAGGGCGGCCCCGTCCCCGGCGCCCCCGCGGCCCCGGCCCGGCCCGCCTCGCTGGCCCAGGTGCACGGGGGCCGCCACGCGGGCTGCGGCTGCGGCTGAGGTGCCGCGCCGTCCCTAGTGGCCGGGGCGGAGCTCCGTCGGGCAGGCCGTGCCGCGCCGCAGGCTGTACGGCGCGGCCACCCGGTACGTACCCGCCTTGGGGGCGAGCAGCTCCGTCCACTCGTCGCCCGCCGCGTCCTCCGCCGCCTTCCACAGGCAGCCGTTGGGGTTGCTGAACGTCTTGGGCGTGCCGTGGGCGCGGCGCTTGGACTCCGGCGTCTCCTGCGGCGGCTCGACGCCCTTGCCCTTCTCGTCGACCAGCTTCAGCCACGGCGAGTACGGGATGCGGATGAGGACCCGGCCGGGCGCCTTCACGTTCAGCGTCCACTCGCCCTCGCCCGCGTGCAGCACGGTGGCGGGCGGGTCGGCCAGCGGGGTCGGGTCGTCGACGGCGAAGAGCTGCCAGTTGGGGTCGCGCCACAGCTCCTTCAGGTACGGCTGGCCCTTCTGCACCAGCTTGGCCTCCTGGAGGGCGCCGGAGTCGGGCGTGCCGGTGGGCAGCACCACGTAGTGGACGGCCCAGCGGTCCAGCCAGCCCCGGTAGCTCGCCGAGTTCAGGGTGTCGTCGTAGAAGAGCGGGTTGCGCTCCATGTCGGCCTGGCGGTTCCAGCCCCGGGCGAGGTTGACGTACGGGGAGAGCGCCGACGCCTCGCGGTGGCTGGAGGCGGGGACCACCTCGACGCGCCCGCGCTCGGCGCCCACCTCCTGGAGCTGGTCGACCAGCGGCGCGAGCTCGCGCGCCCAGGAGGCGGCGGGGGCGGTGCGCACGATGTCGTCGACGCCCTTGAAGCCGACCCAGAAGTTCATCCCGGCGAAGGCGATGACCAGCGCGAACCACTTGCGCGAGCGCGGCGCCGTGTACGGCAGGGCGGCCAGCAGCACCACTCCGGCGAAGAGCATCGCGAGCCGGGTCACATTGGACCCGATCTGCGAGTCGATCAGCCAGGTGAGGAGCGTGCCGACGGCGTAGACGGCGGCGGCCGTGCGGACCGTCTTCCACTCCTTGGGCACCAGGAAGAGCACGAAGACGGCGAAGACGAACGGCAGCGACGTCGAGCCGAGCGACATCGGCTGGGTGCCGGAGAACGGGAACAGCAGCGAGGACAGCGCCACCACCGCGACCGGCGGCAGCCCCAGGGTGTACGCGGCAGGGCGGCGCCGGTTCAGGAACAGCGCGGCGGCGATCACCCCGAGGAAGAGGCCCGCGACGGGGCTGCTCGCGGTGGCGAGCCCGGCCAGCGGGGCCGCGACCGCGCCCTTGGCCCACCGCTCGGTGCGCCAGCGGTGCGGCCAGCAGAAGACGGCGGCGACCGCGCCGAGCGCGAACATGGTGCCGAGCCCGAAGGTCACCCGGCCGGACATGGCGTTGCAGACGAAGGCGAAGACCCCCGCGAACGCGCACGGCAGCGGATTGCGGACGGCCTTCAGCCGGACCAGGATCAGCGTGGTCAGCCCGGCCGACACGGTCCCGGCGATCATCATCGTCGTCCGTACGCCCAGCAGCGACATCAGATACGGCGAGACCACGCTGTAGGAGACGGGGTGCATCCCGCCGTACCAGGCCAGGTTGTACGCGGAGGCGGGGTGGCGGCCGACGAACTCGGCCCAGGCGTCCTGGGCGGCGAGGTCGCCGCCGCTGTTGGCGAAGAAGAAGAACCACATGAGGTGGCCGACGGCGGCGACCGCCGTCACCACGTACACCGGGTGGCGGGTGGTGATCCCACTCAACCGGATCCACGCCTTCCGGATCGCGCCCACGGCCGCGGCCCCACCGGCTTCCGTACCGCCCATACGCTCCGTACGGTCCTCGGCGTCCGAACCGGTGGTCCGTGCTGCTGGCGGACCCGTGTCCAGGTCGGTCTCCGGCACCGGGTCCCTGTCCTGCTTGTCGTCCTGTATTCGCCCCTTCGGCCGAGGGGCGCTGCTGCCGTCGGCGCGGGTGGGCGTCGGCTCAGCGGTGGTCACTGCGGCTCTCCCGCCTCACACTGTCTCAGGATCCCGGGGCGTCTCTCGCCCCGTCGCTCATAGGGACGCCGCCCCGCGTCCTCCAGTTGACCGAAGCTAGCACGAGGGCGCCACCGGAGACCGGGGCGCCCTCGTACGGATCGGCTCGCGGACCAGCCCGCGGATCAGCCCAGACGGGTCAGCTTCGCGACGGGACCGGGCTCGGCCAGGTCCTTCTGGAGGGCCACCGGGGCCGACACCTGGCCGCTGCCGGAGCCCACCGTGAGCTTGCCGATCACGGTTCCCGCCTTGGCCGAGTGCGGCACCTTGCCGTTCTCGGCGGTCAGCTTGATCGCGACCTGGAGTCCGGACCAGCCGGCGATCGTCAGGTCCTTGGTGGCCACCACCGCGGTGGTGCCGCCCAGACCGTCGTCCACCTGGCCGACGACCGTGCCCTTCTTGATCACCTGCGCGGAGGTGAGCGCACCGCGGGTGGAGACCAGCACCTTCTTGCTGACCTTGTTCACCAGGTCCAGGATCGAGACGGCCTTGTGCTGGCCGAAGACCGCGCCCACGATCGTCTGCTCGGTGCCGCCGACCATCTTGCGGGAGGCGAACAGCAGGTTGCCGCCGGCCTTGGAGGTCGAGCCGGTCTTGATGCCGATGGCGCCGTTGTAGGGCGGCAGCTCGTTGTAGTTGCGCCACTTCTTGCCGGTCGGGTCGACCCAGAACGGCTGGCGGGTGATCTCGACGAGCGCCGGGTCCTTCACCAGCTCCTGGCCCAGCTTCACCTGGTCCACGGCGGTCGACACGGTGGTGGCGTTCAGACCCGAGGGGTCGGTGTACGTGGTGTTCACCATCCCGAGCTGCTTCGCGGTGTCGTTCATCTTCTTGACGAACGCCGCCTCGGAGCCCGCGTCCCAGCGCGCCAGCAGCCGCGCCACGTTGTTCGCGGACGGAATCATGACCGCGCTCAGCGCGTCCTTCTGGCTGAGCTTCTGGCCCGCCTTGATGGTGTCGACGGTCGACTCGTCACCCGTCTTGTTGTAGCCGCCCTCCTTCTCGGCGAGCGCGTCGACCGGGATGGAGGCGCCCTTCTCGCCGGGCTTCATCGGGTGGTCGCGCATGATGATGTACGCGGTCATCGACTTGGTCACGCTGGCGATCGGGACGGGCTTCTCCTCGCCGAACCGGCCGACCGTGCCGAGCCCCGACACCGAGATGATGCCCTGGCCCTCGCTGGGCCACGGCAGCTGCGGCGCGGCGCCGTCGAAGGTGAAGGTGGGCGCCGCCGTCATCTTCAGCTCGGCGTCCGGCAGCGGGCGCACGAACTGCACGACCGCAAAGACCACCAGCAGCAGGATGACCAGCGGGGTCCAGATCTTGAACCGCCGCACCACCGTGCGGACCGGGGTCTGCGGCGGGGGCGGGGTGTTGGTCAGCTCGGCCAGCAGGTCGAGCGGGGGCTTGGGCGGCAGCGGCTGCTGCCGGGTCCGCTCGGCGACGTCGGCGTCCGGCACCCGGATGCGCGGCGAGGCGGGCGCGGCGGCGGTGCCGGCCGCCTTCGCGTCGCCCTTCGGCTCCGTCTTGGGCGCGGCCGGGCGCACGTCGTCCGAGCGCAGCGGCACGAACGTGCTCGCCCCGGCGCCCGGCCGCCGGATGGCGGTGGTGGGCTGGTCCACGACGGGCGGCTTGACGGCCTTGAAGACGGCGGTGGGCTGGTCCACCACGTCCCCGCCACTGGGCTTGGCACCCCAGGAGGCGGCGGGACGGGCGGGCTTGCCGCCGGCGTCGGACTTGCCGCCGGACTTGACCCCGGACTCGGCCTCCGCCCCGGGCCTGCCCTCGGCCTCGGCTTCCGGCTCGGCCCCGGCGTCAGCCTTGGCCCCAGAGTCGGACTCGGCTCCGCGCTCGGCTTCCGGCTCGGCCCCGGCGCCGGGCTTGGCCTCAGCCTTGGCCCCGGACTCGGCGTCGGCCTTGGCCCCGGGCTTGTCTCCGGTCTTCGGCTCGGCGGTGGTCGCGGCGGCGGCCCCGGGCCTGCCGTCGGCGTCCGCCTCCGGCCCGGCGGCGGTGTCGGCCTCGCCAGTGGTACCGGCGGCCTTCCCCTCCGGCTTCGGCTTCCCGTCCGGCTTCGGCTTCGCGTCCGGCTCGGCCCCGGGCGTGTCCCCGGCCCCGTCGGCGTCCGCCCCCGGCGCGGCGGCGGCCCCGGGCGCGGACCGGTCCGCGGGCTTCGCGTCGTCGGCCGCGGCCTCGCGTACGGGCGTGTCGCCGCCCGCCGGACGCTCGTCGGCCCGTACGGAACCGTCGGCCTCGCCGCCCTTGTCGGCCTTGTCGCCCTTGTCGGCCTTCTCCGGCTCGGTCGCCTCCGCCGCCTCGCCGGGCGCGGAGTCCGCCGGTCCGGCCTTGTCGGCGTCGGCCTCGCGCGCGTCGGCCCGGTCCGCGTCGGCGGGCGCGTCCTCGTCCTCGTCGGTGGCGACCCAGGCCGCCACGGCCGCCCGCAGACGGGTGTCACGGGCCTCGTGGTCCTCCTGGCGGGGCGCGCGGAAGACGGCGGTCGCCCGGTCCGTCGGCGCGTCGGACGCCGGGGCGTCGGTGTCGGCCGAGCCGTTCACGGGCGTGCCGTTGGCGGAGCCGTTCGCCGTGCCGTTGGCGGAGCCGTTCACCGCCGTACCCGCCGAACCCTTCGGGGAGCCGTTCGCCGAGCCGTTCGCGGAACCGTTTGCGAAACCATTGCGCTCCGGCCGGGAACCGGACGGGCCCGCCGGGCCGTCGTCCGGACCGAAGACCGCCACACGGGGATCGCGTTCGCTCGGAGTCGTCTCCCCCGACGACTGCTGCTGCTCCGACCTGTCGGGGGACTCGCCCGCCACCGATGCCTCCTCCCGGCGCCCCGGGGCGCCGTCCGAACCTGTCCGAACCATCTACCAGTGTCCTGTGTGCGGGGTTGACCCCCGTGCTAGACGAGAACGACATACCTGTCGGTTCCCGTACTTACCGCCCAGGCGCTCTCGACAGATGAATGTGAGAGGGGTCACCCTGTCATTCATCCACGCGGGGAGGCATGGATGGGCAGGAGCCGCAGAACAATTCCGGAGGAGCTTCTGCTGCTCGCTCTGGACCCGGCCACGGGTACCACAGCGCAGCCGCAGTCGCTCGACCTCGGCCTCGCCGGAGCACAGCTAGTGGAGCTGGCTCTGGCAGGACGGATAGCCCCAGACGGGGATCGTATCGCCGTGGTGATGGCACGGCCGACAGGAGATCCGACACTGGACTCCGCACTGGAACTGCTGCGCAGGCGCGGCAGCCCGGTCCGGGCCGTCCACTGGATCGGCGGGCCCCGGCTGGGGCTGCGCCAGACGTATCTCTCGCATCTGGAGAGGTGCGGCATGGTTCATGCCGTGGCCGGCCAGATGTGCGGGGTGCTGCCGACGACTCGCTACCAGGCGACGGACACGGCGATCAGCCGGGAAATCAGGTCCCGGCTGGACAGTGCGATCCGCACCGGCGTGCCGCCGGACCCGCGGACCGCGGCGCTCGCCGCCCTGGCCCACGCGGTCGGCCTCGGCAAGCACCTCTACCCGGGCAACGAGGGGCGTTCATCCCGCTCCCGTCTCCGGGATCTGATCAGGCACGACCCCATGGGCGGACTCGTGGCGCACGCCGTGATGGACGTCCAGAACGGAGTGGGCGCACAGCCGCGCCGCAGTGCCAACGGCACCGCAGCCGGCGCCGCGGCGGGCCCACGTCCCACCGCGACCGCGAGCGGGGTCCCGATGCAGCCGCACCGCGGCAGCATGGCCCGCGCCGTGGCGCACTAGGCACCGAGCGGCGCCGCACCGCACCTCGCGGGCACGGCACCGCACCCGCACCACCCGGCACGCGCACCACATCCCGGCACCACCGCACACGCACCGAGCACCACCCCGCACCGCCTGGCACCACGGGCACCACCCGCAGTACCGCGCACCACCCGCCGCACCGACGTCCCCCTCACGACCCGGTTCGGGAGCCGCACGACGGGCGCGCGGGGCCGGCCACCGCCGCCCCGCGCGCCCCGCGTCCGCCGAGGCAGGGCCGTCCGTACCCCCGGTAGCCGCCGCCCCACCGTGTGTGGCCATTTCCCAGCGCGGCCATGAACATTGGTGGCAGTCTGCAGAGCGGAAGAGCAGAAGAGCAGCAGAAGTGCCGCAGCCGGAGGTGCAGTTCCCGTGGCGTCCAACGTCAATCCCACCGTCAGGCGACGCCGACTGGGCCAGGAGCTCCGTCGGCTCCGCGAGCTGAAGGGCATGACGGCCGAGGAGGTCGCCGAGCGTCTGCTGGTCTCCCAGTCGAAGATCAGCCGCCTGGAGAACGGCCGCCGTTCCATCAGCCAGCGCGACGTGCGCGACCTGTGCGGGGTGTACGAGGTCGAGGACCACCGGATCGTCGACTCGCTGATGCAGATGGCCAAGGACTCGCGCCAGCAGGGCTGGTGGCACGCCTTCGGCGACATCCCGTACAGCGTCTACATCGGTCTGGAGACGGACGCCGCGAGCCTGCGCGTCTACGAGTCGCTGATCGTGCCGGGACTGCTGCAGACGCGGGAGTACGCGCAGGCGGTCATCGAAGGCATGTGGCCCGAGGCCACCTCCAGCGACATCGACAAACGGATCCAGATCCGGCTCAAACGCCAGGACCGGCTCACCGACCCGAACAATCCGCTGCGCTTCTGGGTGGTCATCGACGAGGCGCTGCTGCGCCGCGTGGTCGGCAACGAGCGGATCATGCGGGACCAGTTGCTGCACCTGGCGCAGCTGAGCGAGCAGCCGCACGTCACGCTCCAGGTACTGCCGTACGACGCGGGCGCGCACCCGGGGATGTACGGCAAGTTCGCCATCCTGGAGTTCCACGACGCCATGGACGCGAGCGTGGTCTATCTGGAGGGCGTCACCAGCGACCTGTACCTGGAGAAGGCCAACGACGTGCAGAGCTACACCGTGATGTACGAGCACCTGCGGGCCAAGGCGCTCAGCGCCGAGCAGTCCCGGGACTTCATCCACCGTGTGGCGGACGGCTACTCGTCGTGAAGGAGCGACACGGGGGAACTCGTGAGGCGCGCACTCTACACCTGCGCCGCCCCGGCTGAGAAGGACCCGATGGAATATGCCATTCGGATGGGTGAACGCCCCCTGCCATCGGTGATGTTGCGGCGTAGCGTCGCACGCAGAGCCGCTGGCCCTCAGCGGCAGGCACATCACCCGGGCGACCGGATCGACCATCGGAGTAATTATGCGTGTTCAGCAGCCCGCACTGACCGACTGGACCAAGTCCTCGTACTCGGGCCCGCACGGGGACTGCGTGGAAGTCAAAGCGGCGGATCGCTCGACCGTGTCGGTCCGCGACTCCAAGAAGCCCCTCGACGGAATGCTCGACTTCGCCCCCGAGACGTGGTCGGCCTTCATCCAGGACGTCAACCGCACCTCGCCGCGCGGAGTCTGACCTTCGCCGGCACCGCACCACCTCGTAGCGAGCAAGGCCCTCTCGACCGGTCCGCCGTCCTGGCCGAGGGGGCCCGCCGCTGTCCGGGCACCCGCGCCCTCTCCTCCCCCTCCCCCTCCCCCGCCCTCACTCCCGCAGCCGGTCCACATAGCGGTCGGTGCCCGGCACGGTCGGGATGAAGGGCGCGACCAGTTCGACCCGGCCCAGACCCGATTCCGCGACCGCGGCGTCGAGCCCGCCGAAGTGCTCCTCCCACACCTCGGCCGGCGGGCGCTCCAGGAACCACAGCAGGGTGAGCCGGGTGTCGACCCCCTCGACCTGCTTCACGTACGTCATGCGGTCGCCGGGGAGCGGGGTGGGCCGGAAGAGGGTCACCATGGCCGCCGGGCCGCCCGCCAGCCGGCGCGGCAGGTGCCGTGAGCGCAGCCACTCCACCAACTCCCCGCGCCGGCCGGGCCCTTCCGCGTCGATGACCTGGAGCACCAGACCCGCGTAGGGGTGGTCGAGCGCGTGGCGGTCGCGCGGGCCCGCCGCCCCGTCCCGGTAGACGGTGGCCTCGTGGTCCTGGAAGGCGGTGAAGACATGGGTGCGGTCCTGGTAGACGCGGCCGTCCCGGTTGAGCCGCTTGTTGATGCCCACGGTCCACTTCATGTGGTCGTCGTAGCGGCCGTCGGTGATCCAGTACGTGGAGAGGTAGCAACCGGCGCCCACCGGCTGGGCGATCGCGGACTTCTCGGGGTAGCGCAGCTCCTGGAGGTCGCGGGTGGCCACCCAGCGCCGCCCGGCGAACATCCACGGCATGGCCATGGCCCCGGCGTAGTAGTGGTCGTCCTCGTACCAGCGGTTGTACGCGTACTCGTGGCCCGGGTGCGGCTCCACCATGGTGATCAGGGCGTGGCCGGGGTGCACCCCGTACGGCCCGACCGCCGCCAGCTCCGCGTACGTACCGCTCCTGGTCTCCTCGCCCATCGCGCTCCCCTTCCCTCCTGCCGCCGACCGCCCTACTCTGACGCCCCGTCAGAAGAACTGCCAGAGCCGGGAGGCGCCCAGATGTTGCTGAGCGGGAAGACGGTCCTCGTGTCCGGCGTCGGGGCGGGGCTCGGGCACCAGGTGGCCGCGACCGTCGTACGGGACGGCGGCAACGCGGTGCTCGGCGCGCGCACCGGGGAGAACCTGGCCAAGACGGCCCACGAGATCGACCCCGCGGGCGCCCGCACCGCGCACCGGCCCACCGACATCACCTCCGAGACCGACTGCGCGGCGCTGGCCGCGCTGGCGCTCGAACGGTTCGGCCGGATCGACGCGGTCGTCCATGTCGCCGCCTGGGACAGCTACTTCGGCGGGGTCGAGGACGCCGACCTCGCCACCTGGCAGGGCGTGCTGGACGTCAACCTGCTCGGCACCCTGCGGATGACCCGGGCCTGCCTGCCCGCCCTCAAGGAGCGCGGGGGCGCGGTCGTCGTCATCGGCACCCAGTCGGCCATCGCCGCGCCCTCCCAGGTCAGCCAGGCCGCGTACGCGGCGTCCAAGGGCGCGCTGACGTCGGCGATGTACTCCATGGCCCGGGAGTTCGGGCCGCACCGGATCCGGGTGAACACGGTGCTGCCCGGATGGATGTGGGGGCCGCCGGTGCAGGCGTACGTGCGGTTCACCGCGCACACCGAGAAGGTGCCCGAGGACGAGGTGCTGGCCCGGCTCACCGAGCGGATGGCCCTGCCGGAGCTGGCGACGGACGGGGACGTGGCGGAGGCCGTGGCGTTCCTGGCCTCGGACCGGGCGAGGGCGATCACGGGCCAGTCGCTGCTGGTGAACGCCGGGGAGATCATGCGTTAGGGCCTGCCGGACCCGCTCTCCCGGCCGCACGGGACCCGCATCCCGTGCGGCCGTTCAGCCGTGTGCGCACGGCGGCGCGGTTCACGCCGCCGTGCCACCGGTTCGTTCTCCTGGTGCGCGCCTGACGAAGGGCCCGTTCATCGTGCGGGCGGGCCGGTTGGCGCGACAACACCCCGTTGAGTAAAGCAGAGGCAAAATCGTTCTGCTTTGTGATCTGCGTTCACATCCCTGACCGTGAAGGGCCTTGACCCCGCCCTCGGACAGGCTGTTCAATCCCCGGAAGTCCCCGCTCCCGCACGGGGCGCCGCTGAACCGGACGTACTGACGAAGCGCACCCGCGTACACCGACGTTCACAAGGCGGACCCCTCGGAGGGGGCAATGAACAGTCTCGACTGGGCCGTGCTCATCGGCTACTTCGGCGTGATGGTCGCCATCGGCGTCTGGTCCCACAAGCGTGTGGACGACGTCTCCGACTTCTTCACGGCGGGCGGACGGATGCCCTGGTGGCTCTCGGGCATCTCGCACCACATGTCCGGCTACAGCGCCGTGATGTTCACGGGATACGCGGGCGTCGCCTACCGCTACGGCGTGACGTCCTACGTCACCTGGTCCTTCCCCATCGCGATCGGCATCGGCATCGGCGCCCGGCTCTTCGCGCCCCGGCTCAACCGGCTGCGCTCGCGCCTGCACGTGGCCTCGCCGCTCGAATACCTCAAGAACCGCTACAACGTGCCCACCCAGCAGGCCCTCGCCTGGTCGGGCATGCTGCTGAAGATCGTCGACGTCGGCGCCAAGTGGGCGGCCATCGCCACCCTGCTCTCCGTCTTCACCGGTCTCTCCATCAACCAGGGCATCCTCATCACGGGCCTCGTCACCGGCGTCTACTGCACGGTCGGCGGCCTGTGGGCCGACGCCCTCACCGAGCTCGGGCAGTTCGTCATCCAGCTCTGCGCGGGCGTCGCCATGCTGATCGCCGTGATGGCGAAGCTCAGCGGCTTCAGCACCCTGTGGACGGTCTGGGACGACCTGCCGGACGCCCACGCCCACCCGACGGCCGGCCCGTACACGCTGACGTTCCTCCTCGCCTACCTCTTCATCAAGACCTTCGAGTACTCGGGCGGCATGTGGAACCAGGCCCAGCGCTACATGGCCACCGACTCGGCCCGCTCCGCGACCCGTTCGGCCTGGCTCTCGGCCGCGCTGTGGCTGATCTGGCCGCTGGTCCTGTTCTTCCCCATGTGGTGCGCGCCGCTGCTGGTGCGGGCCGAGAAGCCCGACGCCTCCGACTCGTACGCGCTGATGACCGAGTCCCTGCTGCCGCACGGGCTGCTCGGCCTGGTCATCGTCGGCTTCTTCTCCCACACCATGGCGATGTGCTCCTCGGACGCCAACGCCATCTCCGCCGTCTTCACCCGCGACATCGCGCCCGCCCTGTCCCGGCGGGCGCGCGGCTGGGACTCGCGGACCGGGCTGGTCGCGGCCCGCGTCTCCACCCTGGTGTTCCTCGCGCTGTCCATGACGATCGCCACCCAGATCAACTCCCCCGCCTTCAAGGACATCATCACCGTGGTGATCAAGTGGGTGGCCGGGCTGATGGGCCCGATCGCGATCCCGTTCATGCTGGGCATGCTGCGGACGTTCCGCAGGTCCGGGCCGACCGCGGCGCTCACCAGCTGGGCGTCCGGACTGGTCGCGTTCTACCTCGTCAACTACCACCTGGACGGCTCGGACCGCACGAGCGTGGCGCTCCAGTACCAGGTCTCGCTGCCGCTCGCCGTCTCGCTCGTCCTGTACGTGCTGATCGGCCTGGTCAGGCCCGAGGACACCCCGGAGCGGGACGCGCTGCTCGCCCGGATCGACTCCGACGGCGACGGCCCGGCCGCGGGTGGTGCGGTGGCCGCCGGGGCCGTCCCCGCTCAGCCGGCGGGCGGGGACGCGAAGGTGCGCGAGCGGTAGGCGCGGCGGGCTCCCGCACGTACGCGGGTCACGGGGCCCGGAAGGCGCGCGGGCCCGCTCACGTACGCGGGTAACGGGCCAGCCAGCCCGGGGTGTTCACCGCCGGGCCGTGCAGCGCCGGGCCCTGGGTCATCTCCATCGCGAAGTCGTCGGCGAGCTCCAGGACCGTGGACCGCCCCTCCAGCTCGGCCAGCCAGCCGGGCGGTAGGGCGGTCTCCCCGTGCAGGGCGCCGAGCAGCGCGCCGCACAGGGAGCCGGTGGCGCCGGAGGGCCCGTCGTGGTTGACCGCGAGCAGCAGTCCGTGCCGGATGTCCTCGCCGACCAGCGCGCAGTACACGGCGATCGCCAGCGCCTCCTCGGCAAGGTGCCCGTCGCCGAGCGTCGCCAGCAGCCCCGGTCCGGGCATGCCCTGGCGTACGGCGCCGAGTGCGTGCTGCAGGGCCGCCGTCACCGGCTCGTGGCCGGGGCGGTGGTCCAGCAGGGCGAGCGTGCGCTGCACGGCCGCGTCCAGCGACTCGCCCCGGGCGAGCCCGTGCACGATCACCGCGAACGCCCCCGCCGAGAGGTACGCGGCCGGGTCGCCGTGCGTCTGGGCCGCGCACTCCACGGCGAGCTGGAGCACCAGCTGCGGCTCCCACCCCACCAGCAGGCCGAACGGGCCCGAGCGGGTCGCGGCGGCGGGGTCGCGGGCGTCCGGGTTCTTGGGGCGGTCCAGGGTGCCCATGACGTCGTCCGCCAGCCCCAGCAGACAGGCGCGGGCCGGGTCGCGCCTGCTGTACAGCCACTCCTCGCGGGCCAGCCACCCGTTGTCCTTGCGGCGCTCGTCCGGGCCCCAGTCGCGCTGGGTGGCGCTCCAGCGCAGATACGCGCGGTGCAGGTCGGTCGGGGGGTGCCAGGCGCCCGTGTCGCGGCGGACCTGGGCGCGGATGAGGCCGTCGACGGTGAAGAGGGTGAGCTGGGTGGCGGCGGTCACACGGCCGCCGCCGGCCGTGCCGTCCGTCGGGCCCGTGACGCCCTCCGGGCCGTACCGGGTGCGGATCGCGTCCAGGGTGAGGGGGGTGACGGGTGCGCCCAGCGCGTCGCCGATCGCGCCGCCGAGGAGGCTGCCGCGGACTCTGCTGCGGAAGTCCTGCTGCTCGGTGCGGCCCCATATGGACGTGGTGGGTCCTGTGGCTGCTGCGCTCATGGCGCAGCACTGTAATCGACCGGGTGGGTCCGAATAAGACCGCGAGGGATATGTACTGGGCCGCACTACAGACGCTTTTTGTCCCCCACCCCGCCCCTCCCCGAAAGCCCTCGGCCGGGCGGCCGATTCGTCACCTGCGACCCGGTGGAGGCGGGCCGCGCAGTTCCCCGCGCCCCTGAAGATGGGCCCGAAGGGCCCTCCCAGGGGCGCGGGGAACCGCGCGAGAAGCGACCACGGCCCGCAGACGAACGGGCCTTTAGGGGCGCGGGGAACTGCGCGACCAGCCCAGCACGGCCCGCAGACGGAAACAGGTTTCCCAGGGGCGCGGGGAACTGCGCGACCAGCCCAGCACGGCCCGCAGACGGAAACGCGTTTCCCAGGGGCGCGGGGAACCGCGCGAGCAACCCAGCACGGGCCCGGGGATTCAGGGGGCGGGGGACCGCGTGGACAGTTGGGTGGTCAGCCTTGCTGTCAAGGATGACAAAGCCTCACCCCCGTACCCCTCGCAGAGCGCCAGCTCCCACAGCGCGTCCACCTCCCGCGCCACCGCCCCCCACCCCCTCAGCCCCGCCGCCAGCGCCTCCGCCGCGGCCCAGTCCGCGCGGGCGCAGGCCGTCACCACGCGGTCGCCCGCCTCCGGCCAGGACGCCGCCCCCGTGCCCGCCCGCGCCGCGGCCATCGCGCGGTGGAACGCGCCCTCGGGGCCGGGCAGCCCCGCGGCCACCGCCGCCGCCGCGCCGAAGTTCCCGCGGGCCCGGTGCGAGGCGGCCCTGGACGCGGGGTCGGTGGCGCGGCCGTCGAGGAGGGCCCGGCAGTGGTCCAGGTCGGGGCGGGCCAGGTCGGGGCGGGCCGCCGCCAGCCGGGCGCGGGCCCGGTGGCCGTACGCCCAGCCGATGTCCGGGTCGAGGGCGAGCGCCCGGTCGAGGGCGGCCAGCGCCTCCGGGAGGTGGCCGAGGGCGAGCAGGGCGGAGGCGGCGCAGGCGTGCACCACGCCCCGGGCCGGGCCGAGTTCCAGCGCCCGCGCCAGATACGCGTACGCCTCGTCCGGCCGCCCCAGGGCCAGCAGCGTCTCGCCCCGGCCCGCCACGGCCACCGCGTCCGCCGGGTCCTCGACGGCCGCCGCCGCGTAGTCCGCGAGGGCGTCCTCGTACCGTCCGGCGCGGCGCCGGGCCTCGCCCCGGAGCGTGCGGACGCCCGCGTCGGCGGGGCCCGCGAGCTCCACCGCCCGGTCCAGATCGGCGAGTTCGCCCTCCCGGTCGCCCAGGTCGGCCCGCAGGAGCGCCCGTTCCACCAGGGGGGACGCGTCGGCGGGGTGGCGGTCCACCGCCCGGTCCAGGTCGGCCCGCGCCCGCTCGGGGCGCCACAGCCGACGGGCGATCCGGCCGCGCCAGGTCAGCGCGTGCAGATCGTCCGGCGCCAGCTCCACCGCCCGGTCGAGATCGGCCAACGCACCCTCGGGATCGGCCAGTTCGGAGCGCAGCCGGGCCCGGGTGATGAGGGCCCAGGTGTAGCCGGGCTCCAGGTCGAGCGCCCGGCCGCAGTCCGCGAGGGCCTCCCGCGTACGGCCCAGGGCCTCCAGGGAGAGGGCGCGGCTGCCGAGCACCCACGCGTACCCCGCGTCCAGGGCCAGCGCCCGCCCGTACTCGGCCACCGCCTCCTCGTGGCGGCCCTGGAGGCGCAGCAGTTCACCGCGCTCGCCCACCACCCACGCCCGGTCGGTGGAGAGCCGCTCGGCCCGCTCCAGGTCGGCGAGCGCGTCGGCGGGGCGGCCGAGCCCGCGCAGCACCCGGGCGCGCCGGACCAGCGCCCACACGTACTCCGGGTTGCGCTCCAGGGCCCGGTCCAGATCGGCGAGGGCGGCGTCGAGGCGGCCCATCCGGTGCAGGGTCTCGCCCCGGCTGGCGGGCGCCCAGGCGTCGCCCGGGTCGAGCAGGATCGCCCGGTCCAGGTCGACGAGGGCGTCGTCGAGGCGGCCGAGCCGGCGGTACATGTCGCCCCGGTAGCCGATGTAGTACGCGTCGTCGGGCGCCAGCGCGCAGGCCCGGTCCAGGTCGTCGAGGGCGGCGGCCGGGCCTTCGAGGGCGCAGCGCACCACACCGCGGCCGTAGTGGGCGTGGGCCCGGCCGGAGTCCAGCGCGATGGACCGGTCGTACTCCTCCAGCGCCTCCTGGTGGGCGCCCGCGTGCCGCAGCTCCCGGCCCCGTACGAGATGGGCGCTCGTGCGGCCCTCCGCGTCCAGCCCGCCCCGGGCCAGCAGCAGCCCCAGGACCCTTGCCGCGCCCGCCCGTTCGTCGTCGAGGGCGGCCAGGCAGTCCGCGCCCCAGCGCCGCAGCGGCTCGGCGTCCGCGTCCTCGCCCGCCTCGGCCAGGGTCCGGGCCCAGCGGCGGGCGACGGCGGGCCCGGCGTCGCAGGCGTCCACGCCGTCGCGCAGGACCTGGGCGAGCGCGGCCCGGGGGCGCGCGCACAGCAGGTGGTAGGAGTGTTCGAGGCGCAGCCCGCACCAGAGGTCGAGGCTCCAGCGGCGGCGCCGCGGTTCGCCCTGGGCGGCGGCGTCCAGGCGGGCCGCGAACGCCTCGGCGAGCCGCTGGTGGCGCTCGCTC
This sequence comes from Streptomyces sp. cg36, assembly GCF_041080675.1. Classification (NCBI taxonomy): domain Bacteria; kingdom Bacillati; phylum Actinomycetota; class Actinomycetes; order Kitasatosporales; family Streptomycetaceae; genus Streptomyces; species Streptomyces cyclosori. The sequence continues at coordinate 4,532,674 of NZ_CP163520.1, read as the reverse complement.
CAGCGGTCCGGCGAGCCGGTGCGCTGCACACCGAGCATGGCGGCGCGCACCACCCCGTGGTACTGGGCGCGCCCCCCGTGGTCGCTGACGAACGGCAGGGACCACAGCCAGCCGTAGAGCCCGGCCGCGTCCTCGTCGACGGCCGCGCGGAACACGTCCTCGTCGATGCGCCGGGGCAGCGCGCAGGCCAGTGCGGCGGCCCGCCGCACCGGGTCCTCCTCCCACTTCAGGAACCGGTCGACGGCGGTGGCGCCCGGGGCCCGCGCGTCGCCCGGGTTCTGGGCGAGCGTGGAGACCAGGACCGGCAGCCGCCCCGACAGCCGCAGGACGTCGCGGACCACGCCCTCGTCCACCACGCCCTTGGCGGCGAGGAGCTGGCGGGCCTCGGTCTCGGTGAACAGGTCGAGGGGCAGCTCCGCCACCAGGTCGGCGCTGTCGGCCCAGCAGCCGGGGTCGAGGCGGCGCTGGCCCGCGAGGGTCAGCACCACCTGGGCGGGCAGCGCGCCGTACCGCTCGGTGGTGATCAGGTCGCGCAGCCAGGTGTCCAGGAAGGGGGCGGTCCGCTCGTAGGTGTCGAAGAACAGGACCGTCCAGGGCACGTCGTCGGCGACCCGCGCCAGCTCCGCCACCAGCACCGGGGTGAGCACCCGGACCGGGTCCAGGACCAGCTGGACGTCCTCCTGCTTGCCGAACCGCGCGCTCAGCACCGCCCGCACCCGGTCCGCGCCGAGCGCCAGCTGGCTGGGGTCCATGCCGCCCGCCAGCGCGCCGAGCCCCGGCACCAGACCGAGCCCGGCGAGCCCCGCCTGGGCGGCCACCGTCGCACCGGCCGAGGCACCGGCGGGCGCGGGCACGGGGGCGGTGGTGGACTCCGCCTCGTGGCGCCGCTGGCGGTAGGTGGCCAGCATCCGCTCCAGGGCCTTGAGCGGATGGCCCTGGCGGGCGAAGTGGGCGCAGATCGCGGCGAGGGTCTCGGGGACGCTGTTGACGGCCTCGTCGACGTAGGAGGTCACCGCGCCGCGTTCGCGCGCGGTGTGCTCCAGCTCGCGCACCAGCGACGTCTTGCCGACCCCGGCGGCGCCGTGGACGTGGAAGACGAACCGGTGCCCCTCGTCGTCGACGGGAACGTCGAAGTTCTCGCGGAACACGGCGATTTCACCCCGCCGCCCCACGAACCCGGCGCGCCTGCGGCGCCGGATCAGCTCCTGCATCGACGGTCTGCCCGCTGCCATGGGATCAGTATGCGATCCCACGGCCCGCCGGGCACCGCCGCCCCGCCTCCCCTCCTCGCCCCGCTCCCCTACTCCTCCAGTACGGGCAGGAGTTCGGGCAGGTGCCCGTCGGAGGCGAGGGCCGCCGTGCGGCGCTCGGCGGGCACCTCCCCGTACAGCGTGGTGCGCGGGCGGGCCGGGCGGCCGGCCCGTTCGGCGATGGCCTCCAGATCCCTGATCGAGCGGTACGAGCCGTAACTCGACCCGGCCATGCGGGAGATGGTCTCCTCCATCAGGGTGCCGCCCAGGTCGTTGGCGCCGGAGCGGAGCATCTCGGCCGCGCCCTCCGCGCCCAGCTTGACCCAGCTGGTCTGGATGTTGGTGATGTGCGGGTGCAGCAGCAGCCGGGCCATCGCCGTCACCGCCCGGTTGTCGCGGACGGTGGGGCCCGGGCGGGCGATGCCGGCCAGGTAGACCGGCGCGTTGGTGTGGATGAAGGGCAGCGTCACGAACTCGGTGAAGCCGCCGGTCTCCTGCTGGACGCGGGCCAGGGTGCGGAAGTGGCCGAGCCAGTGGCGGGGCTGGTCCACGTGCCCGTACATCATCGTCGAGGAGGAGCGGATGCCCAGCTCGTGGGCGGTCTTCACCACCTCGATCCAGGTGGCGGTGGGCAGCTTGCCCTTGGTGAGGACCCAGCGGACCTCGTCGTCGAGGATCTCGGCGGCGGTGCCGGGGATGGAGTCGAGGCCCGCCTCCTTGGCGGCGGTGAGCCACTCCCGTATCGAAAGGCCGGTGCGGGTGGCCCCGTTGACGACCTCCATCGGGGAGAAGGCGTGCACGTGCATGCCCGGCACGCGCTCCTTCACGGCCCGCGCGATGTCGAAGTAGGCGGTGCCCGGCAGGTCGGGGTGGATGCCGCCCTGCATGCACACCTCCACCGCGCCCACCTGCCACGCCTGCTCGGCGCGGTCGGCGACCTGGGAGAGGGAGAGGGTGTACGCGTCGGCGTCGGTGCGGCGCTGGGCGAAGGCGCAGAACCGGCAGCCGGTGTAGCAGACGTTGGTGAAGTTGATGTTCCGGGTCACGATGTACGTGACGTCGTCGCCGACCACGTCGCGGCGCAGCTCGTCGGCGATCCGGGTCAGCGCGTCCAGGGCCGGGCCGTCCGCGTGCAGCAGCGCCAGCGCCTCCTCGTCGGTGAGCCGGGTGGGGTCGTCGGCGGCGGTGGCCAGCGCCTGGCGCACATCGGTGTCGATGCGGGACGGCACCATGCCCGGGGCCGCCGCCTCGCGCAGCGCCTCCCAGTCCCCGTACACCTCGTCGAAGTCGTCGCGGCGGTCGTGGGTGCGGCCGGTGGTGTCGATGGTGCGGTGCAGATCGGTGCGGCCCGCGGCCGTGAACGCCTCGTCGGGCTCCTGCCAGGGCAGTCCGCGCACCGGCGCGTCCGGGTTCGCCAGCCCCGTCTTCGGGTCCGCCAGCGCCCGGACGTGCGGCAGCAGCCGGGGGTCCAGCCAGGGCTCGCCGCGCGTCACGAACTCCGGGTACACGCAGAGCCGTTCGCGCAGCTCGAAGCCCGCCTCGGCGGAGCGCTCGGCCAGCTCCTCGATCCTCGGCCAGGGGCGCTCGGGGTTGACGTGGTCGATGGTGACCGGGGAGACCCCGCCCCAGTCGTCGATGCCCGCGCCGATCAGCCGCGCGTACTCGCCCGCCACCAGGTTGGGCGGGGCCTGGAGGCAGCCGGCGGGGCCCATGATGTGCCGGGCGACCGCGACCGTCGCCACCAGGTCGTCGAGGTCCGCGTCCGGCATGCCGCGCATCGCGGTGTCCGGCTTGGCGCGGAAGTTCTGGATGATGAGTTCCTGGACGCCGTGGTAGGAACGGGCCACCCGGCGCAGCGCGAACAGCGACTCGGCGCGCTCCTCGTACGTCTCGCCGATGCCGATCAGCAGGCCGCTGGTGAACGGCACCGAGGAGCGGCCCGCGTCCTCCAGGACCCGCAGCCGTACGGCGGGCTCCTTGTCCGGGGAACCGTAGTGCGGGCCGCCCGGCTCGGACCACAGCCGGGTCGCGGTCGTCTCCAGCATCATGCCCATGCTCGGGGCCACCGGCTTGAGCCGCTGGAAGTCGGTCCACGACATCACCCCGGGGTTGAGGTGCGGCAGCAGGCCGGTCTCCTCCAGGATGCGGATCGAGATGGCCCGCACGTACGCGATGGTGTCGTCGTACCCGTGCGCGTCCAGCCACTCGCGGGCCTCGGGCCAGCGGTCCTCGGGCTTGTCGCCCAGCGTGACCAGGGCTTCCTTGCAGCCGAGTTCCGCGCCGCGGCGGGCCACGTCCAGGACCTCGTCGGGCGACATGAACATCCCGTGCCCGGCCTTGCGGAGCTTGCCGGGGACGGTGACGAAGGTGCAGTAGTGGCACTTGTCCCGGCAGAGCCGGGTGAGCGGGATGAAGACGCTCTTGGAGTACGTGATCACTCCCGGGCGGCCCGCCGCCGCGAGGCCCGCGTCGCGCACGCGGGCGGCGGAGGCGGTCAGGTCCGCGAGGTCGTCCCCGCGGGCCCGCAGCAGCACGGCCGCCTCGGCGGTGTCGAGCGCGACGCCGTCCCGGGCGCGTTTCAGCGCGCGCCGCATCGCGTTGGCGGTCGGTGCGGGGGGCTGCGGTCGCGAGCTGGAAGTCATTACCCGAGCATACGAGGGGGCCCGCGCGGGCCGTCCTGGGCCACTCGCGCGGTTCCCCGCGCCCCTGATCGGCCCGGACTCCGCCTGCGGACCGTGCGGGGTCGCTCGCGCAGTTCCCCGCGCCCCTGATCAGGCCGGGACTTCGCCTGCGGACCGTGCTGGGCTGGTCGCGCAGTTCCCCGCGCCCCTGAAAGCCGGTGGCCGAGCTGACTTCTCCGGCTGGGCCGCACCGCCTGGGGGCGCGGGGAACTGCGCGAGACGCGGGCACGGTCCGCAGAAGAAGTCCGGCCCCAAAAGGGGCGCGGGGAACGGCGCGACCAGCCCCGCACGGTCCGCGGACGAAGGCGGGTCGGCTACTCCTCGGGGTTCACCGCGTTCAGGAACGGGGTGAGGGCGTCCAGGGACTTCAGGACCGTCGGCTCGTCGGCGGACGGGAGCTGGACGACCACCTCGTCGATGCCCAGCGCCGCGTAGTGCCCGAGCTTCCCCGGATCCGGCAGCACCGCGTACGGCACGACCACCAGTTCCTCCGGCACCCGCCCCGCCGCCTCCCACGCCTCCCGCAGCACCGGGATGGACTCCGTGAGCCCGCTCCCCCCGATCGGCATCCACCCGTCCGCGTACTCGGCGATGTGCGCGAACATCTTCGGCCCGGCCGACCCCCCGATCAGCAGCCGGGGCGCACCCCGCACCGGCTTGGGATGGGCCCAGCTGGGCTTCACCGAGCCGAACTCGCCCTCGTACCCCGTGGGCTCCGCCGCCCACAGCGCCTTCATCAGGCGCACCCGCTCGCGGACCAGCTCGCGGCGGGTGGACCACCGCACGCCGTGGTCGGCGGCCTCCTCGCGGTTCCAGCCGTAGCCGATGCCCAGGGTGAGCCGCCCGCCGGAGAGGTGGTCGACGGTGGCGGCCTGTTTGGCCAGGTCGATGGGGTCGTGCTGGGCGACCAGCGTGATCCCGGTGCCCAGCCCCAGCCCGTCGGTGACGGCGGCGGCCTGGCCGAGGGCGACGAAGGGATCGAGGGTGCGCCCGTACTGGCGCGGCAGTTCGCCGCCCGCCGGGTACGGGGAGATCCGCTCGACGGGGATGTGCGTGTGCTCCGGCAGGTACAGCCCGGCGAATCCGCGCTCCTCCAGCTCGCGGGCGAGCCGGACGGGGGTGATCGTCTCGTCGGTGAGGAAGATCGTGGTGGCGATACGCATTCCCCCTTCCTATCCCCGGGGGTGCGAGGGTGCAAGGGAGGCGCACGGCCATCGGCCGGTCATGGACCGGCCATTGTCCAACCGCCGCCCCTTGCACGGCAGTTCACACGCGCGTACGACTGTGGGCGAGAGCGGCAGCGTTCCGCAGGAACCGACGGGCATCCCTTCCACCACACCGGGAGCAGTGGCCATGACCGGACCCGAGGGCGGCACCCCCGAGGACAGGACCATCGGACGGCGCGGACTGTTCATGACGGGGGCGGCCACCGCGCTCACGCTCGGTACCGTGAGCTTCGCGAGCGCGGCCCGCGCCGACGACGGCGGTGGCCGTGGCAGTGGTGGTGACGGCGGTTCCGGCGAGGTGACCCGGACGGTCACCGGCACCCTGCCGCCCGGCTCCCCCGACTTCGTGTACCTGCCGGTGGAGGTCCCGCGCGGGGTGCGCGAGCTGGCCGTCTCGTACGCGTACGACAAGGCCACCGTCCCGGCGGGGACGCAGAACAACGCCCTGGACATCGGGATCTTCGACGAGCGCGGCACCGAACTGGGCGGGCGGGGCTTCCGGGGCTGGTCGGGCGGCGCCCGCACCGAGTTCTTCCTGCGGGCGGACGCGGCGACCCCCGGTTACCTGCCCGGCCCGGTCCGCGCCGGGACCTGGCACATCGCGCTCGGCCCGTACACGGTGGCGCCGCAGGGCCTGCCGTACCGCGTGACCGTCACCCTGCGGTTCGGTGAGCGGGGCAGCACCCCGGCGCCGGTGTACCCGCCGACGCGGGCCAAGGGGCGGGGGCGGGCCTGGTACCGGGGCGACTGCCACCTGCACTCCTGGCACTCGGACGGGCGGCGCACCCCCGCCGAGATCGCCGCGCTCGCCCGTGCGGCGGGGCTCGACTTCATCAACACCTCCGACCACAACACGAGCTCCTCCCATCCGGCGTGGGAGGGCCTGTGGGGCGACGACCTGCTGATCCTCACCGGCGAGGAGATCACCACCCGCAACGGCCACGTGCTGGCGCTCGGCACCGACCCGGGGACCTTCGTGGACTGGCGCTACCGGGCGCGCGAGAACCGGTTCGGCCGGTTCGCCCGCGAGGTCCGGCGCGCCGGGGGGCTCGTGGTGCCCGCGCATCCGCACGCCACCTGCATCGGCTGCGCCTGGAAGTTCGGCTTCGGCGAGGCGGACGCGGTGGAGGTGTGGAACGGGCCGTACACCCCCGACGACGAGGTCTCCCTCCAGGAGTGGGACAACACCCTTGCCGTCGCGGCCCGTTCGGGCGGGGCGTGGCTGCCCGCCATGGGCAACAGCGACGCCCACCGCGATCCCGACCGCATCGGCGGGCCGCAGACGGTGGTGTACGCGGAGGAGCTGTCCCGGGAGGCGATCCAGGAGGGCATCAAGGCGGGCCGCAGCTATGTCGCGGAGTCCGCCGCCGTCTCGCTCGCCTTCTCCGTGGCGGGCGGGCGGGGTGGGCACGCGGGGATCGGGGGGCGGTTGCGGACGGCGGGCGACGAGCCGGTCACCGTGCGGCTGGAGGTGAGCGGCGCGCCCGGCTGCACGGTCGCCTTCGTCACCGATCAGGGCACGCTGTTCAGTACGGGGCTGCCGGCGTCGGGGGCGGGCGGTGCGGAGTGGGTGACGACGCCGTCGTACGCGACCTACGTACGGGCCGAGGTCCGCCACACCCCCACGGTCCCCGGCCTCCCGGGCCCCCTGGCGGCCTTCACCAACCCCATCTTCCTGGGGAACTAGCCCGCAACGTACGGACCGTGCCGGTTTGCTCGCGCCCCTGGAAACCCGCCTACGTCTGCGGACCGTGCCCGCGTCTCGCGCAGTTCCCCGCGCCCCTGGAAACCCGCCTTCGTCCGCAGACCGTGCGGGGCTGGTCGCGCCGTTCCCCGCGCCCCTATCGGGCCGGACTTCTTCTGCGGACCGTGCCCGCGTCTCGCGCAGTTCCCCGCGCCCCCAGGCGGTGCGGCCCAGCCGGAGAAGTCAGCTCGGCCACCGGCTTTCAGGGGCGCGGGGAACGGCGCGAGCGACCCGGCATGGCCCGCAGGCGAAGCCCCGGCCTGATCAGGGGCGCGGGGAACTGCGCGAGCAACCCCGCACGGTCCGCAGGCGAAGGCCCGGCCTGATCAGGGGCGCGGGGAACTGCGCGACAAGCCCCCGCTGGCCCGCAGGCGAACGGACCGCCCAGGGCCGTGGTGCTAGCCGGGCCACACGATCGCCTGCAGCTCGCTGTACGCGTGCAACGCGTACGACCCCACATCCCGCCCCACCCCACTCCTCTTGAACCCCCCGAACGGCGCCTCCATGTTGCGCCCCACCGTGTTCACGCCGACACCCCCCGCCCGCAGGCGCCGCGCCACCCGGAAGGCGCGGGCGACGTCGCCCGAGAAGACGTAGTCGATCAGGCCGTACTCGCTGTCGTTGGCGAGGGCCACCGCCTCCTCCTCGTCGTCGAACGGCACCACCGCCACCACCGGCCCGAAGATCTCCTCGCGGACCACCCGCATGTCGTTGGTGCAGTCGGCGAGGAGCGTGGGCGCCACATAGAACCCCCGCTCCAGCAGCGGCCGTTCGCCGCCCACGACCACCCGCGCCCCCTCCTTGCGGCCGAGCTCCACGTACGACTCGACGCGGTCGCGGTGCGCGGCCGAGATGAGCGGGCCGACCACCGTGCCCGGCGCCGCCGGGTCGCCCACGGCCAAGTGGGCCGCGTAGGCGGCGAGTTGCTCGACCAGCCGGTCGTGGACGGCCCGCTGGACCAGGACCCGGGTGGGGGCGGTGCAGATCTGGCCGCTGTAGAAGGAGAACGTGGTGCCGATGCCCGCCACCGCCACCGCCAGGTCCGCGTCGTCGAAGACCAGCGCCGCCCCCTTGCCGCCGAGCTCCATGAGCTGGCGCTTCATGCCCCGCCCGCACACCTCGGCGATGCTGCGGCCGACCTCGGTGGAGCCGGTGAAGCTGACCATGTCGACGTCGGGCGAGTCCACGGCGGCCTCTCCGACGGCCGGGGCCGAGCCGGTGACCACGTTGACCACGCCGGGCGGCACCCCCGCCTCCGCGAGCGCCTCGGCCATCCGGAACACCGACAGGGGGTCCTGCGGCGCGGGTTTGACGACCACGGTGTTGCCCATGGCGAGCGCGGGCGCGACCTTGCCGGCCGGGTTGGCCCAGGGGTTGTTGTACGAGGTGACGCAGGTGACCACGCCGACCGGCTGGCGGACGGCGAGCGCCCCGAAGACCCCGGCCCGCCCCATCGGTCCGGCCTGGTTGACCTGCGGCAGCAGCGCCTCCTCGGCCGGTTCCAGGGCGCCGCGCGCGTACCGCCGGAAGCGGGCCGCGCCCACCGCCACCTGCATGCCGCGCGCGGTGGCGGTGGTGGCGCCGGTCTCGGCCCGGGCGAGCTCCGCGTACGGGACGAGGGCGCGCTGGACGAGGCCGGCGGCGCGGTCCAGGACGGCGGCGCGCTCCTCGGGGGACGTGCGCGACCAGGGCCCGAACGCCTCCCGGGCGGCGGCGCACGCCGCGTACACCTGGTCGCGGCTCGCCTCGGGGGCGGCGCCGACGACGGCCTCGGTGGCGGGGTCGAGGATCTCGTACCGGCCGCCGTCCGGCTCGACCCACTCGCCCCCGATGAACAGCTTCGGCTCGTACGCGTTCACTTGACGGACACCGTCCTCGTGTCGCGGCCGGAGCGCAGCACGGTGCCCGGCAGCGCGCCGGTCACCACGTCGTCGCGGAGGGTCTCGACGCCGTTGACCCGTACCGAGACCACCCCGACGGCCTTGGCGTCCAGGCGCGGGCTGTCGCCGGGCAGGTCGTGCACCAGGGTGGCGGGTCCGGCGTCGACGCGCTCGGGGTCGAAGAGGACGAGGTCGGCGTGGCCGCCCTCCTCGATCCGGCCCCGCCCGCGCAGTCCGAACAGCGCGGCCGGGTCGGCGCTGAGCATCCGTACGGCCCGCTCCAGCGGGACCAGCCGCCGTCCGCGCAGGCAGTCGCCGAGGAAGCGGGTGGTGTAGGGCGCACCGCACATGCGGTCGAGGTGGGCGCCCGCGTCGGAGCCGCCGAGCAGGACGTCCTCGTGCTCCCAGGTCGCGCGGCGCAGCGCCCAGCTGTCGGGGTCGTTGTCGGTCGGCATCGGCCACAGCACCGTGCGCAGCCGGTCGTTGGCGCAGATCTCGACGAGGCAGCCGAAGGGGTCCTGGCCGCGTTCGGCGGCGATGTCGCGCACCACGCGTCCGGTGAGTCCGGCGTTGGCCGGGGAGTAGGTGTCCCCGATGACGTACCGCCCGAAGTCGGCGAGGCGCCGGAAGACCCCGGCCTCCTTGCTGTGGGCGCGGCGCAGCAGCTCGGCGCGGACCCCGGGGTCGCGCAGCTTCTCGACGCGCTCGGGGACCGGCAGGCCCAGCACCTCGCCCCAGCCGGGGATGAGGTTGAGGGCGCAGAAGGTGCCGAGCGACATGTTCATGGGGGTGAGGATCGGCATGGTGAGCGCCACGATCCGGCCGCCCGCCGCGCGGGCCCGCTCGCTCGCGGCCAGCTGGCGCGGCACGCGTTCGGGGACGGCGGCGTCGATGGTGAGGACGTTCCAGTTCAGCGGCCGTCCGGCGGCGGCCGACAGGTTCACGAACAGGTCGATCTCGTCGTCGGAGAACTGGTCGAGGCAGCCCGCCACGATCGCTTCGAGCTGGGTGCCCTCGTGGTGCCCGACGGCCTCGGCGAGGGCGAGGAGTTCGGCGGGCCGGGCGTGCCGGGAGGCGACGGGCGCTCCGGCGCCGTCGGAGTGGGTGGTGGACTGGGTGGTGGACAGGCCCCAGGCGCCCGCGTCCATGGCGTCGTGCAGCAGCGCCAGCATGGCGTCGAGCTGGGCGGGGGTGGGCTGCCCGCCGACCGCGTCCGGGCCCATCACGTACCGGCGCAGGGCACAGTGGCCCACCATGAAACCGGCGTTGACGGCGATGCGGCCCTCCAGCGCGTCGAGGTACTCCCCGAACGAGGACCAGCTCCAGTCGACGCCCTCCTCCAGCGCCTTGAGCGCCATGCCCTCGACCCGGGCCATCATCCGCCGGGTGTAGTCGGCGTCCTCGGGGCGGTCCGGGTGGAGCGGCGCCAGGGTGAAGCCGCAGTTGCCGCCCGCGACGGTGGTGACCCCGTGGTTCATGGACGGGGTGGCGTACGGGTCCCAGAAGAGCTGGGCGTCGTAGTGGGTGTGCGGGTCGACGAAGCCGGGCGCGAGGACCAGGCCCTCGGCGTCCTCACGGGTGCGGGCGGCCGAGGGGGCCAGCGTGCCCGGCTCGGCGACGACGGCGATCCGGCCGTCGCGCAGGCCGACGTCGGCGGTGAAGGCGGGCGCGCCGGTTCCGTCGACGACGGTCGCGCGCCGGATCAGATGGTCGAGGTCGGACATGCTGTCCCTCTCTTCCGGCGTGCCGGAACGTGGGCGTTTCGGTACGGGTGCGCCTCGGTACGGGGGCGCCTCGGCGGGAGGTGCGCCTCGGTGGAGGTGTGTGTCCCGGTGGAGGTGTGTCCCGGTGGTATAGGTGCGCCTCGGTGGAGCTGTGGCCCGGCGGGAGCGGTGGCCCGGTGGAGCCGTGACCGGCGGGGGGTGCTCCCTGGTAGAGATGCGCCCCGGTGGAGCTGTGCCCCGGCGGAGGTGTGCCCCGGCGCACCGGTCGCGCACGGCGGGCCGCCGCCGGGTGACCGGTGTGCCGGGGCAGTACGGTCCGGCGGTCCGGGAGGCCGCCATCCCGCGTCTGGTGCGCCCCGGGCGCCGAAGGCGCGTTCCGGGGGGCGCGGGGAACCACGCCCGGCCCCCTCGCGGGGGGCCGGGGGCGCGGCCCCGTCAGACCCCGGCCGCCCCGCGGAACCGCGTCGTCCGGTGCACCGGGTCCGTGTCGATCTTCGGGATCACGTGCTCGCCGATCAGCCGGATCGTGTTCATGGTGTCCTCGTACGGCACCCCGATCGGCAGCCCGAAGGAGAGCTGGTCCGCCCCCGCCTGCTCCCACCGCTTGCACTGCCGGGTGACCTCGTCCGGGTCGCCGCAGATCATCAGCTCCTCGGCGATGAGCAGTTCGATGATCTCGGTGGTGTACTCGGGCAGCAGCTCGGGCCACTCCGGTACGCCCTCGGGGCGGGGGAAGGTGTCGTGGTAGCGGAACACCAGCGACTGGAGCCGGTTGAGCCCGCCGTTGGCGGCGATCTCGACGGCCTTGTCGTGGGTCTCGGCGCAGATCGCCGTGGACGTCACCATCACGTTGTCGTTGACGAAGTCGCCGATCGGCTCGGCCTCCCGGATGGCGGTCTTGTACTGCTCCAGGACCCACTCCATGTCGGAGACCTTCTGCACGGAGAACCCGAGCACCCCGAGCCCCTTGCGGGCGGCCATGGCGTACGAGGAGGGCGAGCCGGCGGCGTACCACATCGCCGGGTGCGACTTCCCGTACGGCTTGGGGAAGACCTTGCGCGGCGGGAGCGACCAGTGCTTGCCCTGGAAGCCCACGTACTCGTCCTGGAGCCACATCTTGGGGAACTCCGCGATGGTCTCCTCCCAGATCTCCTTGGTGTGGTTCATGTCGGTGACGCCCGGCATGAACCCGAGGATCTCGTGGGAGCCCGCGCCCCGCCCGGAGCCGAACTCGAACCGCCCCTCGCTGAGGTGGTCGAGCATGGCGACCTTCTCGGCGACCTTGACCGGGTGGTTGACGGCGGCCAGCGGGTTGAAGATGCCCGAGCCGAGGTGGATGCGCTCGGTGGCGTGGGCGAGGTAGCCGAGGAAGACCTCGTTGGCGGAGAGGTGCGAGTACTCCTCCAGGAAGTGGTGCTCGGAGGCCCAGGCGTACTTGAAGCCGGACCGGTCCGCCTGGATGACGTACTCGGTCTCCTCCATCAGCGCCTTGTGCTCCGCCTGGGGGTCGACCGACGAGCGTGCCACGGGCACGTAGCCCTGTACGAAGAGACCGAATTCCACGGAGGTTCACCGTCCTGTCGTCATCGGCGCGCCGACGCCTCACCGTTTCTGACACCTCGTCAGATTTATGATGCGTCGACTGTTCCACCGGCCAACCGCACCGTCAATAGCATGACCTGACGCTGCATCAGAAAAGACTGACCCCGGCCAGCCAGCCCCCGTCGATGACGAACGGCTGGCCCGTGATGTACGCGGAGTCGTCGCCGGTCAGGAAGAGCGCGAGCGCCGCCACCTCCTCCGGCCGCCCGATCCGCCCCAGCGGCACCAGCTTGCGGTAGAGCTCGGCCACCGCCTCCTGGGCCGCCGCCGCGTCGGCGGTGGGGTCGAGCGCGGCCGGGTTGCTCATGGCGGTGTCCACGGCCCCCGGGCACACCGCGTTGACCCGGATCTTCTTGGCCGCGAGCTCGACGGCGGCGACCCGGGTCAGCCCCAGGATGGCGTGCTTGGTGGCCGCGTAGGCGCCGACGTACGCCATGCCCGTCAGCGCCGTGTACGAGGCGGTGTTGACGATGGTGCCGCCGCCCGCCGCCTCGATCTCGGGGGCGGCGTGCTTGATGCCCAGGAACGCGCCGGTCTGGTTGACCCGCACGATCTGCTCGAACTCCTCCAGCGGCGTCGCGACGAGCTCGTTGAAGCGGAGGATCCCCGCGTTGTTGACGAGCCCGTCCAGATGCCCGAAGGCGTCCTTGGCGGCGGCGACGGCCGCCACCCACTCCTCCTCCCGGCCGACGTCGAGGTGGACGTAGCGCGCGCTGCCGTCCCCGATCTCCTTGGCCAGCGCCTCCCCCTGCCCGTCCAGCACATCGGCGAGGACGACCTTGGCGCCCTCGGCGGCGAAGAGCCGCGCCTCCTGCTCGCCCTGCCCGCGCGCGGCGCCGGTGACGAGGACGACCCGGCCGTCCAGCTTGCCCATGGCGTACTCCCTCTTCCTCTGCTTCTTCCTCGAAAAGCCCGGTCCCGCCCGGTCCCGCCCGGTCCCGCCGCATCGCTTCCGCTCGCGCTCCCGGCCCTCACCCGGCGTCGAGCTGGGGCGCCACATCGGCGGCGAACGCCGCTATCTGGTCGACGAGTTCGCTGCGCCCGCGCGAGCGGAAGCGCAGCTGGACCTGGTCGACGCCGAGCGCGGCGTACTCGCGCAGCGAGTCGGCCAGGGCGTCGGGCTTGCCGCTGAGGGTGCGCCGCCCCAGGTTCCAGCGCGCCTCGCCCACGTACAGCGGTTCGGCGATGGCGCCGACGACGAACGGCCGCTCCACGCCGTGCCGCTCCCGCAACTCCCTGATCCGGGCGATCTGATGGGGCAGCCGGTCGCGCGGGTCGCCCTGCGGCAGCCAGCCGTCACCGCGCAGGGCGGCCCGGCGCACCGCCGCCGGCGAGGAGCCGCCGACCCACAGCGGCACGGCCTCCTGGGCGGGCCGGGGCCGCTGCCCGAGCCCCTCGAAGTCGAACCGCTCGCCGTGGAACTCGGGGAACTCCTCGGGCCCGAGCGCCGCCCGCAGCGCGTCGATCGTCTCGTCGAGCACCTTGCCCCGGTGGGCGAAGTCGGCCCCGAGGACGTCGAACTCCTCGCGCACGTGCCCGGCGCCCACGCCGAGGATCAGGCGCCCGCCGCTGAGGTGGTCCAGGGTCGCGTACTGCTTGGCGGTGAGCAGGGGGTGGCGCAGTCCCACCACGGCGACATGGCTGAGCAGCCGGGTGCGGGTGGTGACGGCGGCGAGGTAGGCGAGGGTGGCGACCGGGTCGTACCAGGTGGTGCTCATCGCCCCGGCCAGCCGGCGCGGGATGGCGACGTGGTCGCAGGCGGCGAGGTAGCCGAACCCGGCGCGGTCCGCGACCCGGGCGATCTCGGCGAGGTCGTCCGGGGTCGCGGCGGCTTCCCACGGTTCGGCGTAGAGGGTGCTCTGGGACTGGACGGGCAGCTGCATCCCGTAGACGAGCGCGTGCGGTTGCGCGTGCACCGTGCGCCTCCTTGGCGTAGGCGGACCGTATCTGACGGTCCGTCACGCAACCGCCGCCCCCAGCTTGCTGTCTGACGGCGCGTCAGACAAGGGCGGCGACGGCGGGCGGGCGCGATCGGGGGCGGGTCAGTCGAGCAGCGCGTAGACCGCGCTGGCCCGGGCGGCGGCGTCCGGGGCGCCCTCGGCGGTCAGGGTGATCTCGGCGAAGGCCATGCGGCGGCCCAGCTTGGTCACCCGCGCGTCCACCAGCACGTCCGCGCCGACCACGGCCCGCTGGAAGCTGGTCGACTGCTGCACGGTGGTCATCGGCCCGTACGCGCCGCGCGCGGCCGAGATCGCGAGGACGGTGGCGGTGTCGGCGGCGGCCATCAGCGCCTGCCCCGACAGGCCGCCCCCGTCCCGGGCCAGCCGGTCGCTCCAGGGCAGCCGCAGCACGGCCCGCCCCTCCGGCTCGGTCTCCAGCACGCTGAGCCCCAGATCGAGCACCCAGGGCGCGAAGTTGTCGGCGAGGACCTTCTCGGCCTCGGCGGGTGTGAGAGTCATGAGGGGGATGGTGGCGGGGCCGCCGGACCGGGGCAACCCCGCCGGGCGCGGACGCGTCCCTACGGCGCCCACAGCCCCTGCGGGCTCAGCGACAGCAGGTCGATCGCGTTGCCCCGCACGATCCGCTCCACCACGTCCGGCCGCAGGTGCGCCATCTGCGCCTGCCCGACCTCCTTGGACTTGGGCCAGGTCGAGTCCGAGTGCGGGTAGTCCGTCTCGTACAGGACGTTGCCGACCCCGATCGCCCCCAGGTTGCGCAGGCCGAAGGCGTCGTCGAAGAAGCAGCCGTACACATGCTCGGCGAAGAGCTCCGACGGCGGCCGGTGGACCTTCTCCGCCACCCCGCCCCAGGCGCGGTTCTCCTCCCAGACGACGTCGGCCCGCTCCAGGATGTACGGGATCCAGCCGATCTGTCCCTCCGCGTACATCACCCGCAGCCCGGGGAAGCGCTCGAACTTGCCGCTCATCAGCCAGTCGACCATCGAGAAGCAGCAGTTGGCGAAGGTGATCGTGGAGCCCACGGCGGGCGGCGCGTCGGCGGAGGTGGACGGCATCCGGGACGAGGAGCCGATGTGCATGGCGACCACCGTCCCCGTCTCGTGGCACGCCGCCAGGAACGGGTCCCAGTGGTCGCCGTGGATGGAGGGGAGGCCGAGGTGGGGCGGTATCTCGGAGAACGCCACCGCCCGCACCCCGCGCGCCGCGTTGCGCCGCACCTCCGCCGCCGCGAGCTCCGCGTCCCACAGCGGCACCAGCGTGAGCGGGATCAGCCGCCCGCCGGCCGCCGGGCCGCACCACTCCTCCACCATCCAGTCGTTGTACGCGCGCACGGACAGCAGCCCCAGCTCCCGGTCGGGCGCCTCGGTGAACGTCTGGCCGCAGAAGCGCGGGAAGGTGGGGAAGCAGAGCGCCGACTGGACGTGGTTGACGTCCATGTCCGCCAGCCGCTCCGGCACGCTGTACGAACCGGGACGCATCTGCTCGTACGTGATCACTTCGAGGCGGATCTCGTCGCGGGAGTAGCCGACGGCCGTGTCCAGGCGGGTGAGGGGGCGGTGCAGGTCCTCGTACACCCACCAGTCGCCGACCGGGCCGTCGTCGCCCGGCGCGCCCATCACCGGGGCGAACTTCCCGCCGAGGAAGGTCATCTCCTTGAGGGGGGCGCGGACGATGCGCGGACCGCTGTCGCGGTAGCGGGCCGGGAGCCGGTCCCGCCACACCCCCGGCGGCTCCACCGTGTGGTCGTCGACCGAGATGATCCTCGGGAAGTCCTCCGCGGGCTCCATGTTCTTCACGTTCTCCACGGTTTCCATGACCCTTCACCGTAGACGCGATCTGACGATCCGTCAGCTCCCCGGACCGGCCCGCTTCGGCCGGCCCGCGCCCCGCCGGCGGCCCCGCGCACCGGTCGCACCTCGGCCACCCACCTGTCACTCCTCGGCCATTCGCCCCCTTCCTCCCCGCCCCGCGACCCCCGTCCATCCCCTGAACCACCCCGTGGACACGCGCCCGCCACCTGTAACGAATGTGTGCAGAGCCCTTGTGCGGAGGGTCACCCGTAGCTGACGCGCATGCCATGGACAGGGCAGACTGGCACGGGCATTACCAGCGCTACGGGGGCACAGGGGGTCGCTATGGACCGAAACGGCGGGCCGCGCGTTCCGGAGCAGCGGGCTCCGGTTCAGGCCGCGGACACCGGCCTGCGCTTCGGCGTGCTCGGACCGGTGCGCGCGTCACGCGGGCCCGAGGCCCTGCAGACCGGCGCACCGCAGCAGCGCGCCCTGCTGGCCGCGCTGCTGCTGCGCGACGGCCGCACGGCCACCGCGGCCGAGCTCATCGACGCCATCTGGGGCGAGGAACCGCCCCCGCAGGCACTGGCCGCGGTACGCACCTACGCCTCCCGGCTGCGCAAGGCGCTCGGGCCGGGCGTCCTGGTGAGCGACGCGGGCGGCTACGCCATCCAGCTCTCCTCCTGTGTCCTCGACCTCGCCACCGCCCAGGAGCTGGCCGCCGAGGCCGAGAAGGCGCGGGCCGGCGGCGACCAGCCGCGCGCCCGCGACCTGCTCAAGAGCGCGCTCGCGCTGTGGACCGGCGAACCGCTCGCCAATGTGCCCGGCCCCAACGCGGACACCGAGCGGACCCGGCTCGGCGAGTGGCGCCTCCAGCTCATCGAGGCCCGCCTCGACATGGAGCTGGACGCCGGCTGCCACGCCGAGGCCGTCTCCGAGCTGACCGCGCTCACCGCCGCGCACCCCTTGCGCGAACGGCTGCGCGAGCTCCTGATGCTGGCGCTGTACCGCAGCGGACGCCAGGCCGAGGCCCTCGCCGTCTACGCCGACACCCGCAGGCTGCTCGCCGACGAGCTCGGCGTGGACCCGCGCCCCGAGCTCTCCCGGCTCCAGCAGCGCATCCTGCGCGCCGACGAGGACCTGGCCCGGCCCGCCGAGGCGCCCGCCGCCCCCGCACCCGTCAAGGCGGCCCAGCTGCCCGCCTCCGTGCCCGACTTCACCGGCCGCGCCTCCTTCGTCCAGGAGCTCTCGGCGCGCCTGGCCGCCGCCGAGACCGATGTGATGGCGGTCTCCGCGCTCGCGGGCATCGGCGGCGTCGGCAAGACGACGCTCGCCGTGCACGTGGCCCACGCGGCCCGCCCGCACTTCCCCGACGGCCAGCTGTACGTGGACCTCCAGGGCACCTCGCACCGCGCCTGCGAGCCCGAGGCGGTGCTCGGCTCGTTCCTGCGCGCGCTCGGCACACCGGACGCCGCCATCCCCGACTCCCTGGAGGAGCGGGCGGCCCTGTTCCGCTCCACCCTCGACGGGCGCCGGGTGCTGGTCCTGCTCGACAACGCGCGCGACGCCGCCCAGGTCCGCCCGCTGCTGCCCGGCACCGCGGGCTGCGCCACCCTCGTCACCAGCCGCATCCGCATGCTGGACCTGGCCGGGGCCTACCTCGTCGACCTCGACGTGATGTCCCCGGAGGAGGCCCTCCAGCTCTTCACCAAGATCGTCGGGGAGGAGCGGGTCGGCGCCGAGCGCCAGTCCGCCCTCGACGTGGTGGCCGCCTGCGGCTTCCTGCCGCTCGCCATCCGCATCGCCGCCTCCCGCCTCGCCTCCCGGCGCACCTGGACCGTCTCGGTGCTCGCCGCCAAGCTCGCCGACGAGCGGCGCCGCCTCGACGAGCTCCAGGCGGGCGACCTCGCCGTCAAGGCCACCTTCGAACTCGGCTACGGCCAGCTGGAGCCCGCCCAGGCCCGCGCCTTCCGGCTGCTCGGCCTGCCCGACGGCCCGGACATCTCGCTCGCGGCAGCCGCCGCCGTGCTCGACCTGCCGCTCCAGCAGACCGAGGACCTGCTGGAATCCCTCGTCGACACCAGCCTGGTCGAATCCGCGGCCCCCGGCCGCTACCGCTACCACGACCTCGTACGGCTCTACGCGCGTGCGTGCGCCGAGCGCGACGAGGACCCGCCGTCCGGGCGCGCGGCGGCCATGTCCCGGCTGCTGGACTTCTATCTGTCCACGGCCGCCCGGGTGTACGCGATCGAGCGCCCCGGCGACCGCCTGGTCGAGCACCTCGCGCCGACCGCCTACCCCGGGCTCTCGTTCCCCGACGGCCACGAGGCGGTGGACTGGCTGTACGCCGAGGCCAACTGCCTGCTCGCCTGCGTCCACCAGTGCGCGGGCGAGCCCACGATGCTGCGGCGGGCGGTCGACCTGCTCTGGGCCGCCAAGGACCTCGCGGAGTCCGGCGCCAACTCGCGCCAGTACGAGACCACCGCCGCCGCCGTCCGCGACACCGCCCACGGGACGGGCGACGCCAGCGCGGAGGCGCGGGCCCGGGTCGCGCTCTCCACCGTGCTGCTCGTCTCCGGCCGGTTCGAGCAGGCCGACGAGGAGGCGCGGGTCTCCTCGCTGCTCGCCAAGGAGGCCGAGGACCCGATGCCCGCGGGGGTGGCGCCCAACGACCGCGGGATCATCGCCTTCTACCAGAACCGGCACGCCGACGGCGAACGCTTCCTCCAGGAGGCCATCGACAACTACCGCGCCGACGGCAACCTGCCCGGCGAGGCCAGCGCCCTGTGCAACCTGGCGCGCATCCACGTGAACATGGGGCGCACCGCCAGCGCCGTCGAGCTCGCCCAGCGCGGCCTCGACATCTTCAGCGAGATGGGACTCGCCCTGCGGGTCGCCAACGGCCGCTTCGCGCTCGGCATCGCGCTCACCCGGGCGGGCCGCCTCGACGAGGCGCTGGAGCAGCTGGGCCGCGCGCTGAAGGTCTTCCAGGACAACCGCCAGCGGCTGTGGGAGGGCACCACCCACTTCCGGATCGCCGAGGCCCACTTCGCCGCCCGCCGCCCGGCGCGGGCCGCCCAGCACGCCGAACAGGCCCTGGCGCTGCGGTGCATCGGCGGCGAGTGGATGCGGGGCAACGTCCTCACCACGCTCGGCCGCGCCCTGGACCAGCTGGGCCAGGCCGACCGCGCGCGGGCCTGCTGGCGCGAGGCACTGGCCATCTACGAGTCGACGGGCGCCGCCGAGGCCAAGGACGTACGGCAGCTTCTTTCACCGCTGGCGGCGGCGTAAGGTCGCAGGTGAGAGGTGGCCCGGGGCTCCGGATAGGAGCGCTGGGCCACTTCATTGGCGCCCCCGTTTAGCCATCGTTTATCGGTACTCGGCACTCTCTTACTCAACGATCCGTCGCGTCGGGGGGCAGGCGGATCGGCGGTGGGCCTCCCCACTAGTGTGGACGGCCCTTGACGTGTCCGTCCGGCGACCCTCGGGGGAGCCGCCGGGCGGGCACCGTTCACCAGCACAACCAAAGCACCACAGCAGCAAACTCAGGGGAGCTGAACACGATGAGTGACGCGAAGACGCCGGACACCGGCGACACCACGCTGGAGAACCACGCGGGGAACCCGGGCTCCGGCACGGCCCCCGGTGCCGGCACCGGCACCGGCACGATCCGGCCGATGGAGAACCACGCGGGGCTGGTGGGCAGCGACATCGTGCGCCCCCTGGAGAACCACGCCGGCGTCCTCGGGAACGACGGCAAGGTCAAGCCGCTGGAGAACCACGCCGGGCTGGTCGGGACGGGGACCCCGATCAAGCCGATGGAGAACCACGCGGGGCTGATCGGCGCCGACATCCTCAAGCCGCAGGAGAACCACGCGGGTTCCGAGGAGGCGTAGCCGCCGCGGCCACAGGCCAACGGGGGAGCACGGGGGTACGGGGGAATACGGGGGAGGCCGTGGGTTCGGGGGAAGCCACGGTGAAGGGGCTCGGGGGAGCCCCATGGGGGAACGGGGCTCGGGGGAGCCCCGGGGCAGCCGCATCGGGGGATGCGCGGCCCCAACGGGGGAACCCGAGGGCCCCGCGGCGAACACGGCCGCGGGGCCCTCGGGTTTTTGCGGCTCCCCCCAAACCCCCGCTCTCCCGGCGGCGGCCAGGCGGCGGCCCGACCGCGCAGTTCCCCGCGCCCCTGAACCCGCTGTCATCCGCGGACCGTGCTGGCTTGCTCGCGCAGTTCCCCGCGCCCCTGAGAAACCCGCCTTCGTCTGCGGACCGTGCCCACGTCTCGCGCAGTTCCCCGCGCCCCCAAACCCGCTGTCATCCGCGGACCGTGCCCGGTTGCGCGCGCCGTTCCCCGCGCCCCTGGAGATGGGCCCGCAGGGCCCTCCTAGGGGCGCGGGGAACTGCGCGACCAGCCCCCACCGGCCCGCAGGCGAACGCCCGGCCCGAAAGGGGGCGCGGGGGGGCGCGTTACCCCCGCAGGTCCAGTTTTCTCACCTTGCCGCTCGCGTTCCGCGGCAGCTCCCCCAGGAACTCCACCTCCCGCGGCACCTTGTAATTCGCCAGCTCCCGCCGAGCCCAGGCGACCAGCTCCGCCGGGGTCAGCGCGGAGCCCGCGCGCCGGACCACGTACGCCTTGCCCACCTCCCCCAGCCGCGCGTCGGGGACGCCGACCACGGCGACGTCCGCGACCTCGGGGTGCAGCAGCAGCACCTGCTCGATCTCGGCCGGGTACGCGTTGAAGCCACCGACGACGTACATGTCCTTGATCCGGTCGGTGATCCGCAGGTTGCCCGCCGCGTCCAGCACCCCCACGTCCCCGGTCCGCAGCCACCCGTCCGCCGTCATGGCCCGCGCGGTCTCCTCCGGGTCCTCGAAGTACCCGCTCATCACGTTGAATCCGCGCACCTGCACCTCCCCCGGCGACCCGGCGGGCGCCGTCACCCGTACCTCGGTGCCGGGGATGGCCCGCCCGGACGTCGCCGCGATGACCTCGGGCGGGTCGCCGCGCCGGCACATGGTGACGATGCCGCTGGCCTCGGAGAGCCCGTACGCCGTGAGCACGGTCTCGATGCCCAGCTCGGTCCGCAGCCGTTCGACCAGCCGCAGCGGGACGACCGCCGCCCCGGTCACCACCAGGCGCAGCGCGGACAGGTCGTGGGCGGCGCGGGCCGGGTGGTCGAGGAGGGACTGGTGGAGGGTGGGCGGGCCGGGCAGCACCGAGATCCGTTCGGCGGCGATGTGGGCGAGGACGGCCTCCGCGTCGAAGACGGGCTGGGGCACCATCGTGGCGCCGCGCATCAGACAGGCGACGATGCCCGCCTTGTAGCCGAAGGTGTGGAAGAACGGGTTGACGATCAGATACCGGTCGCCCTCGCGCAGCCCGGCCAGCTCGCTCCACACCGCGTACCCCCGCAGGGTCTGCGCATGGGTGATGACGGCGCCCTTGGGGCGGCCCGTGGTGCCGGAGGTGAAGACGATGTCGGAGGGGGCGGAGGGGAGGATCGCGTCGGCGCGGCGGCGCACCTCGGCCGCCGGAACGCCCTCGCCGCCCGCCAGGAAGTCCTTCCAGGCCCGGAAGTCGTCGGGCGCGTCCGGCGCGAGCACCACCACCTGCTCCAGATGCGGCAGTCCGGGCAGCGGCCCGGCGCCCTCGCCCTCGGCGGCGGCCCGCCGCAAGGTGGCAACGTAGGAGGTGCCCAGGAACGTTCCCGTCACGAACAGCAGCCGGGCGCGGCTGCGGCGCAGCACGTACGCCGCCTCCGCGCCCTTGAACCGCGTGTTCAGCGGGACGAGCACCGCCCCCGCGGTGACCGCGCCGAGCGCGCAGACGATCCAGTCGAGGGTGTTCGGCGCCCACACCGCGACCCGGTCGCCGGGCCGGGTCCCGGCCGCGACGCAGGCCGCCGCGGCCCGTTCGACCCGCTCGCCGAGCTCCGCGTAGCTGATCCGGGTGCGGCCCTCGACGACGGCCTCCCGCGTCCCGTACCGTTCGGCCGCCTCCCGTACGAGGTGGCCGACCGTGCCCCACTCCAGGTCGCCGCGGCGCTCCGGCTCCTCGGACAGCTCCCGTTGTGACCCCATGGCAAGCCCTCCCAGCACGCTAGCTGACTACCCGTCAGATTAGCTGTACCCTTCCACGCTGTCAGCAGCAGCCGCACGGCGGACACGGAGGTGGCGGGTGTCGGTGCTCAAGGACGCGACGGCGATCGTCGGCATAGGGCAGACGGAGTTCGCCCGTCAACTGCCCCAATCGGAGAAGCACTTGGCGTGCCGGGCCATCCTGGCCGCCCTCGACGACGCCGGGATCGCCCCGGCCGAGGTCGACGCCCTCGCCTCGTACACGATGGAGGAGACCGACGAGGTCGAGGTCGCCAAGTCCATCGGCGCGGGCGACCTCACCTTCTTCGGCAAGGTCGGGTTCGGCGGCGGCGGCTCGTGCGCCACCGTCGCCCACCTCGCCGCCGCCGTCGCCACCGGCCAGGCCAACGTGGGCGTCGCCTGGCGCTCGCGCAAGCGCGGCAGCGGCCCGCGCCCCTGGCGCAACACCACCGTGCAACTGCCCACCCCCGCCCAGTGGACCCGCCCCTTCGGGCTGCTGCGCCCGGCCGACGAGATCGGCATGCTGGCCCGCCGCTACATGCACGAGTACGGCGCCACCCGCGACCACCTGTTCAACGTGGCGCTGGCCTGCCGCAACCGCGCCAACCAGAACCCGGCCGCGATCATGTACGAACGCCCGCTGACCCGCGACATGTATATGACCTCGCGCTGGATCAGCGAGCCGCTCTGCCTCTTCGACAACTGCCTGGAGACGGACGGCGCGCTGGCCTGCGTGATCGTCTCCGCCGAGCGCGCCCGCGACTGCCGGCAGCGGCCCGTGTACGTGCACTCGGCCGCCCAGGGCCTGCCCGCCCAGCACCACGGCATGGTCAACTACTGGAACGACGACCCGCTGACCGGCCCCGCCTGGACCGCCGCCCGACACCTGTGGAAACAGGCCGACTTCGGCCCCCAGGACGTCGACGTCGCCCAGATCTACGACGCGTTCACCCCGCTCGTCCCGCTCTCCCTGGAGGGCTACGGCTTCTGCGACCGCGGCGAGGGCGCGGCCTTCACCGAGGGCGGCGCCCTGGAGATCGGCGGACGGCTGCCGCTGAACACCGGCGGCGGCGGACTGAGCGAGGCGTACGTGCACGGCTTCAACCTCATCAACGAGGGCGTCAAACAGCTGCGCGGCACCTCCACCGCCCAGGTGCCCGACGCCGCCACCTGTCTGGTCACCGCGGGCGAGGGCGTGCCCACGTCGGCCGTGCTGCTGAGGAGCTGAGATGCCGAGCGAGCTGCTGGTCCCCGTCACCGACGACGACGGCGCGCCCTTCTGGGAGTACGCGGCCCGGGGCGAACTGCGCGTCCAGTCCTGCGCCGCCCCCGACTGCGCGCGGCTGCGCTTCCCGCCGCGCCCGTGCTGCCCGCACTGCCACTCCTTCGACAGCGAGTGGCGCCGCGTGTCCGGGCGCGGTCGCATCTGGTCCTACGTCCTGCCCCACCCCCCGCTCCTGCCGCCCTACTCCGACCAGGCCCCGTACAACGCGGTCGTGGTCGAACTCGTCGAGGACCCGCTGATCCGGCTGGTCGGCAACGTGGTCGCCGAGCCGGACGCGCCGCTGGACTCGGTGGACCCGGCGCGGCTGCGGATCGGGGCGCGCGTCCAGGTCGCGTTCACCGGGACCGGCGGTCTGACCGTGCCGCGCTGGCTCCTGGAGCGGCCGTGAGCCCGCGCGTCGAGCGGGACGCGGTCGACGGCGAGGAGACCGGCGTCGCGGTCGTCACCCTGGACCGCCCCGAGCGGCACAACGCGATCGACCTCAAGACCGCCGCCGAACTGGCCGCGATCTGGCGGGAGTTCCGCTTCGACGACTCCGTGCGCGCGGTCGTGCTCACCGGCGCGGGCGACAAGGCGTTCTGCACCGGCCTCGACCGCTCGGCCGAGGTGCCGCAGCCCTCCTCCCCGTACGCGGTCGACGACCCCCTCCTCACGGTCGGCCCGAAGGCCAACGACCTGTGGAAACCGGTGGTCGCGGCGGTGCGCGGCATGGCCTGCGGCGGGGCCTTCTACCTGCTCGGCGAGGCCGAGTTCGTGATCGCCGCCGAGGACGCCACGTTCTTCGACCCGCACACCACGTACGGGATGGTCAGCGCCTACGAGTCGGTGTACCTGGCCCTGCGGATGCCGCCCGGCGAGGTCGCCCGGCTCGCCCTGATGGGCACCGCCGAACGCCTCTCGGCCCGACGGGCGTACGAGACGGGGCTGGTCAGCGAGGTCACCGCGGCGGGCGACGAGGTGGCGGCGGCGCTGCGGTGCGCGCGGACCATCGCCTCCTTCCCCACGGCCGCCGTGCAGGGCACGGTCCGCGCCCTGTGGACGGCCCGCGAACCCGCGCTCGCCCAGGCGTTCTCGCGCGCGCCGCAGCTGATCGCCCTGGGCAATCTGCCCCCGGACCGCCAGACCGAGCTGTTCGGGGCGCGCCGGAGCGGCGTGTTCCGGGTGCGCTGACCGCCGGGCCGGCAAGGGGCGCGGCCCCCGTCGGCAAGGGGCGCGGCCCCCGCTGGCACCGGGTGCGGACCCGGCGTAGCGTCGGCAGCGAGGGCCGGGGCGCGCCCGCCGCGCCCCCGCGCTCACCCGAGCGACGGCCGCCGTGCCGCCCCTTCCGTGTCCGGCACGACGGCCGTCCCCGGCCGGGTCAGCGCGACGACGTCGCCGTGCCCTTCACCGCGTCCAGCGCGTAGACGCAACGGTCCTTGCTGCACGCGTACACCACACCGGCCCGGACCACCGGGGAGCCGGTGATCTCGCCGCCGGTGGCCAGCTTCCAGCGGAGCTGGCCGCCCGCCGCGTCCAGCGTGTACAGGCAGTGGTCGGCCGAGCCGAAGTGGATGCGGCCGTCGGCCACCACCGGGGTGCCCACCACCTCCGCGCCCGCCGCGAACCGCCACTTGGGGGTGGAGGTCACCGCGTCCAGCGTGTACAGCGCGTTGCCGCTGCCCACGTGGATGTTGCCGTCCGCCACCAGGACCGGCTCCACGGACTGGCGGGACTCGGTGGCGATGCGCCAGCGGTCCTTGCCCGTGGCCGCGTCCAGCGCGTACACCGTGCCCAGGTAGTCGGCGAGGTAGACGCCGCCGCCCGCGACCGCCGGGCCCGGGGCGAAGGTCGGCGGGCAGAGGAAGACCGCCGGGGCCTCGAAGTGCCAGCGCACATGGCCGCTGGCGATGTCGATGGAGAGCACCCGGGTGCCCGCCGACACGTACACATAGCCGTCCTGGGCGGGGGCCAGCCGGACCGGGACGCCGCCGCAGGAGGCCGCGTCGCCCACCGGGTACGACCAGCGCTCGGCGCCCGAGCGGGCGTCCAGGGCGCGCAGCCGGGCGTCCTGCCACACATAGACCGTGCCCTCGTGGATCATCGGACCGGCCTCGGGGGTCTCGAAGTCGGTCTGCGCCCCGGCGAGCTCCCACAGCTTCTCCCCGTTGGCCGCCTCCCACGCCTGTACGCCGCCGCCCCGGGTGGCGGTGACGACGGTCCCCCGGTCCGCCCTGAGCGCGTACACCCAGGCGTCGGTGGGCAGCCGCCACAGCTCGCGGCCGTCCGCCGCGTCCAGCGCGTACAGCGTGGGGCCGTCCGAGGCGTGGATGCGGCCCGCCTCCACCCCCATCGTCCAGGCCACGTCCCGCGTCTTGAACTGGCGCCGGCCGCTGCCCACGTCCAGCGCGTGCACCTCGAACGAGGTCACGTAGAGCAGGTCCCCGTCGACCGTCGGGGTGCCCCACAC
The DNA here is from genome assembly GCF_041080675.1 of Streptomyces sp. cg36. NCBI lineage: Bacteria > Bacillati > Actinomycetota > Actinomycetes > Kitasatosporales > Streptomycetaceae > Streptomyces > Streptomyces cyclosori. The sequence continues at coordinate 4,506,989 of NZ_CP163520.1, read as the reverse complement.
GTCGTTCGACATCCGGAACCGCCACGGGCGCCAGCGGCCCGGCGCCTCCGGGGCGCGGGCGGGCGGCGGGACCGGCGGGGCGGTGGGCCCGGCCGACAGGTGGGTGGCGGCCTGGGAGCCGTTGGCGGGCACCGCGTCCGGTCTGGCCTGCACCTGCGACTGCGGCCGGGGTCCGCCGCCCGGCGACCTGACCCACCCGGTGGCCGGGCTGGCCTCGGCCACCGCGCTGGCGGCGTCCAGCACCCGGGGCCCGGGGCCGATCGGCACCTTCGCCCCGGCGAGCCGCACCGGCCCGTCCGGCACGCCCTGCGGCAGCGAGGGGTGCGGCGCGTGCGCGGGCTGCGGCGGCTGGTAGCCGGTCCGGGGCGGGGTGGCGGGCCCGGCGGGCGGGACGACCGCCTTGGCCCGGCCGCCGCCCCGGCGCTGCTCGATCATCGCCACCGAGCGGTCGGGCAGCCACGCGGACGCCGTACCACTGTCGTCGGAGCCGCCGAAGAGGTGCGGGGCCAGCTGCGCCTGGAGGTCCTCCGGGGAGGGCCGCAGCGCGGCCTCCATCTGCATGCAGGACTCGATCAGCGGGCGCAGCTCGTCCGGGAGGCCCGCCAGGTCCGGGCCCTCGCGCAGCAGCATGAAGACGGTCTCCACCGGGTTGGCCCCGTGGAAGGGCGCGTGGCCGGTGGCCGCGAAGACCAGGGTGGAGCCGAGCGAGAACACATCGCTGGCGCCGGTCACGCTGCGCGAGTCCTTCGCCTGCTCGGGCGACATGTACGCGGGCGTGCCGACCGCCACGTTCGTCATGGTCAGGCGGGTGTTCGAGACCCCGGACGCGATGCCGAAGTCGATCACCCGGGGGCCGTCCTCGACGACCAGCACGTTGGAGGGCTTCAGATCGCGGTGGACCAGGCCCGCCCCGTGGATGGACTGCAGCGCCTCGGCGATGCCGGCCGCGAGCCAGCGCACCGCCTGGGCCGGGAGCGGCCCGCACTCATTCACTATTTCCTCTAGCGAGGGCGCCGGCACGTACGCGGTGGCCAGCCAGGGCACGGCCGCGCGCGGGTCGGCGTCGACCACGGCGGCCGTGTAGAACCCGCTGACCGCGCGGGCCGCCTCCACCTCGCGCGTGAAGCGGACCCGGAACAGCTGATCCTCGGCGAGCTCCGTGCGCACCGTTTTGATCGCCACGCGGCGCCCGGACGCCGAGCGTGCCAGATAGACCAGCCCCATGCCGCCGGCACCGAGCCGTCCCAGCACCTCGAAGGGGCCGATCCGCCTCGGGTCGTGCTGCGTCAGCTGCTCCACTTGCCTGCCACCTCCCCGTACGGGCCTCAAGTCAAAGAATCAACGCGTCGCAACAAGGCCCCGTGCAGCGTCTCACGCGGCACCCCGATTCTTCCTGCCGGAGGCACCCGGTGGCCAACCCGCTCACGGATCGGGATGTCTCCCCCCGATCCGGACACATCTGCCCGGCCCGTCTCATTCCCGCTGGAGCACCGCGAAGCCCGCCCCCTGGTCGTCGTGGAGCACCGCCATCCGGCCGTACGCGATGTCGAACGGCTCGGCCTTGAGGCGCCCGCCCAGCTCCACGCAGGCTTCGGCCGTGGCGTCGCAGTCCCCCACCGCGAAGTAGACCAGGAAGTGGGCGGGCATCTCGGCCGGGAAGGCGTCGCCCATCAGCGCCCGGCCGCCGAAGGCCGTGTCCGGGCCGGGCGCGGCCCCGGCCGGTGACCAAGTGCGGAACTCGCCGTCCGTGCCGTCCGGGTCCGCGCCCTCGAAGCCGAAGACCGACTCGTAGAAGGCGTCGGCGCGCTCCGGGTCCCGGGTGTAGACCTCGGTCCAGCAGAAGGAGCCCGGCTCGCCGGTCCGCTCGAAGCCGGTGTGGACGCCGGGCTGCCACAGGCCGAAGACCGCGCCGCCGGGGTCGGCGGCGACCGCCGTGGCCCCGGACGGCCCGGCCGGCAGCGGGCCGCTCACCAGCCGCCCGCCCGCCGCCGCGATCCGCACCGCGAGTCCCTTGGCGTCGGGCGTCGCGAAGTAGACGCCCCAGGCGGTGGGCATCCGGCCGTCGCGCTTGGGGACGAGCCCGGCGACGCGCCCGCCGCCGCTGAAGGCCACGGCGCCGGGGCCCGCGTCCTCGTCGAACGTCCAGCCCAGCAGGGCGCCGTAGAACCGCTTGCCGGCCGCCAGGTCGGGGAGCGTCACATCGGCCCAGCACGGCGCGCCCTCCGGATATCCGTCATATCCGCCCATGCGTCCTGGTTCCCTTCCTGGAGTGGCCCCCGCCCGGGGTGCCCCCACGCGGTGAACGTATCGGCCCGGCCCGCACCCCGCAGTGACATAAATCGAACAAATGGTCTGCTTCCCGTTCACTTTAGGCGGCTACGCCCTTTTCCCGCACGGGTTGTCCACAGAACGTGTCCACAGGCTGTTGATAACACCATTCGAGTGGCGGACACCCGGTCGACCCGGCGGTCCGGCGCCGGGGCCCATTGACGCACCCGTCAACCCCCGGCCCCCATTTGCAGTCGGCCGAATCGCGCTCCGATCACCCCTCGGTAAGCTGACGGCATGACAGGACAAGTACGCACCGTCGACGGCCGCGTGGCCGGCCGACGCGGCCAGGCGACGCGGCAGAAGCTGCTCGACTGCCTCAGCGAGATGCTCAGCTCCTCGCCGTACCGGGACGTCAAAGTCATCGACGTGGCCCGGAAGGCGGGTACTTCACCCGCGACCTTCTACCAGTACTTCCCGGACGTCGAGGGCGCCGTCCTGGAGATCGCGGAGGAAATGGCCAAGGAGGGCGCGGCGTTGACCTCGCTCGTCGAGGGCCGTTCCTGGGTGGGCAAGGCCGGCTGGCAGACGGCGGAGGAACTGGTCGAGGGGTTCCTCGACTTCTGGCGCAAGAATGACGCGATCCTTCGCGTCGTCGACCTCGGCGCGGCCGAGGGCGACAAGCGGTTCTACAAGATCCGCATGAAGATCCTCAACTCCGTGAACAACTCCCTTACGGACGCGGTCAAGGAGCTCCAGTCCAAGGGCAAGGTCGACAAGGACGTCAGCCCGGCCGCGATGGCGGGCTCGATCGTCGCCATGCTCGCGGCGGTGGCCTCGCACCAGAAGGGCTTCCAGACCTGGGGCGTCAAGCAGGCCGAGCTGAAGCCGAACCTGGCGCTGCTCGTCCACCTGGGCATCACGGGCAAGAAGCCGCCGAAGTAGCGGCGGCACGCGCGCGGGCGCGGGCACGCGCCCTGCCGCGCCGGTCCACGGGGCTCCGCGCCCCCAAGTCCTGTCACGCCGACGGTGGTTCACGCTGTGGACCCCGTCGGCGTTCCCATGCCGCCACCCGCTCACCCGGCGGCCCCGGCGCCCTCCCGCCGCTCCAGCCGGAAGAGCCGGATCTCCCGCTCGATCCGCGCCTGGTACGCGGCGTACGGCGGCCAGAACTCCAGCGCCGCCCGCCAGGCCGCCGCCCGCTCCTCGCCGGTCAGCAGCCGCGCCCGTACGGGAACGTCCCGCCCCCGCAGACTGATCCGGGCCTCCGGGTGCGCCAGCAGGTTGCCGGTCCAGGCCGGGTGGCCGGGGCGCCCGAAGTTCGACCCGACCAGCAGCCAGGTACCGCCCTCCTCCGGCACACACGCGAGCGGCGTGGTCCGCTCGGCACCCGAGCGCGCCCCGCGCGCGGTGAGCACCACCCCGGGCAGCATCCGCGCGCTCGGCAGCACCCGGCCCCGGGTGAGCCGGTGCACGGCCCGGTCCAGGGCGGGCACGAAGTGCGGCGCCACCTTGGCGAACGCGCGCGTGGCCGACACCCCGCGCACCAGCCGGACCCCGACGGGGACACGGGCCGCGCCCGCCCGCGCGGGCCTCACGAGGCCGCCTTCGCGCGCGTGGAGGCGGCCGGGGGCGCCCCCGGCCGCGTGGGCCCGGAGGGCGGCGCCGCGCGCGTGGGCGCGGTGTCGGGCGCCTTCGCGCGCGTGGCGGCGGGCGGCCGGTCCTCCGCCGTGCGCGGGGCGAAGAGTCCGGCCCGCTCGGCCGCCTGCGCGCGCAGCGCCTCGACCGGGCCGAACAGCAGCTCGTCGCAGGCCGCCCGCTTGAAGTACAGATGCGCGTCGTGCTCCCAGGTGAACCCGATGCCGCCGTGCAGCTGGATCGCCTCGGCGCCCGTCGCCCGCAGCGCCTCCAGGGCCTGCGCGAGGGCGAGCGGCCCGGCGTCGGGGTCCCAGGTCGCGTAGTGGACGGCCGACCGGGCCGCCCGCACCTGTACGTACCGGTCGGCCAGGCGGTGCTTGACCGCCTGGAAGGAGCCGACGGGCCGGCCGAACTGCTCGCGCTCCTTCACGTACGCCACGGTCCGCTCCAGCGCGTGCGCGGCGGCGCCGACGGCCTCGGCCGCCAGGCACACGGCGGCGCTCCGCCCGACGGCGGCGAGGGCGGCCAGGGCGTCACCGGCCCCCTCCACGCCGTTCCCGCCCTCCTCGGGCCCCAGCAACCCGGCCTCGGTGTCACGCAGTTGCAGCCGCCCTTGCGCGCGCGTCTCGTCGAGCGCGGTCTGCCGGGTCCGGCGCAGGCCCCGGGCGTCGCCGGGTACGAGGAAGAGGCGGATCCGGCCGTGCGTGAAGCCGCCGGTGTGCGCGGCGACGAGCAGCAGGTCCGCGCGGTGGCCGTCCAGGACCTGGGCGACCTCCCCGTACAGCCGCCACCGCCCGTCCCCCGCGCGCCGGGCCTGGACGCCTCCGGCCCGTCCGCCGCCCGCCCACTCCCCGGCGGCGCCGTCGCCCGTGAGGCCGAGGGCGAGGGCGAGCCGGGGCCCGGGGACGGCCAGGGCGGCGGTCCGCTCGCCCCGGGCCAGCGGCGGCAGGTGCGCGGCCCGCTGCTCCGCCGTGCCGAGCGCCGCCAGGAGGGGTGCGGCCAGGACGGCGGTGGCCAGCAGCGGGGACGGCAGCAGGGCGCGGCCCGCCTCCTCGCAGGCCAGGGCGAGCTCGGTGGGGCCGCAGCCGACCCCGCCGTACTCCTGGGGCAGTGCGAGGCCCGGCAGCCCGAGTTCGGCGGCGAGCTGCCGCCACAGGGCCCGGTCGTGGCCGGGGGCGGTCCGGACGGCGGCCTTGACGTCGTCCGGGCCGCAGCGCTTGGCGAGCAGGTCGCGCAGGGTGCGGCGGATCTCCTGCTGTTCGTCGGTGAAGTCGGCGTCCATGGGCGGTCTCTCCCCTCCCGGCGGCGGGGCCGCTCGGCCGGGCCGCGAATCTGACGGTACATCAGATACGGGCGCCCGCACCCTTCGCGGAGGCGGCCGGAGGGGCAGCGCGGGACGGGTGATCTGATGTACCGTCAGATTCATGGCCGGAGCCCCCTCCCGCAAGGTCGCCGTCGTCGGCGCAGCCCTCTCGGACACCGGGCGCGTGGACGACGCCACTCCGTACGCCCTGCACGCCCAGGCCGCCCGCCGGGCGCTCGCCGACTCCGGGCTCGACCGGAGCGTCGTCGACGGCTTCGGCTCGGCGGGCCTGGGCACGCTGGCACCCGCCGAGGTCGCCGAGTACCTCGGCCTGCGCCCCACCTGGGTGGACTCCACCGCCGTCGGCGGCGCCACCTGGGAGGTGATGGCCTCCCACGCCGTGGACGCCATCGCCGCCGGGCACGCCGACGCCGTCCTCCTCGTCTACGGGTCGACCGCGCGAGCCGACATCAGAGCGGGCCGCCGGACATCGAATCTCTCCTTCGGAGGGGGCGGGCCCCTGCAATTCGAAGTTCCTTACGGGCACACCTTGGTTTCGAAGTACGCGATGGCCGCGCGCCGCCACATGCACCAGTACGGGACCACCATCGAGCAGCTGGCCGAGGTCGCCGTCCAGGCGCGGGCCAACGCCGCCACCAACCCCGACGCCATGTTCCGCGACCCCATCACGGTCGACGACGTGCTCTCCGGGCCGCTCATCGCCGACCCGTTCACCAAGCTGCACTGCTGCATCCGCTCGGACGGCGGGTGCGCGGTGCTGCTCGCCGCCGAGGAGTACGTGGCGGACAGCGCCAAGGAGCCGGTGTGGGTGCTGGGTTCGGGCACGGCGCTCTCGCACACCACGATGTCGGAGTGGAACGACTTCACGGTCTCCCCCGCCGCCGTGTCGGGCCGCCTGGCCTTCGAGCGGGCCGGGGTGCGCCCCGCCGAGATCGACTTCGCCGAGATCTACGACGCCTTCACGTACATGACGCTGGTGACCCTGGAAGACCTCGGCTTCTGCGCGAAGGGCGAGGGGGGCGCGTTCGTGGAAAAGGGGCGGCTGCTGCGGGACGGGGCGCTGCCCGTCAACACGGACGGCGGCGGCCTGTCCGCCTGCCACCCGGGGATGCGCGGACTGTTCCTGCTGGTCGAGGCGGTACGGCAGCTGCGCGGCGAGGCGGGCGAGGGCCAGGTCCGCAGACGCGACGGCAGCCTCCCGGCGCTCGCGGTGGCATCCGGCACGGGCGGCTGGTTCTGCTCGTCGGGGACGGTGGTGCTGGGGCGGGGGTGAGGGCGCGCGGGGCGGGGCGGGGGCGCGCGGGCGAGAATCTGCGCATGGAATTCCAGGAGTACCTGCACACCCTGCGCGTCTGGGACGTCGAACTGCCGCACTTCGACCCGGCGACCGCGCCCGCCGCGCCCGTGCCGCTGTTCCAGGAGTGGCTGATGCACGCGGGCCGCGCCGGACAGGCCGAGCCGCACACGATGACGCTCGCCACCGTCGACGGCGAGGGGCGGCCCGACGTGCGCACGGTGATGCTGCACGGTGCCGACGAGCACGGGTGGTCGTTCGGGTCGCACGCCACCAGTGCGAAGGGGCGGCAGCTGGCGGCCGTTCCCGATGCCGCGCTCGGGTTCTACTGGCCCGCCGTCGGGCGGCAGGTCCGGGTACGGGGTGTGGTGACCCCGGCCCCCGCGGACGCCTCCCTGGCCGATCTGCACGCCCGGTCGACCGGGGCGCTCGCCGCGGCGCTCGTGGGACACCAGAGCGAGGTGCTGGGGTCCCTGGAGGAGCTGGCCGTTGCCTCGGAGGCCGCCTGGGTCCGGGCCGCCGCCGAGGCGGATGCGGCGGTGCCGGGGTGGCGGCTGTACGTCCTGCGGCCGGTGGAGGTCGAGTTCTTCCAGGGGGACGCGCGGCGCAGGCACGTACGGCTGCGGTACACCCGAACCCCCTCGGGCTGGACCCACCACCTCCTGTGGCCGTAGGACGGCCCGCCGGGTCTGCCCACGCAGTCCCCCGCGCCCCTTTTGGGCCGGCTCTTCGTCTGCGACCCGGCGGGGGCTGGTCGCGCAGTTCCCCGCGCCCCCAAATGCAGCCACTCAACCCGCCGCAGCCCCCTTCAGGGGCCCGCAGGGCCATCCAAGGGGCGCGGGGAACTGCGCGAGAAGCGAGCACGGCCCGCAGACGAAGGCGGGTTCCCAGGGGCGCGGGGAACTGCGCGAGAAGCGAGCACGGTCCGCAGGCGAAGGTCCGGTCCAAAAGGGGCGCGGGGAACTGCGCGGCCGGCCCGCCGCCGGGGCGCAGGCGAACGCCCGGCCCAAGAGGGGCGCAGCCCCTACTCATGGTCCGGGCGGAACACCGGTACCTGAAGTGCCCCCTGCACCCGGAACACCACCCGCAGAGCCATCTCGGGACGCAACTCCCCCGCCCCCACCACCTCACTCATCATCCGAGGCCCCTCCTCCAACGTCACCACCGCCGCGACGTACGGCACCCTCGCCCCGAAGGGCGGCAGGTCGTTGCGGTGGACGCGGGACCACGTGTACAGCGTGGCCCGGCCACTCGCCCGCTCCCAGGCCACGTCCTCGCTCCAGCAGTGCGGGCAGAACTCGCGCGGGTAGTGGTGGGCCCGCCCGCACGCCCCGCAGCGCCGGATCAGGAGGTGCCCCTCGGCCGCCGCGTCCCAGTACGCGCGCGTGAAGGCGTCGACCACCGGCGTAGCCGCGTCCGCCCCACCCACGGGTGCGCTCCCCGCACCGGCGCCACCCGCCCCGGCGCCCCTCACCGGAACCACCCCATCGCCTCGTCCAGCGACCACCTCTGCCACGACATCGCGAACAGGGCCACCACCGAGATCAGCGCCATCATCGCGTTCTGCCCCTGCTCGGCCCAGTCGTGGATCATCAGGACGAGGTAGAGGAGGTTGAGGACCAGGCCGCCGGCCAGTGCGACCGGGGTCAGGAAGCCCGCCACCAGGCCGAGGCCCAGGGCGAGTTCCGCGTACACCACCACGTACGCCATGGTCCGCGGCCGGGGCTTGACCACCGTGTCGAAGCCGCTGCGGACCGCCGCCCAGCGGTGTTTGGACGCCACGTCCGCCGCCCAGGCGATGCCGGTGCCGCGCTCGAACCAGCCCTTCTTGTCCTTGTGGCGCCAGCTCTCCAGCCACCACAGGCCGAGGCCGATGCGCAGGACGGCGAGCCATTCGGCGCCGGTGAGCCAGACCGAGTCCATCCGCAGCTCCCTCCGGAGGTATCTGACGGTACGTCAGTTCAGCGGATGCCGCCGCCGCGCGCAAGGCCCCGGCACCCGCCCCGGAACCCGCCCCGACCACCCACCCCTCGGCGGCGTGATCGATTCGCAACCGATTCAGGTCTTGACCGAGACCCATCAAGTAGCTGCGTCATTACGCTCGGTTTCCATGGCCACCAACGACCCCACCAGACCCGTCTACGTCATCGGCGGCGGACCCGGCGGACTCGCGGTCGCCGCCGCGCTGCGCGGCCGGGGCATACGGGCCGTCGTCCTGGAGAAGGCCGACGCCGTGGGCGACTCCTGGCGCCACCACTACGACCGGCTCCACCTGCACACCACCCGGCGCCTCTCCGCGCTGCCCGGCCTCAAGATGCCGCGCTCCTTCGGGCGCTGGGTGTCGCGGGACGACATGGTGCGCTATCTGGAGACGTACGCGCGCGTGCACGAGGTGGAGACCGTCACCGGCGTCGAGGTCTCCCGCGTCGAGCGCGCCGGGGACGGCTGGCTGCTGCACGCCACCGGCGGACGCCGGCTGACCGGGCGGGCGGTCGTGGTGGCGACCGGGCACAACCACACCCCGTACCTGCCCGACTGGCCCGGCGCCGACGGCTTCACCGGTGAGCTGCTGCACGCGCGCGACTACCGCTCGCCCGCCCCGTACGCCGGAAGGGACGTCCTCGTCGTGGGCGCGGGCAACACGGGCGCCGAGATCGCCGCGGACCTGGCCGGGGGCGGGGCCGGGCGGGTGCGGCTCGCGGTGCGGACCGCGCCGCACATCCTGCGCCGCTCCACCGCGGGCTGGCCCGCCCAGGCGTCCGGCATCCTGGTGCGGCGGCTGCCGGTCGCGGTGGTGGACCGGGCGGCCGGGGCGCTGGCCCGCCTCTCGGTGCCCGACCTCTCCGCACAGGGGCTGCCGCGCCCGGACACCGGCCTCTACGCGCGCGTGCGCGAGGGCGCCATCCCGGTGCAGGACGTGGGGCTGGTGGCGGCCGTGCGGTCGGGGCGGGTCGAGCCGGTGGCGGCGGTCGAGGCGTTCGAGGGCGGCAAGGTGGTGCTGGCCGACGGCAGCCTCCTCTCGCCCGAGGTGGTCGTCGCGGCGACCGGCTACCGCCGCGCCCTGGAACCGCTCGTGGGCCACCTCGGCGTACTGGACGGCCGGGGCCGCCCCACCGTGCGCGGCGGACGCGCCCCGGCGAACGCCCCCGGTCTCCACTTCACCGGCTTCACCCACCCCATCAGCGGCACGCTGCGCGAGCTCGGCATCGACGCCCGGAAGATCGCCCGGGCGGTCGCGCGCACCTGAGCACCGCCGCGAGACCCCGCGCGCCCCCGCCGGTACCCCGTGAAGCACCTCGCGGCCACCCCCGCGACCACCTGCCGTACCGCTCCCCGTAGTTGGCGCAATGGTGACGGGTAGCGCGCATCCGGACGGGTACGGGACCGGTACTCGGCCGGACCTCCGCACGTCCCGGAGCCTTCGGTGAGCCTTTGCCCGCACGACGGTTCCTGACAGGTCGTCAGGTCTGTAATCTGACTGAGCGTCAGTTACTAGCCAGTTGCGCAAGAGTCCTGTTGGCCAACGACCAGGAGCGGGCGGAACGATGCTTGGATCGACTCACGGCACCCTCACGACCGACCTCCGCGCACGGGTGGTCGCCTGCGGCGAGCAGCCCCGGCCCGGCGCCGTCCACGGCACGGCCGCCGCCGAGGGCGACCGGGACGTCAGCGGCCGGCCGCTGCACGCGCCCGCGCCCGACCTGGACCGCTTCTTCCGGCCCGAATCGGTCGCCGTCATCGGCGCCTCCGACGCCGAGGGCCGCCCCAACACCGGGATCACCCGGCAGCTGATCGACTGGGCGGGCCGGGTGGGCGCCCGGGTCCACCCGGTGCACCCGACCCGCGCCTCGGTCTTCGGGCTGCCCTGCGCCGCCACCGTGGCCGACCTGCCCGAACAGGTCGACCTCGCGGTCCTGCTGGTGGCCGACCCGCTGCCGCTGATCGAGGAACTCGCCGAGGCCAAGGTGAAGTTCGCGGTCGCGTTCGCCTCCGGGTTCGCCGAGACCGGCGCGGACGGCGCCGCCGCCCAGGAACGGCTCGCCGCCGCCGTGGGGCGCTCCGGGATGCGGCTGCTCGGCCCCAACACCAACCTCAACGCCTTCGAGCGCTTCCGGGACGACCTCACCGGGCCCGCGATCGCCCTGATCACCCAGTCCGGCCACCAGGGCCGCCCCCTGTTCACCCTCCAGGAGTTGGGCATCCGCCTCTCCCACTGGGCGCCCACCGGCAACGAGGCCGACCTCGACACCGCCGACTTCCTCTCGTACTTCGCCGAGCGGCCCGAGGTCGGCGCCATCGCCTGCTATCTGGAGGGGATCAAGGACGGGCGCTCCTTCCTGCTGGCCGCCGACCGGGCGGCGCGCGCCCGGGTGCCGGTGGTCGCGGTGAAGGTCGGGCGCACCGAGACCGGTGCGCGCACCGCCGCCTCGCACACCGGCAAACTGACCGGCGCGGACCAGGTGGTGGACGCGGCGATGCGGCAGTACGGCGTGATCCGGGTGGACGGCCTCGACGAGCTCCAGGACACCGCGGCCCTGCTCGCCCGCGCCCGCAAACCGGTCGCCGAAGGGGTCGTCGTCTACTCGATCTCGGGCGGCACCGGCGCGCACTTCGCGGACCTGGCGACGGCGGCCGGGCTGCCGCTGCCCACCCTCTCCGAGGCCAAGCAGGCCGAGCTGCACGAGTGGATCCCGCCGTACCTGAACGTCTCCAACCCGGTGGACAACGGCGGCCATCCGGTGGGCGACTGGCGCGGCCCGAAGATCATCGACGCGCTCCTCGCCGACCCGGCGGTGGGCGTGCTGATCTGCCCGATCACCGGGCCCTTCCCGCCGATGAGCGACCAGCTGGCGCGGGACCTGGTGGCCGCGGCCGAGCGGACCGACAAACTGGTCTGCGTGGTGTGGGGCTCACCGGTGGGGACCGAGGCCGCCTACCGCGAGACGCTGCTCGGCTCCTCGCGGGTCGCCACCTTCCGTACGTTCGGCAACTGCGTCGGCGCCGTCCGCGCCTACCTCGCCCACCACCGGTTCACCGCCGCCTACCGCTCGCCGTTCGACGAGGCGCCCCGGGTGCCCTCGCCGTCGTTCCGCAAGGCGCAGGCGCTGATGCGGCCGGGCCAGCAGCTCAGCGAGCACGCGGCGAAGCAGCTGCTGCGGGCGTACGGCATCCGGGTGCCGCGCGAGCAGCTGGTGACCAGCGCGGCGGCGGCCGTGCGGGCGGCCGGTCTGGTCGGCTACCCCGTGGTGATGAAGGCGTCCGGCACCCGGCTCGCCCACAAGACCGAACTCGGCCTGGTCAAGGTCGGGTTGACCTCGGCGAGCCAGGTGCGCGACGCGTACCGCGAACTGACCGACACCGCCCGGTACGAGGGGGTCGACCTCGACGGCATCCTCGTCTGCCAGATGGTGGCGCGGGGCGTGGAGATGGTCGTCGGCGTCACGCACGACGCGCTGTTCGGCCCGACCGTCACCGTCGGGCTCGGCGGGGTGCTGGTGGAGGTGCTGGGCGACGCGGCCGTACGCGTGCCGCCGTTCGGCGAGGAGCAGGCCCGGGACATGCTCGGCGAACTGCGCGGCAGAGCGCTCTTCGAAGGGGTGCGCGGCGGGCCGCCGGTGGACGTGGACGCGCTGGTCGAGGTGGTCCTGCGGGTGCAGCGGATGGCCCTGGAACTCGGCGGCGAGCTGTCCGAGCTGGACATCAACCCCCTGATGGTCCTGCCACGCGGCCAGGGCGCGGTGGCGCTGGACGCGCTGGTGGTGTGCCGGTGAGCGGCACGGACGGGGAGACGGGGGCGAACGGGGCGAACCCGGCGGCGGGGGCCGACGGCGAGGCCGGGACGAGCGGAACGGCCGGGCCGACCGGCGAGGCCGGTGGCGGTGGGGCCGGCGCCGGTGAGGCAGCCAGGGCGAGCGGACCCACCGCCGAGACCGGTGCCGGTGCCGGTGCCGGTGGGGCGAGCGGCGGGGCGGCGACGGTTCTGCACGTCGTCGACGGCGGTGTCTCCTGGATCACCCTCAACCGGCCCGAGGCGCTGAACGCGGTCACCCGGGAGCAGCGCGAACGCGTCATCGCCCTGCTCGCCGACGCCTCCGCCGACCCCGCCGTACGGGCGGTGGTGCTCACCGCGACGGGCCGGGGCTTCTGCGCGGGCGCCGATCTGCGGGGCGGCGCGGCGGCGGCCGGCGAGCGGGTCGCGGGGGACGTGGCCCGGACGATCCGGCTGGGCGCGCAGCGGCTGATCGCGGCCGTACTGGACTGCGAGAAGCCGGTGGTCGCGGCCGTGAACGGGACGGCCGCCGGGATCGGCGCGCATCTGGCGTTCGCCTGCGACCTGGTGCTGGCCGCCGAGTCGGCGCGGTTCATCGAGGTGTTCGTGCGGCGCGGGCTCGTCCCGGACGGCGGCGGCGCGTATCTGCTGCCCCGGCTGGTCGGGCCGCGGCGGGCCAAGGAGCTGATGTTCTTCGGGGACGCGGTCGCGGCGGCCGACGCCGAGCGGCTCGGGCTGGTCAACCGGGTGGTGCCGGATGCCGAGCTGCCGCGGGTGGCACGGGAGTGGGCGGAGCGGCTGGCGGCCGGGCCGACGCGTTCGCTGGCGCTGGCCAAGCAGTTGGTGAACGCCTCCCTGGACACCGACCGCGCGACCGCGTTCGCGGCCGAGGCCGCCGCCCAGGAGATCAACATGACCACCCGGGACGCACAGGAGGGAGTGGCGAGCTTCGTGGAGCGCAGGACGCCCGAGTACCGGGGACTGTAGGGCCTCTTCGGCTCCCCGGGGGCTCCTTGAGGGTTCCTATCTGACGCTCCGTCAGTTTCAATGGAGCCATGATGGGACACGAAGGGATGGCGGCGACCGTCGTCCGATACCTGCGGTCCGTCGGCGCGCCGGCCACGGCCCCCGCCGAGCCCGTCGAAGCCCTGCCCCGACCCGACTTACGGGCCGTACGCGACGACGAACGGCTGCCCGTCGACCCCGCCGAATTCCGGGGCGTCCTCGGCCACTTCGCCACCGGCGTCACCGTCATCACGGCCCACGACGACGCGGGCCCGACCGGCTTCGCCTGCCAGTCCTTCGCGTCCCTCTCCCTGGACCCGCCCCTGGTGGTCTTCATGGTGGGCCGCACCTCCACGACCTGGCCGCGCATCGCGCGCGCGGGGGTGTTCTGCGTGAACGTCCTGGGGGCCGGACAGGGCGCGCTGTGCCGGGCGTTCGCGGTCAGCGGCGCCGACAAGTTCGCGGGCGTGGACCACGAACCGGCCCCGGTGACCGGCTCCCCGCGCCTGGCGGGCGTACCGGCCTGGGTCGACTGCCGCATCCGGACCGTCCACACCGGCGGCGACCACCTCATCGTCGTCGGCCGCGTGGAGGCGCTGGGCGGGACGGCGGAGGGGGATCCGCTGCTGTTCCACCGGGGGCGGTTCGGGCGGTTCAGCGCGTGAGGCGCGGGGCGTCCGGGACCGGCCCCCCGGACCCCACGGACGCGGCCCGCCGTCCCTCGGCCCCGCTCACCACGGCCGCTCGGTGACGAAGCCGCCGCTGCGGGTCTCGACGCGGACCGTGCCCCGGTCCCCGTACGCCTCGCGGCGCCACGCGGCGAACACCTCCGCGACCCGCTCGCCCTCCCACGTGCTGGCGCCCGGGATGAACGTGACGGTCACCAGCGCCTGGACCCGGTCGCCGTTCTGCCGCAGCCGGGCCGCCGCCACGGCCGGCCAGATGCCGTCGTCGGCCTTGGTGAGGTGGCGGGAGTAGTAGGCGACGAACTCGTCCGTCATGTCGAACCACCCGGCGGGCAGACACGGCTGCCCGGTGCCCTCGGTGGGCGGACCGGGGTCACCGGCGTCGTCGGTGGTCTCATCGACGGCGGAACCCGACCCGCCCGTGGTCGCGTCGCTGGTCTCGTCGGACGTCTCGTCCGTGCCCGGACCCGGGTCCTCGTCCGTGGTCTCGTCGGTGCCCGGCCCCGGGTCTTCGTCCGTGGTCTCGTCGGTGCCCGGCCCCGGGTCTTCGTCCGTGGTCTCGTCGGTGCCCGGACCCGCGCCCGGGTCCTCGTCCGTCGTCTCGTCCACCGGTGGCCGACCCGCCCCCGTGCCGTGTTCCGTCGTCTCGTCGGGCGGGCACGGCACCGCGCCCGTGGCACCGCTCTTCGCCGCGGCGGGGCGGGCGTCGGTGGACGGCGTGCCCGCCCGTTCCGTCCCGCAGCCCGCCAGTACGGCGCACAGCAGCCCCGCCGTCACTACGGCGCCCGGCCTGGTCCTCGGCTTCATTCCGCACCCCCTCACCCGGGGAGAGGGGATCACGCGGCGGCGGGTTCCGCCAAAACGCGGGGCGCCGCGCCCGCGCCGGGGCGGCGGATCACCAGGGCCATCAGCGCGGCCACCGCGCACAGCGCGCCCGAGCCGTACCAGACCATGTCGTACGAGCCGAAGGCGTCGCGCGCCAGACCGCCGAGGAAGGCGACGACCGCCGCGCCCACCTGGTGGGAGGCGAGCACCCAGCCGAAGACGATGGCGCTGTCCTCGCCGTAGTGCTCGCGGCAGAGCGCGAGGGTCGGCGGGACGGTGGCGACCCAGTCCAGGCCGTAGAAGACGATGAAGAAGAGCATCGGCGGATGGACGGAGGGCGCGAGCAGCATCGGCAGGAAGAGCAGCGAGATGCCGCGCAGGGCGTAGTACGTGGCGAGCAGGCGGCGGGATGCGAAGCGGTCGGTGAGCCAGCCGGAGAAGATCGTCCCGGCCACGTCGAAGACGCCGATGACGGCGAGCAGTCCGGCGGCGGCCGTCACCGGCATGCCGTGGTCGTGCGCGGCGGGCACGAAGTGGGTCTGGATGAGGCCGTTGGTGGAGGCGCCGCAGATCGCGAAGGTGCCCGCGAGCAGCCAGAACGGCCCGGTGCGCACCGCCGAGAGCAGCACCTTCACCGCGCGCCCGGCCGCACCGGGCACGGGCGCGGGCTTCGCCACGTACTGCTCCGAGCCGTACGGGGCGAGCCCCACGTCCGCCGGGTGGTCGCGCAGCAGCAGCCAGACGAACGGCACCACCGCGAGGGCCGCGAGCGCGACCGTGACGGCGGCCGGGCGCCAGCCGTGGTGCTCCACCAGCCAGGAGAGCACCGGCAGGAAGATCAGCTGGCCGGAGGCGGAGGCGGCGGTCAGGATGCCGGTGACCAGACCGCGCCGGGCGGTGAACCACCGGTTGGTGACGGTCGCGGCGAAGGCCAGCGCCATCGACCCGCTGCCCAGGCCCACCAGCACGCCCCAGCAGAGCATCAGCTGCCAGGCGGAGTGCATGAAGACGGTGAGCCCGGACCCGCCGGCTATGACGGTGAGCGCGACCGCGACGATCCGGCGGATGCCGTACCGGTCCATCAGCGCGGCGGCGAAGGGGGCGGTGAGTCCGTACAGCGCGAGGTTCACGGAGACCGCCGCCCCGATCGTCCCGCGCGACCAGCCGAACTCGTCGTGCAGCGGGTCGATCAGCAGGCCCGGCAGCGACCGGAAGGCGGCGGCGCCGATGATCGTCACGAAGGTGACGGCGGCGACGAACCAGGCGCGGTGGAGTCGGCGGGGGCGCCGGGGCGCGGCCGGGGGCGCGGTGTGCGCGCCCCGGGCTTCGGCGTCGGTTGTCTGCGGCATGCGCCAAGACTGCTGGAGTGCTCCGGTCCGGACGAGTGGCCAGATAGTCATGGTTCGCAGGGATCGGGCCACGTACAGTGGAGCGACGGCCCGACGGCCCCGCCGTGCCCGCACCCGCACCCCCGCGAAGGGAGCGCCTCCCGTGACCCGTCCCCACCACGTCGTCGTCCTGGCCCTCGACGGACTGCTCCCCTTCGAACTCGGCATCCCGCAGCGGATCTTCGGGCGGGCGCGCGGGGACGACGCCGCGCGGACCGCGCTGTACACGGTCACCACCTGCTCGGTGCGGGCGCCCGGCCCGGTGCGGACCGACGCCGACTTCGCCGTCCTGGTCGAGCACGGGCCCGAGGCGCTGGCGCTGGCCGACACCGTGGTGGTGCCCGCCTCGCACGAGCTGGGGCCGGTGTACGAGGAGGGGGTGCTGACGGACGAGCTCGCGCGGGCCTTCGCGCACGTACGGCCGGGTACGCGGATGGTGTCCATCTGCACCGGGGGCTATGTGCTGGCCGCCGCCGGATACCTGGACGGGCGGCCCGCCACCACGCACTGGGCGCACGCCGAGCACTTCCAGGAGCTCTTCCCGGCCGTCGCCGTCGACCCGGACGTGCTGTTCGTCGACGACGGGGACGTGCTGACCTCGGCCGGGGTCGCCGCCGGGATCGACCTGTGCCTGCACATCGTGCGCCGCGACCACGGGGCCTCGGTCGCCAACGACGTGGCGCGGCGCACGGTCGTACCGCCGCACCGCGACGGCGGACAGGCGCAGTACATCCGGCGCCCGCTGCCCGAGCCGCAGGTGGCGACCACGGCGGGCGCCCGCGGCTGGGCGCTGGAGCGGCTCGAAGACCCCATCCAGCTGAGGGACCTGGCGGAGCGTGAGGCGATGTCGGTACGGACGTTCACCCGCCGGTTCCGGGAGGAGACGGGGATGAGCCCCGGCCAGTGGCTCACCCTCCAGCGCGTGGAGCGGGCCCGGCAGCTGCTGGAATCGAGCGACCTGTCGGTGGACCGGATCGCGCGGGACGCCGGGTTCGGCACCGCGACCTCGCTGCGCCAGGCCCTACAGAGCGCCCTCGGTGTCCCCCCGACCGTCTACCGGCGCACCTTCCGGGCCGCCGGCGCGGCCGGTGCCGGTGGTGGCCGGGCGGGGTGAGGCCCCCGGCGGCACGGCGACCCCGGACTCCGCCGCCCCGGACTCCGCCGCCCTCGGCTCCCGTACGGCGCCGATCACCGTGAGCAGTACGGTCACGCCCACCCCCGCCAGAATCGCCGTCGAGGGCGAGACCCAGCGCAGCAGGGTGCCGGAGAGGCTTCCGGTGACCGCGTAACCGGCGCCCACCGCCGCGTACATCACCGAGTAGCCGGCGGCCAGCGCGCTCGGCGGGAGCACCTGGCGCAGCAGCAGGTTGCGGGTGAGCATCGCGCCCGCCTGGAGGATCCCGGCGAGCACCAGGAACACCGCGAGCCAGACCGCGCCCGGCGCCAGCGCGACCAGCACCACGCACCCCGAGACCGCGAGCAGCAGCACCAGGCTCTGCGCCCGCAGCCGCCCCGGCCAGGAGCGCAGCCCGTACGCGACCGCGCCCACCGCCGACCCGGCGGAGAACCCGGCGAGCAGCGGACCCGCCCAGCCGATCCCGATCCCGCGCTGCTCCAGGAGCGCGGGCAGCACGAGTTCGGCGAGCGCCAGCAGCGAGATCCCGGCCGCGCCGGTCACGTACACCGGCCAGGCCCGCCACAGCGCGCGGCGCATGGACTCGCCGCCCCGGTCGGCGGTGTCCGCCCGCCAGCCGACGGGCAGCGCCCACAGGCCCGCGACGGCCGCCGCCATCAGGGCGGCGGCCAGCAGCATCGGCAGGTACGCGTCGACGCCCAGCGCCAGACAGGTGGTGACGGCCGGGGCCACCGACCAGATGCCGAATATCAGCGTCGACTCGGCGCTCACCGCCTGCGTCACCGCCCGCTCGGGCACCAGCGCGGCGAGCATCGCCCGCAGCCCGCCGGAGGTGGCCGCGGGCGCTCCCCCGGCCAGGAAGGCGCACGCGCCCAGCACCACCGGATGCGCCGCGTGCGCGAGGCCGAGACCCGCGAACCCCAGGGCGCCGCCCGCGAGTCCGGCCGCCAGATGGGGCCGCGCGCGCTCGGCGCTCAGCCGCATGCCGAGGACGGGCGCGCCGACGATCTCGCCCACCACGTACGCCGCCGCCAGCACCGCGCCGAGCGTGTAGCCGTCGGGGCGGTCGCGGACCATGAGGACGATCGCCAGGGGCGCCATCGCGACCGGGGCACGCGCCCCGACTGTGACGAGTGCCCAGGTCAGGACGGGGCGCGTGGCCAGGTCGCGGTAGCTCATGGGGGGAACATAGCCCGGGGGCCGGGGGTGGCCTCAACCGAGAATCGGGTGCCCCGGCCAGGGGCGCCCGGACCCGCTCAGAAGGTCAGCACCCCCCGCGCCACCCGCCCCCGCCGGGCGTCCTCGACCGCCTTCTCGAAGTCCTCCACGGGGTACGTCCGGGTCACCAGCTCGTCCAGGAGCAGCGCGCCGGACCGGTACAGCTCGGCATAGCGCGGGATGTCGTACTGCGGGCGCGAACTCCCGTACCGGCAGCCCAGGATGGACTTGTCCAGGAACATCGCCGCGGGCGCGAACACCGCCTCCGCCGTCGGCGCGGGCATCCCCAGCAGGACCGCCTGGCCGTGCCGGTCGAGCAGGTCGACGGCTTGGCGGACCAGACCGGCGTGGCCGACGCACTCGAAGACGTGGTCGGCGCCGGTCGGCAGGAGCTCGCGCACCCCGTCGAGCGAGCCGAGGAAGTGGGTGGCGCCGAACCGCCGGGCCGCGTCCTCCTTCGCCGCATTGGTGTCGACGGCCACGATCGTCCGCGCGCCCGCGATCCGGGCGCCCTGGAGGACGTTGAGGCCGATGCCGCCGGTGCCGATGACGACGACGGTGTCCCCCCGGTCCACCCGAGCCCGGTTGAGGACCGCGCCCACCCCGGTGAGGACGGCGCAGCCGATCAGGGCGGCCGAGGTCAGCGGCAGGTCGGCGGGGATGCGCACGGCCTGGACGGCCTTGACCACCGTGCGTTCGGCGAAGGCCGAGTTGGACGCGAACTGGTGGACCGGCCCGGCGGCCCGCGAGAACGGGCGCCCCGGCCGGCCGATCGCCCGGCGGCACATCGTGGGCCGCCCCCGGTCGCAGTCGGCGCAGGCACCGCAGTTGGCGAGGGTGGAGAGCGCCACGTGGTCGCCCGGGGCGACATGGGTGACCCCGGTGCCGACCGCCTCGACGACGCCCGCGCCCTCGTGCCCCAGCACCACGGGTACGGGGAAGGGGATCGTCCCGTCGATGACGGAGAGGTCGGAGTGGCAGAGCCCGGCGGCGGCGATCGCCACCCGCACCTCGCCCGGCCCCGGGTCGCGCACCTCCAGATCGTCGACCACCCGTACGTGCTCGCCGTCGAACAGAACACCTCTCACTGGCCCCGGGCCTCCCTCGGCAGGCCGAGCACGCGCTCGGCGATGATGGTGCGCTGGATCTCGTCCGAGCCGCCGTAGATGGTGTCGGCCCGGGAGAAGAGGAACTGGCGCTGCGCTTCGTCGAGTTCGTACGGGTCCTGCTCGCTCCAGTCGCCTGGTCCGGCCGTCGCGGCCGGGCCCCGCACCGCCATCGCGAGCTCGCCCAGGCGCTGGTGCCAGCCGCCCCACAGCAGCTTGGCGACGCTGGGGGCGGCCGGGTCGCCGGCCGGACCGCCCAGGGTGCACAGGGCGTTCCAGCGCATGGTGCGCAGTTCGGCCCACTGGCGGACGAGGCGGGCGCGCAGCAGGGGATCGGTGTTCCCGCCCGCCGCGGCCCGCGCCAGCACCTGTTCCAGCTCGCGCTCGAAGCCGATCTGCTGGGCGAGGGTGGAGACCCCGCGCTCCACCGCCAGCAGGCCCATCGCGACCTGCCAGCCGTTGCCCTCGCCGCCGACCACGTGGTCGCGGTCGGCGCGGGCGCCGTCGAAGAACACCTCGTTGAACTCGCTCGTCCCCGTCAGCTGCCGGATCGGGCGCACCTCCACGCCCGGCCGGTCCATCGGTACGAGGAGGAACGAGAGGCCGTGGTGGCGGTGCGAGCCGGGTTCGGTGCGGGCCAGCACGAAGCACCAGTCGGCGTCCTGGGCCAGCGACGTCCAGATCTTCTGGCCCGTGACGCGGTAGCTTCCGTCCGCGTCCCGGGTGGCGGCGGTGCGGACCGCGGCCAGGTCCGAGCCCGCGCCCGGCTCGCTGTAGCCCTGGCACCAGAGCTCCTCTCCTCGGGCCACGGGGGGCAGGAAGCGGGACTTCTGGGCGGGGGTGCCGAATTGGATGAGGGTGGGGGCCAGGAGGTTCTCGCCCATGTGGCCCAGGCGGGGCGGGGCCTGGCTGCGGCTGTACTCCTCGGCCCAGATGACCTGTTGGGTGAGGGTGGCTCGGCGGTTGCCGTACGTCTCGGGCCAGCCGAGGCCGATCCAGCCTGCGGTGCCGAGGGTGTGTTCCCAGGTTCTGGGGGTGGCCGTGGGGTCGGGCCGGTTCGTGGCCAGCCACTGCCTGGCTTCCGTCCGGAACGCGTCGTCCTGCACGGAGAATCCGAACTCCACTGCACCCTCCCACGTGTCGTCGTGTCCCCCGCCCCGCCCCTTCCCTCAACCCTCCGGGGGCGGGAGGTCCGCCTGCGGACCGTGGCGGGCTTGTCGCGCAGTTCCCCGCGCCCCCAGGTGGGGCGGTTCGTTCGTCTGCGGGCTGTACTGGGTTGCTCGCGCAGTTCCCCGCGCCCCTCAAAAACCTCGTTCATCTGCGGACCGTGCCCGCTCCTCGCGCAGTTCCCCGCGCCCCTGAAGGGGCGCCCCGCAGGGGCGCATTCAAGGGGCGCGGGGAACTGCGCGAGCAACCCAGCACGGTCCGCGGACAAAGACCGGCCCGATCAGGGGCGCGGGGGACTGCGCGAGCAGCCCCCACCGGCCCGCGGACCAAGACCGGGCCAAAAAGGGGCGCGGGGAACTGCGCGACCAGGCCCCACCGGCCCGCACTCGGCCGTCCGTCGTCGCTATCCGTTCGGCCGCGCCCCCGAGGACGCCGCTCGGGACATTTCCTCCAGGCGTTCCAGCAGCGGCATCGGGTCCACCCCCACCACCCCCGGCACCACCTCGGCCAACCGCTCGGGCGTCCACGCGCCCCCCTCCGCGTACGCCGCCCGCAACTCCCTCGGCTGGGCCCAGACGGCGATCTTGGGGCCCGCGACCGTGTACACCTGACCGGTGACGCCCGCGTCGCGGGCGGCCTCGCTGAGGAGGTAGACGACGAACGCCGCCACGTCCTCGGGCTCACCGATCTCCTTGAGCTCCATGGGCACGTTCGCGGACATCCGGGTACGCGCGACGGGCGCGACCGCGTTGGCCGTGACCCCGTACTTGTGCAGCCCGAGCGCCGCGCTGCGGACGAGCGAGATGATCCCGCCCTTCGCCGCGCTGTAGTTGGCCTGCGCCACACTGCCCTGGTGGTTGCCGCTGGTGAAGCCGATCAGCGTGCCGGAGCCCTGCTTGCGCATGACCGCCGACGCCGCCCGGAACACGGTGAACGTGCCCTTGAGGTGGGTGGCGACGACCGGGTCCCACTCCTCCTCGGTCATGTTGAAGAGCATCCGCTCGCGCAGGATGCCCGCCACGCACACCACCCCGTCGATCCGCCCCCACCGGGCCAGCGCGGTGTCGACGATGCGCTGGCCGCCCGCCATCGTGGACACGTCGTCGGCGACGGCGACCGCCTCGCCGCCCGCCGCGGCGATCTCCTTGACCACCGCGTCCGCGATCTCGCTGCTGGGTGCCGCGCCCTCGATCGAGACGCCGTAGTCGTTGACGACGACCTTGGCGCCCGCCGCCGCCGCGGCCCGCGCGACCGCGCGGCCGATGCCCCGGCCCGCGCCGGTCACGGCGACCACTTTGCCTGCCAAGAAGTTCCCCACGCCCGGCCCCTTCCCGCGGTTTCTGACGGACCGTTAGATTTTATGACCCGTCGGCCGCGAGAAGACAAGACCCGGGGAGGGCCGGATAGATGACACTGCCAGCCGAGTTCCACGAGATCGCCGAGCGCGTCAACAACTGGGGGCGCTGGGGGGCCGACGACGAGATCGGGACGCTCAACCTGATCACCGACGACGTGGTGCGCCGCGCCGCCGCCACCGTCCGCACCGGCCACCGCGTCCCGCTCGCCCTCCCCCTGGAACAGAACGGGGTGCAGACCGGACTCATCCCGGGCCGGATCAACCCGCTGCACACCATGGTCCAGATCAACCAGGAGCTCTTCGGCCCGGGTACGGTCGCGACCAGCGACGACGCCGTGACGTTCGGCCTCCAGGCGGCCACCCACTGGGACGCCCTCACCCACGTCTCGCACTCGGGCCGGATCTACAACGGCCGCCCCGCCGCCACCATCACCGCCCACGGCGGCGCCGAGTTCAGCGGCATCGACAAACCCCGCCACCTCCTCTCGCGCGGGGTGCTGCTCGACGTGGCGCGCGCCCACGGCGTGGACCGGCTGCCCGGCGGCCACGCGGTCACCCCGGAGGACCTGGCGGCGGCCGAGGAGCTGGGCGGGGTCACGGTCGGCGCAGGCGACGTCGTCCTCGTGCGCACGGGGCAGATCCAGCTCTGCCTGGGCGGCGACAAGCACGCGTACGGCTTTCCGTCGCCGGGCCTGTCGGTCCGTACGCCCGAGTGGTTCCACGCGCGCGACGTGGCGGCCGTCGCCAATGACACCCTGACCTTCGAGATCTTCCCGCCGGAGATCGAGGACCTGTGGCTGCCGGTGCACGCCCTGGACCTGGTGGAGATGGGGATGCTCCAGGGGCAGAACTGGAATCTGGAGGAGTTGTCCACAGCCTGTGCGCAAGAGCGGCGGTACGCGTTCCTGCTGTCGGCGATGCCCGAGCCGTTCGTGGGGGCGACGGGCACCCCGGTCGCGCCGGTGGCGGTCTTCTGAAGATCCGGGAGCGAGACGGAGTCGCGGGGCGGGGTCTCGCCGGGGCCGGGCCCACTCGGAGACCGGGGCCGCGAAGAGCCGGGGCCACTCCGGGGTCGAGGGTCCTCCCGGTCCGCTCGCATCACGGGTGGCGGCGCGTCATGCGCACCCCGAGCACGGCACGGCGGCCGCCACCCGGCACGACGTGCCCGCCCTGCTCCCCATGCCCTGAAGGGAGCCTTGCCCTGAGCCGGCGTCGCGCCACGACCCGCACTCGCCGAGGAGAGCCAGGACCGGCCCGCAACGGACCGAGGCCAGTCCGCGCCCTCGGCGTCCCCTCGCGACGAATCGCTCATCCAAGGGTGATCAGGGCAACACGGCGCGTCAACACCTAGTGAAGGCTATGACCGTTACACCCGATTTGTGACGGCGCACGACGGCTCATACGCGCCCGGCTCGAACGCCCCGCCCGTGAGCTCCGGCGCGCCCCGGTCGGCTTCGCAGACTCCTTCGACCCCGCAGCCCCGGTCGACCTCGCACCAGATCGACTTGCCGGCGCCCTCGGGCTGCCAGCCCCAGCGGTCGGCGAGGCCGTCGACCAGCTCCAGACCACGGCCGTTGGTGTCGTCGCCGTCGGCGTGGCGCGGCTTGGGGGCGCACGCGCTCTTGTCGGCCACCTCGACCCGGACCGTGCCGCTGTCGGCCGGTCCGCCGACGGGCCCGAACAGCATCCGCAGCACGGCCGGACAGCCGGTGTGCACGACCGCGTTGGTGACGAGCTCCGAGATCAGCAGGATCAGCGTCTCGGCGAGGGGCTCATCGAGCCGTATCCCGCACCCGGCGAGCCGCGAACGGGCCCATCTGCGAGCGCGCCCCACCTCGGCGGGGTCGGCTCCGACCTCCAACTGAACCTGAAGCACCTGCACCGCTCACACCATCCGAACCGGCGGACACATCGCCTCGCGCCTCGACGAGCTCACGGAACGTGATTTCCGTACGAGACAGCATGGTTGACGTACAGTCACCGCAACAAGCGCTTCAGGCATATTCCAGCGCGAAGGAGTACGCGTAGTGCATACTGTGCGACGCACATTGCGGGGGGTCGAACAGGGGCACGCAGGATGCCTGGGGGATCGCACCCCACGGAGGGTACCCGAGGGCGGCCCCGACTCCGGGACGTGACGAGTCCGGCGAAGGACACAACCCGATATCGACGCTCGGTGACGCTTCATCATGCTTCGGCCAACGCCGCGTCAGAGTGCGGGCGGGCCGCGCGCGTCCGGCCCGCCGGACAGCTACGGCGCCTCCGCCAGCGCGGCCGCCTGGAGCTCCAGGGCGCGGGCCGTCGGCAGCCACCGCTCGCGCCGCAGCCAGGCCCGCTTCAGATGGAGGTGGACCTCCGCCTCCCAGGTGAAGCCCATGCCCCCGTGCACCTGGAGGCAGTCCCGGGCGCACTCCACCGCCGCCTCGTCGGCCAGCAGCTTGGCGCCCGCGATCTCCACCGGGTCACCGGTGACCGCCGCCGCGTACACGGCGACCCGGGCCACCTCGGTGCGCACCAGCATCCCGGCGCACAGGTGCTTGACCGCCTGGAAGGCGCCGATCGGCCGCCCGAACTGGATGCGCTCCCGAGCGTGTTGCACGGCCGTCGCGGTGCTGCGGCCCGCGCTGCCGAGCTGCTCGGCGGCGGTGAGCAGGGCCGCCTCGAAGCCGCCGTCCGCGCTCCCCCGCGCCACCCGGTGCAGCGGTGTCAGCGGGTCCACCGACCGGATCGGCTCGGCGCCGGTCACCTCGCCCCGTACGACGTCCGCCGCCGCCAGCCACTCCACCAGCCCCCCGTCGGGCGCGGTCACCACCGTCTCGCCCTCGGCGGCGCCCCCGACGTACCCGGCCGCCAGATGGGTGGCGACCAGCGGGCCGGGCAGCAGCGCGCGGCCCGCCTCCTCGAAGACGAGCACGGCCTCGGGCAGCCCGAGCCCCACGCCCCCGGCCTCCTCGGGCAGCCGCAGCGCGAAGAACCCGGCCGCCCCCAGCGCGCGCCACAGCTCCCGGTCGAGCCCGCCGCCCCCGACGGCCGCCCACAGCGCCTCGCGCCCGAACCGCCGGGCCAGCAGCGTACGGATCGAGTCGCGCAAGTCCCTTTGCTCTGAGGTGAGTTGGAAGTGCATCAGCGGGGTTCCTTCGGCAGGCCGAGGATCCGCTCGGCGACGATGTTCCGCTGGATCTGGGAGGTCCCGGCGGCGATGGTGTACGAGAGGGAGGAGAGCCGGTCCAGGCTCCACGGCCGGTCCAGGTCGAGGGCGTCGGGCCCGAGGACGGCGGCGGCGGCCTCGTACAGGTCCTGGCGGGCGTGCGAGTAGCGCAGCTTGAAGACCGAGCCGCCGACCCCGGGCACCCCGGTGGCGCCCGCCTCGCTCACGTTCCACTGGATCAGCCGCCACAGCGCGGTGAACTCGGCGTGCAGCGCCCCGAGTCGGCGTCTGAGCACCGGGTCGTCCCAGCTGCCGTTCTTGCGGGACTCCCGGGCCACCTCGGCCAGCGTCCGGCGGCAGGCGACGACCTCCCCGACGAAGGCGGTGCCCCGCTCGTAGGAGAGGGTCACCATGGTCACCCGCCAGCCGTCGTTCTCGGCGCCCACCCGGTTGGCCACCGGCACCCGCACCCCGTCCAGGAAGAGCTGGGCGAACTCGGCGGACCCGGCGAGGGTGCGCAGCGGGCGCACGGTGATGCCGGGCGCGTCCATCGGCATGGCCAGCCAGCTGATGCCCCGGTGCGGGGGCGCGTCGGGGTCGGTGCGGACCAGCAGTTCGCACCAGTCGGCGATCTCGGCGTGCGAGGTCCAGATCTTGGCGCCGGTGACCACGTACGCGTCCCCGTCGCGCACCGCCCGGGTGCGCAGGGACGCCAGGTCCGAGCCCGCGTCCGGTTCGCTGAACCCCTGGCACCACACCTCGTCGCCGCGCAGCACCGGCTCCAGCCACCGGTCCCGCTGCCCGGCGGTGCCCTCGGCCGCGATGGTGGGGCCCGCGTGCAGCAGGCCCACAAAGTTGGCGCCGACGTAGGGGGCGCCCGCGCGCTCGGTCTCCTCCAGGAAGATCAGCCGCCGGGCGGGCGAGGCGTCCCAGTGCACCTGGGCGTACCCGGCGTCGTACAGCCTGCGCTGCCAGCCGGTGTCGTAGGCGCGCCGCCCCGGCCAGTCCAGGGGGTCGGGGCGGGGCGGCAGCGCGGGCAGCACGCCCGCCAGCCACTCGGTGAGCCGGGCCCGGAACTCCTCCTCCTCGGGAGTGCTGGCCAGGTCCACTACAGGTCCAGGCCGAGCATCCGGATCGCGTTGCCGCGCATCAGCTTGTGGACGGTCTCGTCGTCGAGCCCCTTGACGTGGTCGAGGGCGACTTCCTTGGTGTGCGGGAAGGTGGAGTCGACGTGCGGATAGTCGGTCTCGAAGGTGGCGTTGTCGCGGCCGACGACGTCCAGCGAGGCGATGCCGTGCTTGTCGCGGAAGAAGCAGCAGAAGATCTGGCGGTAGTAGTAGGTGGAGGGCGGCTCGGGGACCAGGTCCTTGACCCCGCCCCAGGCCCGGTGCTCCTCCCACACGTCGTCGGCGCGCTCCAGGGCGTACGGGATCCACCCCATCTGCCCCTCGGAGTACGCCAGTTTCAGGCGCGGGAACTTCACCAGGACCCCGCTGAAGAGGAAGTCCATCATCGACGCCATCGCGTTGTTGAAGCTGAGCGACGCCTGCACGGCCGGCGGCGCGTCGGGACTCGCGGCCGGCATCTGACTGCTGCTCCCGATGTGCATGTTCACCACCGTCCCCGTCTCCTGGCAGACCGCGAAGAACGGATCCCAATGGCCGGAGTGGATCGACGGCAGACCGAGGTGGGTGGGGATCTCGGAGAACGTGACGGCCCGTACTCCGCGTGCGGCGTTGCGGCGGATCTCGGCGACGGCGAGGCCGATGTCCCACAACGGGATCAGGCAGAGCGGGATCAGGCGCCCGCCGCTGTCGCCGCACCACTCCTCCACCATCCAGTCGTTGTAGGCCCGCACACAGGCCAGCGCCACCTCCTTGTCCCGCGCCTCGGCGAAGGTCTGCCCGCAGAACCGGGGAAAGGTGGGGAAACACAGGCTCGCCTCGACATGGTTGAGGTCCATGTCCGCCAGCCTCGCCTGCGGATCCCAGCACCCCCGCCGCATCTCCTCCCGCGTGATGCCGTCGAGCGTCATCTCGTCCCGGGAGAAACCGACTGCGGCGATGTTGCGCTTGTACGGGAACTTCAGGTCCTCGTAGATCCACCAGTCGGTCGGCGGGCCGTCCGGGTCCATGGTGATGCGGTACTTGCCGCCGACGTAGGCCAGTTCGCCGATTCCGGCGGTGAGCGGGCGCGGGCCGCGCTCGCGGTACTTCGCCGGGAGCCAGGTCTCGAAGAGGTGGGCCGGTTCGATCACATGGTCGTCGACGCTGACGATGCGCGGCAGTTCCGTCATGGATGGGCCTCCGCCCGGCTGAGATCTGATGCCCCGTCAGAAATCAGGCTAGCCCCGCACCCCTGGACCGACAAGGCGGTGCGGCCTACGCTCTGGCCGTATCTGACTACCCGTCAGTTCCAAGTGTCACCGGGGAGCCACTGGGGGCCGAAGTGAACGACACCGCACACGCACTGGGCGCCGCGCCCACCCTCTGGGAGCTGGCCGCCCGCCGCGCCGAACGCACCCCCGACCGGCCCGTCCTGCTCCAGGACGACCGCTCCCTCACCTTCGGCGGGCTGCGGGACCGGGCCGAGCGGGTCGCGGCGGGGCTGTACGGGATGGGGGTGCGGCCCGGCACCGTGGTCGCCTGGCAGCTGCCCACCCGGATCGAGACCGTCCTGCTCTCCTTCGCCCTGGCCCGGCTCGGCGCGGTGCAGTCGCCGGTGATCCCCTACTACCGGGACCACGAAGTGGGCTTCGCGCTACGGGAGTCGGGCGCCGACTTCTTCGCCGTACCCGGGGTGTGGCGCGGCTTCGACCACACCGCGATGGCGCGGCGGCTCGGCGCGAAGGGCGTCTTCGAGGCGTACGAGAGGCTGCCCGAGGGCGATCCGGCCGTCCTGCCGCCCCCGCCCTCCGACGGCACGGCGGTCCGCTGGATCTACTGGACCTCCGGCACCACCTCCGACCCCAAGGGCGTGCTCCACACCGACCGCTCGCTCATCGCGGGCGGCTCCTGCCTCGCCCACGCCCTGCGCCTGACGGCGGACGACGTGGGCTCGATCGCGTTCCCGTACGCCCACATCGGCGGGCCCGACTACACCGTGATGCTCCTCCTCTACGGCTTCCCGGCCGTGCTGGTCGAGCACTTCGCGCTGCCGGAGTCGCTCGCCGCCTACCGGCGGCACGGGGTGACGGTGGCGGGTGGATCCACCGCGTTCTACTCGATGTTCCTCGCCGAGCAGCGCAAGCGGCCCGGCGAACCGGTCCTGCCCACGCTGCGGCTGCTGGCCGGCGGGGGCGCGCCGAAGCCGCCCGAGCTGTACCACGCGGTGGTGCGGGAGATGGGGTGCGCGCTCAGCCACGGGTACGGGATGACCGAGGTCCCGATGATCACGATGGGCTCGCCCGACGACACCCCCGAGAACCTGGCCACCACCGAGGGACGGCCGCCCGAGGGCATGGAGATACGCATCGTCGACGGCGAGGTGCGGCTGCGGGGCGAGGCGGTGTGCCGGGGGTACCTGGATCCGGCGCAGACTGCGGCGGCGTTCGACGCGGAGGGGTTCCTGATCACCGGTGACGTCGGGCATCTGACCGCCTCCGGGCATCTGGTGCTGACCGGGCGGATCAAGGACATCATCATCCGCAAGGGCGAGAACATCTCGGCGAAGGAGATCGAGGACCTGCTGCACCGGCATCCCGGGGTCGCCGACGCGGCGGTGATCGGGCTGCCGGATCCGGAGCGGGGGGAGCGGGTGTGCGCGGTGGTCGAACAGCGGCCGGGGAGCGAGGAGTTGACCCTCGCGGCGGTCACCCGGCACCTCCGCGCGGCGGGGCTCTCCGTGCACAAGCTGCCGGAGCAGTTGGAGGTGGTGGGGGGGTTGCCTCGTAATGAGGCGTTGCGGAAGGTGCTGAAGTACAAGTTGCGGGAGAGGTTCGGGGGTTGAACGCCCGGCCCCTGTCCGCAAACCGTGATCGCTCCTCGCGCCGTTCCCCGCGCCCCCGAACCCCCGGTCGACTGCGGACCGTGCGGGGCTGATCGCGCAGTTCCCCGCGCCCCTGAACCCGCCCTCGTCCGCGGACCGTACCTGGTTGCTCGCGCCGTTCCCCGCGCCCCTTGTTTGCCGCTGCGCGGCATCACCGGGGCGGCCCGAAGGGCCGCATCTCAGGGGCGCGGGGAACTGCGCGAGGAGCCACGGACGGGTCGCGGGCGGGCAGGCTCACGCCGAGAGGGGTTCCGCTTCGTCCGAGGACGCCGCCTCCACATCCCCGTACACCTCGAAGAGCCGGCGAACCCCCAGCGCCGCCAGCACCCGGTTGACATGGGACCCCTCCACCGCCCCCCGCGCGGGCAGGATCAGCCGCAACCGCCCCCGGCAGGACCGGATCAGCCGCCGCGCGGCGATCAGCACCCCCACCCCACTGGAGTCACAGAACAGCACTCCGGACAGATCGAGCACCACATAGTGCCGCCCAGCCGCCACCGCCTCGTGGATCACCCTTCTGACCTGGGGTGACGTCACCAGATCAAGTTCGCCGCGGACGTGCACCACGGCCCATCCGCCCAGCTCGGCCTCGCTCACCACCAGCGTCACGCGTCCGGTACCTCTCTGTGCCGTCGGCCCCCGCCCATCGTCCGCGCGCCTTCCCGACCGGCACCGGACGAAACCCTTCCGCCCTACCACGGGCGGACCCCTCGGGGGCGCACTTGCCGCAAAGGAGCGCTTCTTTCCGGCCGGGCGCACTACATTCGAAGGGACACGAGTACACAGAGGTTCAGACAAAAGGCACAAATTCGTACACGGGGTACAGAGCGCAAGCACACGGTTTGGGGAGCCGCATGGCGAAGGACGCACCACCTCGCTGGGACCGGAGGATGCAGCAGCGACTCGCGCGCGGCGAGGCGGCGGCGCTCGGCGAGCTGTACGACAGATTCGCCTCCCTGGTCCACAGCCTGGCCCACCGGGTCCTGGGTGACGACTCCGCCGCCGACCAGATCACGCGCGAGGTGTTCGGATACGTGTGGGAGAACCCCGACGCCTACGACCCCAAGCAGGGCTCCATGCGCTCCTGGGTCGCCAAGCTCACCCAGCGCCAGGCCGTACTGCGGCTGCGCCAGGCCGAGGCCGCGCAGTACGCGGAGCACGGCGGCGGCTCCACCGAGGAACTGGAGGCGAAGGTGCGGCGGGCCACCGCGGCCGCCCGCGCCGACTACATCGTCACCTCCATGCCCGCACCCCTGCGCCAGGCCCTGGAGCTGGCCTACCACCAGCGCCGCGACTACCGGCAGGCCGCCGCCGACCTCGCCATCAGCGAGGACGAGGCCCGGCGCAGACTGCGCCTGGGACTCCAGCTGCTGGCCACCGCCAACACCCGCCCGGCCGAGGGCTCCTCGCCGCCCGGTTACGGACGTGCCCGGTGAGCGGGCCCGCCGAGCAGGACCCGGCCCTGCCGGACGACGAGAACGGCACCCCGCGCATACCGCCCCCGCGCCGGGCGGCCGACGACATCGAGGAGCTCCCGGCCGCCGTGCCCGGACAGCGTGAACCCCGGCCCCCGCGCCCCGAACCCGTGGAGCGCACGCACGCCGTGCTGAAGTCGCTGCTCGGCGCGTGGGCGCTGACCGCGTGCTCGGCCGAGGAGACCGAGGCGGTCGAGGCGCACCTCACCGAGTGCGCGCCCTGCGCGGAAGAAGCGTTGCGGCTGCGGGACGCGGTGGCGCTGCTGCACACCGACCGCAGCCTCGACCTGGACCCGCTGCTGCGCTCCCGGGTGCTGGAGAACTGTCTGGGCAGGCGCCCCGCCCGCATCCCGGTACCGGCCTGGGCCACGCCCTACGACGCCGAGACCGCCCGCCTGGACGCGCTGCTCAACGACTTCGGCGACGCGGAGTGGCACGCGCCGGTGCGGCTGAAGTGGTTCGAGGACGAGCGCCAGGTGAGCCGCCGCACCACGGTGGCCGGGGTGATCGGCCATCTGCTGGCGGTGGACGGGCTGGTCGCCACCGCCCTCGGCCTGGACGACCCGAGCGGCGACGGCCGCCCGGCGGGCCCGACCGCGCGGACCGAGGCGCTGTGGACCTCCACCCGCTATCCGCTGACGCGGGCGGTGCGCGAACCGTGGCGCGAGCAGAGCCACTCACTGATCCGCACGGTGTCGTTCGCGGGCCGCGGGGTCGCCGAACTCGACGTGTCGTACGGGGAGTTCGCGCTGCCGCTGCGCGACGCGCTGCTCGACCGGGCCTTCGAGTGCTGGATCCACGCGGGCGACATCGCGGACGCGGTGGACTATCCGTACGACCCGCCGTCCGGCGCCCATCTGCACAAGATGATCGACCTCGCGGCCCGGATCCTCCCGGACGCGCTGGCCGCCCGGCGCCGTGCGGGCCTCGCGCCGCCCGCGCGCGGCCTGGTCACGGCGGGCGCGCCGGGCCGTTCGCTGCGGCTGGAGATCGAGGGCGTGGGCGGCGGCGACTGGTACATCGCGCTGGACTCCCCGGCCGCCGTCGGCTCCCCGGACCACCAGGTGGCCCACATCGCCCTGGACGGGGTGGAGTTCTGCCGCCTGGCGGCCGGGCACATCCCGCCGGAGGACACGGCGGCGGGCCGCATCGGCGACCGGGAGGCGGTCCGCGACGTCCTCTTCGCGGCGGCGTCGCTGAGCAGACTGTGATCCGCGCGGCCGGCTCGGCCCTGAGCCAGGAGCCGGGCTGAGGGCTCAGGGCTGAGGGCTCAGGGCTGAGGGCTCAGGGCTGAGGAGGGCTCAGGGCTCAGGCGAAGACGACCGTGCGGCGGCCGTTGAGCAGGATCCGGTGCTCGGCGTGCCACTTCACCGCGCGCGCCAGCGCCTGGCACTCCACGTCCCGGCCGACCGCGACCAGCTGGTCCGGGGTGACCTGGTGGCCGACGCGCTCGACCTCCTGCTCGATGATCGGGCCCTCGTCGAGGTCCGCCGTCACGTAGTGGGCGGTGGCGCCGATCAGCTTCACCCCGCGCGTGTGGGCCTGGTGGTACGGCTTGGCGCCCTTGAAGCTCGGCAGGAACGAGTGGTGGATGTTGATGATCCGCCCGCTCAGCTCCTTGCAGAGGTCGTCGGAGAGCACCTGCATGTAGCGGGCGAGCACGACGAGCTCGACGCCCTCGGCCCGGACCAGGTCGAGCAGCTCGGCCTCGGCCGCCGCCTTGGTGTCCTTGGTGACGGGGATGTGCCGGAAGGGGATCCCGTACGACCCGACGAGCTCGGCGAAGTCCGTGTGGTTGGAGACGACGGCCGCGATCTCCACCGGCAGCGCGCCGATCTTGGAGCGGAACAGCAGGTCGTTGAGGCAGTGGCCGAACTTGGAGACCATCAGCACGATCCGCATGCGCTCGTCGGCGCGGTGGATCTGCCAGTCCATCTGGTACGAGTCGCCGACGGCGGCGAAGCTGGCGCGCAGCTTGTCCACGGTCACCGGGGCCTCGGCCGAGAAGTGGACGCGCATGAAGAAGAGGCCGGAGTCACGGTCTCCGAACTGCTGACTGTCCTCGATGTTGCAGCCGGTGATGAAGAGATAGCTCGACACGGCGTGCACGATGCCCTGTTTGTCCGGGCAGGAGAGCGTGAGGACGTACTGGTCAGTCATCCAGGCAGGATGCCACAAGCGGCCGGTCCCGCCGGTCACCGCTCAGGATGCGGACCACGGCGTGGACCGCCCCACGGCCGCGCGGCGCCTAGGCGGCGCGGGTCAGGATGCGCAGGACTTCGAGGGAGCGCGGCTGTGCGTCCGGGTCGTCCGCGTCGGCGGTCGCGAGCCGTACGTGCGCCTCGCGCGCCGCCCGGACCGCCTCGGGCCAGCCGTGGTGGTCCAGGAAGGCCGATATCGGGGCGTCCGCGCCCACCTGGTGCATGATCCGCAGCACCCGCAGCACCGCCACGTCCACCAGGGCGGCCTCGCCGGAGTCGCGGAAGACCGTGCCGACGTACTTCTCGGCCGACCAGTTGTCCAGCCAGGTGTCCTCCACCAGCCGGTAGACCGCGTCGGTGATGTCCCCGTACCCCTCCCGTCCCGCCAGCCACACCTCGTGGTGGAAGGTCTCGTCGGAGAGCATGTGCAGCGCGGACCGCACGTTCGCGCGCCAGCGCCACCAAGGCATGTCATTCAACGGCATGCCGCCCATGGTGGAGGAGCGACGGCCGCGACGGGAAGAGCTGGCTGAACCTTGCTGCACGCATTCGATCGTACGTTCCCCCTCCGGGCACCGGTCCCGGGCCCCCTGCCCTGCCGGTAATTCACCTGGACGTCACCCACTGTTGGTACCCGCTCACCGGCGCGTTACCCGTGGGGCGGAATTGTGCAGGGACATGACCGGATGGCGTAGCTCCTCCTCCTCCCGCCCCTTCCACTCCGCGACGGCCGCACTGGTCGCCGCGTGCACGGCGGTCGGAGCCTCGCTGGTCTCCGGCTGCGGCGCGGTCCCTGGAGTCGCGGGGGGCTCCAGGGAGCCCGTCACCGTGATGACCTGGGCCCCCGAGGGCACCCGCTCGACCAACATGCCCGGAATGCCGTCGATGACCGAGGCGTACGCGCGCTGGGTCAACTCCCACGGCGGCATCGACGGCCACAAGCTCCAGGTCCTCACCTGCAACGAGCACAACACCGCCACCGGCGCCGCCGAGTGCGCCCGGCGCGCGGTGAAGGAGAACGCGGTCGCCGTGATCGGCTCGTACAGCCAGTACGGCCGCGCCTTCATGGCCCCCCTGGAAGCCGCCGGGATCCCGTACATAGGCGGGTACGGAGTCGCCGACGAGGAGTTCACCAGCGCCCTCTCCTACCCCGTCAACGGCGGCCAGGCCACGCTCCTCGCGGGCACCGGCAAGCAGCTCGCCGTGTGGTGCGAGCGGGTCTCGCTGGTCCGCCCCGACACCGTCTCCGGCGACAACCTGCCCGTCCTGCTCAACTCCGGCCTCACCGCCGGGCACCGCAAGCCCACCGTCGACATCCGCACCACCGACGACGCCGGCGACTACACCCCGCAGGCGCAGGCCGCGCTCGTCGGGGCCGGGGCGGGACCGGACGAGCCCGGCCGGATCGGCCGGAAGGCGGCGGCCGACCGGGCCCGCAAGGGGTGCGTCACGGCGGTGCTGGGCGACCGCACCGAGACGTTCTTCGACTCGTTCCGGCGCGTGGAGAGCGACGGCCAGAAGGTGCAGATCGCCTCGGTGATCGGCTCGGTCGGCCAGCCGCTGGTCAACCGCACCGGCGGCGCGGACGGCCCGTTCGAGGGCGCGTACATCACCGGCTGGTACCCGGAGGCGACCGATCCGCACTGGGGGCCGATGCGCGAGGTCATCCGGGAACAGGCGTTCCGGGACGACACCATCGACGCGGCGGACCCGGGGGTGCAGACGACCTGGATCGCCTGCACCGTCCTGAAGAAGGTCGTCGAGTCGCTCCACCAGGACAAGATCGCCCCGCACGACCTGGTGCGCGCGCTGAACAAGGGGCTCACCGTGGACACCGGCGGGCTCACCCCCGCGCTGCGCTGGAAGTTCGACGACATGCTGGCCGCGCCCGACTTCCCCCGGATCGTCAACCGGGACGTGACCTTCCAGGTCGTCAAGGACGGCCGGCTGACCTCGGCCAAGCCCGGCTTCACCGATGTGAGCTCCACGATGGAGGACGCCTCGGCGCTGGGCTGAGGCTCCTGGGCCGAGGTCCCGCCCCGGGTCCCCCGCCGCCGCTCAGAGCTGGGCGGCCGAGCGCTTGGTCAGGCCGTACTTGCCGGCGACGGCGTTCCACAGCCCGGCCGCGTGCTGCTTGGCGAGCGTCGCCTCGCCGCTGGAGCGGTCGCCCTGGGCGGCCTCCGGCGTACGGCGGGCGTGGCCGTGCTTGCAGCCCTTGCCCTTGCCGGACTGGTCGGCCCAGGTGGCGTAGTGGTTGTCGGCGGCGGCCGACGCCTGCCACGCCTTGGTGAGTTCGGCCGTCAGCTTCGCGTGGTCGGGCAGCTTGTCCACGGCGACCTTCTGCAGCCGGGTGACCAGCTCGCCGCGCTGGCGGGCGGCGTCGCGCAGGGTCGAGGCGGCGGCGTCCAGCTTGTCGCAGCCCCGGATGTCGGCGACCGCGCCGATCACCGCGTCCCGGCTGTTGTTGCTGTCCGCGAGCAGCTTGTCGAGCTCGACGGCCTGCGCCTTCGCCGGGTCGTCGGCGGGCTTGGCGTCCCCGCCGCCGGTGGTCGGACTGGTGGCGGCGATGGGCGCGTTGTCGTCCTTCTTCGCCCCGCCGCCGTCCCCGCCGCCCTGGCTGATCAGATACCCGGCCCCGAGCCCGACGACGGCGAGGGCGACCCCGACGCCCGCGATGAGGCCGAGGCGGGAGCGGCGGGGCGGCTCGTCGTCGTACGAGTCGTACGCCTGCGGGCCCGCCGGGGGCGGGGGCGTCTGGTACTGCTGCGGGGCCTGCGGGGGCGCCTGCACCTGGACCTGTACGGAAGGGGTCTGCGTGAAGCGCGGCAACTGGCTGGACTCCGCGCCCCGTTGGGCGCCCGCCCCTCCGTCGGTGCGGAAGAGGCTGTCGAACTCGGCGGGCGGCTGCCGCTCCTCGGGGCCGCCCGGGCGTATGCCGTACGGGACGTCCTGCGGGGCGGCGGCCGGGGCGGGGTCCGCCGGGACGGGCGGCAGGTACCGGGTGGCCTCGGCCCCGTGCGTCTCCGGCGGCAGCGCGCCCGGCGGGGCCGCGGGCACGGGGGCGATGAACTGGGTGGCGTCCGAGGCGCCCGGCACGGGGGCGATGAACTGCGTCGCGTCCGAGGCGCCGGGGACGGGCGCGAGGTACTGCGTGGCCTCCGAGCCGGTCACCGGGGCGATGAACCGCGTGGCCTCACCCGCGCCCGGCGGGAGCGGGGCCGACGTCAGGTACTGCGTCTCCTCGGCGCCCGGGCCCGCCGGGACGGGGGCGATGTACTGCGTCGCCTCCCCGCTCTCGGCCGGCAGCGGCTGCGCCCAGCCCTGCTGCTCCGGCCCCCACGGCTGCCCCCAGGGCGCGGCGCCCGAGGGGGCGGCGGCGGGGGCGGGGGGCCAGGGGGTGGATCCGTCGGCGGGCAGCACGACGCCCTCGTGTGCGGGCCGTACAGCGGGCAGCTGCGGCTCGTCACCCTGTCGGCTCTGCGTCACCGGGACTCCTACACGTGGGACTACGGAATCCCCGCCACGCTACCGGTTACTCCCCCCGCACTGCCACGCCCCCCAACCCCCACGAACCCCGGCCCCACAAGGCACCACGCCCTGCCCACCACGCCCCGCAGAGGGCCGGGGGCTTGTCAGGGGCGCGAGGAACGCCGCGAGCAACCCACCCCAACCGGCCCATGGACGGGGCTTGTCAGGAGGCGCGGGGAACAGCGCGAGCAACCCACCCCAACCCGCAGCCGAACGAGGGTTTCCAGGGGCGCGAGGACCAGCGCGAGAAGCGACCACCGGCCCAAAAAGGGGCGCGAGGAACGGCGCGACCAGCCCCCACCAACCCGCAGCCGAACACCGGCCTGAAAAGGGGCGCGGGGAACGGCGCGAGCAGCCACCACAACCCGCAGCCAAAGCACCGGCCCAAAAAGGGGCGCGAGGAACGGCGCGACCAGCCCCCACCAACCCGCAGCCAAAGCACCGGCCCAAAAAGGGGCGCGAGGAACGGCGCGAGCAACCCGCCACAACCCGCGGGCGGGCGACGGCCCGGGCCCGAGGGGGGCCCGGGGAACACCCCGGGGGGTCTAGGCCGCCTGGACCTCCAGCCTCGCGCCGAATTCCCGCACCGCCGGCTCCTCCGCATACGGCTCCAACCGCTGCTGGAGATCGTCGAGATAGTCCGCCCCCCGATTGGTGCGGAGGGTCGCGAGGAGGTCCACCGCCCGCGCCCCCGTCGCGCACGCCTCCTCCACCTCCCGCTGCTGCACCTGCGCCGTCGCCAGCAGGATCAGCCCGATGGCCCGGCGCCGCGCCCGCGACTCGGGGTGCCCCGCCAGGGACTCCTCGGCGCGCCGGGCCGCCGCCTCGGGCTGCCCCAGGTCCCGGTGGCAGTGGGCGAGTTCGTCGGCGAGGTAGGCGTGGTCGAAGTGGGCGATCCACGACGGGTCGTCGCCGGACTCGGCCGACGCCGCCTCCATCGCGGCCAGCGCCCGCCCCGCCACGGTCTGGCAGGTGCGCGCGTCACCGAGCAGCGCGTGCCCGCGCGCCTCGGCGGCGAAGAACATCGCCTCGGCCCGGGGCGTGACCCGCCCGCGCGCGCCTTCCTGCGCGGCCCGGGCGAGTTGGGCGATCTCGCGCGGGTTGCCGAGCTGGGCGGCGAGGTGGCTCATGGAGGCGGCCAGCACGTACCCGCCGTACCCCCGGTCGCCCGCCGCCTGGGCGAGCCGCAGCGCCTGGATGTAGTAGCGCTGGGCGAGCCCGGGCTGGCCGGTGTCGACGGCCATGTAGCCCGCGAGTTCGGTCAGCCGCGCCACCGCCGCGAACAGCTGGCGGCCGACGGTCTCCCGGTAGGACCCGGCGAGCAGCCCGGACACCACGCTGTTGAGGTAGTGGACGACGACCGGCCGTACGTGCCCGGACCCGAACCGGTGGTCGAGTTCGACCAGCGCCTGGGTCATGGCCCGGACCGCGTCGACGTCCGCGACCCCGACCCGCTGCCCCGCGTTCCGCGCGACCTGCGCGTCCGCGCCGGTGATCAGCCAGTCGCGGCTCGGCTCGACGAGCGCGGAGGCGGCGACGGTGGAGCCGGTCAGGAAGTCCCGCCGCCCGACGTCGCTGCGCCACAGCTCGCAGACCTGCTCGATGGCGCCGAGCACGGTGGGCGAGAACTGGAGCCCCACCCCCGACGCCAGGTTCTTGCCGTTGGCCATGCCGATCTCGTCGATCGTCACGGTGCGCCCGAGCTTGCGGCCCAGCGCCTCCGCGATGATGCCCGGCGCCCGGCCCCGGGGCTGCTGGCCCCGCAGCCAGCGCGCCACCGACGTCTTGTCGTATCGAAGATCCAGTCCGCGCTCCGCGCCGACCATGTTGACGCGCCGGGCGAGTCCCGCGTTGGAGCACCCGGCTTCCTGGATGAGCGCTTGCAGCCGTTCATTGGGCTGGCGCGCGACTAGAGGCCTGGCTGCCATGTGAACCCCCTGATGGCGGCAGTCGATCACTCCTGTGATCACTGCCCTGCGAAAAGGCAGAGAATGCGGAAGAAGCGGAGGAAAGCGCAGGAAGCTGTGACGACCGCTGGATTGCCCCCTTCTCCATAGCCCCCCGCTTGTGGCTACCCGCAACGAGAGGCGCGACCGCACGCGCGCCCCCGTCCATGCACCCATGCGCCCCGGATGCAGGATCGATGCTCCCGCGCCGCCCGGCGCGCGCCCGTAACCCGAGGTGGCGGCGGGAGTTGAGTTCTGCGTGGAAGAGACCATCACAGGCACGGAAGCCGCACAGATCCCCAAGCAGCGCGGCGACCAGCTCCTCGACAGCGCGGTGCGGTACGCGGAAGAGCGGCACTGGGACGTGTTCCCCGGTACTTGGCTGGAGGCGGCCGAGGGCGGGGAGCACTGCTCGTGCGGCAACACCGCCTGCCCGGCTCCGGGCGCGCACCCCTCCCGGCCGGACTGGGCGACCCAGGCCACGGGGAGCGCGGTCGCCGCGCGCCGTCTGTGGTCCAAGCAGCCCAAGGCTTCCATCCTGCTGCCCACGGGACGCACGTTCGACGCCATCGACGTCCCCGAGTCCGCCGGGTTCCTGGCGCTGGCCCGGATGGAGCGCATGGAGCTGACGCTCGGCCCGGTGACCTGCACCCCGGACCGCCGCATGCTGTTCTTCGTGCTGCCGGGCGCCGGCGCGAAGGTCCCCGACCTGGTGCGCAAACTCGGCTGGACGGCCGCGTCCATCGACCTCATCACCCGCGGCGAGGGCGACTACGTGGCGGCGCCCCCCACCCGTATCGGCGGCCACGGCGCGGTGCAGTGGGCCTGCCGCCCCACCCCCGCCAACCGCTGGCTGCCGGACGCGGAAGAGCTGATCAGCCCGCTGGCGTACGCCTGCGGACGCGAGGCGGCGGCTGCCCGGGCACGCCGCTCGTAGTCTGGTCCCATGACGTACGTACGGACGTACGGACGGGGACGAAAGGCACAGCACCATGCCCGACCAGACAGTCGACGGCGGTTCGCGGACCGGGAGCGGGGAGGCGGGCGGGCCGCCCGCGGTCCGGGTCAGCGATCTGTGGAAGCGCTTCGGCGACCAGATCGCGGTCGCCGGGATCGACCTGGAGCTTCCGGCGGGCAAGTTCATCGGCCTGGTGGGGCCGAACGGCGCGGGCAAGACCACCACCTTGTCGATGGTGACCGGTCTGCTCCGCCCCGACCGGGGCACGGTCGAGATCGGCGGCCACGACGTGTGGCGCGACCCGGTCGCCGTGAAGTCCCGGATCGGCGTGCTGCCGGAGGGACTGCGGCTCTTCGAGCGCCTCTCGGGCCGCGAACTGCTGGCGTACACCGGGCGGCTGCGCGGACTGCCCGGCGCCGAGGTCGACAAGCGGGCCACCCAGCTGCTCGACGTCCTGGACCTGGCGGGCGCCCAGCACAAGCTCGTCGTGGACTACTCGACGGGCATGCGCAAGAAGATCGGGCTCGCCGCTGCGCTGCTGCACAACCCCGAAGTGCTCTTCCTCGACGAGCCGTTCGAGGGCGTCGACCCGGTGTCGGCGGCGACGATCCGCCGCGTCCTGGAGCGCTACACCGCCTCCGGCGCCACCGTCGTCTTCTCCAGCCATGTGATGGAGCTGGTGGAGTCGCTGTGCGACTGGGTCGCGGTGATGGCCGCCGGGCGCATCCGCGCCCAGGGCACGCTCGCGGAGGTGCGGGGCGGCGCGGACTCGCTGCAGAGCGCCTTCCTCGAACTCGTGGGCGCCCACGGCCGTGACACCGGCGAGGCGCTGGACTGGCTAGGCGGCGGTGCGGCCCGATGAGCACCACCTACGACGCCCCCGCGGGGCGGACCGCCCCCGGTCCGCCCTCGCTGACCCCCGTCTTCGTCCGGCTGAAGCTCTCGCTGCTCCGGAACGGGCTGCGGCAGTCCGGCGGCCGGCGGGCCGCCTACATCACCTCGGCCGTGCTCGCCCTGCTGTTCGCCGCGCTCCAGCTGCTCGGCCTGATCGCGCTGCGCGGGGACGCGCACGCGGGCACGGTGACCGTGCTGCTCACCGCCGTACTGGCGCTCGCCTGGGCGGTGATGCCGCTCTTCTTCCCCAGCGGCGACGAGACGCTCGACCCGACCCGGCTGGTGATGCTGCCGCTGCGCCCGCGCTCGCTGATCGTGGCGCTGCTGGCGGCCTCGCTGGTGGGCATCGGGCCGCTCTTCACGCTCTGCCTGGTGCTGGGTTCGGCGATCGCGGTCGCCGGGAGCTGGGCGGCGGGCGCGGTCGCGGCGGTCGCGGTGCCGCTGACGGTCCTGGTGTGCGTGGCGCTGGCGCGGGCGGTCGCGGCGGCCAACACCCGGCTGCTGACCTCCCGCAAGGGCCGCGATCTGGCGGTGCTGAGCGGTCTGGTGATCGCCGTCGGCTTCCAGGTGGTGAACTTCGGGGCGCAGCGCATCGGCGACTCCGGCGGCCTGTCCACGCTGGACCCGGCCGCGGACGTGGTGCGCTGGCTGCCGCCGGCGGCAGCGATCGGCGCGGTCGACTCGGCGGCCGACGGCGCGTACGGGCGGGCGGTGCTCCAGCTGCTGCTCACCGCCGCCGCCCTGGCCGCCCTGCTGTACGGCTGGCAGCGCTCGCTCACCCGGCTGATGACGAGCCCGGACGGCTCGACCGTGCGGCCCGCCGACACCGGCCGCGAGAAGTCCGGGGCGGGCCTGGCCGGGCTGCTGCCCGAGGGGCGCACCGGCACGGTGATGCTGCGCACCCTGCGGTACGCCTGGCGCGATCCCAAGACCAAGACGGCGTGGATCACTTCGCTGGCCATCGGTCTGATCGTGCCGCTGTTCAACGCCCTCCAGGGGCACGGCACGGTGTACTTCGCCTCGTTCGGCGCGTTCATGCTGGGCGCCCAGATGTACAACCAGTTCGGCCAGGACACCTCGGCGTTCTGGATGGTCGTCCAGACGATCTCCTCGTCCCGGGACGCCTATCTGGAGCTGCGCGCGCGGGCGTTGGCGATCCTGCTGGTGACCCTGCCGTACACGGTCCTGGTCGCGGTGGTCACCGCCGGGGCGATCGGCGACTGGGCGGCGCTGCCCGAGGCGCTGGGGCTCTCGCTGGGGCTGCTGGGCGCGATGCTGGCGACGGGCGCGGTCGCCTCGGCGGTGTTCGCGTACTCGATCCCGCAGGACAGCCGCAAGAACGTGGCGCCGGGCCAGGGCGGCATCGCGTTCCTGGCGATCACCGGCGGCATGCTGACCAGCGGGCTGCTCTGC
This sequence comes from Streptomyces sp. cg36, assembly GCF_041080675.1. NCBI lineage: Bacteria > Bacillati > Actinomycetota > Actinomycetes > Kitasatosporales > Streptomycetaceae > Streptomyces > Streptomyces cyclosori. The sequence continues at coordinate 4,465,258 of NZ_CP163520.1, read as the reverse complement.
GCGCCGCTGATCGCGCTGGTGATCTGGCTGCACGTGGCCGGCCACCACGACTCGCTTTGGCTGGTGCTGCCCGCGGGCGTGGTGTACGGGGCGCTCGTGGCGTACGCCGGGCTGCGCGCCGCGGCCCCGCGCACCGCCAGGCGGCTGCCGGAGATCCTGACGGCGGTCAGCCGGGGCTGAGCCGCTCCGCCGGGAGTCCTTACGGGTTCGCGGGCGCCACTCGCACGGGTGGCGCCCGCGGTCGCGTCCGGGCGGGGCGGGGCGACGGACGCGCCCGGCTCGCCGTTCAGGAGGACGGGACCGGCTCGTCGGCCGTCTCGCGCAGGAAGGGCTCGACCACGGCCCGCCAGCCCTCCGGCTGGTCGTAGTGGACCAGGTGCCCGGCGTCGGCCACCTCCGCGTACCTCCCCCGGGGCAGGACGCGGACCATCTCCTGGGCCTCGGCGCGGCCCAGCTCGCCGTCCAGGCCGCGCACCACCAGGGCCGGGCAGCGGACCTGGGCCAGCTCCTCCCAGTGCGCGTCGTAGACCCAGGTCTCGCGGGAGCGGAGCATCTGGCGGCGGGAGAAGACCGGGCGCCAGCCGTCGGCGCGCTCGGCCATCACCTCGGCGAAGAACTCGCCGCGCGCGGGGCTGGGCCGCTCCACCCAGGGGTCGTCCTCGCCGAACCACTTCCGTACGTCCGCGAGCGTCGCGAACGGCACCGGCCAGGACTTGAACCAGTCCTCCCACTCGCGCTGCGAGGCCGTGCCGAGCGCGGAGGCCCGCATGTCGCAGACGACCAGGGCGCGCACCAGGTCGGGGCGGCCGGCGGCGAGCTGCCAGGCGGTGAGGGCGCCCATGGAGTGGCCGATCAGGGTGACCGGGGCGAGGCCGAGCTGCTCGATGGCCGCCGCCGCGTCCGCCACGTACGCCTCGCGGGTGTACGGGCCTTCGGCGGGCTTCTCGCTGCGGCCGTGGCCGCGCTGGTCGAGGGCGACCGCCCGGTGCTTCTCGGCCAGCCAGCGGGCGGTGGACGCCCAGTGCGCGGCGCGGCCCATCAGGCCGTGGAGCAGGAGCACCCCCGGCGCGGGGTCGGCCGAGCGGCGGCCCTTGGGCGGGTCGGCGAACTCCCAGGCGGCGAGGCGCACGCCCTCGTGTCCCGTCACGTCGCTGCGTCGCACCATGTGTCCTGGCACCCCCTTCGGCTCCGAAGCTCTGAGGTCAGTTCACGGCAGGGTATCGAACCTCTATTCGAAAACTCGCGTCTCTCGCGCAACACCCCTCGTTCGAGTGACCGGACTCAAGGATTGACGGCTCGCGCCGAGGGGAGATCTCCTGCGGGAGGCGGGCGGCCACGACGAGCACGAGGGGCCGGCCGAAGGGGACTGACCCCGGGAGCTCGGGGCTCCGGGTCAGCACCGGGGAGGGCAGGCCCCGGCGCCGCAGGGCGCCGGGGTCCTCGTCCGTTCCAGGAGGTCCGGCGGCCGGGCCGAGGGGCACCAGGGGCGCAGGATCGTTCCGCACGAGCCCCCTCCCTCCCGGGCCGCGCGCCCGTACAGGTCATATGCCTCAAGCGACAGCCTGGCACGCGAACCGTCCGTCCGCTGCCGATCCGACCGGAATTCCCGGCCCGGCGGGCCGTCGGCGCCGCCCCGCCAACTCCCTTGCGCCCCAAGCGGAACGGGGGCGGCGCGGCGCCCTGCGCACGTCACCGGCCCCCGTCGTGGACCCTCGGGGCCGTCAGCCCCGCAAAGCCCTAGCGCTTGGCCACGAAGACGTGGGAGGCCACGTCGCCGTCGAGCTCGGCCGCCTCGCCGCTGCTGCCGACCAGGACGCCGCCCGGCGAGCGCGTGACGCTGACGACCGCGCCGGGCTGCACACCCGCGCGCCGCAGCGTGTACATCAGCTGGGCGTCCGTCTGGATCGGCTCGCCGATGCGGCGCACGACCACGGTCATGCCGTCCTCGGTCGCCTCCAGCTCGTTGAGGCTGATGATCCCGTCCTCCAGGAACGCGTCGGCCTCGGACTTCTCGCCCAGCTCCTCCAGGCCCGGGATCGGGTTCCCGTACGGCGACTCGGTGGGGTGGCGCAGCAGCTCCAGGACGCGGCGCTCCACCGCCTCGCTCATCACGTGCTCCCAGCGGCACGCCTCGGCGTGCACCTGCTCCCACTCCAGGCCGATCACGTCGACCAGCAGGCACTCGGCGAGGCGGTGCTTGCGCATCACGCGGGTGGCGAGCCTGCGGCCCTCGTCGGTGAGCTCCAGATGGCGGTCGCCCGCGACCTGGACCAGGCCGTCGCGCTCCATCCGCGCGACCGTCTGGCTCACCGTCGGCCCGCTCTGGTCGAGTCGCTCGGCGATCCGGGCGCGCATGGGGACCACACCCTCTTCCTCAAGTTCGAGGATGGTGCGGAGATACATCTCCGTCGTGTCGATCAGTCCGGACATACGTGCCCCTCGATGCTGTGACTGTTGAAAGCACTCGTGCGCTGGCCCTGACCCCAATTCTGACGCATCGCACTGACAACCGTGCCCCGGCGGGGGCCCCGGCCGGGGTGCGGGCGTATTGACACGGGAATGGTCCAGACCGCAACGTGTGCGGCGGCACCCCCCATTCCGACCCCCCGGCACCTCCCCGGCACCTCCCCGACCACCCCACCGATCTCACCCCCGGAAAGGGCCCAGGCGATGAGCGAGAGCAAACTGGCCGGTCAGTTCTTCGACGCGGCCATCGGGCTGCTCCAGCGGGTACGGGACGAGGAGGCGGACAGCGTCGCCGCCGCCGGAGCCGCCGTCGCCGACGCGGTGGCGGCGGGCGGGCGGCTCTTCGCGTTCGGCGCCGGGCACTCCTCGCTGGCCGCGCAGGACGTCGTCTACCGGGCGGGCGGGCTCGCCCTGATGAACCTCCTCGCGGTGCCCGGCACGGTCGGCGTGGACGTGACGCCCGCGCCGCTGGGGTCCGCCCTGGAGCGGGTGGACGGGCTCGCGGGCGCGGTCCTGGACTCCAGCCCGGCCCGCCCCGGCGACGTCGTCGTGATCATCTCCCTCTCCGGCCGCAACGCGCTGCCGGTGGAGATGGCCATGAACGCGCGCGCCCTCGGCCTGACCGTCATCGGCGTCACCTCCGTGGCGTACGCGGAGGGCACCAAGTCCCGGCACGTGTCGGGCACCTTCCTGCGCGACCACTGCGACATCGTCCTGGACAGCAAGATCGCGATCGGGGACGCGGAGCTCACCCACGAGGGGGTCGAGGCCCCCTTCGCGCCCGCCTCCACCGTCGTCACCAGCGCGCTGATGCAGGCCATGATGGCCGCCGCGACGGAGTCCCTGGTCGAGCGCGGCATCGAGCCGCCGCTGCTGCGGTCCGGCAACGTCGACGGCGGCCACGAGTGGAACGGCCGGGTGATGACGGAGTACAGGGACCGGATCTTCTTCCGGCACTGAGAGCGCGACGGGCCGGGCCCCGGTCACGGCGCCGGGCGCCCGGAGCTTCGAGGTGTCCGGGCCCCGGCGCGCCCGGCGGCTCAGTGCTCCAGGGCCCGCGCCAGGTCCAGGGACGCGGCCACCCGGACCGCCACGCTCTCCGCGTACGTCGCGTCCGGGCGCTCGAACGCCGGGCGGCCGGGGCCGCGCAGGAACGTCAGGACGCCGACCGTACGGCCCCGGCTGCGCAGGACCGTGCACAGGGCGTGGCGGGCGTCCGGCGGCCACTGGCGCTCCTCCGCCCAGCTCTGCGCCCCCGCGCCGCCGCTGGCCCGGACCGAGCCGATCCGGTCGGCCGCCTGGAGCGCGGGGTGGCCCGGGGCGTAGCGGACCGGGAAGCCGCCGCCCGCCACCGGGGCGACCGGGCCCGGCGCGGACGCCGGGGACGCCGCCGTCCGCACCAGCCGGTCCTCGCCGACCGCCAGATCGACCAGCGCGTGCTCGGCGAAGCCCGCGAGCGCGAAGTCCAGGTACGCGGTGGCCGCCTCCGCCGGGTCCTCGCACTCGGCCGCCGTGCGCGCCGCCCGGTGCAGCTGGTTCCACCGGAACCGCAGCCGGTCGGCCTCCTGCTCGGCGAGCTTGGCGTCGGTGACGTCCTGGAAGAGCCAGGCCACCCCGAGCGGCACCGGCTCCTCGGCCAGCGGCGAGGCGAGCCGCAGGAAGCCGCTGTGCCAGCAGCGCCGCCGCTCGCCCTCGGCGGTGCGCACGGTCGCCCACAGCTCGGCGGGCGAGGCGGGCGCGCCCTCCGCCAGTACGTGGTGGAGCGCGCCCTCCAGCTCGTCGACGCCCCGCACCACCAGCTCGCCCAGCGGGCGCCCGAGCAGGGTGGCGCGGCCGGTCCCCAGGGCGCGGGCCGCGTACGCGTTGACGACGGTGGGCCGCAGGTCCACGTCGACCAGGACGACGCCCCAGGAGCCGTCCTCGAACAGGGCCTCGCTGAGCGCGATCGAGCGCTCCAGGTCGATCTGCGCGTGCACCTCGCTGAACGCGCAGTACACGCCCGCCGGTGTGCCGTCCGCGCCCCGCACCCCGGCCGACTGGGTGCGCACCAGGACCCGGCCGCCGTCCTTGGTGAGCAGCGCGAACTCGTGGACCTGGCGGCCCGGCGCGTCCATCGCCGCCATCAGCCGGCCCTCCACCTCGCCCGCGTCGGCGGCCCGCACCGCCCACCCGGCGAAGCCCTTGCGGCCCACCGCCTCCCCGGCGCTCCAGCCGAGGATCCGCTCGGCCTCGCGGTTCCAGTGGGTGACCGCGCCGGCCGCGTCGAAGGCGCAGAGCGCCGCGTCCATGCCGTCGAGCAGGGCGGCGAGCAGATCGCCGCCGGGTTCGGGCTCGGCCGCCGCGCCGGGACCGTCCTCGTGCTCCCGGTCCGGCTCGTCGGGACCGAGGGCGTTGGTGGTCTCACTCCGGGAAGCACTCATCCTGGCACCCCCTGCAGGACGTGTCGCCGCGTCACGCCGACGCACCGACCCTCGTCGGATCATTCAACTGGAACGTGACGGATCCCACACCGACTTCCCCGAAATCCCTTCGCCCCAGGGATCGTTTTGCGACGCCGGGCCGGGCGGAACCGCGCGCGCCCGCTCCCCGGCCCTCAGCCGCCCGGCCCGCCGCTCCAGCGCACCTCGCCGTCCCGGCGCTCCCGCGTCGGGGCCAGCCCGGCCGCGCGCGCGACGGCGGCGGAGGCGGTGTGGTCGGGGTGGATGTGCGCGACGACGCGGCGGACCCCGTGCGCGGCGAGCCCGGCGACGAGCGCCCGCGCGGCCTCGGTGGCGTACCCGCGGCCCTGCCAGGGCGTGCCGATCACCCAGGCGACCTCCGCCGCGGCGCCCTCCACAGTGGCCTGGACCGTACCCACCGGACGGCCGTCCCCGCGCAGCCGCACCACCCAGTTGAGCCAGTGCACGGCCGGGTCGGGCGACCCGGCGGCCAACCTCTCGTACCGCGCGCGCAGTTCGTCCCGCGCATACGGGGCGCCGCCGGTGAACCGGTGCAGCGCGGGGTCGCCCAGCACGTCCGCCATCTCGTCGGCGTGCCCGGCCCGCAGGGGCTCCAGGTCGATCCGCGCGGCCGACATCGCCCACGCGCGCGTAAACGCCTTTTCCGGCCCGCCGTCTTCGAACATAGTGACGCCCATGACCTCACTTGTACGTCATGTGACGTTCGACTGCGCCGACGCCCACGCCCTCGGCACCTTCTGGGCCGCGGTCCTCGACGGCAAGCTCGCCGACGAGGACCTCCCGGGCGACCCGGAGGCCCTGGTCACCACCGAGGGCGCCGCGCTGCTCTTCGTGGCGGTCGAGGACGCCAAGGCCGTGAAGAACCGCGTCCACCTCGACCTCCAGCCCCAGGACCGCACCCGCGACGAGGAGGTGGACCGGCTGCTCGCCCTCGGCGCCACCCTGGTCGGCGACCACCGGCGCCCCGACGGCGGGGGGTGGGTGACCCTCGCGGACATCGAGGGCAACGAGTTCTGCGTGGAGCGGTCCGCCGGGGAACGGGCCGGGTGAAGAGCGGCCGTTAATTCGGTTGTCGCGCCCCGCGCGGCTTCCTAATGTGTGGTGCACACGAGAAGGGAGGTGGTTCGGCAGATGTATGGATACCGGACGCGTGAGGTGACTGCGGGCTAGCGCCTGCCAGTCGCACTCTCTGTGCGGTGCCGGCTTGTCGCCGGCCGAATTCCCAGCAGTCACCGACCCGCGGGCTCGCCGGCACGTCCGGCCGGCTCCTCTCCGGAGGAACCCGAGCCCGCGGGTTTCTGCGTGTCCCGGCCCCGCCGGGCGCTACGGGGCGAGGCGCTCGACGCGCCACTCGTCCGGCCCCGCCGGCACATAGCGCAGCCGGTCGTGCAGCCGGTTCTCATGGCCCTGCCAGAACTCCACCGCCTCCGGGACGATCCGGAAGCCGCCCCACTGCGGCGGCACCGGGACCTCGGTGCCCTCGGGGTGGCGGGCCGCCAACTCCTCGTAACGGGACGTCAGTTCCGCCCGGGAGGCGAGCGGGGCGGACTGGGGGCTCGCCCAGGCGCCGAGCTGCGAGCCGTGCGGGCGGGAGCGGAAGTACGCCTCGGTCTCCTCCCGCGGCACCTGCCCGGCGGTGCCGGTGACGATCACCTGGCGGGAGATCTGGTGCCAGGGGAAGAGCAGCGAGACGCGCGGGTTCGCCGCCAGTTCGCGGCCCTTGCGGGAGGCGTAGTTGGTGTAGAAGACGAACCCGCGGTCGTCGTACGCCTTGAGCAGGACCGTGCGCGTCGACGGGTGGCCGTCGGGGGTCGCCGTGGCGACGACCATGGCGTTCGGCTCGTGCAGCCCCGCGGTGACGGCCTCCTTGAACCAGCGGGCGAACTGGGCCATCGGGGTCGCCGCGAGGTCCGCCTCGTCGAGGAGGGTGGTGCGGTACTGGCGGCGCATGGCCGCGGGGTCGTGATCGGTCACGGCGTCATCCTGCCGCAGGGCGGCCGGGCGCGGCGGGGCGGCCGGGACGGATGCCGGAAGGGGCGGCCGGGACGGGCACCGGGGAGGGCGCCGGGAGGGGCTGCCGGGGCGGATGCGGCGGCCGGGGACGGAAGGCCATGTTCCAAATGGCACGGCGTGTCATTTTTCCCGGCACGGAGGGTCGCCAACCCTCCGCGCGGCAAATGGGGCAGTGTGCCGGATGTCACGCTTCCCCGCACCCGTCGAACCCGCCAAACTCTCCGCTGGGCCACTGTGGCCCCCCTACTACCCGGTGGGTGAGTTACCGCCGCAACGGGCAATACGGGGGAAAGGGGCACCCCCGCCCGCGTCCATCCCGCAGCTGTCGCACGCAACACGAGGAGCCGCCCGATGTCCGACTTCGTACCCGGACTTGAAGGAGTCGTCGCGTTCGAGACCGAGATCGCCGAACCCGACAAGGAAGGCGGTGCCCTGCGGTACCGCGGGGTCGACATCGAGGACCTCGTCGGCCACGTGTCGTTCGGGAACGTGTGGGGCCTGCTCGTCGACGGCGCCTTCAACCCCGGCCTGCCGCCCGCCGAGCCGTTCCCCATCCCCGTCCACTCGGGTGACATCCGCGTGGACGTGCAGTCCGCGCTCGCGATGCTCGCCCCGGTCTGGGGCCTCAAGCCGCTGCTCGACATCGACGAGCGCACCGCCCGCGACGACCTGGCGCGGGCCGCCGTGATGGCGCTCTCGTACGTGGCGCAGTCGGCGCGCGGACAGGGCCTGCCGATGGTGCCGCAGCGCGAGATCGACCGCGCCGAGTCCATCGTCGAGCGGTTCATGATCCGCTGGCGCGGCGAGCCGGACCCCAAGCACGTCAAGGCCGTCGACGCGTACTGGACGTCGGCCGCCGAGCACGGCATGAACGCCTCGACGTTCACCGCCCGCGTCATCGCCTCCACCGGCGCCGACGTCGCCGCCGCGCTCTCCGGCGCGGTCGGCGCGATGTCCGGCCCGCTGCACGGCGGCGCCCCCTCCCGCGTCCTCGGCATGATCGAGGAGATCGAGCGGACCGGCGACGCCACCGCGTACGTCAAGAAGGCCCTGGACAAGGGCGAGCGCCTGATGGGCTTCGGCCACCGCGTCTACCGCGCCGAGGACCCGCGCGCCCGGGTGCTGCGCCGCACCGCCAAGGAGCTGGGCGCGCCCCGCTTCGAGGTCGCCGAGGCGCTGGAGAAGGCGGCCCTCGAAGAGCTGCACGCGCGCCGCCCCGACCGGGTGCTCGCCACCAACGTGGAGTTCTGGGCCGCGATCATGCTGGACTTCGCGCAGGTGCCGGCGCACATGTTCACCTCGATGTTCACCTGCGCCCGCACCGCGGGCTGGTCGGCGCACATCCTGGAGCAGAAGCGGACGGGCCGTCTGGTCCGCCCGTCCGCCCGCTACATCGGCCCGGGTCCGCGCGACCCGCGCGAGGTGGCGGGGTTCGGCGCGATCCGGGGCTGAGCCCCGGCCCCCTTCCGCGCAGGTCAGCCGTGTGTGGCGCCGCCCCGGGGACGGGGGCGGCGCCACACCCGTATCCGGCCCCGGCCGAAACCCACTTGATCGACCACCGGCTCGATTCGATAGGGTTTTCGGGTACGACTCCCCCCACAACGGGCCTTTCCGGTCCGGGACTTGGAGCGCCCCCATGCGCCGAACCGCCACCGCCGTCCTGTCCGCCGTGCTGCTCGCCGGTGGTCTGGCCGTGACCGCCGCGCCCGCCGCGCAGGCCGGGATCATCACCTGCAAGCCGGCCGAACTGCGCCAGCAGGCCGCGCAGCTCGACCGCAAGGCCGAGGAGCTGAAGCACCTCGGCGAGCGCGCCGCCGCCGCCAAGGCCCACCAGCAGGCCAACGCCCTGCGCAACGAGGCCAAGGCGTGCGAGGACGCCGACAACAACGCCTGAGCGTGAAAGGAGGGGGGCCGGGCGTGCGCCCGGCCCCCTTCCTGGCCGTCGGCCCCCTCACGACCGCCGACGCCTCCGGGCCGACGGCCACGCGCGACCGTCGGCCCCGCCACGGCCACCGCCACCGCTAGGCCCGCCCCAGCGCCCCGTCCACCAGCTCCGCCCACTGCGCCACGACCCGCTCGCGCCGGGCCCGGTCGTCCGTGAGGACGTTGGCCAGGCCCAGGCCCCGGGCCATGTCCAGGAGGCCCTGGACCGTCTCGCGCACCCCGGGCACCGACTCGTCCGCGCCGAGCAGCGCCACCGCGATGCGGTGCGACTCCCGGCCGACCCGCGCCTCCAGCTCCCGCACCCGGGCGTGCAGTTGCGGCTCGTTGGCGGCGGCCACCCACAGGTGCAGCGCCGCCCGGAACAGCGGTCCCGTGTACAGGTCGACGAGGCTGGCGACCACGGTGTGGCGGTCGGTGGGGCCGAGCGCGCGCAGCGCCGAGGAGCGCTCCTCGGCCACGTACTCGACGGCCGCCGTGAACAGGTCCTCCCGGGTCGGGAAGTGGTGCTGGGCCGCGCCCCGCGAAACCCCGGCCCGCTCGGCCACCACCGACACCGTCGAGCCCGCCCAGCCGTGCTCGGCCAGACACGCCACGGCCGCCTCCAGGAGCCGCTGCCGGGTGGCCCGGCTGCGGTCCTGCTTGGGGCTCTTGGCGGCGGAGGTCACCACACCCATACGGGATCCCGTCGTTCCAGGAACGCGGTCACGCCCTCCCGTGCCTCGTCCGAGGCGAACAGGGCGGCCGAACGCGCGCTCAGCTCATCCGTCCAGCGGTCGAACGCCTCCACCACGGTAGCCGTGACCAGCGCCTTCGAGGCGGCCAGCCCCTGCGGGGAGGCCCGCCGAAGGCCGTCGAGCACGCCGTCGAGCGCCGCGTCGACGTCCTCGGCGGCCTCCGTGAGCAGCCCCGCGCGGGCCGCCTGCGGCGCCCCGAACCGCTCCCCCGTCAGGAAGTAGCGGGCCGCCGCCCTCGGTTCCATGCGCGGCAGGAGCGGCATGGAGATGACGGCGGGGGCGAGCCCCAGCCGGGACTCGGTGAAGGCGTAGCTGGACTCCGGGCCGCCCACCGCGATGTCGCAGGCGCCGAGGAGCCCGAGCCCGCCCGCGCGCACGTGCCCGGTCACCCGCGCCACCACCGGCTTGGGCAGTTCGACCAGGGCGCGCAGCAGCGCCACGAACGCCCCCGGGTCGGCCGGGGACTTGAGGTCGGCGCCCGCGCAGAAGGTGGTGCCGGTGTGGGTGAGCACCAGCGCGCGTACGCCCTTGTCCCCGGCGCACTCCTCCAGCGCCGCGCCCAGCTCGCCGACCAGCCCGGCGGACAGGGCGTTGCGGTTGGCGGGCGAGTCCAGGGCGAGCGTGCGGATCCCCCGGTCCTGCGACCGCTGTACGTAGGTCATGCGCTGCCTTTCTGACGTTCCCTCAGTTCACGGCGGAGGATCTTGCCGGTCGCCGCGCGCGGCACCCCGCCGACGAACTCCACCCGGCGGACCTTCTTGTACGGGGCGACCCGCCCGGCCACGAACTCCATCACCTCGTCGGCGCTCAGCTCCGGCCCGCCCGGCGCCCGCACCACGTACGCGCAGGGGATCTCGGCGCCGTCCGCGTCCGGGACGCCGACCACGGCCGCGTCCGCGATCCGCTCGTGGGTGAGCAGCAGCGCCTCCAGCTCGGCCGGGGCGACCTGGAAGCCCTTGTACTTGATGAGCTCCTTGACCCGGTCGACGACGAAGAGCCAGCCGTCCGCGTCGACCCGGCCGACGTCCCCGGTGCGCAGCCAGCCCTCGGCGTCGATCATCTCGGCGGTGGCCTCGGGGCGGCCGAGGTACCCCTTCATCACCTGCGGGCCCCGGATGGCGATCTCGCCCTCCTCGCCCGCCGCCGCGTCCCGGCCCGGCTCGTCGAGCGAGAGGATGCGCATCTCGGTGCCGGGCAGCAGTTTGCCGACCGTGCCCGGCGGGGGGCTCGCGGCCGACAGCGGCACCGCGTGGGTGCCGGGCGACAGCTCCGTCATCCCGTACGCCTGGCGCACCGGCGGCAGTCCGAGCCGCGCCGAACAGGCCGCGGCCAGACGGGCGTCGAGCGGGGCCGCGGCGCTGACGACGTACTCCAGCGAGGACAGGTCGTACTGCGCGACCGCGGGATGCTTGGCGAGCGCGAGCACGATCGGCGGCGCCACGTACAGCCCGGTGATGCGGTGGTGCTCGATCGCGCCCAGGAACTGCTCCAGGTCGAAGCGCGGCAGCACCACCACGGTCGCGCCGTGCCGCAGCGGGGCGTTCAGGAGCGCGGTGAGGCCGTAGATGTGGAAGAACGGCAGCACCGCGAGGATGCGGTCGCCCGGCCCCATCGGGACCAGCGGGCGCAGCTGGGCCAGGTTGGTGGCGATGGAGCGGTGGGTGAGCATCACGCCCTTGGGGACGCCGGTGGTGCCCGAGGAGTACGGCAGCACGGCGACGTCCTCGCCGGGGTCGATCTCCACTTCGGGTTCGGGCGCGGTGGAGGCGTACATGTCCAGGACCGAGCGGTGGCCCTCGGCCCGGTCGCAGACGAAGATCTCGGAGATGCAGCCGCTGAGTTCGGCCGCCCGGCGGGCCGTCTCCAGAAGTGGCGCGATCGTGACGATCCAGCGCGCCGAGGAGTCGGCTATCTGTTTGGCGAACTCCTCGGCCGTGGCCAGCGGATGGACGGTGGTGACCGACGCGCCCGCGCGGGTGGCCCCGTAGAACACGGCCGGGAAGTGGATCGAGTTGGGGCTGTGCAGGGCGACCACCTCGCCCTTGCGCACCCCGGCCGCGGCGAGCGCCGCCGCCACCCGGCGGTGCCGGACGTCCAGCAGGGCGTACGAGACGGAGGTGGCGCCGGTCGGGTCCGTCCCGTCGATCAGTGCGGGGGCGTCCCCGTACCCGGGCGCGGCCCGGCCGAGGACGGCCTCGTGGATGGGTGCGTCGACGACCGGGACGGCTGCGTACTCGCTGAGGAAGACCATGGGGGCACGTCCTAGTACGGCTAGTACGACTTGGGAAGCCCCAGCGTCTGATGCGAGACATAGTTCAGGATCATTTCGCGGCTGACCGGCGCGATCCGCGCCACGCGCGCCGCCGTGACCAGCGCCGCCAGCCCGTACTCCCGGGTGAGGCCGTTGCCGCCGAGGGTGTGCACGGCCTGGTCCACGGCCTTCACACAGGCTTCGGCCGCCGCGTACTTGGCCATGTTGGCGGCCTCGCCCGCGCCCGCGTCGTCGCCCGCGTCGTAGAGCGCCGCCGCCTTCTGCATCATCAGCCGGGCCAGCTCCAGCTCGATGTGCGCCTGGGCCAGCGGGTGGGCGATGGCCTGGTGGGCGCCGATGGGCTGCTTCCACACCTGCCGCTCGCGCGCGTACGCCAGCGCCCGGTCCAGCGCGTAGCGGCCCATGCCGATCGCGAACGCGGCCGTCATGATCCGCTCGGGGTTGAGCCCGGCGAAGAGCTGGAGCAGCCCCGCGTCCTCGTCGCCCACCAGCGCCTCCGCGGGCAGCCGCACCTCGTCGAGGACCAGCTCGAACTGCTTCTCCTCGGCCTGGATCTCCATGTCGATCATCGAGCGGCCGAAGCCCGGGGCGTCGCGCGGCACGATGAACAGACACGGCTTGAGGCTGCCGGTGCGGGCGTCCTCGGTGCGGCCGACGATCAGCGTGGCGTCCGCGATGTCGACGCCGGAGACGAAGACCTTGCGGCCGTCCAGTATCCAGCCGCCGCTCTCCGCGTCGCGGCGGGCGGTGGTGGTGATGCGGTGCGAGTTGGAGCCCGCGTCGGGCTCGGTGATGCCGAACGCCATGGTCAGCGAGCCGTCCGCGAGCCCCGGCAGCCAGGCGCGGCGCTGCTCCTCGGTGCCGAAGCGGGCGATGACCGTGCCGCAGATCGCGGGCGAGACGACCATCATCAGCAGCGGGCAGCCCGCCGCCCCCAACTCCTCCAGCACGATGGAGAGTTCGGCCATGCCGCCGCCCCCGCCGCCGTGTTCCTCGGGCAGGTTCACCCCCAGGTAGCCGAGCTTGGCGGCCTCGGCCCACAGCACCCGGCGGTCGTGGCCGCGGCCGTGGCGCTGCCCGAGGGCGGCGACGGCGGCCCGCAGGTCCTTGAGTTCCTGGCTCTCGATGGTGCTGCTTCGTGCGGTCATGACGGCTGGTCCTCCTGTGCTTCGGGGGCGGTGTGCACGACGGCGAGCAGGGCGCCGACCTCGACCTGGCGGCCGGGGGCGGCGTGGAGCGCGGTGAGGGTTCCGGCGGCGGGGGCGGTGATGGGGTGGGTCATCTTCATGGCCTCCAGCCAGATCAGCGGCTGTCCGGCGGCGACCTCGGCCCCTTCGGCGAGCCCGTCGGCGACCCGGACCACCACCCCCGGCATGGGGGCGAGCAGCGAGCCGGGGGCGACGAGTTCGCTGGGGTCGGTGAAGCGGGGGTGCGCGGTGAGGGCGTACGACCCGGCCGCGGTGTCGACGTACACCCGGTCGCCGTACCGGGTGACGGTGAACTCCCGTGCCACCCCGCCGATTTCGAGCCGCACCCGGCCCGGCTCGGCCGCCTCCACGCGTACGTCCGGGAAGCCCTCGGCATGGAGTCCTTCGCGGGTGCGGCGGTAGCGGATCTCGTGGTCGCCGTACCGCTTGCTCTGCGGCTGGGACGGCAGGTTGCGCCAGCCCCCGCCGAACCGGGAGGAGCGGGCCGACGCGTCGGCGAGCGCGGCGGCGAGCGCCGCGTGCGCCTCCCCCTCGCGCGGCGCGGTCAGCTCCGCCAGGTGCCGGTCGTAGAAGCCGGTGTCCAGGTGCCCGGCCGCGAAGTCGGGGTGGCGCAGGGAGCGTACGAGCAGGTCGCGGTTGGTGGTGGGGCCGTGCACCGCGGCCCGCTCCAGCGCGCGGGCGAGTCCGCGTACGGCGGCGGCGCGGGTCGGGGCGTGGACGACGACCTTGGCGAGCATGGCGTCGTAGTGGACGCCGACGGTGTCGCCGTCGCCGTAGCCCCGGTCCAGGCGCACCCCGTCCGGCACGGCCAGCCGGTGCAGGACGCCGGTCTGCGGGGTCCAGCCGCGGGCCGGGTCCTCCGCGTACAGCCGCGCCTCGACGGCGTGCCCGGACGGCTCGGGCGGTTCGGCGGGCAGGGCGTCGCCCTCGGCCACCCGGAGCTGGAGCGCAACCAGGTCGAGACCGAACACGGCCTCGGTGACCGGGTGTTCGACCTGGAGGCGGGTGTTCATCTCCAGGAAGTACGCCCGGCCCCCGGCGTCGACCAGGAACTCGACCGTGCCCGCGCCCCGGTAGGAGACGGCCCGGGCGGCGGCCACGGCGGCGGTGCGCAGCCGGGCGCGCAGCCCCTCGGGCAGTCCGGGCGCGGGCGCCTCCTCGATCACCTTCTGGTGGCGGCGCTGGAGCGAGCAGTCGCGGGTGCCGAGCGCCCAGACCGTGCCGTGCGCGTCGGCCATGATCTGCACCTCGACATGGCGTCCGCGCTCGACGTACGGCTCGGCGAACACCTCGCCGTCCCCGAAGGCGGCGCGGGCCTCCGCCGAGGCCGCCGCCAACTCGGCCTCCAGGACGTCCAGTTCGCGCACGATCCGCATGCCGCGCCCGCCGCCGCCCGCCGCCGCCTTCAGGAGCAGCGGGAGGTCGGCGGCGGTGGCCTTCGCCGGGTCGACGGGGGCCAGCAGCGGCACCCCGGCCGCCGCCATCAGCTCCTTGGCCCGGGTCTTGGAGGCCATGGCCCCGATGGCGGCGGGCGGCGGGCCGATCCAGGTCAGCCCGGCGTCCTCGACCGCGCGGGCGAAGCCGGCGTTCTCGGAGAGGAACCCGTACCCGGGGTGCACCGCGTCGGCGCCCGCCGCCAGGGCGGCCTTCACGAGCAGTTCGCCGCGCAGATAGGTCTCCGCGGGCGCGGCCCCCGGCAGCCGCACGGCCGCGTCGGCCTCCCGTACGTACGGGAGTGCCGCGTCCGGGTCGGAGTGCACGGCGACCGTGGAGATGCCCAGGTCGCGGCAGGTGCGAAAGACCCGGGAGGCTATCTCGGCCCGGTTGGCGACAAGAACGGACTGGATCATCAGCGCCTCACATCCTGAAGATGCCGAAGCCGCCGCGCGCGCCTTCGACCGGGGCCGTGTGGATCGCGGACAGACAGATGCCCAGGACCGTGCGGGTGTCGCGGGGGTCGATGACCCCGTCGTCGTACAGCCGCCCGGACAGGAACACCGGCAGGGACTCGGCCTCGATCTGCTGCTCGACCATCGCGCGCAGCCCGGCGTCCGCGTCGTCGTCGTACGGCTGCCCCTTGGCCAGCGCCGAGGCGCGGGCGACGATCGACAGGACCCCGGCGAGCTGCTGCGGGCCCATGACGGCCGACTTGGCGCCGGGCCAGGCGAAGAGGAACCTCGGGTCGTACGCCCGCCCGCACATGCCGTAGTGCCCGGCGCCGTAGGAGGCGCCCATCAGCACCGACAGGTGCGGCACCCTCGAATTGCTCACCGCGTTGATCATCATCGCGCCGTGCTTGATGATCCCGCCCTGCTCGTACTCCCTGCCGACCATGTAGCCGGTGGTGTTGTGCAGGAACAGGAGCGGGACGTCGCGCTGGTTGGCGAGCTGGATGAACTGGGCGGCCTTCTGCGACTCGGCGCTGAACAGGACGCCCTGCGCGTTGGCGAGGACGCCGACGGGGTAGCCGTGCAGCCGCGCCCAGCCGGTGACCAGGCTCGGCCCGTACAGCGGCTTGAACTCGTCGAAGTCGGACCCGTCGACGAGCCGGGCGATCACCTCGCGCGGGTCGAAGGGCGTCTTGAGGTCGCCGGGCACGATCCCGAGCAGCTCGTCCTCGTCGTACTCGGGCGGCTCGCAGACCACCGGCGTATCCGGGTGCGCCTTGCGGTGGTTGAGCCGGGCCACGATCCGGCGGGCCTGGCGCAGGGCGTCGTGCTCGTCCACCGCGTAGTGGTCGGCCAGGCCCGAGGTGCGGGCGTGCATCTCGGCGCCGCCCAGCGACTCGTCGTCGCTCTCCTCGCCGGTGGCCATCTTCACCAGCGGCGGCCCGCCGAGGAAGACCTTCGACCGCTCCTTGATCATGACGGTGTGGTCGGACATCCCGGGTACGTACGCGCCGCCCGCCGTCGAGTTGCCGAAGACCACCGCGATCGTCGGGATCCCGGCGGCGGAGAGCCGCGTGATGTCGCGGAAGAGCGCGCCGCCCGGGATGAAGATCTCCTTCTGCGAGGGCAGGTCGGCGCCGCCGGACTCCACCAGGCTGATGCAGGGCAGCCGGTTGGCGAACGCGATCTCGTTGGCCCGCAGCGCCTTCTTCAGCGTCCACGGGTTGGAGGCCCCGCCGCGCACCGTCGGGTCGTTGGCGGTGATCAGGCACTCGACGCCCTCGACGACCCCGATGCCGGTGACCAGCGAGGCACCGACGGGGTAGTCGCTCCCCCAGGCGGCCAGCGGCGACAGCTCCAGGAACGGGGTGTCCGGGTCGACCAGCAGCTCGATGCGCTCCCGGGCGAGCAGCTTGCCCCGCTCGTGGTGGCGCGCGGTGTACTTGGCGCCGCCGCCCGCGAGCGCCTTGGCGTGCTCGGTCTCCAGCTCGGCCAGCTTGGCGAGCATGGCCGCGCGGTGGGCGGCGTACTCGGGCCCGGCGGTGTCGAGCGCGGTGGGCAGGAGGGTCACAGCAGTACCTCCGGGATGTCCAGATGGCGCGAGCGCAGCCATTCGCCGAGCGCCTTGGCCTGGGGGTCGAAACGGGCCTGTGAGGCGACGCCCTCGCCGAGGAGGCCGTGGACGGTGAAGTTGAGGGCACGGAGGTTGGGCAGCTGATGTCTGACGACTTTCAACTGACGGCTTTCAGCTATCAGTTCCTGAAATCTGTCAACCGTCAGCGCGTGGACGAGCCAGCGCCAGGCGTCGTCCGACCGCACCCACACCCCCACGTTGGCGTCCCCGCCCTTGTCCCCGCTGCGGGCCCCCGCGACCAGCCCCAGCGGGGCCCGCCGGACCGGACCGGCGGGCAGCGGTGCGGGCAGCGCGGGCGGCTCGACCGGCTCCAGCGCCCGGGTCCGCGCCGGCGGCGGCACGGCCAGCCGCTCCCCGCCGGGCAGCACGGCCGTGTGCGCGACCTCGTCGTGCCCGACGCGGGCCGCCTCGAACACGCCGTACGGGGCGCCCCTGCCGGGCGGGGCCGTGAGGTGGAACCCCGGATAGCTCCCCAGCGCCAGCTCCACGGCGGCGCCGCTCACCGTCCGCCCCACCGCCTCCGGCTCCGGGTCGCGCACCACGAGCCGCAGCAGCGCGCCGGCCGTCTCCTGGGTCTCCGCGTCGGGCCGGTCGGTGCGGGCCAGCTCCCAGCGCACCTCGGCCGGACGCCGCCCGGCCCGCTCGAAGGCGTCCTCGGTCTGCGCCCGGACCAGCTCCGCCTTGGCCTCGACGTCGAGCCCGGTGAGCACGAAGACGACCTCGTTGCGCCAGCCGCCGATCCGGCAGAGCCCCGCCTTGAGCGTGGGCGGCGGCGCCTCGCCGCGCACCCCCTCGATCCGCACCCGGTCGGTCCCCTCGGACGTCAGCGCCACGGTGTCGAGCCGCGCGGTGACCTCGGGCCCGGCGTACCGGGCGCCGCCCGTCTCGTACAGCAGCTGCGCGGTGACCGTCCCGGGGTCGACCAGGCCGCCCGTGCCCGGGTGCTTGGTGATGACGCTGCTGCCGTCCGCGTGGATCTCGGCGAGGGGGAAGCCGGGGCGGCGCACGTCGTGGCCGCCGAAGAAGGCGTAGTTGCCGCCGGTGGCCTGGGTGCCGCACTCCAGGACGTGCCCGGCGACGACCGCGCCCGCCAGCGCGTCGTACTCCTGCGGGCCCCAGCCGTGCCACCAGGCGGCGGGCCCGGTGACCAGGGCCGCGTCGGTGACCCGGCCGGTGACGACGACATCGGCCCCGGCGGCCAGGCAGGCGGCGATGCCCGCGCCGCCGAGGTAGGCGTTGGCGGCCAGCACCCCGGGTCCGGGCACCAGCGCGTCGCCCTCCACATGGCCGACCCGCACCGGAACCCCGAGCTTGTCCGCCAACTCCCGTACGCCGTCGGCCAGTCCGGCCGGGTTGAGCCCGCCCGCGTTGGCGACGATCCGCACCCCGCGCTCGTGCGCCGTGCCCAGGCACTCCTCCAGCTGGCGCAGGAAGGTCTTGGCGTAGCCGAGCCGGGCGTCCTTCAGCCGGTCCCGGCCGAGGATGAGCATGGTGAGTTCGGCGAGGTAGTCGCCGGTGAGCACGTCGAGGGGGCCGCCGGTGAGCATCTCGCGCA
Source organism: Streptomyces sp. cg36 (assembly GCF_041080675.1). Taxonomy (NCBI): domain Bacteria; kingdom Bacillati; phylum Actinomycetota; class Actinomycetes; order Kitasatosporales; family Streptomycetaceae; genus Streptomyces; species Streptomyces cyclosori. The sequence continues at coordinate 4,447,085 of NZ_CP163520.1, read as the reverse complement.
TCGCGTCGAAGCGGTCGCCGTAGAACCCGGAGGCGTTGCCGATGCGCAGGGGGCGGCGCATCAGGCCCCCTTGGGCGCGCGTCCGGGCCCGGCCGGACCGGCGAACGCCTGGGCGATGCCGAGCCAGCGGTCCGCGTCGGGGCCCTCGGCGCGCACGGCGGTGTCGGAGCGGTGGACGCGCTGGGTGACCAGGAGGCAGAAGTCGAGCGCGGGGCCGGTGACGCGCTGGGCCGCGCCCTCGGGCCCGTACGCCCAGGTCCCCCGCCCGTCGGGGGCGGCCAGCTCGACCCGGAACTCCTCGGCGGGCGCGGGGAGTCCGTGCACGGCGAAGGCGAAGTCGCGGGCCCGCACCCCGATCCGGGCGACGTGGCGCAGCCGGGCGGTGGGCTCACGGGTGCGGCCGAGGGCGTCCCACACGTCCTGGCCGTGCGCCCAGGTCTCCATGAGGCGGCCGGTGGCCATGGAGGCGGTGGACATGGGCGGGCCGTACCAGGGGAAGCGGGCGCCGGGCGGTGCGGCGAGCAGGGCGCGGCGCAGTGCGGCGCGGCCGTCGCGCCAGCGCCGCAGCAGCTCGCCGGCCGGGAGCCGGGCCCCCTCGTCGGCGCCCTCGTCGACGAAGGTCTCCGGCGCGGCGGCGGCCTTCTCGACCTCGGCCCCGAACGCGTCCGGGTCGGTGACGGCGAGCAGCGCGGCGCGGTCGGTCCAGGCGAGGTGAGCGACCTGGTGCGCGACGCTCCACCCCTCGGCGGCGGTCGCCCGCCGCCACTCCCGCTCCCCCAACCCGGCCACGAGCCGGTCGAGTTCCTCGTCTTCGTCGCGCAGATCATCGAGCACGGCGGACGGATCGGACACAGTGCGCTCCCCTCGGGACACGGCGGCGTGTGTCCGGGAGCATGGCAGTGGGGGCCAAAACAATCAAGCATGCTTGCATTGTTTTTTCCCAGGGGGGTGGGGAGTGCGCCGGGGGCGCAAGTCGGTTGGGGGAGTGCGCTCTTGACGGGTCCGGTGCGGTGTCGGGATGGTCGTGCATGCAAGGCCGTGCAATTTCCGTCGGCTCGGGAGGCTGACATGGCGCTGCGGTTCATCGCGAAGGACCCGGATACGGACGAGAGGAACTGCCCCACCGTCTGGGTGGACCTGGAGATGGAGGAGCTCCTGTTCCAGGGGTTCCAGGTCGACGAAGTCGTACGCGCCGCATGCCTGCGGACGGGGCCGATTCCGGACGGCGAGGCAGTGGTGCGGCTCCCCATGCGTATGGTGACCGCGATCAGGGAGGCGTGCGATGAAGCAGAGCGGGCCGGTGTACGACTTCGATGAGGTCCTGAGTCGTTGCAAGCGTTCCGCTGTCCATCTGGAGATGCGGGACTCCTACGCGGTGGACAACGAAGCGGAACGGTTCGAGAGCTGGAAGTCCGGCCACCGGGACGATCCCGCGGACCGCGCTTCGTGGTGGCGACCCTGGCACGATCTGGTCGCCGACGCCGTGGGTCGTGGCATCGCGGTCCGGCGGGCCCGCATCGTCTCCGAGCCCGTGAGCGAGTACATCCGTTTCGAGTACGACGGGACGTTCATGAACGTCGCAGCCGGTGAACTGGTGCGCTGGCTCCCCCGGCGCCAGGCATCCGACTTGGCGCTGCCCGGAAACGACTACTGGTTGTTCGACGGGACGATCGTGCGCTTCGGGCACTTCACCGGTGACAGCCGGTACGTCGGCGAGGAGTGGACGGAACACCCGCCGGTGGCCCGGCTGTGCGCGGTGGCGTTCGACAGTGTGTGGGAACGGGCCGTTCCGCACGAGGAGTTCAAGGTCTGATCGCTCGCGCCGCCCGGTAGCCGACCCGTGTCCGCCTCTCCGTCGTCCAGCGCGCAGAACGCCCGCGAGGCAGTCGCCGCGCGCCTGCGGGAGCTGCGCCTGGACGCCGGGCTCACCGGGCGGGAGGTGGCCGCGCGGGCGGGCTGGAGCGCGGCAAAATCGTCCCGCGTCGAGAACGCCAGGACGCCTCCGTCCGACGCCGACATCCGTGCGTGGTGCCGCGCCTGCGGCGCGGAGGAGCAGGCGGCCGACCTGATCGCCGCCAATCGCACCGCCGACTCGATGTACGTCGAATGGCGCCGCAAACAACGGACCGGACTGCTCAGGCTCCAGGAGTCCGCCGTCCCCCTGTTCGAGCGGACCCGCCACTTCCGCGTGTACTGCTCGAACGTGGTCCCCGGCCTGCTCCAGACCGACGGCTACGCCAGGGCGCTGCTGACCGCGATCACCGAGTTCCGGCAGATCCCCGACGACGTGGCGGAGGCCGTCGAGGCGCGCATGGCCCGGTCCCATGTGATCCACGAGGGCGACCACAGGTTCGCCCTGGTCATCGAAGAGGACGTGCTGTACTACGGCTTCGGCGACGCGCGGGTCATGGCGGGACAGCTCGGCCATCTGCTGGCCGTCATGTCGCTCCCGTCGGTGTCGCTCGGGATCATTCCCAGAACGGCGGCGCGTCGCATGTGGCCCATCGAGACGTTCATGGTGTTCGACGGCCGGCGAGCCGCCATCGAGCTGCTGTCCGCCGACGTGACGGTCACCGCCCCGACCGAAGTCGGGCTGTACGTGCGGGCGTTCGCCGAGTTGGCGGAGATGGCCGTCTACGGCTCGAAAGCCCGGGCTCTGATCACCGACGCGATTACCTCACTCGGGTGAGCCCGATGCAATCCCGTGCAACAACCTGGCCCCGCCCCCACCCCCCGCCGGACCATCACCCCATGCCCACCAAAAAGCAAACCCCCCGGTCCCCCGACCCCACTCCCCGGGGCTGGCGCGTCGACCCCATTCCGAGTCGGCCCGCCCGCCGGGACACCGACGGCAACGTGCGCGTGCCGCTGTGGCTCGCGCGGGACGGGGAGCACGTGGCCGACGCCGACATGGTGCTGCTGCCCTCCGAGGCCGCGCTGCTGCACGACCGGCTCGGCGAGGCCCTGCGCGGGGCGGCCCGGGACGCGCTGCACGGGCGGGCGGCGCCGATGGGGCCGCCCTGGGCTAGCGCCGTACCTGCGACCGCACCGCCCCCACGCTCGCCCCGATGACCAGCGCGATCGCCAGCGCGTCCGTCGCGGACAGGGACTGGTGCAGGACCAGGAAGCCCGCCGTCGCCGCGATGGCCGGTTCCAGGCTCATCAGGATCGCGAACGTGGACGCGGGCAGGCGGCGCAGGGCCAGGAGTTCCAGGGTGTACGGGAGGACGGAGGAGAGCAGGGCGACCGCCACGCCGAGGGCGATCGTGGACGGCACCAGCAGCGTGGAGCCCGACTGGACCGCGCCCAGCGGCAGCGACAGGACCGCCGCGACCGCCATCGCCAGGGCGAGGCCGTCGGCCTGCGGGAAGCGGCGGCCCGTACGGGCGCTGAACAGGATGTACACCGCCCAGCACGCCCCCGCGCCCACCGCGAACGCCGCCCCGACCAGGTCCAGCGACCCGAACCCCGCACCCCCGCCGCTGCCCAGCAGCGCCACACCGGCGAGCGCGAGGGCCGCCCAGACGAAGTTGACCAGGCGGCGCGAGGCCAGGACGGACAGGGCCAGCGGGCCGAGGACCTCCAGGGTCACCGCCGTGCCGAGCGGGATGCGGTCGACCGCCTGGTAGAAGAGGCCGTTCATACCGGCCATCGCGGCGCCGAAGGCGACCACCGTGCCCCAGTCCGCCCGCCGGTAGCCGCGCAGCTTCGGGCGGCAGAGGACCAGCAGGACCACCGCCGCCGCCGCGAGGCGCAGCGTCACCACTCCGGCCGCGCCCGCCCTCGGCATCAGCATGACCGCCACCGCCGAGCCGAACTGCACGGATATGCCCGCCGAGACGACCAGCGCGACGGGGGCGAGGGCCGCCCCCCGGCCGCGCGCGCCGCCGAGCCCGCCCGCCGCCTCCGGCGCGGTGACGGTCGCCGCCGTGGTGGCGGTCGGCTCTGCGGCGTGCTGAGTGGTCACCGGGTTCCCCTTGCTGGCTGGTTCGTCGCCACGCTGGACAGTTCACTTCACTGGTCTGCTTGTTTAAAATATTGCACCAGCCGTGGAGTCCGGTCCAGCTTTTTCCCGACACCGGCGGAACCACGCCCTCCATTTAACGTAAGCGGTGCTCGGCCCGTCTACCCCTCACCACCCCGCCCCGCTCCCAGCCCCTCCGCCAGCACCTCCGCCAGATGCCGGCCCCGCCGCCCCGCCAGCTGTTCCAGCTGCGTACGGCAGGAGAAACCGTCCGCCAGCAGCTCCGTACCGGGGGCGGCGGCCCGTACCGACGGCAGCAGCCGCTCCTCCGCGCAAGCCACCGACACCTCCCAGTGGCCGCGCTCGAAGCCGAAGTTTCCGGCCAGTCCGCAGCAGCCGCCGCTGAGCCCGCCCGTCAGGCCCGCGCGCTCGCGCAGCCGCGCCTCGGCCGCGTCCCCGAGCACCGCGTGCTGGTGGCAGTGGGTCTGCCCGACGACCGGGCGCCCCACGTACGGCGGGGTCCACTCGGGCGCGCACTCCTCCAGCGCCTGCGCGAACGTCCGCACCCGCGCCGCCAGCCGCGCCGCCCTCGGGTCGTCCGGCAGCAGCTCCGGCAGATCGGTGCGCAGCGCCGCCGCGCAGCTCGGCTCCAGGACGACGACCGGCAGCCCGCGCGCAAGCAGCGGCTCCATCACGTCCAGCGTGCGGCGCAGGACCGCGCGGGCGCGGGTGAGCTGGCCGGTGGAGACGTACGTCAGACCGCAGCACACCCGCCCCTCGGGCACCGCGAGCCCCACCCCGGCCGCCTCCAGGACCCGTACCGCCGCCCGCCCCACCTGCGGCGAGAGGTGGTCGGTGAAGGTGTCCGGCCACAGGACGGCGGAGGCCGTCCCGGGAGCCTGGCCCACGCAGGCCCGGCGCCGCCGCAGCCAGGCCCGGAGCGTCCGGGGCGCCAGCACCGGCAGCGCCCGTTCCGGCGCGATCCCCGCGATCCGTCTGACCAGCGACGCCAGCGGACGCACCCGGGCCAGCGCGTTCAGCACCCGCGCCCACGGCGCCGCGAGCCGCAGCCAGCGCGGCAGCCACCCCATCGCGTAGTGGGCGGCCGGGCGCAGCCGCCCCGCGTAGTGGTGGTGCAGGAACTCCGCCTTGTACGTGGCCATGTCCACCCCGACCGGGCAGTCGCTGCGGCAGCCCTTGCAGGACAGGCACAGATCGAGCGCGTCCCGCACCTCCGGGGAGCGCCAGCCGCCGGTGACGACCTCGCCCGCCAGCATCTCGTGCAGCAGCCGGGCCCGCCCCCGCGTCGAGTGCGCCTCCTCGCCGGTGGCCCGGAAGGACGGGCACATCACCCCCGAACCCGCCTCTGCCGTACGGCACTTGGCCACCCCCACGCACCGCCGCACCGCCGCCGAGAAGTCCCCGCCGTCCTGCGGATAGCCGAACTCCACCGCCACCGGCCGCCTCGGCAGCACCGCGAACCGCAGGTTCTCGTCCAGCCGCGCCGGGCGCGCCAGGATCCCGGGGTTGAGCACGCCCGCCGGATCCCAGATGTCCTTGAACTCCCCGAAGAGTGCTACGAGTTCGTCCCCGTACATCTTCGGCAGCAGCTCCGCCCGCGCCTGCCCGTCGCCGTGCTCGCCGGAGAGCGAACCGCCGTGCGCGGCCACCAGCCCGGCCAGCTCCTCGGAGAAGCGGCGAAAGCGCGCCACGCCCGGCGCGCTCAGCAGGTCGAAGTCGATGCGTACGTGCACACAGCCGTCACCGAAGTGCCCGTACGGCGTGCCGCGCAGCCCGTGCTCCTTCAACAGCGCCCGGAAGTCCCGCAGATACGCGCCGAGCCGCGCGGGCGGCACCGCGCAGTCCTCCCACCCGGGCCACGCCTCCGTGTGGTCCGGCATCCGCGTCGCCGTCCCGGCCGCGTCCTCCCGCACCCGCCACAGCGCCCGCTGCCCGGCCGCGTCGGTGACCACGGCCGCGTCCAGCGCCCCGGCGGCCCGCACCACCTCGCGGGCGCGCGCCCGCGCCTCGGCGGGGGTCGCGCCGCCCGTCTCCACGAAGAGCCAGGCGCCGCCGCGCGGCAGCCCGGCCGCGCCGCGCACCAGGTCGGCGGCCATGCCCTCGACGGTGAGCGGCCCGTACGGCAGCAGCGCGGGCGCCGCCTCGGCCGCCGCGCTCTCGTCCGGGTAGCCGAGCACCGCGAGCGCCCGCGCCCGGGGCGCCTCCACCAGCCGTACGGTCGCCTCGGTCAGCACCCCCAGCGTGCCCTCCGAGCCGCAGAACGCGCGTGCCAGATCCGTGCCGCGCTCCGGCAGCAGCGCGTCCATCGCGTACCCGGAGATCCGGCGCGGCAGGTCCTGCGGATAGCCGGTGCGCAGGGCGGCGAGCCGGGCGCCGACGAAGTCGCGCAGGCCCGCCGGGGCGCCGCTCCAGCCGCGCCCGAGCCGCAGCGCCCCGCCCGAACCGCCGACCACCGCCAGCTCGTGCACGTTGTCGGCGGTCGTCCCGTACGCCACCGAGTGCGAGCCGCAGGCGTTGTTGCCGATCATCCCGCCGAGCGTGCAGCGGCTGTGCGTGGACGGGTCGGGCCCGAACGTCAGGCCGTACGGGCGGACCGCCGCGCGCAGCACGTCCAGGACCAGCCCCGGCTGCACCACCGCCGTGCGCGCCTCGGCGTCCACCGCCAGCAGGGACCGCATGTGCCGGGTGAAGTCCAGCACGACCCCGGTGCCGGTGGCCTGCCCGGCGATCGAGGTCCCCGCGCCGCGCGGCACCACCGGCACCCCGTGCGCCCGGCACACCGCGAGGACGGCGGCCACGTCGTCGGCGTCCCGGGGCGCCACCACGGCCCGTGGGACGCGCCGGTAGTTGGACGCGTCCATCGTCGTCAGCGCCCGCGCGCCCGGCGAGAAGTCGGCCTCCCCGCGCACCACCCCGCGCAGCTCCCGCTCCCATGCGCCCTGTGCCGCCGCCGCGTCCGTACGCCCCTTGTCTCCCATGGCCCCCAGCCTGCCCCGGCGGGCCCGCCGGCGGTGGGCGCGGCGGCGGGCGCGTCTCGGGAGGTGGACCGGAACGCCGCCGTCCCCGGTGTGCCGATACCCTGCGCTCGTGGCTGAGATCCAGATTCCCGCTGACATGAAGCCCGCCGACGGCCGTTTCGGCGCGGGCCCCTCCAAGGTGCGGACCCAGGCGCTGGACGCCCTGGCCGCCACCGGTACCTCCCTGCTGGGCACCTCCCACCGCCAGGCCCCGGTGAAGAACCTGGTCGGCGAGGTCCGCCAGGGCGTACGGGACCTGTTCTCGCTGCCCGAGGGGTACGAGGTCGTCCTGGGCAACGGCGGCTCCACCGCGTTCTGGGACGTCGCGACCCACGGGCTGATCGAGAACAAGTCGCAGCACCTGAACTTCGGCGAGTTCTCCTCCAAGTTCGCCAAGGCCGCCAAGCTGGCGCCGTGGCTGGCCGACCCGTCGGTGATCGCCTCCGAGCCCGGTACGCACCCGGACCCGGCCGCCGAGGCGGGCGTCGACGTCTACGCCCTCACCCACAGCGAGACCTCCACCGGTGTCGCCGCCCCCGTCAAGCGGGTCGCGGGCGCCGACGCGGGCGCGCTCGTCCTGGTCGACGCGACCTCGGGCGCGGGCGGCCTGCCGGTCGACATCGCCGAGAGCGACGTCTACTACTTCGCCCCGCAGAAGTCCTTCGCCTCCGACGGCGGTCTGTGGATCGCGGTGTTCTCCCCCGCCGCCCTGGAGCGCGCGGCGCGGATCCACGCGTCCGGCCGCCACATCCCGGAGTTCTTCAGCCTGCCGACCGCGATCGACAACTCGCTGAAGAACCAGACGTACAACACCCCGGCCCTGTCCACGCTCTTCCTGCTCAACGAGCAGCTGAAGTGGATCAACGGGCAGGGCGGTCTGGCGTGGTCGACCGGTCGTACGGCCGCGTCCGCGAAGGCGCTGTACGGGTGGGCCGAGGAGTCCAAGCACGCCAGCCCGTTCGTGGCCGACGCGGCCAAGCGGTCGCAGGTCATCGGCACGATCGACTTCTCCGACGAGGTGGATGCGGCGGCCGTGGCGAAGGTGCTGCGGGCGAACGGGATCGTGGACACCGAGCCGTATCGCAAGCTGGGGCGCAACCAGTTGCGGATCGCGATGTTCCCGGCGATCGACCCGGCCGACGTCCAGGCCCTGACGGCCTGCGTCGACTACGTGATCGAGCAGCTCTGAGGTTCTCCGTCCGCAGGTAGAACGTGGCTGCCCGCGCAGTCCCCCGCGCCCCTGGACCCGCTGTCACCTGCGGGCCGGTGGGGGTTGCCCGCGCAGTTCCCCGCGCCCCTGAGAACCCCGTTCGCCTGCGGACCGTGCCCGCTTCTCGCGCAGTTCCCCGCGCCCCTGAACCCGCTGTCATCTGCGGGCCGTGCCCAGTTGCGCGCGGCCCTGAAGATGGGCCCGCAGGGCCCTCCTAGGGGCGCGGGGAACTGCGCGAGCGAGCCAGCACGGCCCGCAGCCAAAGACCGGCCCGACAAGGGGCGCGGGGAACTGCGCGAACGGCCCCCACCGGGCCGCAGGCAAAGAAACCAGCTCCGGAAGGGGCGCGGGGAACTGCGCGACCAGGCCAACCACCGCGCCGCAGGCGGAGGGCGAGTGGTTACCGGCGGCGGCGCCGCAGCCCCACCCACGCCGCCCCCACACCCACGACCGCCAGCCCCCCGTACACGAGGTTCCGATTGCCCTCGCCGGAGGCGGCGTCGCCCGGCGAGGAACTCCCCCTGCCCCCGGGGGACTCGGCACCCGCCGCGACGGCGACCCGCGAAACCGGACTCTGCTCCCCCTCACTGCCGAACAGCAGCGCCTTCCCGTCCAGCGTGTACGTGACGGACTCGGCCTGCCGCATCAGCGGGGCCTCCACTCCGTGCCGGGCCCCCATCCTGCCGCCCTTCCAGTCGTACTCGGCCGCCCAGAAGTAGCCGCGCAGCGCCAGCTTCGTGCCGTCCGGGGAGAAGGCGCCGTCGGTGACCCACGGCACGTCGCCGACGCGCCGGAAGACGTTGGTCCCGGCCGTGGAGAGGTGCGCGGGCCCCTCGTACAGCCCGCCGCCGCCCTCCTTCTTGGACGCGATGTACACCCGGCCCGTCGTGGGGTGGACCATCAGCGCCTCGGCGTTGCGCGGCCCGTCGGCGTACTTCACCACGTACTGCGTGGCCCTGACCGTCGCGTCCTTGAGCCGCTGGGGCTCGGGGAACTTGTAGATCCAGACGTTCTTCCAGGTCCCGCCGAGGTTGTCGCCGATGTCCCCGACGTACACGTTCCCGTCCGCGCCGACCGAGATCGCCTCGACGTCGCGCGGGCGCCCGACGCCCGTCATGGTGATCCGGGCGACGGTCTCCCCGGTCTTCGAGTCGATGGCGTAGACGTACGGCCCGTCGTCGCTGTCGTTGTGCGTCCAGACGATCCCCGGGTGGGCCCGGCTGGCGGCGAGACCGCTGGACTCCTTGATCCGGGGGTCCTTGATCGTGAAGTCGCCGTCGTCGGCGGCGGCCGGTCCGGCGGCCGGCCCGAGCAGCCCGGCGGCCGTGACGACGGACAGGAGCGAACGCATCGGGAAACGCATGGGATCAAGTGTCCATCGTCACGTGGCCGCCCGTCGAAGCCGCCCGGGTGATCCGCCATCATGACCTCATGCGTTTCATGTTCGTCGGCGATTCCATGACCATCGGACGCGCCGGCGACATCACCTGGCGCTACCGGATGTGGCAGCACCTGAGCACGGCCTTCGGCGCCCCCTGCGAGATCGTGGGGCCGCGCACCGAGCTGTACGACACGGAGGCGGGCGCCCCGCTGTCGTCCGCGTACGGCGCGCCGGACTTCCCCGCACCGGCCCGGCGCCACCTCTCCGGCTGGGGCGAGGGCTGGCTCCACATGGCCCCGCTGATCCGCGAGGCGGCGGCCGGGGCGGGCGCGGACGTGCTGCTCGTCTCGCTCGGCCTGATCGACCTCGGCTTCTACACCGACAGCGGCCAGACGGCCGAGAACGTCCGCCTCTTCGTCGCCGAGGCGCGCGCGGCCAACCCGGCGATCAAGATGGTGCTGCTGCCGGTCATACCCAACGTACGGGCGGAGACGGACGCGCCCTTCGCCGCCGAGGTCGCCCGCTTCAACGAGCTCCTGGCGAAGGCGGTGGCCGATCTGGACCAGCCGTCGTCACCGCTGCTGCTCGCCTCGCACCCGGCGGCGTACGACATCCACGTGGACACCTACGACGGCACCCACCCGGCCGCGTCCGGCGAGCACAAACTGGCGGCGGCCTTCGCGGACGCCATGCACCAGGGGTGGGGCCTCGGCGGGGCGTACGCGGCGGCCGTCTGATCCCCGGGGCGCGCGGCCGGATCCGCCCCGGCCGAACTCCCCTTGCTTCGAGCGCACTTCAAGAGGTTCGCTGGTCCCTCATGGAGTACACGCAGCTCGGACGCACCGGACTCAAGGTCAGCCGTCTCGTCCTCGGGACGATGAACTTCGGCGGGCTGACCGACGAGGCCGACAGTCACGCGATCATGGACGCCGCCCACGACGCGGGCATCAACTTCTTCGACACCGCCAACATCTACGGCATCGGCGAACACAAGGGGCTCACCGAGGAGATCGTCGGGTCCTGGTTCGCGCGCGGCGGCGGGCGCCGGGACCGGACCGTCCTGGCGACCAAGGGGTACGGGAACATGACCCCGGACGGCAGCCCCTGGAACACCAGCGTCTGGCCCAACGACAACAAGCTCTCCGCGCTCAACATCCGGCGGTCGGTGGAGGCCAGCCTCAAGCGGCTCGGCACCGACCACATCGACGTCTACCAGTTCCACCACGTCGACCGGCAGACGCCCTTCGAGGAGATCTGGCAGGCCATGGACGTCCTGGTGCGCCAGGGCAAGGTGCTCTACGTCGGCACCTCCAACTTCCCCGGCTACAAGATCGCCCAGGGCAATGAAGTCGCCGCCAGGACCGGCCGGTTGGGGCTGGTCAGCGAGCAGTGCCTGTACAACCTCGCCGAGCGGCGCGCCGAGCTGGAGATCATCCCCGCCGCCCAGGAGTACGGCGTCGGGATCATCCCGTGGTCCCCGCTCCACCAGGGGCTGCTGGGCGGCGCGCTGCGCAAGGAGCGGGAGGGGAGCGGGGCCCGCACCAAGGGCGGCCGGTCCGCCGCCGGGCTCGCGGACCCGGCGGTGCGGCCCCGGGTCCAGGCGTACGAGGACCTGCTGGCCGAACACGGGCTGGAGCCGGGCGAGGCGGCCCTGGCGTGGCTGCTGACCCGGCCGGGCGTGACCGGCCCCATCGTCGGCCCGCGCACCGCCGAGCAGCTCGCCTCCGCCGTGCGCGCGGTGGAGCTGGAGCTGGGCGGGGAGGTGCTGGCCGGTCTGGAGGAGATCTTCCCGGGGCCGGGGCCCGCCCCGGAGGCGTTCGCCTGGTAGCGGCGGGCGCGGCGGCCCCCGCCGGGGACGTCAGCCGCGGGCCGCCGCCACCGCCACGACGACGAACATCAGCACGAGCACACCGGCCATGATCCGGTTCCTGGTCTTCGGGTTCACGCGTACGAGCGTAACGAACACCGCGGCGCCCCCCGGGCTCCGCCCCCTCCCGTACCGCCCGTACCGCCCGTACCGCCGTCTCACGCCCCGAGTGGCCAGCGGCCCACCACGTCGTAGCGGGGCAGCTCGGCCGGGACCCCGGAGACCGGGAGGTTGCTGCGGACCAGGAACACCTCGGCCACCCGCCAGGCCGTGCCCTCGAAGGGGGCCAGGGCGTCGGTGTACGGGCGCAGGTCGGCGCCGGCGCGGCTGCGGGCCAGGGTGAGGTGGGGGTGGTAGCGGCGGTGCTCCTCCATCGCCACGCCCGCGCGGCGAGCCGCCGCGTCCACGCGTTCGGCGAGCAGCCGCAGCGGGTCGAGCCCGCCCGCGACGCCCGCCCACAGCACGTGGTCGCCGAACCGGCCGCCGCCGTGCAGGCGCAGCTCGAACGGCGGGGTGCGGCGGGCGGCGCGGGCCAGCCGTTCGTGCAGGTCCGGCCGGACGGCGTCGTCGACCTCGCCCAGGAAGGCGAGGGTGAGGTGCCAGTTGTCGCGGCCCGCCCAGCGCAGTGCGTCCGCGCCGGGCAGGGCGCACAGCGCGTCGACCGGCCGGCCGAGCTCGGCCAGCCGGTCGGCCGGGGGCAGCACCGCGGCGAAGAGTCTCATGGGACCAGTCTCGCGCCGGGCGCCGCAGGGGTCACGCGGCCGTGGCCAACTGCTCCCGGGGGACGAACTCCAGGTGCCGCCGGCCGCGCCGCAGGTCGACCTTGAGCCGCAGGTTGGCCGCCCGGGCCAGCATCAGGCCGACGCCGAGCGCCGCGAGGGCGCAGATCAGACCGCCCAGGGCGAGGCTGACGCGGACGCCGTAGGTGTCGGTGAGCCAGCCGAAGAGCGGGCCGCCGAGCGGGGTGCCGCCGGTGAAGACCATCATGAACAGGCTCATCACCCGGCCGCGCATCTCCGGGTCGGTGGCCATCTGGACCGAGGCGTTGGCGGTGACGTTGACGGTGAGGCCGAGCACGCCGACCGGGATCAGCAGCGCCACGAAGAGCGCCATGCCCGGGGCCGCCGCCGCCGCGATCTCCAGGACCGCGAACAGGCCCGCCGCCCCCGCCAGCAGCCGCAGCCGCGTGGTGCCCCGGCGGGCCGCGAGCAGCGCGCCGATCAGGGAGCCGATCGCCATCAGGCTGTTGAACAGGCCGTACATCCCGGAGCCGCCGTCGAAGACGTCATGGGCGAAGGCGCTGAGCCAGATCGGGAAGTTGAACCCGAAGGTGCCGACGAAGCCGACCAGGACGATCGGCCAGATCAGCTCGGGCCGCTTGGAGACGTAGTCGAGGCCCTCGCGGAGCTGGCCCTTGCCGCGCGGCGCGAGCCGGGTGGGCCGCAGCTCCGCGGTGCGCATCAGGGCGAGACCGGCCAGCGGCGCCAGGAAGGAGAGGCCGTTGGCGAGGAACGCCCAGCCGGGGCCGACCGCCGCCATCACACCGCCGGCGACCGCCGGGCCCACGAGCCGCGCCGACTGGAAGTTGGCGGAGTTGAGGCTGACCGCGTTGCGGACCTGGTCGGGGCCGACCATCTCGGAGACGAAGGACTGCCGGGTCGGGTTGTCGACGACGGTCACCAGTCCGGTGAAGAACGCCGTCAGATAGACGTGCCAGACCTGGACGTGGCCGGAGAGCGTCATGGCCGCCAGGAAGAGCCCGCCCAGGCCCATCGCGCTCTGGGTGACGAAGAGGATGCTCCGCTTGGCGAAGCGGTCGGCTATGACGCCGCCGTACAGCCCGAAGAGCAGCATCGGCAGGAACTGCATGGCGGTGGTGATGCCCACCGCCACCGAGGAGCCGGTGATCTGGAGGACCAGCCAGTCCTGGGTGATCCGCGCCATCCAGGTGCCGATGTTGGAGACGATGGCACCGGAGAAGAACAGCCGGTAGTTGCGGATCGCGAGGGAGGAGAAGGTCCCTCGTCTGCTGCCGGCGGCAGCCGGGTCGTGGGTGGAGTTGTGTGCGGGGGCGGAGTCTGCTCCGTTTCCCGTACTCAAAGGGGTTCGCCTCCAAGCGTGCGCGGTCAGTTCACAGGTGTGCGAGCTTCTCCAGTACGGGTGCGGCGGCGCGCAGCTTCGCCCACTCGTCCTCGTCCAGGCCCTCCGCGAGGGTCGTCAGCCAGGCGTTGCGCTTGCGGCGGCTCTCTTCGAGCATCGCCTCGGCCTCTTCGGTCTGGCTGACCACCTTCTGGCGGCGGTCGTCGGGGTGCGGCTCCAGCCTGACCAGGCCCTTCGCCTCCAGCAGCGCGACGATTCGGGTCATCGACGGCGGCTGTACGTGCTCCTTGCGGGCCAGCTCACCGGGGGTGGCCGAGCCGCAGCGGAAGAGGGTGCCGAGCACCGACATCTCGGTGGGGCTCAGCGACTCGTCGACGCGCTGGTGCTTCAGGCGCCGGCTCAGCCGCATGATCGCCGAGCGGAGGGAGTTCACGGCGGCGACGTCTACGTCAGTGCCGTGGGACAGGTCAGACATGTTCGTTAGAGTAACTCATTACTCTGGCTAAATACCAGCCGTGTACCACCGGCGCGCCTAGACTGCGGTCCCGCACCACGACACACATCACCCGAATGAGTGAGAGCTATCGGAAAAGTGACGCACCAGGGCAGGGCCTGCGGCGACCCTCGACCCATGGGGACCAGCGTGCTCAGCCTGCGGATAGACGGTGAGCTGCTCGAACGGCTCCGGCAGCATGCCGCCAAACGCCAAATGAGCGTCCAGGACTATGTGGTCCGGACGCTCATTCGCGATGACTTCGACGAGCGCTTCAACGCCGCCGTCGACGAGACGGAGAAGTTCTACGGCGCCGCCTAGCGCGGCCCCCGGCGGGGCCGCGGGGCCCGCGGCCTAGGTGAGGCCCAGCGCCGGCATCAGGTAGTAGAAGGCGAACACCGCCGAGACGACGTACATCGCCACCGGCACCTCACGGCCCCGGCCCGCCACCAGGCGCAGCACGGTGAAGGTGAGGAAGCCCATACCGATGCCGTTGGTGATGGAGTACGTGAACGGCATCATCAGCATCGTCACGAACGCCGGGATCGCGATCGTCCAGTCGTCCCAGTCGATCTGCCGGATCGAGCCGGACAGGATCAGGAAGCCCACCGCCAGCAGCGCGGGGGTGGCCGCCTGGGACGGGACCATGGTGGCCAGCGGGGTCAGGAAGAGCGCGACCGTGAAGAGGCCGCCGGTGACCACGTTGGCGAGGCCGGTGCGGGCCCCCTCGCCGACGCCCGCCGTGGACTCCACGAAGCAGGTGGTGGCCGAGGAGGACGAGGCGCCGCCCGCCGCGACGGCGATGCCGTCGACGAACAGGACGCGGCTGATGCCGGGCATGTTGCCCTCGGCGTCGGTCAGCTTGGCCTCGTCGCCGATGCCCATGATCGTGCCCATGGCGTCGAAGAAGCAGGACAGCAGCACGGTGAAGACGAACAGGACGCCGGTCAGCACGCCGACCTTGTCGAACCCGCCGAACAGGCTGACCTTGCCGACCAGCCCGAAGTCGGGGCTCGCGACCGGGTTGCCGGGCCACTTCGGGGTGGTCAGGCCCCAGGACGGCACGGTGGCGACCGCGTCGATGATCATCGCGGCACCGGTCATCACCACGATGGAGATGAGGATCGCGCCGGGCACCTTGCGCACCATCAGCGCCAGGGTGAGCAGCACGCCGAGAACGAAGACCAGGACCGGCCAGCCCAGCAGATGGCCGTTGCCGCCGAGCTGGAGCGGGACGGTGGTGTGGGCGGCGTCCGGGATCCGGGAGACGAAGCCCGAGTCGACCAGGCCGATCAGCATGATGAAGAGGCCGATGCCGATGGCGATGCCCTTGCGCAGGCCCAGCGGCACCGCGTTCATCACGCGCTCGCGCAGCCCGGTGGCGACCAGGATCATCACCACGAAGCCCGCGAGGACCACCATGCCCATCGCGTCCGGCCAGCTCATCCGGGGCGCCAGCTGGAGGGCGACCACGGTGTTGACCCCGAGCCCGGCCGCCAGCGCGATCGGCACGTTGCCGATGACGCCCATGAGGAGCGTGGTGAAGGCCGCCGTCAGCACGGTCGCGGTGACCAGCTGGCCGCCGTCGAGCTGGTGCCCGTACATGTCCTTGGCGCTGCCCAGGATGATCGGGTTCAGCACGATGATGTAGGCCATCGCGAAGAAGGTGGCGAAGCCGCCGCGGATCTCGCGGGCGAAGGTGGAACCCCGCTCGGAGATCTTGAAGTAGCGGTCCAGGCCGTTGACCGGCGGCGTCGGGGACGGCGGCGGGGTGTCGACCTTGGCGGTGGCCGAGGGGGACATGCGAAACCTCAGTCGGGAGACGGGGCAGGGAGGCGGGGCGGGGAGGAACAAGCGAAAAGCGGCCTCAACCCGAACTTCTTTGGACGTTTCAACGAACAAAACGAGTCAGCCACAAGCGGTTTCAGTATGAATACATAAGTCGAAGATCGCTATCTCCGCGCGTAGACCCAAGGGACGCCCGGCCTCCCCGCGGCCCGGAGGCCCCCGGAAACCCTCCCCCTACACTGGGCGCATGGCGAAGTGGACACCGAAACACGAGGCACCCGAGCCCCTCGAAGGGCCCGTCGTCGCCACCATCACCGGCGGCACGGTCCTCTGGTTCGCCCTCTTCCTCGTCCAGCTGCCGTTCTACGGCTGGTTCGACGACCACGGCCACCTCTGGTGGGTCTGGACGTGCCTGGCCGGCGGCGGTCTCGGGCTGATCGGCATCTGGTACGTCCGCGGACGCGACGCGGCCCTGAAGCGGCACGCGGCGGCGCGGGCGGCTACCGGGGAGGGCGCGGACGGGGACGCCCCGGCCGACGGCACCAGGGTCTAAAGTCCACGGATCCCCCGAGAAACCGGTCGCGGCGCATACCGCCGCAGGACCATTCGCCTCCTCCCCTGGTCTGATGTTCGACCTTCCCGGCAGGTGAAGCGGGAATTCCCCCCGTACCGTCGAAATCATGACGCAGCGCGCCAATATCGACGCCGGGGCCGAACTCGACCCCGTCCACCCCGTGCCGCCGCCCGCCGCGCCCGGCCGGGCCACCGGGCTGACCACCGCCGAGGTCGCCGAACGCGTCGCCCGGGGCGAGGTCAACGACGTCCCCGTGCGCAGCAGCCGCTCCACCGCCGAGATCGTCCGCGCCAACGTCTTCACCCGGTTCAACGCGATCATCGGCGTGCTCTGGGCGATCATGCTGGTGGTGGCGCCGCTCCAGGACAGCCTCTTCGGGTTCGTCATCATCGCCAACACCGGCATCGGTATCATCCAGGAGCTGCGCGCCAAGAAGACCCTCGACGGGCTCGCGGTCATCGGCGAGGCCAAACCGACGGTCCGGCGCGACGGCGCCGCCGCCGAGATCTCCACCTCCGAGATCGTCCTCGGCGACCTGGTCGAACTCGGCCCCGGCGACAAGGTGGTGGTCGACGGCGAGGTGGTCGAGACCGACGGCCTCGAAGTCGACGAGTCCCTCCTCACCGGCGAGGCCGACCCCGTACTGAAGAAGCCCGGCGACAAGATGATGTCCGGGTCGTTCGTGGTCGCGGGCGGCGGCGCGTTCACCGCGACCAAGGTCGGGCGCGAGGCGTACGCGGCGCAGCTCGCCGAGGAGGCCAGCCGGTTCACCCTGGTCCACTCCGAGCTGCGCAACGGCATCTCGCTGATCCTCAAGTACGTCACCTGGCTGATGATCCCGACCTCCATCGGGCTGGTGATCAGCCAACTGGTGGTCAAGGACGACAACTTCAAGCAGTCCATCGCGTACACCGTCGGCGGCATCGTCCCGATGATCCCCGAGGGCCTGGTGCTGCTGACCTCGGTGGCGTTCGCGATCGGGGTGATCCGGCTCGGCCGCAAGCAGTGCCTGGTGCAGGAGCTCCCCGCGATCGAGGGCCTGGCCCGGGTGGACGTGGTGTGCCTCGACAAGACCGGCACGCTCACCGAGGGCGGCATGGACGTCACCGAACTGCGCCCGCTGGGCGGCGCGGAGGAGACGTACGTGCGCAAGGTGCTCGGCGCGCTCGGCGAGTCCGACCCCCGGCCCAACGCCTCCCTCCAGGCGATCATCGACGCGTACCCGGACGCCGAGGAGTGGCGCTGCACCGAGTCGCTGCCCTTCTCCTCCGCGCGCAAGTACAGCGGGGCCGCGTTCAGCGAGGGCGACGGGGAGAACTCCACCTGGCTGCTGGGCGCACCCGACGTCCTGCTGCCCGCGGGCGACCCGGCGCTCGCCGAGATCGACTCCCTCAACGAACAGGGCCTGCGCGTCCTGCTGCTCGCCCGCGCCCGCCGCGAACTCGACGACCCGCAGGTGGCGCAGGACGCGCGGGCCACCGCGCTGGTCGTCCTGGAACAGCGGCTGCGGCCCGACGCGGCCGAGACCCTGCGCTACTTCGACGAGCAGAACGTCCACGCCAAGGTCATCTCCGGGGACAACGCGGTCTCCGTGGGCGCGGTGGCCGGCAAGCTCGGGCTGCCGGGCGCGCAGAACACCGTGGACGCGCGGCAGCTGCCCACCGACCAGGGCGAGATGGCGGAAGTCCTCGACCAGAACGCGGTGTTCGGCCGGGTCACCCCGCAGCAGAAGCGGGACATGGTGGCGGCGCTCCAGTCCCGGGGCCACACCGTCGCGATGACCGGCGACGGCGTCAACGACGTCCTCGCCCTCAAGGACGCGGACATCGGCGTCTCGATGGGCTCGGGCTCCGAGGCGACCCGGGCCGTGGCCCAGATCGTGCTGCTCAACAACAGCTTCGCGACGCTGCCCTCGGTGGTGGCGGAGGGCCGCCGGGTCATCGGCAACATCACCCGGGTGGCGACGCTGTTCCTGGTCAAGACGGTGTACTCGGTGCTGCTCGCGCTGCTGGTGGTGTGCACGCAGGTGGAGTACCTGTTCCTGCCGCGCCATCTGACCCTGCTGTCGACGCTGACCATCGGCATCCCGGCGTTCTTCCTCGCCCTCGCGCCCAACACCGAACGCGCCAAGCCGCACTTCGTACGGCGGGTGATGCGGTACGCGGTCCCCGGCGGCGTCATCGCGGCGCTCACCACCTTCGCCACGTACCTGCTGGCGCGCCACTACTACGTGGGGGACGGCGCGCGGGAGGCCGAGACCAGCGCGGCGACGCTGACGCTGTTCCTGGTGTCGATGTGGGTCCTGGCGATCATCGCCCGCCCGTACACATGGTGGCGGATCGCCCTCGTACTGGCGATGGGCGCGGCGTTCCTGCTGGTCCTGGCGGTGCCGTGGCTGCAGAGCTTCTTCGCGCTGAAGCTGGTGGGGACGACGATGCCGTGGGCCGCGGTGGGGATCGCGGTGGTGGGGGCGGGGCTGCTGGAGGTCGCGTGGAGGTGGGTGGGGAGGAAGTGGCCGGCGTAGTCCACTGCCCGCACCATCTTCTGGCCGGACCTTTCTCTACGGCCCGGCCGCACAGGGGCACGGGGCTGCGCCTGCGGCCCGGCCGCACAGGGGCACGGGGCATTGCCTATGACCCGGCCCCATAGGGGCGCGGGGAACTGCGCGACCAGCCCCCACCGGCCCGCAGACAAAGACGTGCGCAGTCCCACCAGCCCCATTTGGCCGGGGCTTTGCCCGCCGGCCACCAGGGGCGCGGGGAACTGCGCGACCAGCCCCCACCGGCCCGCAGACAAAGGCTCGCGCAGTTCCCCGCGCCCCTGAAACCCGATGCCGTCTGCGGACCGTGCCCGCCTCTCGCGCAGTTCCCCGCGCCCCTGAAGAAACCCACCTTCATCTGCGGACCGTGCCCGCTTCTCGCGCAGTTCCCCGCGCCCCTAGGGGTACGGCTCAGCCGGAGCAGCCGGCTCGGCCCTGGTGGCCCGGCCAAGATCGCCCCTCGGCCGGGGGGGGCGGGCCCAAGCGCACCCGGGGTCAGTCGAACCAGCGGGCCCGGGACAGTTCCGTCGTGCGGGTCGGGTCCTCCAGGAGGGCCGCCACCTCGAAGCGGCGGGGCCACTGGCCCGCCGCCCAGGCGAGGCCGGCGGCGACGCCCTCCAGGGTGGCCGCGTGGACGGCCCCGTCGGGCGCGCGGCGCCAGTCGAGCTCGACGCCGCCCGCCAGCAGCTCCTCGTGCTCGAAGTACGAGAGCGGGGCGGCCGGTCCGAGCAGTGTCCGTACCGGCTCCGGCACCTCGTGTTCCGTGCCGACCGTCGTCACCTCGGCCGACGCCGTCTCACCGAGCCGCCGCACCTGGAGCAGCTCGGCCAGCTCGGCCGCCCGGGCCGGGGCGACGGGCAGCAGCGGCAGCCCGTCGGTGAGCGGCAGCAGGTCGGGCGCGTCGGCGACCACCGCGTCGGCCGCGTCCACCACCCGTACCTCCCCGTCGACCACCGCGCGCAGCTCGTCCGGCAGCGTGACCTGCTCGGGGTCGAGGTCGGCCAGCGCGGTGTAGAGGGCGTGGAGCTGGGCGCCGGTGACGGGGAGGCCGTCGTCGGCGAGGCGGGCGAGCAGCTCGGCCGCGCCGCCGGGCTCGTCAAGCAGCGCCGCCACCGAGGTGCGCACCCCCAGCGCCCGCAGGACCTGTTCGTCGTCGAACCCGGTCGCGTCGGCCGACTCGTACAGCCCGGACAGCAGCGGGTCGGAGCCCGCCGCGCGCAGACCCGCCGGGCGGCGTCCGCCGAGTACGGGGTGGCCGCGCAGCCACCACGCCGTGTACGGGCGGACCGTCTCGGTCGTGCCGTCCGGCAGCAGGACGCGTACGGGCTGGGTGAGGGCGTCCCGCAGCGGCGGCCGGGCGAGCATCGCCAGCGCCCGCGGCCAGGCGTCGTCGTCGACCAGGTCGAGGTCGCGGACCGCCACGATCTCGGTGGCCACCGGCGGCACCGGGGTGTGCGGCAGCTGGTCCAGCAGGTCCTCGCACCACACGTCGACGGCGTCCAGGAGCCCGGCGTCGTCGGGTTCGGCGAAGTCGCCGTCGCGGGGCTCCAGTTCGTCCGGGTCGAGGACCACATCGGTGGCGCGCACCAGCGCGAACGTGGCCAGCACGCCGCAGGCGGCCAGCGGCTGCTCGCCCCAGCGCTCGGCCAGCTCGGCGTCGACCTCGGCGAGTTCGCCCGCGCGCACGACGGACGCGAACGGGCTTCCGGGCAGCACGAGTTCACCGGCGGGGGCGAGCTCGCCGTCCTCGTCGGGCAGGGCGAGCGCGCCCAGCCAGGGCTCGTCGCCGGGTTCGAGCCCGGCGTCCCGCACCAGCGCCAGTACGGTCTCGGCGAGTTCGTCGGCGTCCGGCGCGTCCTCGTCCCAGATCTCCCCGCCGTCCAGGGACCCGGCGACCGCCGCCCGCACCTGAGCCGTCGTCAGCACGGCCCGGGGCGTGGCCGGGAGGGCGCCGAGCTTCTCCAGGAGGGGGTGCGCGGCAGCCGCGTGCGCGACCTTCAGACCGAGCCGGGCGAGGTCGGCGGGGGTGTCGGCGAGCGGCAGCAGGATCTGGCGCGGGCCGACGGCGGTACGCCCGTCCGACAGCGGTACGGGCAGCCCGCTGAGCCGGTCCGGGTCGACCCCGGCGAGCGTGTCGTAGAGCCGGTACCACCACTCGGGGGCGCGCTCGGCGCCGCCGATCCGCTCGATGGCGTCGCCCAGCGGCAGCCGGCCCACGCCCAGCGTGCGCAGCTCGGCGCGGCGCTCCAGACCGGCGGGCAGCAGCGTCGGCAGCACCTCGGCCAGCACCTTCACGGTGTCGGCGCCCGCGCCCTCTACCACCTCGGCCTCGAACGGCCGCAGCGCGGGCAGCTCTTCGGAGGGCACGGCGGGGGCCAGGAACGCGACGCGGGGCAGCCGCTCCAGAACGGCGGCGCGCAGCGCCCCGTCCAGCTCGCCCCGGCCCAGCGGACCGGGCACCAGGTCGAGGGTGCCGGTGGAGACGGGCTGCCAGTCGCCGAGGAGCGCGGCGTACGCCTCGGCCGCGCGCTCCACCAGGAAGTCGGTGAGCGGGCCGGGGGCCGGGTGGCGGCGGGCGGTGTCCAGCGGCAGCGAGGCGATGAGCAGGGCGGGTACGCCGAGGGGCTCGTCGGTGGGGGTGGGCGCGTGCACGACGGGGGCCGTGCGGGGGCGCTGGGGGGCGCCGTCCAGATCGACGGGGACGGCCCAGGTCACCGACCAGTGCGGGCGCAGCCGTTCCTCGACGGGCCGGTCCGCGAGGAGCGCGGGCTCCAGCGCCCCGGCGGCGCTGACGGTCCGCCAGCGGTTGAGGCCGTCGCGGGTGTCGTCGATGTGGACGTAGCCGTCCTGCTCGGAGCGGCGCAGTACGCGGGTGCCGTCCGGGGTGTCGACGACGACCTCGACCAGGCCGGGCAGGGTCAGCAGCAGCGCGTCGTCGATCTCCGCGAGCAGACGGCGCACCAGGTCCTCGGCGGGCTCGTCGCGCAGCGGCAGGACGACGACCGTGTCGTAGCCCTCGGGGGCGCTGCCCTCGGCGGGCAGCGGGAGCCGCAGCAGCGGTACGTGGCCGTCGCGGCGGCGCAGCTCGTCGCCGAGGCCCGGGCTGAAGCGGGCGGCCTCGGCGGCCAGGTCGCGGGCCTCGGCCAGCGACCAGCGCACCCCGCCGGTACGGCCGACGACGGCGGGCTCGTCGCTGACGGCGAGGACCGCGGCGAAGCCGACGCCGAACCGGCCGACCGAGGTCCCGGCGTCGCGGCGCTTGGCGGAGGCGCGGAGCGTGGAGAGCGACTCCACGCCCGTGGCGTCCAGGGGGGTGCCGGTGTTGGCGGCGGCCAGGACCGGCTGCTCGCCCGGGGCGCCGGGGTGCAGGGTGAGGCGGAGGCGGCCGGGGACGCCCGCGCGGGCCGCCGCGTCGGCGGCGTTCTGGGCGAGCTCCACGACGAGGCGGTCGCGGTAGCCGCCGAGGGCGAGGTCCTCCTCGGCGTTGGCGTCCTCGCGGAAGCGGGCGGGGGTGGCGGCCCAGGCGTCCACCACGCCTCGGCGCAGCCGGGCCGTGCCGAACGGGTCGGCGCCCTCGATCGTTGTCGCCTTCACGATCACGCGCGCACTCCGCTTCTTGCGTCCACCGAACCCTGAGCCCGAAGGTACCGCGTCCACCCCTCCCCCGGCCCTCCCGGGCCCGCGCCTCCGGTGTGGAGCGTTCACCTGCGGCCCGGCGGCGGTTGCCCGCGCCCCTCATGAGCCGGATGTACGTCTGCGGCCCGGCGATCGCTCCTCGCACAGTTCCCCGCGCCCCCAACCCCGCTGTCGTCCGCAGACCGTGCTGGCTTACTCGCGCAGTTCCCCGCGCCCCTAGGGGGTACGGCTCAGCCGGAGCAGCCGGCTCGGCCACGGGCGTTTCAGGGGCGCGGGGAACGACGCGACCAGCCCCCACCGCCCCACGAGGGGCGCGGGGAACTGCGCGAGAAGCGAGCACGACCCGCAGACGAAGGCCGGTTTCCCAGGGGCGCGGGGAACTGCGCGAGAAGCGACCACGGCCCGCAGACGAAAACGGGTTTCCAGGGGCGCGGGGAACTGCGCGACCAGCCCCCCACCGGCCCGCAGACAAAAACCCACCCCAAAGGGGCGCGGGGAACTGCGCGGCCAGCCCCGACCGGCCCGCGGACGAGGTTCCGGACCGAGAAGGCGCGCGGGCGGGCCCGGAGGCTATGAGTGGCCCAGGTCCTCCGAGTCCCGGTCGGGGGACGCCTCCACCGAGCCCCCGTCCGCCACCGGACGCAGCAGCAGCGCATCCGCCCCCACCGTGTCCAGCACCGGCGCCGCCGGCTTCGGCGGCTTCGGCATGACCGCGGCCTCCGAGTGGCCGCCGCAGCCGTAGGACAGGGAGACGACACGCCCGTCGGCCGGGCCGAATTCGTTGGCGCAGATCCCGAACGCCTGCCGCAGGGACCCGGCCAGCGGCACCAGGAAGGCGCACGACACGCAGGACGCGGGCGCGGCCTGCGCCATCGGGGTCTTCGCCCCGAACGCCTCGTCCCAGCGGTCCGCCGCCACGTGCAGCCCGTACCGCGACAGGACCCGCGCCCGGCGCATGCCGAGCTCCTCGGCGACCGCCGCGATCGAGCCGCGCGAGGTGTCGGGCCGGGAGACCAGCTCCGCGTCCTCGGCCTCGACCCGCTCGGCCATCTCCTCGGAGACCGCGGAGTTCGGCGGCGGCGCGTCCTCGCCGCTGTAGCCGGGCTCCAGGCGCAGGTCGTCGGCCTCGGTGGGCAGCAGGTCGCCGGGGCCCATGTCACCCGGACGCAGCCGTTCGCTCCACGGCACCCATTCGGGCGCCTGGAGCGCGTCGGGGCCGGGCAGCAGGACCGTCTCGTCGAGGGTGACCTGCTTGGCGCGGGAGGCCCGCGCGACGGTCACCGCCCAGCGCCAGCCCCGGTAGCCCGGCTCCTTGCACTCGAAGAAGTGGGTGACGACCCGGTCGCCCTCGGCCACGGCCGATACATGTTCGCCGACCACACCGGGGTGTGCGGCCTCCTCGGCCGCCTCCCGGGCGAGGTCGACCGCTTCGGCGCACAGGCGGTCGGGGGTACGGCTTCGCGTCGTCGCAGCACTCACAGGTCTCGCTTCTCTCCTACGCCGTCTCACGGGTGCGCCGGGGACCGCGTACGTACGAGTCGCGGACGGAGCGGACCAGGGGGCCGCGTCGACGTCCGCGCCCGGGCCGTGAGCTGATCAGGGGCGCGCCTTTCGCCATCCATTCTGCGGGATCGCGGAGAGGCGCGCGGCCATGGGCAGCCGCGGGCGGCGCGCCTGTCACGCTACCCCCTTCCCGGCCCGTGGCCCACCTGCCGGTCCGAATCCCCGTCGGTACGTCATGGTCAGACGGGGTTGGGGCACTATGACTGATGTGGCTACCGCGAGGTCCACCGACGAGGCCGGTCCCCTCCGCAGGGCGGGGCGGACGGTCGGCAAAGCGCTGCACACACCCTTCACGGGCACCGCGCGTTCCATCCGAAAGGCGACGCACGCGCACGGCGCCGGTGAGTCGGGCCTGGGCAAACTCATCGAACTGCACGCGGTGAACGGCGCGGGCGACGTGATGATCACCGTGGCCCTGGCGTCCACCGTGTTCTTCTCCGTCCCCACCGACCAGGCCCGCGGCCGGGTCGCGCTGTACCTGGCGATCACGATGGCGCCGTTCACCCTCCTGGCCCCCGTGATCGGCCCGCTGCTCGACCGGATGCCGCACGGCCGGCGCGCCGCGATGGCGGGCGCGATGCTCGCCCGGGCGCTCCTCGCGCTGACGATGTCGGGCGCGGTGGCCACCGGCGGCCTGGAGCTGTATCCGGCGGCGCTGGGCGTCCTGGTGGCGTCCAAGGCGTACGGGGTGGTGCGCAGCGCGGTCGTGCCACGGCTGCTGCCACCACGGTTCTCGCTGGTCAAAGCCAATTCGCGGGTGACGCTCGCCGGGCTGCTGGCGACGGCCGCCGCCGCCCCGATCGGCGCGGGGCTGCAGCACATCGGGCCGCAGTGGCCGCTCTACGGGGCGTTCTGCGTCTTCGTGGCGGGCACGTTCCTGGCCTTCACGCTCGACCACAAGGTGGACTCCGACAAGGGCGAGAGCAAGGCGGGGCTGTCCGACCACGGCGGGCGCAAGCCGGGGCTGCGCTCGGTCGGCGCGTCCGTGCGGAACGGGCTGATCGCCAACGCCGCCCTGCGCTCCCTCTCCGGGTTCCTGATCTTCTTCCTGGCGTTCCTGCTGCGCGAGCATCCGCTGTCCGGGCAGAGCGCCGCCGTCTCGCTGGCCGTGGTGGGCGTCTCGGCGGGCGTCGGCAACGCGCTGGGCACCGCGGCGGGCTCGCTGCTGCGCTCCCGGGGCCCGGAGATCATCATCGTGGCGGCGCTGCTGGCGGCGCTGGGCGCGGCGGTGTGCGCGGCGGCCTTCTTCAGCGGGCTGCTGATGGCGGTGCTGGGCGCGTCCGCCGGGTTCACCCAGGCGCTGGCGAAGCTGTCGCTGGACGCGATGCTCCAGCGCGACGTGCCCGAGGAGGTGCGCACCTCGGCGTTCGCCCGTTCGGAGACCGCACTGCAGATGTCGTGGGTGCTGGGCGGTGCCATAGGGATCGTGCTGCCGCTGAACGGGGTGGTGGGCATGTCGGTGGCGGCGGGGCTGCTCGCGGTCGGCGCGCTCACCTCCGTACGGGGGCTGCTGAGCTCCGCGCGGCGCGGCACGCCACACCCGCGCGTGGCGTGATCACGGGGGACCGATAGCCTTCGGCTCATGACCGTTGCGTTCACCTCTGGTAAGGCCCGTCGGGCCGGCATCGCCCTCGGCGCCGTCTCCGCGGGACTCCTCGTCCTCTCCGCCTGCGACAAGCCGACGCCCCTCGCGACCGTGACGGTCGGGACGAGCTCGGTGAACGCCGAGGCCGCCTGCCGCAACGACGGCAAGGTGCTGTCCGACGAAAAGCTCACGACCTGCCTCAGCAGCGTGAAGACGTCGAAGACGATCAACTACTCGCCGGGTGCGACCCTGCGTCTGGGCGTGGACCCGGACGTCGTCGAGCACGGTGACAAGTGGGTGGCCGTGCTCGACGGCAACCCGATCACCGAGCCGTCCAACAAGACGTACCGCTCGTTCCCGAACGCGGACGTGTTCGCGACCGGCGGGCAGAGCGCCGCGCCCAAGACCAAGAAGATCAACATCATTCAGGTGAACGACAAGAACAAGCCCAAGTCGGTGTGGAGCTTCACGCTCAAGCGCGACGACAGCTGACGTGCGCGTCCTGGTCGTGACCGCGGTCCCCGCCGAGCGGGACGCGGTCACGAGGGCGTGCCCGGACGGCTTCGACGTGGTCGCGGGCGGGGTCGGCCCCGCCGCGTCCGCCGCCGCCACCGCGACCGCGCTGGCCCGCGCCCCGTACGGCCTGGTGGTCTCGGCCGGGATCGGCGGCGGGTTCCGGCCCGCCGCGCCGGTGGGATCGCTGGTCGTGGCCTCCCGGATCGTCGCCGCCGACCTCGGCGCCGACACGCCCGACGGCTACCTCGACGTCGAGGAGCTCGGGTTCGGCCGGTCCGCCCATCTGCCGCCGCGGGCGCTCGCCGCCGCCCTCGCCGCGGCCACCGGCGCCCTGTGCGCGCCGGTCCTCACCGTCTCCACCGTCACCGGCACCGCCGCCCGCGCCGCCGAACTGGCCGCCCGCCACCCCGGCGCCGGGGCCGAGGCGATGGAGGGGTTCGGGGTCGCCGAGGCGGCGGCCCTGCACGGCACGCCCGTCGCCGAGATCCGCGCGGTCTCCAACGCGGTGGGCCCGCGCGACCGTTCCGCCTGGCGGATCGGGGACGCGCTCGCGGCACTCACCGACGCCTTCGGGAAGCTTCCGCCCGTACTGGAGAGTTGGAACGGTCATGACTGAGCCGCTGCGCATCGCCTACTCGCCCTGCCCCAACGACACGTTCGTCTTCGACGCCTGGGCGCACGGCCGGGTGCCGGGCGCGCCCGAGCTCGACGTCACCTTCGCCGACATCGACGTCACCAACGGCATCGCCGAGCGCGGCGAGGACGGCCTCGACGTCCTGAAGGTGTCGTACGCGGTGCTGCCCTGGGTGCTCGACGAGTACGCCCTGCTGCCCTGCGGCGGCGCGCTCGGCCGGGGCTGCGGCCCGCTGGTGCTCACCCGGGAGGCGGGCGTCGACCTGACCGGGAAGACGGTCGCGGTGCCCAGCGAGCGCTCGACGGCGTACCTGCTCTTCCGGCTCTGGGCCGCGGACGTGGTGCCCGACGGGGTCGGCGAGGTCGTCGTGCTGCCGTTCCACGAGATCATGCCCGCCGTGCGGGACGGGCGGGTGGACGCCGGACTGGTCATCCACGAGGCCCGGTTCACGTACCAGGAGTACGGGCTGCACGCGCTCGCCGACATGGGCGAGCACTGGGAGGCCACCACCGGGCTGCCGATCCCGCTGGGCGCCATCGTCGCGCGCCGCTCGCTCGGCGGGCCGAAGCTGCGCGAACTCGCCGAAGTGATCAGGACGTCCGTCCGGATGGCCTGGGACGATCCCGAGGCGTCCCGGCCGTACGTACGCGAGCACGCCCAGGAGATGGATCCGGCGGTGGCCGACCAGCACATCGGGCTCTACGTCAACGAGTTCACCCACGACTTGGGCGAGGACGGCTACGCCGCGGTGCGCGGCCTGCTCACACGGGCCGCGGCCGAGGGGCTGGTGCCTCCGCTCGGCCGCGACGCGCTCGGCTTCGGGTGAGGCGGGGCGGCTCAGACGTCGAGCTGGTCCGCCACCGCCCGCAGCAGACCGGCGATCTTCTTGCCCGCCGCCTTGTCGGGGTAGCGGCCCCGCTCCAGCATCGGCGTGATGTTCTCCAGGAGCGTGGTCAGGTCCTGGACGATCGAGGCCAGTTCGTCCGGCTTGCGCCGCTGGGCCGCCGCGACCGAGGGCGCCGGGTCGAGGACCGTCACCGAGAGAGCCTGGTCACCACGCTGACCCGCCACCACTCCGAACTCGACGCGCTGGCCGGGCTTGAGCGTCTCCACCCCGGAGGGGAGCACGGACGAGTGCACGAAGACGTCGCCGCCGTCGTCGCGGGAGAGAAAGCCGAAGCCCTTCTCGCTGTTGAACCATTTGACCTTGCCGGTAGGCACGTCTGTCCTCGTCCTCGTACTCGTCGTCGGGTGCGCGGGGCTCGCCGTGAAAACGGCTCTGGATAGCACTGCAGCGGGTCTCCATGAGGACCCGCCGAGACCAAGGCTAATGGTCCAGAGGCTGCTGACAAGACGTCCCGGCCGGTCCTTACGGGCAGGGAACTACCCTGACCGAGTGAGTAACGAAACCCAAGCGAATTCGGCCAGGGACGAGTCGAACACCGGGGACCGGCTGGTTCGCGCCGGTGTCATCGTCTTCTTCTTCGGCGCGGTCGCCACCATGGTCACGGTGGCGCCGCTCTTCCTGCACACGTCCCGGTTCCCGCCCGCCGCGTACTGGGTCTGCATGCTGATGGGGGTGGGCTTCCTCATCGCCGCGGCCGGTGTGGTGACGTCGGTGTCGGCGCAGCGCCGCACCACGAGCTAGGGCCGGTCCGGCGGGGGCCTCAGCGGGGCCCGTCCACGTACCCCTTCCACCAGGCCGGGAACTCGGTGAGGTCCGCCAGGACCACGTCGGCGCCGGCCGCGCGCAGCTCGTCCGCGCCGACGGGGCCGGTCGCCACGGCCACCGACAGCGCGCCCGCGGCACGGGCGCCCAGCACGTCGCCGGTGTGGTCGCCGACGTACACGGCGGCGCCGTGCTCCTTCAGCGCCACCGCCTTCGCCTCGGCCCACAGCCCGCCGATCAGCTCGTCGGGCTCCAGGCCCAGGTGCGTCAGGTGCAGGCCCGCCTGCGGCCGGTTCTTGGCGGTCACCACGATCGCCCGGCCGCCCGCCGCGCGCACCGCCCCGATCGCCTCGGCGGCGCCGGGCAGGGCGGGGGAGGGGGCGATGGCGTGGGCCGGGTAGAGCTCGCGGTAGCGCCGCGCCATCTCCGGGACCAGCTCCTCGGGGAACCAGTGCCCCAGCTCCCACTCCAGCGGCGGCCCCAGCCGGCCGACGGCCGCGTCCGCGTCGATGTGCGCCCCCGTCTCGGCCGCGAGCCGCGTGTACACGGCGTGGATGCCGCGGCGGGAGTCGATGAGCGTCATGTCGAGGTCGAAGCCGACGGTGAGGGGGTGCGCGGGGAGGGACATGCGGTCCATTGTGCGGCGCGCCGCACGGGGGCAGCCGGGCAGGGCCCCCGGACCCCGGGGTCCTCGGGGCAGGTGTGCGGCACGCCGCCGGAGGCCGGACGGGGCCCCGGGCCCTTGGGTACGCGTACGCCCCGGCCGGGGCCGGACGGGACCCCGGGCCCCGGGTGCTCAGGGCCGGGGTGCGGCACGCCCGCCGCAGGCGGAGCAGAACCCCCGGAACTCCCCGGTGGCTCAGGGCCGCTGTTCAACACCCCCGCCAAAGGCCGGGCAGAGCCCCCGGGTGCTCAGGGCCGGTGCGCGGCACGCGGCCGGAGGCCGGGCGGGGGCCGCCGGGCAGGACCCCGGGCCCTTGGGTGCGCGTGCCCGCTGTGCGGCACGCCCCGGCCGGGGCCCCGGGTGCTCAGGGCCGGGGTGTGCCCCCGGGCAGGGGGCGGGAAGGATCGCCCGGCGCTCGGGGCCGCTGTGGGGCGCTCCCGGCGCGGGCACGGCCACCGGGCACGCAGGTCCGCGGGTCACCGTGCGCCCCGCCGGGCCGCGGCCGGAGGCGGCGTCTCCCCGTGACTCAGCGCGAGCGCTGTGAGCGCCAGACCACGAAGGCCGCCGAGGACAGCGCCGCGATCCGCACCAGCCACGGCCACAGGCCGTGCATCGCGTCCCCCGTCCCGCCGTCGGGGATCGGCTCGCCCCAGCGGCCGTCGTGGCGGCCCCACAGCCAGACGAGTCCGCCCGCGAGCGTCAGCCCGGGCAGTCCCATGACGGCCCACTTCGACTCGGCGGGAGTCAGCCGCCGCGAGACGTACGCGAGCAGCCAGCCCCCGCCCAGCGCGAACCAGTTGCCCAGGACCGCGCCCCCCACCAGCAGCGCGGCGGACAGGAGCAGCAGCGGGTTGGTGAGGGGGCGGGCGCGGGGGCGGGCGGGGCCGCCGGGGATCAGGGCGCGCCAGTTGGGGCGGGCGGGCGCGGCCTCGACCGCCTCCGCCCCGTCCTCCTCGGCGAACTCCTCCTCGGCCTCCTCGGCTCCCTCGGCCGCCCCCTCACCGGTCTCCTCCTTCACCGGCGGTCGCAGTATCTCGGGGATCTCCACCCCGCCCACGAACCCGGCGACCGTCTCCCCCGGCCCGCCCGCGAACGGTCCGGGCTCGACGCGCCACCAGTCGGGTTCGCCGTCCTGCGGGCCGAGTTCGTCCATGCCGGCCAGGTGCGGGGGCGAGGCGCCCGTGCGCGGGGCGGGCGGCTCCGGCTCGGCGGCGGCGGGCGCCGACGCGCGCGGGCGCGGAAACAGCTTCGGCAGCCCCCGGCCCCCGCCCCGCTGCCCCGGCACGCCCCGCCCGGCCGCCTCGACCTCGGGCGGCGCCTCGTACGCGCCGTCCCGGGCGACGGTCTCCACCACCTCGTCCGGCGTACCCAGCCGGCCCAGGATGCGGCGCACCGCGGCCGGGGAGTCCCCGGCGAACTTCGCCCGGCTGCGGTCGATCTCGTCCCGCAGCGACGTCACCAGCCGCATCCGCGTCCCCGAGGGCAGCTGCCGCTGCTGGGCCAGGTCGCCGACCCGGCTCAAGTAGTCGTAGACCAGCTGGTCGCTCTCGATCCCCACAACGTTCCCCTCCGTGCCCCGCCGGGGCCCGCCGCCGCCTCCCTGCCCTGACGGTAGCGCGCAGCGGCTACCGTGGGGCGGATGGGGACCGGCGAGCGCAACCAGGAGGCGCACGTGCCCGAAGGAACGACCGAGGCGAGCGGCGCCGGGTCCGGCGCGGGCACCGCCGCGCCCGGGGCCGGATCCGCCGCCCCCCGCACGCTCGCCGAGGCGCTGCGCGCCCGCTCCGACGCGTCCCTGGCCGCCCTGCTGCGCGCCCGCCCCGATCTGCTCACCCCCGTGCCCAACGACCTCACCCAGCTGGCGACCCGCGCCGGGACGAGGGCCTCGGTGGTGCGGGCGCTGGAGCGGCTGGACCTGTTCGCGCTGCAGACCGCGCAGGCCCTGGCGGTGGCGCCCGACCCGGCCCCGTACGAGGTGCTGCGCACCCTGCTGACCGGCGACGACGGGAACGCGGACGTGGCGTCCGCGCTGCCGGGCGCGGTCGCGGCGCTGCGCGAACAGGCGCTGGTGTGGGGGCCGGACGAACGGCTGCGGCTGGTGCGCACGGCCCGCGAGCTGCTGGCCCCGGCCCCCGGCCACCCCTCCCCCACCGGCCTCGGCCCCACCGTCGCCGAGGCCACGGCGGGCATGTCGCCGGGGCGGGTCCAGGAGATCCTGCGGGCGGCCGGGCTGCCCGCCACGCACGACCCGGTGTCCGCGGTCGCCGCGCTGACCGCCCTGTTCACCGACCGCGTCCGGATGTCCGCGCTCCTGGACACCGCGCCGCCGGAGGCGCTGGGGGTGCTGGACCGGCTGGTGTGGGGGCCGCCGTACGGGGAGGTGTCGGCGGATCCCGCGCCGCCCGTGCGCTGGCTGCGCGACCACGGGCTGCTGCTGCCGACGTCCGCGCGCACCCTGGTGCTGCCCCGCGAGGTCGCCCTGCATCTGCGCGCCGGGCGCGCGCACCGGGCGCCGGAGCCGCTGGCGCCCGCCGTCGCGCCGGCCCGCGAGTACCGCGCGCCGGTGGTGGACTCGGCCGCCGCGGGCCAGGCGCTCACCGCGCTCACCCTCGTCGAGGACCTGCTGACGGAGTGGAACGAGGGCGGCCCGCCCGTCCTGCGCGCGGGCGGGCTGAGCGTGCGCGACCTCAAGCGCACGGCGGCGGCCCTGGACACGACCGAGCAGACGGCCGCCTTCTGGCTCGAACTCGCCTACGCGGCCGGGCTGTTGGCGTCGGACGGCGAGGCGGACGAGCGGTACGCGCCGACGCCCGCGTACGACGAGTGGCTGGACCTGCCGCCCGCCGAGCGCTGGTCGCGCCTCGCCGCCGCCTGGCTCGCCGCGACCCGTACGCCGGGGCTGGTCGGCGGCCAGGACGCGCGCGCCCGCACCCTGTCGGCGCTCGGGCCGGACCTGGACCGCTCCCCGGCGCCGGAGGTCCGCCGGCGCGTGCTGACCCTGCTGGCGCACCTGCCGGAGGGCACCGCGCCCGACCCGGACACCCTGCTGGCCCGGCTGCGCTGGGAGCACCCGGCCCGCACCGGCCCCGAGGACCTGCGCCCGCGCCTGGCCGGGTGGACGCTGGCCGAGGCCGAGCTGCTCGGGGTGACCGGCCGGGGCGCGCTGTCGGGGCACGGGCGGGCGCTGCTGGGCGCGGTGCACACGGCGGGCGGCGCGCCCGGCGAGGCGGCCACCTCGGCCGCCTCGGCGAAGTCCACCACCTCGCTGCTGGCCCTGACGGCCGCCGCCGCGCTCGCCCCGCACCTGCCCGAGCCGGTCGACCACGTACTGCTCCAGGCCGATCTGACGGCGGTCGCCCCGGGGCCGCTGCGGCGCCCGCTGGCGGCGGCCCTGAACGTGCTCGCGGACATCGAGTCGAAGGGTGGCGCCACCGTCTACCGGTTCACGCCCGCCTCGGTGCGCCGGGCGCTGGACGCCGGGCAGTCGGCCTCCGACCTGCACGCCTTCCTGGCGGCGCACAGCCGTACGCCGGTGCCGCAGCCGCTCAGCTACCTCATCGACGACGTGGCCCGGCGCCACGGCCACCTGCGGGTGGGCGCCGCCTCCGCGTACGTGCGGTGCGACGACGACACGCTCCTGGACGAGATCGTCGGCGACCGTCGCTCGGCCGGGCTGCGGCTGCGCCGGCTCGCCCCGACGGTGCTGGCCGCGCAGGCCGACCCGGCCGCGCTCCTCGACGGCCTGCGGGCGATGGGGTACGCGCCGGCCGCCGAGTCCGCCGAGGGCGATGTGGTGATCACCCGCGCCGACACCCGCCGCACCCCGGCCCGCAGCGCGCCCGTGCCCGTGCCCGACGGGCCGCCGCTGCCCGACGAGACGCTGCTGGGCGCCGCGGTGCGGGCCGTCCGGGCGGGCGACGAGGCGGCCACGGTGGTCCGCAAGGAGACGCCCCGGCGGGCCGCCGCCGAGCCGGGCGGGCTGCCCCGGACGAGCTCCGCCGAGACGCTGGCGACGGTCCAGGCGGCCGTGCTGACCGGGTCGGCGCTGTGGATCGGCTATGTGAACGCGGACGGCGCGGCCAGCCAGCGCGTGATCGCCCCGGTCCGGGTGGAGGGCGGCTTCGTGACGGCGTACGACCACACGGCCGACGAGGTCCGCACCTATCCGCTGCACCGGATCACGGGCGTGGCCGAGCTCGCCGACGACCCGGCCTGACCCGGCGGCCACCCCCTCTGCTTGACCGGCTGGGGCACACTGGAGGTTTCGCCACCTGCCGCGTCCGGAATGAGGGTGTACCGCGTGAATGGGCCACTGATCGTCCAGTCGGACAAGACCCTGCTGCTAGAGGTCGACCACGAGCGGGCCGACGCCTGCCGCCGTGCCATCGCGCCGTTCGCCGAGCTGGAGCGGGCGCCGGAGCACATCCACACCTACCGGGTGACCCCGCTGGGGCTGTGGAACGCCCGGGCGGCCGGGCACGACGCGGAGCAGGTGGTGGACGCGCTGGTCGAGTTCTCGCGCTACCCCGTGCCGCACGCGCTGCTCGTGGACGTCGCCGAGACGATGGCCCGGTACGGGCGGCTGACCCTCAGCAAGCACCCGAGCCACGGTCTGGTGCTGACCAGCACCGACCGGCCGGTCCTGGAAGAGATCCTGCGGTCCAAGAAGATCACCCCGCTGGTGGGGGCGCGGATCGACGCGGACACGGTGGCCGTGCACCCCTCCGAGCGCGGGCAGATCAAGCAGACGCTGCTGAAGCTGGGCTGGCCCGCCGAGGACCTCGCCGGATACGTGGACGGCGAGGCGCACCCCATCGAGCTCGCCGAGGACGGCTGGAGCCTGCGGCCGTACCAGAAGCAGGCCGTCGAGGGGTTCTGGCACGGCGGCAGCGGGGTGGTCGTGCTGCCCTGCGGCGCGGGCAAGACGCTGGTGGGCGCCGGGGCGATGGCCGAGGCGAAGGCGACCACGCTGATCCTGGTCACCAACACCGTCTCGGCCCGGCAGTGGAAGCACGAGCTGGTGAAGCGCACCTCGCTGACCGAGGACGAGATCGGCGAGTACAGCGGGACCCGCAAGGAGATCCGGCCGGTCACCATCGCCACGTACCAAGTGCTGACGACCCGCCGCAAGGGCGTCTATCCGCACCTGGAGCTCTTCGACTCCCGGGACTGGGGTCTGATCGTCTACGACGAGGTGCACCTGCTGCCCGCGCCGGTCTTCAAGTTCACCGCCGACCTCCAGGCGCGGCGGCGGCTCGGCCTCACCGCGACCCTGGTGCGCGAGGACGGCCGCGAGTCGGACGTCTTCTCGCTGATCGGGCCGAAGCGGTTCGACGCGCCGTGGAAGGAGATCGAGGCGCAGGGGTACATCGC
Source organism: Streptomyces sp. cg36 (assembly GCF_041080675.1). NCBI lineage: Bacteria > Bacillati > Actinomycetota > Actinomycetes > Kitasatosporales > Streptomycetaceae > Streptomyces > Streptomyces cyclosori. The sequence goes on along the minus strand of NZ_CP163520.1, from coordinate 4,412,491 downwards.
CCCCGCCGACTGCGTCGAGGTCCGGGTCAATCTGACCGACGCGGAGCGGCTGGCGTACGCGACGGCCGAGACCGAGGAGAAGTACCGGTTCTGCGCGACCACCGCGACCAAGCGGAAGGTCACCGAGGCGCTGGTGAAGAAGTTCGCGGGCCAGCAGATCCTCGTCATCGGCCAGTACATCGACCAGCTCGACGAGCTGGGCGAGCACCTGGACGCGCCGGTGATCAAGGGCGAGACCAGCAACGCCCAGCGCGAGAAGCTCTTCGAGGCGTTCCGCCAGGGCGAGATCAGCGTGCTGGTCGTCTCCAAGGTCGCCAACTTCTCCATCGACCTGCCGGAGGCGACCGTCGCCATCCAGGTGTCCGGCACGTTCGGCTCGCGCCAGGAGGAGGCGCAGCGGCTCGGGCGCGTCCTGCGGCCGAAGGCCGACGGGCACCAGGCGCACTTCTACTCCGTGGTGGCCCGCGACACCATCGACCAGGACTTCGCCGCGCACCGCCAGCGGTTCCTGGCCGAGCAGGGCTACGCGTACCGGATCGTCGACGCGGACGACCTGCTGGCGGGCGGGACGGGCTGAGCACCGGTCCCCGGCCCGGCGTCCGCGCCCCGGCGCCGGGCCCGCCAGGCCGTACCGCCGAGGACGGCGAGCCCGAGCAGCGGGTACGGCGACGCCAACGGCTGCTGCCACCAGGGGAGGTGGAGGTCCAGCTCCCCCTGGTGCGGCACCAGCCACAGCGTGCGCGCGGTGAAGACGGCCGCGACGGCCACGGCGGTACGGGGGCGGCCCTCGGCCAGCAGCAGCGCGAGCAGCGGCACGCACCACACCCAGTGGTGCGACCAGCTGATCGGGGAGACGAGCAGCGCGGTGACGGCGACGGCCAGCGCGCCCCGGCGCGGGTCGGGCGCCCGGCACGCCGTCCACAGGCCCGCCGCCAGGGTGGCGAGCGCCGCCACCGCCCAGGGCGCGCCGGGCGCGGGGGTGTGCAGCACCCGGGCGAACAGCCCCTGGAGCGACTGGTTGTCGACGATCCACGCCTTGCCGACCCGGCCGGTCTCGAAGAGGCGCCGGGTCCAGAAGTCGGCGCTGGCGGCGGGCAGGACGAGCGCGCCGAGCAGCACGGTCCCGGCGAAGGCCGCCGCGCCCGTCGCCGCCTCCCGGCGCCGCCCGGTGAGCAGCGCGTACAGCAGGAAGAGCGCGGGGGTGAGCTTGATGCCCGCCGCGACCCCCACGGCGAGGCCCCGGCGGCGGCCTGCGGGCTCGGCCGTGAGGTCCGCCAGGACCAGGCAGGTCAGGGCGAGGTTGATCTGGCCGAACAGCACCGTCTGGAAGACGGGTTCGAGCCAGAGGCCGGCGGCGACGGCGGCCAGCAGGGGCCCGGACCGGACCGGGAGCCCGGCGAACCGGCAGGAGAGCCGGACCAGCACGGCCAGCAGCAGCGCGTTCCCGACGACGAAGGCGGCCTTCAGCGCGGGCGGCGGGAGCCAGGCGGTCGGCACGAAGAGGACCGCGGCGAACGGCGGATAGGTGGCGGGCAGGTGCCAGCGGGTGACGGTGAACCCGTACAGATCGGTACCGCCCACGACGGCCGCGCCTTCGGCCCGGTAGACCAGGGCGTCCGCCATGGGAACGCGCGTGACGACGCAGAGCACGACGAGAGCGAGGAGGGAGACCCCGAGCAGGACGGCGCCGGTGGCGCGGGGTGAACGGTCGACCACGGTCCGGTACTTCACGGCCGCGACCCTAGGCGATCACCCGGCTGGAGAGGGACAGGCTCGGCGGGCCGGGGGCAGGCGTGGGCCCGCGGGCGACGGGCGGGGCCCGGAAGGCGGCCGGGGGCCCGCGGGGCTCGGCTCGGCGGCGGGCGGGGGCCACGCGGGCGCGGGCTCAGTGTCAGGCTCGGCGGGCCGGGGGCGGCCGGGGCCTGCGGGACGGGGCGGGATCGGCCGCAGACGCAGCGAGCCGAAGGGACAGCCGGGGGCTTGCGGAACGGGACGGGATCGGCGGGCGGCCGGGGGACTGCGCGGGGCTCAGCGGGCCGGGGGCGTGGGACTGCGGGGGCGGGTCAGCGGTGGCGGCGTACGCCTGCTTCTTCCGCGTACTCGCCGAGGACCACGACGCTCAGGGCCGCCCCGGCGAACGCCTTAGCGGCGCGCAGGGCGTTGCCGACGCGGTGCGGGGAGTGGGGGGCGCCGGTGGCGGTGGCGCCCCGGGGGCCGGGGACGGTGGACGCGGGGGTGAGGGTTGCGGGGCTCATGTATCCATGGTGCTCCCGGGGCCCCCGCGTTCCATCGCCCTGCGGTCGGAACCCCGGGCGCCCCCGTGTCCACCTTTGGTCCAACGCCATCCCCTACGGGTAGGACCCCGGGCCCCGGGGATTTCTCCGGGTCGGCCGGGGGAACGGCCCCGCCCGGGCGCCCCGCGCGCCGGAATATCCGTTCGACCGGCCGGGCGCCCCTGACTACAATCACCCTCTTCCCCGCACGCCTCCCTCCCGAGGAGCGCCGCCGCCCGGACGGAAACCGGCCGGCCGCCGAAGCCGCAAGGCGATCCGCAGCCCCGATCCGCCCCCGAGCTCTTGAGCAGGGGCCCCTTCCGGAGGAGAACTGTGTCCCCGCACGACCCCGAAGACCCCCTCGGCCGCGAGCGCGCCCACCTCACCGAGTCCCGCGCGGCACTGCGCGCGATGCGCGAGGACGTGGAGAACCTCGACATCAAGGACGTCACCGCGAACTGGGTCAACGCGGCCGTCCTGCAGCGCCAGATCGACGACCGCATCAAGGCCCTGGCGGACCTCGCGCACACCCCGCTCTTCTTCGGCCGGCTCGACTATCTGCACGCCCCGGGCGCGGAGTTGGCGGAGGGCGCGGGGGGCGAGCAGTTCTACATCGGGCGCCGCCACGTGCACGACGCCGGCGGCGACACGATGGTGATCGACTGGCGCGCGCCGGTGTCGCAGCCGTTCTACCGGGCGTCCAAGAAGGACCCGATGGACATCGGGCTGCGCCGCCGCTTCGGCTACACCGGCGGCGACCTCACCGCGTACGAGGACGAGCACCTCAGCGACCCGGCCGAGACGGCCGCCACCAGCAAGCTGCTCCAGGCGGAGATCGAGCGTCCGCGCGTCGGCCCGATGCGGGACATCGTGGCGACGATCCAGCCCGAGCAGGACGAGATCGTGCGCTCCGGGCTGGGCGGGTCGGTGTGCGTGCAGGGCGGCCCCGGCACCGGCAAGACCGCCGTCGGCCTGCACCGGGTGGCGTATCTGCTCTACGCGCACCGCGAGCGCCTGGCCCGCACGGGCACGCTGGTGATCGGGCCGAACGCGTCCTTCCTGCACTACATCGAGCAAGTGCTGCCCGCGCTGGGCGAGTTGGAGGTCAAGCAGGCGACCGTGGACGACCTGGTGGCGCACGTCGAGGTGAAGGGCGCCGACGAGGCGCCCGCCGCGATCGTCAAGGGCGACGCCCGGATGGCCGAGGTGCTGCGCCGCGCGGTCCGCTCGCACGTGACGCCGCCCACCGAGCCGCTGGTGGTGGTGCGCGGCTCGCGCCGCTGGCGGGTCCCGGCGTACGAACTGGCCGAGATCGTCCAGGAGTTGCGCGAGCGCGACATCCGCTACGGCGCCGCCCGGGACGCGCTGCCGCAGCGGATCGCGCACACCGTGCTCGTACGGATGGAGCAGGCGGGCGAGGCGCCCGACGACCGGGTGCAGGACGCGGTGGCCCGCAACAGCGCGGTGAAGGCGCTGGTCAAGGCGGTGTGGCCGCCGATCGACCCGGCGAAGCTGGTGCTGCGGCTGCTCTCGGACCCGGAGTTCCTGGCCGTCCACGCGGAGGGCGTCCTCAGCGCCGAGGAGCAGAAGGCGATCCTGTGGGCCAGACCCGCGCGGAGCGTGAAGGGCGCCAAGTGGTCGGCGGCGGACGCGGTCTTGATCGACGAGGCGAGCGACCTGGTGGCGCGCACCCACTCGCTGGGCCATGTGGTGGTCGACGAGGCGCAGGACCTCTCCCCCATGCAGTACCGGGCGGTCGGCCGCCGCTGCTCGACGGGTTCGGCCACGGTCCTGGGCGACCTGGCGCAGGGCACCACGCCCTGGGCGACGGCGAGTTGGGCCGAGGCGCTGCGGCACCTGGGCAAGGCGGACGCGGTGGTGGAGGAGCTGACGGCCGGTTTCCGCGTGCCGCGCGAGGTCATCGCGTACGCCTCGCGGCTGCTGCCGTCGATCTCGCCGGGGCTGGCGCCGGTGGAGTCGGTGCGTGAGACGCCGGGCTCGCTGGCGGTGCGCGCCTCGGACCCGGCCGCTCTGGACGCGGACGTGCTGGCGGCCTGCCGCGAGGCGCTGGGGCACGAGGGCTCGATCGGCCTGATCGCGGCGGACGCGCGGGTCCCGGCGCTGGCCGGGGCGCTGACGGCGGCGGGCCTGGCGTTCCTGGACCCGGGCGAGGAGACGACGGCCGAGTCCCGTCTCACGCTGGTGCCCGCGTCCCTGGCGAAGGGCCTGGAGTACGACTACGTGGTCCTGGACGAGCCCGCGGCGGTGGTCGACGGCGAGCCGGACGAGCGGACCGGGCTGCGCCGGCTGTACGTGGCGCTGACCCGGGCGGTCTCGGGTCTGACGGTGGTCCACGCGAGCCCGCTGCCGGAGCGGCTGGCGCCCGCCGCGTAGTGGTTTCGTATGGGTCGGGTCATGAATCGGCCACGGCCCCCGGCATTTCGGTCATCGCGCTGGCGGCCCCCCGTTGATCTGCATTAGGAACTCTGTTCGCAGAGATCGCAAAGGCGGTCCACAGCAACACGTCTGAGCAACACTTCAACGGGGGAGTGCGAACAGTGAGCAGTTCTGTCATGCGCCGGAGCGGCCGGGTCAAGCTGGCGTCGGTCGGTCTGGTGGTCGTCGGTTCGCTGGCGCTGAGCGCGTGCAACGGCGACGACGACGCGGGCAAGCCGGTCGGCGGGGCGACGCCCACGTCGTCCGCGCCGTCCGCCCAGCCGTCGTCGCAGCCGTCGTCCCAGCCCTCCGACAAGCCGTCGGCGCCCGCGGGCGGCGGCGGTACCGGTGGCGGCGGCGCCCAGGCCAAGGGCGGCCAGACGTTCAAGATCGGTGAGGCGGCGCAGTTCCCGTTCACGTACGGGACGACCACCAAGGGCGAGATCTCCCTCACCGTCGACGCGATCGAGAAGGGCAGCGCCGCCGACCTCGCGCCGCTCAAGCTGGGCGACAAGGTCAGCGGGAAGGTCCCGTACTACATCCGCTACACGGTGAAGAACGTCGGCACGACGGACCTGGCGTACGCCTCCGTCAGCCATATGAAGGGTCACCTCGGCGACGGCAGCGAGGCCCAGGACCTGATGGTCATCGGCAGCTTCGACAAGTGCCCGAGCGACTCCCTGCCCAAGGGCTTCACGAACGGCAAGACCCAGAAGGGCTGCGCGATCGCGCTCGCCCCCTCGGCGGCGACCAAGGTCGCGTCGGCGGAGTACTGGGGCGACCCGTTCACCATGGGCCAGGGCCTCTTCTGGAAGTGAGCAGGTAGGCGTACGGGAAGGGGCGGGCGGGCAACTGGCCGCCCCTTCCCGGGCGTTGTGCCGGGGTGAGGCCCATGTCACCGTTGCCACACGCGTACGACGGTTGCACATGTGATGGGATGAGGTGATGCGACCCCCCACACGCATGCCGTCCCGCCCGCGCAACCCCTACGACGAACTGGCCGCCCTGGCCGACCCCGAGCCCGGCACGGAGCCCGCGCCCCCGCCCCGGATCCTGCCGCTCGACCTCAGCCGGCTCCACGCCGAACCGGACGAGGAGCCGTGGTCGCCGCCCGACCACCGGCGCTCCCACGGCCGCCGCGCCAGGCGGAGCCGACGGCGGCGGCGCGGCCCGTTCGCCGCACTCCCCCGGCTGGCGAAGCTGCTGTGCGCGCTGGCCGTGTGCACCGGGTTCCTGGTCCTCGCGGACCGGTGCGCGGCCATGTACGCGGAGAAGAAGGCGCAGCGGGCGCTCCAGGACCAGCTCCACCTCGTGGCCGCCCCGCAGGTGGACATCCATGGATTCCCGTTCCTGACCCAGGTCCTGGACAAGCGTCTGACGCGGGTGGACGTCACCGTCCCGCACGTGGCCGCCGACCGGGTCTCGCTCACGAAGGTGCAGGCCAGTGCGCGGGACATCAAGCTGACGGGCGATCTGCCGGACGACATCGGCAGTGCGGTCGTCGGCAGCCTGGACGGGCGGATCACCCTGTCCTTCGACGACATGAACCGCGAACTCACCGCCTCCCAGCTGAAGTTCAGCAGGATCGGCGACGACACCGTGGGCGCGGACGGCAGCCTGGCCGTCGCCGGGCAGCGGCTGCGCGTACGGGCGCGGGCCCAGGTGCGGCTCGTCGGCGACAGCGGGCTCGCCACCGACGTCGACGGGATGAGCCTGGACGTGCCGGGCATCGCCACCTACCGGCCGGGCCGGAACCGGGGCCTGACCCTGCACCGGGAGTCCGCCGAGCTCCTCAGCCGGGACGCCGCCCGGGTGAAGTCGCTGCTGTCGGTGCCCGCGGTGGTGAAACGGCTCGGCGTGCCGCAGCAGGACGTGGACCTCGCGCTGCGGAACGAGACGAAGCTGCACGAGCTGACGGGCTCGCCCCGCTTCGTCGACCGGCTGATGGGGGTCAACCTCGTCGACGTGGTCGTCGACCACCCCTGGCTGCTGTCGCGGATCGGCATCGACCCGAAGCTGATCACCGGCCTGATCGCACTGCGCCCGCCGGAGCTCTCCGACCGCCTGTCCTTCTCGTTCACGCTCCCGAGGGAGGCGCGGGCACTGCGGGTGCGGGACGTACGGGTGGAGGAGAAGGGCGTGGTGGCGACGGTCTCCGGGGTGGAGGTGGGCGTGGGGAAGGGCCACTGAGACCCGGGCGACGGGTCCGGTGGCGCGGGCGGGAAACCCGGCGACCCGGGCGACGGGTCCGGTGACCCGGGCGGGAAACCCGGCGACCCGGGCGGGAGGCCCGGCGGCCCGGGCGACGGGTCCGGTGGCGCGGGCGGGAGGCCCGGCGACCCGGGCGACGGGTCCGGTGGCGCGGGCGGGAAACCCGGCGACCCGGGCGACGGCCCCCGTGACCCGGGCGGGAGGCCCGGCGACCCGGGCGGCAGGCCCGGCGGCCCGCCCCTCGCCCGGTGATCCCGTCGCGCGCCCCGCCGGTCCGCCCGTTACGCGTCCAGCGCCCCGCGCCACTCGGCGACCGCTTCCGCCGCCACCGGCGCGTCCCAGCCGTGGGGGCGCGAGGCGCCGCCGATGTGGACCGCGTCGACCCCGGCCGCCAGCAGCTCGGGCAGGTGGTCCAGGCGCAGCCCGCCGCCGACCAGGATGCGCGGCTCGTAGCCCGGCTCCCCCGCCCGGCCCGCCTCGGCGACCAGCGTGGTCAGGCCGTCGTCGACGCCCCGGGCCGACCCGGCCGTCAGATACGTGTCGAGCCCGGCCAGGCCGGAGAGCTCCTTGCGCAGGGCGTCGCGGTCGGCCGCCCGGTCGATGGCGCGGTGGAACGTCCACCGGCACCCGTCGAGCTCCGCCACCAGCGCCCGCACCGCCGTCATGTCGGGCGCCCCGGTCTCGTCGAGGAACCCGAGCACGAACTCGTCGGCGCCCTCGGCCCGCAGCGCCCGCGCGTCGCGGACGAGCGCGTCCACGTCACCGGCGGCGAAGCCGTCCGCCGCCCGCAGCATCACGCGCAGCGGGATGTCCACGGCGGCGCGGATCGCCGCGAACGCCTCGCGGGAGGGGGTCAGTCCGTCGGCCGCCATGTCGGTGACCAGCTCCAGCCGGTCCGCCCCGCCGGCCTGCGCCGCGCGCGCGTCCTCCGCGTCGAGAGCGATCACCTCAAGCAGTGCACGGTTGCTCATCTGACCCCAATTCCTCGGCTGCCTACACGTCGACAGGTCTAGTCCAATAACAAGCCTACGCGCCGACATGCCCAGCCGCATGGACACCAAAACCGAAACGGCCGGATCAGATACCACCTAGGGGTATGGGAGTGGTGCGAGGAGGGCCGGAGCCCTCCCCGCACCCACCCGATCCCCGCCCAGCCCCGCGCGGGCCCCTCACGCCACGAACCGCACCTCCGGCCACCGCGCCGACGGCCCGTCCAGCAGCCCCGCCGGGTCCCCGCCCCGCAGCCACCGGTCGAAGAAGGCCCTCACGTACGCCCGCTGCGCGGCCACCGACCGCTCCGGGTCGAGGCTGCCCACGTTCTTGGTGCGGACGGAGTCGTCCAGGCCCAACCCCCTTACGATCTGCGGCACTTGGTACTGGAGATCGGTGAAGGAGGCGTGGGCCGCGCCGGTCAGGGTGAGGTCGCGGTGCCAGCCCGTGCTGTGCTCCCAGGCCGCGCCCCAGGACGCCACGGTGTGGTGGTCGTCGCCCTCCATGCCCATGAGCAGCAGCGGGCGGTCCACGCCGTCGGTGGCGACCGTGGAGGGGTGGGAGGGGTCGTCGTCGCGCTGGGTGTAGCCCATCACGCCGTCCATGTTGAGCGCGGCCCGCACCCGGCGGTCGTCGTGCAGGGTCTGGGCGGCGGCGAAGCCGCCCGCCGACTGGCCGAACATGCCGATCGCGCACGGGTCCAGCCGCGCCCCGAGGCCGCCGGGCAGCGCCCCGAGCCGGTCCAGTACGAAACGGGCGTCCGCGACCCGTACGTCCGCGACCTTCTTCAAGAACGCGACCAGCGCCTTCGGCCCCTTCTTGCGCGCCCGCGCGTACTCGTCGAACAGCACCGTCCGCTCCACCCGGCCGTTCGGGAACTCCACCGCCCCGGCGTCATGGGTGTGGTCGACCATCACCACCGCGTAGCCGTGCGAGGCGAGTTCGTCGCAGAGGTCGGTGCCCAGCGTGCGGGGGTCGCCCGCGCCCGGCGAGTACAGGACGACGGGCAGGCGGTCACCGGCGGCGGGGGCGCCGGTGTGCGCGTGGCTGAGGGTCGCCGCCCAGTCGACGCGGCCCGGCGGCAGGTCCTCGCCGAGGCCACTGGCCAGGTCGTACGCGGCGGCCTCGCCCGGCGCCATCTGCGGGGCCCGGGGGTACCCGCGCACGTCCCGCGCCGGGTACCGCACGCTCACCATCAGCTCCCGCCGGCCCCGCGACGGCACCCAGGGATCGCGCCGCGCCCGGTCCACCAGCCGCAGCGCGACGGTGCCGACAGGGTGCGGGCCGGTCGGGGCGGGCAGGGTGAGGCGCAGGCGGGCGGGCGCGGCGCCGGACGCGGCGGCGGCGCGCGGCAGGCCGGTCACGGAAGCGGCGGCGGCGAGGGCGGCGACGGACAGCAGACCACGGCGGGAGAGCGAGGCATCCATGGCTCCACCCTCGCGGAGAACGGCCCCCCGCCCCATCCGGCGCGCCCCCGGCCGGGCCGGGGGGTTACCCCGAGGGTCCGAAGCGGCGCGGGGCGCGGCACTGGCTACCCTCGCACCCATGGCCGACCTCGACGACCTCCGCGCCCGCTGGAACCGGACCCTCACCGCCGCCCGGGGCGGCCCCGGCCCGGACCCGGACCCGTACGCCGACCGCCTGCTCGCCCAGTGGACCGAGCCGCACCGCGCGTACCACACCGCCGACCACCTGGCGGCGGTGCTGCGCCACGTCGACACCCTGGCCGGGCACGCCGGCTCCCCCGAACTCGTGCGCCTGGCCGCCTGGTTCCACGACGCCGTCTACCGCCCGGACCGCTCCGAGAACGAGGAGCGCAGCGCGGCACAGGCCGAACGGGCCCTGCCGGAGGCCGGGTTGGGCCGGGCCGACACCGCCGAGGTCGCCCGCCTGGTCCGCCTCACCGTCACCCACGACCCGCACGAGGGCGACACCGACGGCGAGGTCCTGTGCGACGCCGACCTCGCGGTGCTGGCCGGGGACGAGGAGGCGTACGCGGCGTACGCGGCGGCCGTGCGCGAGGAGTACGCCTTCGTCCCCGACGAGGCGTTCCGCACCGGCCGCGCCGCGGTCCTGCGCCAGCTCCTGTCCCTGCCGAGACTGTTCCGCACCCCGCACGGCACGAGGGAGTGGGAGGCGAGGGCACGCGAGAACCTGACGACGGAGCTGGCACTGCTGACGGGGTGAGCCGTTACCGCGCCGGCCGCCCCTTCGGCCGGCGCAGGCCCGCGGTCGTCAGGCGGCGCACCAGTTCCTTGGAGCCGATCTCCACCGCCCCGGCCCGCACCGCGTCCGCGTAGCGCGCCTCGGGGACGTCGTAGTGGTCGCGTTCGAAGGCGCGCGGCGGGCAGCCGATGGCCGCGGCGAACGTGTGCAGTTCCTCGTACGAGACGTCGCTGACCAGGTGCGACCACATGCGGCCGTGGCCCGGCCAGGTCGGGGGGTCGATGTAGACCGTCATGCGGCCGGGCCCGCGCCGAGGCCGCCGACCGGGGCCACCGTCACGCCCGCCTTGCCGCACACCCAGTGCGGGTCGGGGCCGAGCTCGGGCTCCACGTCCAGCGCGTGCGGGTCACCGGCGTCGCACACCGGGCAGATCGGCCAGCGGCCGTACTTCTCCAGGAGCGCGTCCTGCACGTCCTGGGCGACCAGCCCCGCCACGTACGCCGCGCCGTCCGGCCACTGCTCCACCCACCAGCGGCGGTGCGTCACCGCGTCCTCGACCAGCGAGACCACGTCGGCCCAGGCCACCTCGCGCGCGGCCAGGTCCGCCAGCACCAGTGCGCGGGCCGCGTGCAGGGACTGCTCCAGGGGGTCGACGTCGTCCATGCAGCCATTGTCACCCCTGTGGCCCCGCGCGCCCGCCCGCTCCCGGAGGGTTGACCCCGCCCCACCTGCGAAAATATCTTTCAAGGGTGAACCATGACGTGAAGGAAACCTTCACCGGCCGCGAGGCGCCGCCCCCGCCCGCCGCGCTCGCGGCCAAGGTGCGCACCCTGGCGCCCTCCATGACCCGTTCCATGCAGCGCGTCGCCGAGGCCGTCGCCCAGGACCCGGCCGGGTGCGCCGCCCTCACCGTCACGGGCCTCGCCGAGCGCACCGGCACCAGCGAGGCCACCGTGGTCCGCACCGCCCGGCTGCTCGGCTACCCCGGCTACCGCGATCTGCGCCTGGCGCTCGCCGGGCTCGCCGCCCAGCAGCAGTCCGGGCGCGCCCCGGCCGTCACCGCCGACATAGCGGTGGACGACCCGATCGCGGACGTCGTCGCCAAGCTCGCCCACGACGAGCAGCAGACGCTCGCCGACACCGCCGCCGCCCTGGACACCGTCCAGCTCGGCGCCGCCGTCGCCACCCTCGCCCAGGCCCGCCGCATCGACATCTACGGCGTCGGGGCCTCCTCGCTGGTGGGCCAGGACCTCGCCCAGAAGCTGCTGCGGATCGGGCTGATCGCGCACGCCCACACCGATCCGCACCTCGCCGTCACCAACGCGGTGCAGCTGCGGGCCGGGGACGCGGCCGTCGCCATCACCCACTCCGGCTCCACCGGCGACGTCATCGAGCCGCTGCGGGTGGCCTTCGACCGGGGCGCCACCACCATCGCCATCACCGGCCGCCCCGACGGCCCCGTCTCCCAGTACGCCGACCACGTACTGACCACGTCGACCGCCCGCGAGAGCGAGCTGCGCCCGGCCGCGATGTCGTCCCGGACCAGTCAGCTCCTCGTCGTGGACTGCCTCTTCATCGGCATCGCCCAGCGCACGTACGAGACGGCCGCCCCCGCGCTCGCCGCCTCCTACGAGGCCCTCGCCCACCGCCACAGCCCGCGCACCCGCTGACCCCGGGTGCCTCGCACACGTACGGAAAGAGCAGCGCTCCCATGACTTCCACGTACGGGGAACTCCGCGCCCAGCTGGCCGCGTTGACCACCGAGGCGTTCCGGCCCGAGCTCGCCGGGATCGACCGGCTGCCGACCGCCGAGATCGCCCGGATCATGAACGGCGAGGACGCCACGGTACCCGCCGCCGTCGCCGACCGCCTTCCGCAGATCGCCGCCGCCATCGACGCCACCGCCGAGCGGATGGCCCGCGGCGGCCGGCTCGTCTACGCGGGCGCGGGCACCGCCGGGCGGCTCGGCGTGCTGGACGCCAGCGAGTGCCCGCCCACCTTCAACACCGACCCCGCCCAGGTCGTCGGGCTGATCGCGGGCGGCCCGGCCGCGATCGCCTCGGCCGTCGAGGGCGCCGAGGACTCCCGGGAGCTGGCGGCGGCCGATCTGGACGCGCTGGGGCTGACCGAGCTGGACACCGTCGTCGGCGTCTCGGCCTCGGGCCGCACCCCGTACGCGGTCGGCGCGGTCGAGCACGCCCGCGCGCGGGGGGCGCTGACCGTGGGGCTCTCCTGCAACGCCGGTTCGGCGCTCGCCGCCGCCGCCGAGCACGGCATCGAGGTGGTGGTGGGGCCCGAGCTGCTGACCGGCTCGACCCGGCTGAAGTCCGGCACCGCGCAGAAGCTCGTCCTCAACATGATCTCGACGATCACGATGATCCGGCTCGGCAAGACGTACGGGAACCTGATGGTGGACGTGCGCGCCTCCAACGAGAAGCTGCGCGCCCGCTCCCGGCACATCGTGGCGCTGGCCACCGGCGCCGACGAGCCCGCGATCGAGGCGGCCCTCGCGGCCACCGGCGGCGAGGTGAAGGACGCGATCCTGACGATCCTGGGCGAGGTCGACGCGGCCACCGCGGCCCGGCTCCTCGCCGAGTCGGACGGCCGGCTGCGGGCGGCGCTGGAGCGGGCCGCCGAAAAGCCCGGCGGGGAGCGGCCGGGGTCCGGCGGCTGATCCGCGACCGGTCCGGGGCGCGGCCCGCCACAGGGCTGTCACAGAAGCGTACGGACAAGATCCGCGCGCCCCGGCCGGTCCTACGATCCTTGTCATGACCGAGTCGGACCCACCAGCTGACCGCCACCCCGCCGACCGACCTGCCGACAGCCCCGGCGACCGACCCGCCGGCCAGCCCGCCGACCGGCCCGGCGACCGATCTGCCGCCCGCGCCGCCGAACAGCCGGGCGACCGGCCCTCCGGCCGGCCCGGTGGCCAACCCGGCGACGACCAACCCGGTGACCGACCCGTCGGCCAGCCCGCCGACCGGCCCGCCGCCAGACGCGCCGGCCACCCCGGCGACCACCCCCGCGAGGAGCCCGTCTTCATCCGGGTCGGCTGGGGCAAGGGCCTGGGCGGGGGGCGGGCCTACAACCCGCGCAACCCGGCCGGGCTCACCATGATCTTCGTTTCGCTGGCCGCCGTGGTCATCGGCTTCTGGTGGCTCCACGACAGCTCCAACTGGAGCTCGGGCGAGCTGCGCAGCGCGGTGCGCCAAGCCGCGGAGGCGCTCCAGGAGGAGCCGGTCGTCTACGACCGGTTCCTGGGGCTGGAGATGTACATCGACAAGGCCATCGACGACACCGGCGAGGGGCCCGGCGCCCTGGTCTCCCGCGCGGGCGGTCCCGACGCCGACGACTACACCGTGACCGGGCCGGGCACCGACGCCGCGTTCTGTCTGCGGATCTCGAAGGTCCCGGTGGACTCTGCGCCCCCGCCGGGCGCACCCCCCGGATACCGCTCCTCGTACGTGCACCTCTTCGTCAACGTCTCGGAAGGCCGCTGCGACGCGGCCTCCCACTAGGCCGCTGCCGTCCCACCCCGGCGTTCCAGGGTTGGACGTTTTCGCAGGTCAAAGGGGTGGAAACGTTCCGGCGTCCCTGATCATCCGGAGCCCCTGGCGGCCGGGCCGGGCCGGGCGGCACAGTGAGGGCACCGGCCGCTCCGGCCCCCACCACCTCCCACCAGAACACGGGGAACAGCCATGTCCACGACCCTGCCCACGCGCTCCAAGACCACCCGCCGCCGCCTGTTCGCGGGTGGTCTGGTCACCACCGCCGCCGCCCTCGTGGCCGTCGCCGCCACCCCCGCCAGCGCCGTGTACGGCGGCTCGGGCAGCACCACGCAGGCCGCGCCGTTCATGGTCGTCCTGGAGAACCCGGACGGCTCGCAGTGGTGCGGCGGCGCGCTCATCGCCCCGGACAAGGTGCTGACGGCCGGTCACTGCGTCAAGAACTCGCCCGACCCCAAGGGCCTCCTGGTCATCGGCGGGCGCACCGATCTGAAGTCGAAGGCCGGGCAGGTGCGGCACGTGAAGTCGGCCAAGGTGGCGCCCAAGTACAACTGGAGCCTGGAGCACGACGCCGCCGTCATCACGCTCGACAAGCCTCTCCCGTACAAGACGCTGCGGGTGGCGACCAAGAAGGACGCGGCGCTGTACGCGAACGGCCGCACCGCCACCGTCTACGGCTGGGGCCTGACCGCCACCGACACCCTGGGCCAGAAGCTCAAGAAGGCCACGCTGACGCTCTCCGCGCCCGCCGCGTGCGACCCGTTCATGGCGACCGACGACCCCACCCTGAAGCTGTGCGGCACCTCCACCAAGGGCCGGACCGACAGCGTCTGCTCGGGCGACTCCGGCGGCCCGCTGGTCGCGGGCGACGTGATCGTCGGCATCGTCTCGGCGGGCAACAAGTTCTGCAACGCCGAGTTCCCGGTCTCGGTCTTCACCAACGTCGCCACCGTGGGCCCGGAGATCGGCCTCAAGTAGCCGCCGGGGCCGGGCGGAAACGCCCGAGGGCGGCACCCCCGTGCAGGGGGTGCCGCCCTCGGCGTACAGCCTGGAACCGCTGAGCCGTGGCTCAGAAGTCCATGTCACCGCCCGGCATGCCGCCCGGAGCCGCCGCGGCGGCCTTCTCCGGCTTGTCGGCGATGACGGCCTCGGTGGTGAGGAACAGCGCGGCGATCGACGCGGCGTTCTGCAGCGCGGAGCGCGTGACCTTCGCCGGGTCGATGATGCCCTCGGCGATCATGTCGACGTACTCGCCGGTCGCGGCGTTCAGACCGTGGCCGACGGCCAGGTTGCGCACCTTCTCGACGACGACGCCGCCCTCAAGGCCACCGTTGACGGCGATCTGCTTGAGCGGGGCCTCCAGGGCGAGCTTCACGGCGTTGGCGCCGGTCGCCTCGTCACCCGACAGGTCCAGCTTCTCGAAGACCGAGGAAGCCTGGAGCAGGGCCACGCCACCGCCGGCGACGATGCCCTCCTCGACGGCCGCCTTCGCGTTGCGCACGGCGTCCTCGATGCGGTGCTTGCGCTCCTTGAGCTCCACCTCGGTGGCGGCGCCGGCCTTGATGACGGCCACGCCGCCGGCCAGCTTCGCCAGACGCTCCTGGAGCTTCTCGCGGTCGTAGTCCGAGTCCGAGTTCTCGATCTCGGCGCGGATCTGGTTCACGCGACCGGCGACCTGCTCGCTGTCACCGGCACCGTCGACGATGGTGGTCTCGTCCTTGGTGATGACGACCTTGCGGGCGCGGCCGAGCAGGTCGAGGCCCGCGTTCTCCAGCTTGAGGCCGACCTCCTCGGAGATGACCGTGCCGCCGGTGAGGATGGCGATGTCGTTCAGCATGGCCTTGCGGCGGTCGCCGAAGCCCGGGGCCTTGACGGCGACGGACTTGAAGGTGCCGCGGATCTTGTTCACGACCAGGGTCGACAGGGCCTCGCCCTCGACGTCCTCGGCGATGATCAGGAGCGGCTTGCCCGACTGCATGACCTTCTCGAGGAGCGGCAGCAGGTCCTTGACCGAGCCGATCTTCGAGTTGACGATCAGGATGTACGGGTCGTCGAGCGCGGCTTCCATGCGCTCCATGTCGGTCGCGAAGTACGCCGAGATGTAGCCCTTGTCGAAGCGCATGCCCTCGGTGAGCTCCAGCTCCAGACCGAAGGTCTGGGACTCCTCGACCGTGATGACGCCTTCCTTGCCGACCTTGTCCATCGCCTCGGCGATGAGCTCGCCGATCTGGGTGTCGGCGGCGGAGATGGAGGCCGTCGAAGCGATCTGCTCCTTGGTCTCGACATCCTTCGCCTGCTCCAGCAGCGCGCCGGAGACGGCCTCGACGGCCTTCTCGATGCCGCGCTTCAGCGCCATCGGGTTGGCACCGGCGGCCACGTTGCGCAGGCCCTCGCGCACCAGCGCCTGGGCGAGGACGGTCGCGGTGGTCGTACCGTCACCGGCGACGTCGTCCGTCTTCTTGGCGACTTCCTTGACCAGCTCGGCGCCGATCTTCTCGTACGGGTCCTCGAGCTCGATCTCCTTGGCGATGGAGACACCATCGTTGGTGATCGTGGGGGCGCCCCACTTCTTCTCAAGGACGACGTTGCGACCCTTGGGGCCAAGGGTGACCTTGACGGCGTCGGCGAGCTGGTTCATGCCGCGCTCCAGGCCGCGCCGGGCCTCCTCGTCGAACGCGATGATCTTGGCCATGTGAAGTGGTCCTCCCGGACAGGGGTGGATTGCTCCGGATCGAGGAGGCGCCCGCGACGGACGGCCTGCGCGCCTTGTGGTTCCTTCCCACGCGGCTCGCGGACCTCACCGACCCGATCCAAGTTCTGTCACTCTCACTCGGAGAGTGCTAAGCCCAATGATTAGCACTCGACCCAGGAGAGTGCAAGGCCGTCCCACCGACCCGGCCGGGTCCCGGACGCCCCGGCGGGGCCGTCGGCGGGGGTCCGGACACACACGTGGGGCCCGCATCCATTTACAGAGGATGCGGGCCCCACGTGCGTGAGTGCGTCGGTGGTCGATCGCGCCGAGATCAGCTTGCGGCGAGCTTGACCATGTCCGCCTGCGGACCCTTCTGGCCCTGCGAGATCTCGAACTCGACTCGCTGACCTTCTTCAAGGGTGCGGTAGCCGTCCATCTGGATCGCGCTGTAGTGGACGAAAACATCCGCACCACCGTCGACCGCGATGAAGCCGTACCCCTTCTCCGCGTTGAACCACTTGACGGTGCCCTGAGCCATGCCTAACTCCCCTATTACTGGCCCTTGCACGGAGCCGCACTTCGCGGACCCGGGTCAGACCTCCACCCTCCGACAGGAGAGGGTGTGCGCCGGAACGCGTCGACCGCGGCTGAATGTATCTGCCCAACTGCCCTCTGCAACAGGTCAATCGGACGAGAATTCAGGGCAGGGGGGAAGAGCGGAATGCCGCGAAATTCAGCATTCCGGGGCAAGTCGGGCCGGGCAAAGCGCACTTAAGGCGCAATATGCTCGAACACTTTGACTGCTTCTCGACGCCGGTTCGTCGCGTTCTCATATGCATGCGGCACGCACAACGAAGGGGACTTCCCCACTGTACCGCGCTCAACCACACTGAATTGCCCCCTCCGCTTAGCTTGCGGAGGGGGCAATTCAGGTAACGCAGCGTATCTTCCGGGGCCCTTGGGGCGCGTCGGATCAGCCGCCGGCGACGGCCGGGATGATCGAGACCCCGGCGCCGTCCGGCGTGGCCGTCTGCAGGCCCTGCTCGAAGCGGACGTCGTCGTCGTTCACGTACACGTTGACGAAGCGGCGCAGCTTGCCCTGGTCGTCCAGGACCCGGGCGGCGATGCCGGTGTGGTTCTTCTCCAGGTCGGCGATGACCTCGGCGAGGGTGGCCCCCTCGGCCGCGACCTCGGCGGCGCCGCCGGTGTACGTACGGAGGATGGTGGGGATGCGGACGTTGACGCTCATGTCTTCTGCCTTCCGTGCTTCCGGAGCGGTGGGTCAGCCGGCCAGGCCGGCGTCGCGGAACGCGTCCAGGCTCGGGCGGATGGTCGCGGTCGGTCCAGTGGTCGGCGCCACCGCGTCGAGGGTCTTGAGGCCGTCGCCCGTGTTGAGGACGACGGTGGTCAGGGCCGGGTCGAGCAGGCCGTTCTCGATGAGCTTCCGGGTGACGCCGACGGTCACGCCGCCCGCCGTCTCGGCGAAGATGCCCTCGGTCCGGGCCAGCAGCTTGATCGCGTCGACGACCTGCTCGTCGTCGACGTCCTCGACCGCGCCGCCGGTGCGCCGCGCGATGTCCAGGACGTACGGGCCGTCCGCCGGGTTCCCGATCGCCAGCGACTTGGCGATGGTGTTCGGCTTCTGCGGGCGGACCACGTCGTGCCCGGCCTTGAAGGCGGTGGAGACCGGCGAGCAGCCCTCGGCCTGGGCGCCGAAGATCTTGTACGGCTTGTCCTCGACCAGACCCAGCTTGACGAGCTCCTGGAGACCCTTGTCGATCTTGGTGAGCTGCGAGCCCGAGGCGATCGGGATGACGATCTGGTCGGGCAGCCGCCAGCCGAGCTGCTCGCAGATCTCGTACGCCAGGGTCTTGGAGCCCTCGCCGTAGTACGGGCGCAGATTGACGTTGACGAAGCCCCAGCCCTCGCCGAGCGGGTCGCCGATGAGCTCCGAGCAGAAGCGGTTGACGTCGTCGTAGTTGCCCTCGATGCCGACCAGCTCGCCGCCGTAGACCGCGGCCATGACGACCTTGCCCTGCTCCAGGTCGTGCGGGATGAACACGCAGGAGCGGAAGCCGGCGCGGGCGGCGGCGGCGCCGACGGCGCCCGCGAGGTTGCCGGTGGAGGAGCAGGAGAGCGTGGTGAAGCCGAAGGCGCGGGCGGCCTCGACGGCGATCGCGACGACGCGGTCCTTGAAGGAGTGCGTCGGGTTGCCGGAGTCGTCCTTCACGTACAGGCCGCCGGTGACACCCAGCTCGCGGGCGAGGTTGTCGGCCTTGACGAGCTTGGTGAATCCGGGATTCAGGTTGGGCTTTTCAGCCACATTGGCCGGAACGGGCAGCAGGGGCGCATAGCGCCAGATGTTCTCCGGGCCCGCTTCGATGCGCTTGCGGAGCGCCTCGGGGTCACCCGTGGGAAGGTCGTACGCGACTTCGAGCGGGCCGAAACACAGGGCGCAGGCGAAGATCGGGCCGAGGTCGAACCGCTCGCCGCATTCCCGGCAGGAAAGCGCGACGGCGGGACCGAGATTCACGGTGGTGGTGGCGTTGCTGACGGTGTGCACAGCCATGATGGCGAGGCCCTTTCTCCTCATCTTCCCCATGGCGCATTTCGCCATGAGACGGAATTGGCACCTTCCCCACCGATACCTCGCGGTCGGCAGGAGGGTTGCCGGGACTTCAACGGGCCGTTCCCTCAGTCCCTCTGGATGAGCGCTGTGGCACTGGGTCCGGGACCCAGGCGTTTGTTCGCGCGACGACCCCCGACATGCGACGGCCATCCGCGTTGTTCAAGACTGTAACCGAAGGCGCGGACGGTTGAGATAGTCGTCCGAACCGCGAGATGGATCACATCAGGACCGCTACGAGGAGGCCCGGGCCCGTGTTGGAAGAGGTGGAGCGCTGGCTGAGCAGGCGTTCCTGGTCGGCCGCCGACCGTCCGCTGGACGCGGTCATGGCCGCCAAGCGCCGTACCGCCACCACGGTCAGCGTGGTCCTGCCCGCGCTCGACGAGGAGGCCACGGTCGGTGACATCGTGGCCGCGATCCGGCGCGCGCTGATGAGCGACGCCGTGCCGCTGGTGGACGAGCTGGTGGTGGTCGACTCCGGCTCCACCGACCGCACCGCCGAGGTCGCCGAGAAGGCCGGTGCCCGGGTGGTGCACCGGGACGCGATCCTGCCCCGGCTGCCCGCGCTGCCCGGCAAGGGCGAGGTGCTGTGGCGGTCGCTGCTGGTCACCACGGGTGACGTCGTCTGCTTCATCGACGCGGACCTGAAGGACTTCGACCCCGGCTTCGTCTCGGGGATCGTCGGCCCGCTGCTGACCGATCCGGACGTGGACTTCGTCAAGGCGATGTACGACCGGCCGTTCGGCGACTCCCCCGGTCAGGGCGGGCGGGTCACCGAACTCGTGGCCCGGCCGCTGCTCAATCTGCACTGGCCGCAGCTGGCCGGCTTCGTGCAGCCGCTCGGCGGCGAGTACGCGGCCCGCCGCACGCTGCTGGAGCGGCTCCCCTTCCCCGTCGGTTACGGAGTGGAGCTGGGGCTGCTGGTGGACGCGCTGCACACGGTGGGCCTGGACGCGCTGGCCCAGGTGGACGTGGGCGTGCGCAAACACCGCCACCAGGACGGGCAGGCGCTCGGCCGGATGGCCGCGGCGATCTACCGCACGGCCCAACTGCGGCTCTCCCGCGCCCACTTGGTCCGCCCCTCGCTGACCCAGTTCGAACGCGGCGAGGACGGCTTCGTGCCGCGCACGTACGCGGTGGACACCGAGGAACGGCCCCCGATGCGCGAGATCGACGAGTACGCGGTGCACCGGGCGGCGTAGTCGGGGGCGCGGGGCGCCGGGTGGCGCGGACCGGTACGAGGTGCGCCGCGCGGGCGCGTACGGGTACGCCGTGCGCCGGGTGGCGCGGACCCGTACGGCGTGCGCCGGGCGGCTGAGCGGCCGGTGGCCGTCGGGGGCCGTCCCGGGCTTCGCACGTTTGAGGCATTCGGGGACGGGCTAGGTTCGTCTCCATGGTCCCCGCGCGCGCTGCCCAGGTTCTCGTCGCGTCCAACCGCGGCCCCGTCTCGTACGCCCTCGAACCCGACGGGACGCTCTCCTCCCGGCGCGGCGGCGGCGGGCTGGTCTCCGGTCTGTCCGCCATCGGCGGCGAGGCGGACGCCCTGTGGGTGTGCGCCGCGCTCGGCGACGGCGACCGGGAGGCCGTGCGGCGCGGCAGCGCGGACGAGGCGGGCGTGCGGATGCTCGACATCGACGCGGACGTGCACGCGGACGCGTACAACGGGATCGCCAATTCGGTGCTGTGGTTCGTCCACCACATGCTGTACCAGACGCCCCTGGAGCCGGTCTTCGACGCGGAGTTCCGGCGGCGGTGGGCCGCGTACGAGACGTACAACCGGGCGTTCGCGGCGGCGCTGGCCGAGGACGCGGCGGACGGGGCGGCCGTCCTCGTCCAGGACTACCACCTCGCCCTGGTCCCCGGCATGCTCCGGGAACTCCGCCCCGACCTGCGGATCGGCCACTTCTCGCACACCCCGTGGGCGCCGCCGGAGTACTTCCGGATGCTCCCCGACGACGTGGCCGCCCAGCTGCTGCGCGGGATGCTCGGCGCGGACCGGCTGGGCTTCCTCACCCGGCGCTGGGCCGACGCGTTCAGCCGCTGCTGCGCGGACGTGCTGGGCGGCACCGGGGCCACCCGGATCGGGGTGCACGGGCTCGGCGCGGACGCGGAGTTCCTGCGGCGGCGCGCCCACGAGCCGGACGTCGAGGAGCGGATGGCGGCGCTGCGGAAGCAGATCGGGCCCGGCCGCCGGACGATCGTGCGGGTGGACCGCACGGAGCTGTCCAAGAACATCGTGCGGGGCCTGCTGGCCTACCGCCAGCTGCTGGCCGACCGGCCCGAGTGGCGCGGGCGGGTGGTGCACGTGGCGTTCGCCTATCCGTCGCGGCAGGACCTGGCGGTGTACCGGGACTACACGGCCGAGGTGTCCCGGCTCGCCGAGGCCGTCAACTCGGCGTACGGGACGCCGGACTGGACTCCGGTGATCCTCCACGTCGAGGACGACTTCGCCCGCTCCCTCGCGGCGTACCGGCTCGCGGACGTGGCCCTCGTCAACCCCATCCGGGACGGGATGAACCTGGTGGCCAAGGAGGTGCCGGTGGTCTCCGACGACGGGTGTGCGCTGGTGCTGTCGCGGGAGGCGGGGGCGTGGGAGGAGCTGCGGGAGGACGCGGTGTCGGTGAATCCGTACGACGTTTCGGGGACGGCTTCCGCGTTGCACGAGGCGTTGTCGATGGGGGTGGAGGAGCGGGGGGCTCGTAGTAAGCGGCTCGCTGCTGCGGGGAGTGCGTTGTCGCCGCAGCGGTGGTTCCTGGAGCAGTTGGAGGCTCTGCGGGGCTGAGGTTCCCCACCCCGCCCGTTCCCTTAAGCCCTCTGGCGGGCGGCCGGGGAGTGGCTGCGGGCCGTGCCGGCTTGCTCGCGCCGTTGCCCGCGCCCCCTGGACGCGCCCTGCGGGCTGCCCAGGTGTTTTGCTGCGGACCGTGGGGGCTGGTCGCGCAGTTCCCCGCGCCCCTTCGGGGCGCGCCCCTGTGGCGGTTCTTCTTCTGCGGGCCGTGCTCGCTTCTCGCGCAGTTCCCCGCGCCCCCCTGGACGCGCCCCTGCGGGCTGCCCAGGTGTTTTGCTGCGGACCGTGGGGGCTGGTCGCGCCGTTCCCCGCGCCCCTTCGGGGCGCGCCCCTGTGGCGGTTCCTCTTCTGCGGGCCGTGCTCGCTTCTCGCGCAGTTCCCCGCGCCCCTTGTCACGCGCCCCTTCGGGGCGCGTTCCTTCGGGGCTGTGGGCTACAGGGTCTCCGACAGGGTCTTCAGGAGTTGGACCACTGATTCCGGGCCCGGGAGCAGGAGGTCTGATCGGTCTGCCAGGTCTGGGGTTTCCGTCGAGCCGCTGCACACCAGGAGGCCCGGGACCCCCTCCGAGCGGAGCTTCTCCACCGCGCCGAACGCGGGGAGGTCGCCCAGGTCGTCCCCGGCGTACAGGACGGAACCCGCGCCCACCTCCCGCAGGTACTCCGCCAGCGCGACCCCCTTGTCCATGCCCGGCGGGCGCAGCTCCAGGACCAGGCGGCCGGGCTCCAGGACGAGGCCGTGCCGGGTGGCCAGCGCGGCCAGCGGGTCGCGCAGCGCGGCGTAGGCGGCCCGGGGGTCGGTGGCCCGGCGGGTGTGGACCGCCACGGCCTGCCCCTTCTCCTCGATCCAGGTCCCGCGCCACGCCCCGTGCGCGTCCAGCACCCCGGGCAGCTCGGCCCTGGCCGCGGTGACGCCGGGGTGCGGGGCGGGGGCGCGGACGGTGCCGGTGACCGCGTCCCAGCGCTCGGCCCCGTAGTGGCCGAGGACCACCAGGTGTTCGAGGCCGGGAACGCCCGCGAAGCCCCCGTACCGTACGGCCACGCCCGCCGGGCGGCCGGTGATCACCGCGATGGAGGCCACCTTCGGGGCGAGCGCGGCCAGCGCGGGGACGGCGCCGGGGTGGGCGCGGGCCCGCTCCGGGTCGGGGACGATCTCGGCGAGGGTGCCGTCGAAGTCGAGGGCGACCACGGCCCTCCCGGGCTCGGCCACGATCGCGGCGAGCGCCTCACGTCCGGCGGCGGTGGCGGGGGTCGGCAGGGGGTGCGGTTGGCTGCCCATGGCTACGACCCTAGCGGCGCACGCCGGACCGCAGCCATGGCACCGGGGGGCGGACCCGCGGACCGGCTCACCCCCGCCGCTCCCGCTGCCCCTCCCGTATCCGGCGCAGGCGGTTGACGGTGACCGGGTCGTGGGCGAGGGCGCGCTCGTCGTCCAGCAGGGCGTTGAGGAGCTGGTAGTAGTGGGTCGGCGAGATGCCGAGCCGCTCGCGGACGGCCCGCTCCTTGGCCCCGGGCCCGGCCCAGGACCGCCGCTCCAGCGCGAGGACGGCCCGGGCCCGCTCGCCGAGCCCGCCGGCCGCGTCCCGGTCGTCGTCGTCAGTCATACGGTCCAACGTAGCGCCGGGGTCCGACAACGGCCCGGCGCCCGGTGCGCACTACTCCGCGTTCTCCGCCTCGGTGGCCACCTTGGCGATCTGCTCCAGCACCGTCTTGGGGTCGCCGTTGGGGGAGACCGCGTCGCCGATCCGCTTCTTGATCGTCTCGCTGACCTTGGGCCAGGACGTCTTGCCGACCGGCGGCAGCTCCGAGGTCGGCAGCGCGGCCAGGAACTCGTTGAGGTCCTGGTGCTTGCCGTCGTTCTGCATCGCCTGGGACGCCGTACGGGTGGCGGGCAGCAGGTCGTACTTGTCGGCGAAGGACAGCACGTTCTTGTCGTTGAACGTGAAGTCCAGGAACTTGCCGATCTGCTCCCGGTGGCCGTTCTGCTTGAAGCCCATGATCCAGTCGGCGACGCCCATGGTCGCCTTCGACCTGCCCTCGGTGCCGGGCAGCGGGACCATCCCGAACTTCACGCCCTTCTTGCGGGCCTGCTGCATCAGCGAGGGGTGCCCGTTGAGCATGCCGACCTCGCCCTTGGCGAAGGCGTCGAACGCGGTCTGCCGGTTGAGCTTGCCGGGCGCGACGGGCCCGGTGAGGCCCTCCTCGACCAGGTTCTTCTTCAGCCACTGGAACGTCTTGATGTTGTCCGGGGAGTCGATGTCGTACCCGGTCGTCTGGTTGACGTACCCGCCGCCGCCGCTGAGCAGCCACTGCATCGTCTCGGCCTGGGCCTCCTCGCTGCCGAGCGGCAGCGCGAACGGGGTCTTGACCCCCTTGGCCCTGAGCGCCTTGGCGTCGGCCTCCAGCTGCGCCCAGGTCGTGGGCGCCTTGATGTGCGCCTTGTCGAAGAGCGTCTGGTTGTAGAAGAGCAGCCGGGTGGAGGCGACGAAGGGGATGCCGTACTGGACCCGCTTCATCTCGCCCGCGTCGGCCAGCGGCGCCAGGAAGTTCGCCTGGACGGGGATGGAGAGCAGCTGGTCGACGGAGTAGAGCTTGCCGCCGGCGGCGTAGTCGGAGTACGCGCCGATCTGCGCCATGTCGGGGGCCTTGCCCGCCTTCACCATCTCCGCGACCTTGGCGTCGACGACGTCCCAGGAGTAGACGGAGACCTCGACCTTGATGCGCGGGTTCGCCTTCTCGAAGTCGGCGACCAGGTCGTGCCAGTACGTCTTGGTGCTGTCGCCGCCCGCGATGTCGTAGTCCGCGACGACCAGCTTGAGGGTGGCGTCGCCGGAGCCGCTGTCGCTGCCGCAGCCCGCCAGGCCCGCCGTCATGCCGAGCGCGGCGACAGCCGCCGTCAGATTGATGAAGCGCCGCTGCACGTGCCCTGCCCACCCTCGTTGTTCGCCAGTCGGTTCCTGGTGAACGTCCTGTTAGCAACGTCCTGTCTACATGAGCTGCGATCCTCTCGTGCGGCCGGGGTTGAGGTCTACACCAATCGGGTCTCACTTCCGCAACTTCTGCCGCTCCAGGCGTCCTCGTACGGCCGTAATCCCGGGGGCACTTGGGAAAACGCTTACCCGGCACACGGTGAGTGGACTAGACCTTTCATGGGTGAACGGGTCAGACTGTCCCCCGTGAGACACGTCATCGCCCTGGATGTGGGCGGCACCGGCATGAAGGCCGCCCTCATCGGGGCGGACGGCGGCCTGCTCCACGAGGCGCGCAGGCCCACCGGCCGCGAGCGCGGCGCCGAGGCCGTGGTCGAGTCGATCCTCGACTTCGCCGCCGAGCTGCGCACCTACGGCGAGGAGCACTTCGGCGAGAGCGCGCGGGCGGCCGGCGTCGCCGTGCCCGGCATCGTCGACGCCGAGAACGGCATCGCGGTCTACGCGGCCAACCTGGGCTGGCGCGACGTCCCGATGCGGCGGCTGCTGAGCGAGCGGCTCGACGGCGTACCGGTCGCCCTCGGCCACGACGTGCGCACCGGCGGCCTCGCCGAGGGCCGGATCGGCGCCGGCAAGGGCGCCGACCGCTTCCTCTTCATCCCGCTCGGCACCGGCATCGCCGGGGCCATCGGCATCGACGGCCGCATCGAACCCGGCGCCCACGGCTACGCGGGCGAGATCGGCCACATCGTGGTGCGCCCCGGCGGCGTCCCGTGCGGCTGCGGCCAGCGCGGCTGCCTGGAGCGGCTCGCCTCCGCCTCCGCCGTCACCCAGGCGTGGGCCGAGGCCAGCGGCGACCCGGACGCGGACGCGGCGGACTGCGCCAAGGCCGTCGAGTCCGGCGACCCGGCGGCGCTCGCCGTGTGGCAGGGCGCGGTCGACGCGCTCGCCGACGGCCTGGTCACCGCCCTCACCCTGCTCGACCCCCGCACCCTGATCATCGGTGGCGGGCTGGCCGAAGCCGGGGAAACCTTGTTCGTACCGCTGCGGGCGGCCGTGGAGGAGCGCGTGACGTTCCAGAAGCTGCCCGCCATCGTTCCGGCCGCCCTCGGCGACACCGCGGGCTGCCTGGGCGCGGGCCTGCTCGCCTGGGACCTGCTCACCGACTCCACCGACTCCGCGGAGGTAACCGCCTGATGGCCACCAGCAAGGTTCTCTCCGGCGCCCGTGTCGTCCTGCCGACCGGCGTCGTCGAGAACGGACGCGTGATCGTCGAGGGCGGGAAGATCGCCGGAAGCGCGCCGGAGGGCGCCGACCGCGTCGACCTCACGGGCCACTGGGTGGTCCCCGGCTTCGTCGACATGCACGTGCACGGCGGCGGCGGCGCCTCCTTCACCAACGGCACCGTCGAGGACGTCCTCAAGGGCGTCCACACCCACCGGCTGCACGGCACCACCACCCTGGTGGCCTCCACCGTCACCGGCGAGATGGACTTCCTGGCCCAGCGGGCCGGGCTCCTCTCCGAGCTGGTGGAGCAGGGCGACCTGGCGGGCATCCACTTCGAGGGCCCGTTCATCTCGCCGTGCCGCAAGGGCGCGCACAGCGAGGACCTGCTGCGCCACCCGGACCCGGCCGAGGTGCGCAAGCTGATGGACGCGGCCCGGGGCACCGCCAAGATGTTCACGCTCGCCACCGAGCTGCCCGGCGGCCTGGACTCGGTGCGGCTGCTCGCCGAGCACGGCGTGATCGCCGCCATCGGGCACACCGACGCCACGTACGAGCAGACGGTCGAGGCGATCGACGCGGGCGCCACCGTCGCCACCCACCTCTACAACGCGATGCCCGCGCTCGGCCACCGCGCGCCCGGCCCGATCGCCGCGCTCCTGGAGGACGAGCGGATCACCGTCGAGCTGATCAACGACGGCACGCACCTGCACCCCGCCTCCCTGGAACTCGCCTTCCACCACAAGGGCGGCGGGCGGGTCGCGTTCATCACCGACGCCATGGACGCGGCCGGGTTCGGCGACGGGCTCTACCACCTGGGGCCGCTGGAGGTCGAGGTCAAGGAGGGCGTGGCCCGGCTGGTCGAGGGCGGCTCCATCGCGGGCTCCACGCTCACCCTGGACCGGGCCTTCCAGCGCGCGGTGACCGTGGACGGCCTCTCCGTGGAGGACACCGTCCGCGCGATCTCGGCCAATCCCGCGCGGCTGCTCGGCGTCTACGACACGGTCGGCTCCCTGGAGCCCGGCAAACACGCCGACCTGGTGGTCCTGGGCGAGGACTTCGCGCTCAAGGGCGTGATGCGGCGCGGCGCATGGGTGGTCGCGCCCGCCCTGGGCTGAGCCGTTTCGCACGCGCACGGCACACGGTGACCGGATCCGGGCCCCGCGGGGTCTGGGCCGGTCACCGTCCTTTTGGCATGATCACCTCGTGATCCTCACCGTCACGCTGAACACCGCGCTCGACCTCACCTACCGGGTGCCCGCCCTGGTCCCGCACGCCGCGCACCATGTGGAGGAGGTCACCGAGCGGCCCGGCGGCAAGGGCGTCAACGTCGCCCGGGTACTGGCCGCGCTCGGCCACTCCACGGTCGTCACCGGCTTCGCCGGGGGCCGCACCGGCGAGGTGCTGCGCGAGCTGCTCGCCCCGCTGGCCCCGGTCGACGCGCTGGTCCCGGTCGCCGGCACCACCCGCCGCACCATCGCCGTGGTCGACGCGGCCACCGGCGACACCACCCAGCTCAACGAGCCCGGCCCGCACATCACGGCCGAGGAGTGGGAGGCGTTCCTGGCGGCGTACGAGCCGCTGCTGCGCGGGGCGGACGCGGTGGCCCTCTGCGGCAGCCTGCCGCCCGGGGTCCCGGTCGGCGCCTACGCCGATCTGATCCGCCGGGCCCGCGCCGCCGCCGTCCCGGTCCTCCTGGACACCAGCGGCGAACCGCTGCGCCGCGGCCTCGCCGCCCGGCCCGACCTGATCAAGCCGAACCTGGACGAGCTGGCCCGGCTCACCGGCTCCCGCGAGCCGCTGCGCGCGGCCCGCGACGCCCGCCGCCGGGGCGCGCGCACCGTGGTCGCCTCGCTCGGCCCCGAGGGCCTGCTCGCGGTCACCCCGGAGGGCGTCTGGCAGGCGGTCCCGCCCGCCCCGGTCCGGGGCAATCCGACGGGCGCGGGCGACTCGGCGGTGGCGGCCCTGCTCTCCTCCCTGGTGGAGGGGCTGCCCTGGCCGGCCCGGCTGACCCGGGCGGTGGCCCTGTCGACGGCGACGGTCCTGGCACCGGCGGCCGGGGAGTTCGATCCGGCCGCCTACGAGGAGCTGCTGCCCGGGGTGCGGGTGAGCGAGCACCCGGCCTGACGGCGAAGGGCCGCCGACACCTGGTGTCGACGGCCCCTGGCCCACTGCGGGTCCCGCTCGTCAGTTCCGGACCTGGCCGGCCTTCAGCGACACCTGGTCGAGATTGGTCTCGCACTGGTCGCCCTGCTCGCAGGAGATCTTGATCGTGTTCGACCCCTTGTTGAGGTTGATCCACGAGTAGGTGTGGGTCCAGCCCTTGTCCCACGCCCCCGGCTGGGCCTTCGCGAAGTTGGCCATGTTTATCTTCGTGGGCGGATTGCCGTTGACGACGAGGGTCGTCTTGGCGTCCTTGCCGGGCACGCCGTAGTTGATGAACATGGTGTACGCGCCGCTCTGCGGCACGTCGAACGTCCAGGTCGCCGCGGCCCCGGCGGTGTTCAGCGTCACGTAGTTGCCGCCCGCGCCGACCGCGCCCGGCACGTCCTTGCCCAGGGCCGCGCCACCGGTCAGCTTCAGCGTCGCCGCGTCCTGCTTGGGCAGGTCCGCGGGCGCGGAGGCCGAGTTGGTGGGCGGGGTGGAGGGCTGCTGGGAGGTGCCGGCGGAGCCGCCGCCCGCCGGGGGCTTCGCCGTGTCGTCCTTCTTGTCGCCGTCGCTGTTGCTGAGCAGCGCCACGCCGATGCCGATGACGACCGCCGCGACCACCGCGACCGCGCCGATCAGCAGGCCCTTGGTGTTGGGCCCGCGCCCGCCGCGCCCGCCGTCGGCGGGGGGCGCCGGACGGGAGGGGGCACCGCCGGGGTACGTCTCGGGCGCCGCGTACTGCGCGGTGGGCTGCCCGTACGGCTGCTGGCCGTACTGCTGCGGCGGCTGCCCGTAGGGCTGCTGGGGCTGCTGGGGCTGCCCGTAGGGCTGCTGCGGGACCTGCCCGTACTGGCGCTCCCCGACCGTGCGCACCTGGTTGTACGAGGTTCTGGGCACGCCGGGCTGCTGGGGGGCGGCCGGGCCCGGGTAGCCGTAGCCACCGGTGCGGGGCGGGGTGGCACCGGATGCCTGCCCGTCCGCGTACAGATAGCCGAACGGATCGTCGTCCTCGGGCGTGCTCGCGCCGTTGTTGCCGGGCGTCATCCGGGGTCACTCCTCACTGTTCGCCAGCCGTCGCCGACCGGCCGAGCCTACCCCGAACGGCCGACCCCATGGCTGTGACCTCGTCGGCGGGCGGCGCCGGCGGCCGGGGCGCGCGGCGGCGCGGCGGGGGTCAGCCGGCCCGCCGGTGGACCTTGGCGCGCGACCGCTTCTCGATGTACATCCGCTGGTCGGCGGAGCGCAGCACCTCTTCCACCGACATGCCGCAGCTGGCCCAGCCGATGCCGAAGCTCGCCCCCACCCGGACCGCGCGGCCGTCCACCCGGATGGGGGGGATGATCGCGTTGCGCAGCCGCACCGCGAGGTCGGCCGCGTCGGCCGCGCCCAGGCCGTCGGCGAGGACCACGAACTCGTCGCCGCCGAGCCGGGCGACCGTGTCCCCGTCCCGCACCCCGGTGGTGAGGCGGCGGGCGACCTCGATGAGGACGGCGTCGCCGGTGTTGTGGCCGAACCGGTCGTTGATGGACTTGAAGCCGTCGAGGTCGCAGAAGAGGACCGCCAGGCCCTTGGTGCCGTCGTCCTCGTCGCCCTCGGGCGCCACCGTGTGGACGTGGTGGTCGAAGGGGCCGCCGCCCGGGACCGGCTCGAAGTCGAAGCCGCCGGGGGCGCACACCGCGTGCCCGGGGGTCTCGCCGCGCCCGTCGTACGCCGCCCCGTACGCCGCGTCCAGCACCTCGACCGCCGTCGCGCCCACCGCGTAGGGCCGCTGGCAGAGGCGGGCGGAGAGGCGGGCGCGCAGTTCGGCGCTGTTGGGCAGGCCGGTGAGGGAGTCGTGCGAGGCGCGGTGGGCGAGCTGGAGCTCGTGCCGCTTGCGCTCCTCGATGTCCTCGACGTGGGTGAGCAGGAAACGGGGACCGTCGGCGGTATCGGCGACGACCGAGTTGCGCAGCGACACCCAGACGTAGGTGCCGTCGCGGCGGCCCAGCCGCAGCTCGGCGCGCCCGCCCTCGGCCGAGGTCCGCAGCAGCAGACCGATGTCCTCGGGGTGGACGAGGTCGGCGAACGAGTAGCGCCGCATCACCGCGGCGGGCCGGCCAAGGAGGCGGCAGAGCGCGTCATTGGTGCGCAGCAGACGTCCGTGCTGGTCACCGCCCATCTCGGCGATCGCCATCCCGGACGGGGCGTACTCGAACGCCTGCCGGAAGCTCTCCTCGCTGGCCCGCAGCGCCTGCTGCTCGCGCTCCAGGCGGACCAGTGCGCGCTGCATGTTTGCGCGAAGTCGGGCGTTGCTGATCGCAATGGCGGACTGCGAGGCGTACATCTGGAGCGCTTCGCGTCCCCAGGCGCCGGGGCGCCGCCCGTTGCGCGGCTTGTCGACGGAAATGACGCCGAGCAGCTCGCCCCCGCCGCCCGAGGCGTACATCGGGGCGTAGAGCCGGTCCTGGGGGTGCCACTCGTCCTCGAAGCGGGGCTCGGGCCCCTCGGTGTACCACTGCGGGACGTCGTCCTCCAGGAGCACCCAGCCCTCGGTGTGCGGTATGAACCGCAGGTCGCCCCAGCTCTCGCCCATGGTCAGCCGGCGCTCCCAGGAGGCCCGGGAGCCGACGCGGCCGGTGATCAGGGCCTCGGCCGCGGCGTTTCCGGCGAAGGCGGCGACGACGAGGTCTCCGTCGGGGCGTACGAGGTTCACGCAGGCCAGCTCATATCCGAGCCCGGCGATGACGCCGTCGGCGACGGTCTGCAGCGTGTCCGCCAGGCTGCGGGCCGTGTTCAGGTCGGTGACCACCTGATGCAGCTGCCGCAGGGTCGCAAGGCGGACGTACGGCTCCGACTCGGTCTCCATTGTTCGCTCTCCCCGAGACCTCGACAGCAACTCCAGGATTCTGATTCGGCGCGCTTCTTCTCTGGTTTCCGGACTTCCCCGTGGATGCTTTTCGTGCAGTGTCCCCGTCACTGAATCACAGCGAGCTGCTCACTCGGTACACAGGGTCAACAATTACTGCGCTCTGTGACTCAAGTCACATGGGGTAATGAGAGGCGGCCCCGGAGGGGTGGGAGCGCTCCGCGAAATTCCGGAATGCAAACGGGCAGTAATGCCGGTTTTTCGGTCCGGGGAGAGGGCGCCCGGACGGCCGAGTTTGCACTGCGGGCGGCCCGGCGGGAGGAGCGGGGACGGTACGGGCGGGGCCCGGCCGGGGCCGGCCCGGACCGGAATCCCTGGTCCCGGGCGGTCCTAGGTCCCTTTCGGGGCACTTCTGGTCCCAGGGCCCGATGTGCGGCGCCGGAGCGGAGACTAGCGTTCAGTGCGTGTTGCAGACAGACGTTCTCCAGGCTCTCCCTTCCCTGCCGTCGCAGAACCCCCATGCTGAGGGGGTGAGCAATGACGAATTCCGCGCCGCGATGTCCCGGCTGGCGGGCGGGGTGGTCCTCGTGACCGCCCACGACGAGGACGCGGGCCCGCGCGGCGAGGACGTCGGAATGACGGCCACGGCATTCCTGTCGGTCTCGATCGACCCGCCACTGGTGCTGGTGAGCGTACGGAACGGCTCCCGCATGGACGACCTGCTGGCCGAGCAGCCGCTGTGGGCGGTCTCGGTGCTCTCCGAGAGCCAGCGCCACGTCGCCGGCCGCTTCGCGATGAAGGGCCGCATCAGCGACCGCCTCCTCTTCGACGACATCCCCTACAAGAGGGGACCGCTCAGCGGCGCCCCGCTGGTGGGCGGCGCGCTCTCGACGCTGGAGTGCCGCACGGAGCAGCGGGTGGAGGCGGGCGACCACACCCTGGTCATCGCGCGCGTGCTGGGCGTCGACCTGCCGAGCGCGGAGGGCGGCCCGCTCTCCTACTTCCGGGGGCGCTACCGGCAGCTGGGCTGACCGGGGCGCGGCGCGCGCGTGCCGGGCGGGCCGACCGGCCGCGGCGGGCGGTGCCGGACGCGCCCCGGGGGCTCACCGGCGGCTCACCAGTCCTGGCCGGTGCGGCCCCGCTTCGTCTGGCCCCGGGCCTTCTTCTCCCGCAGCCGCCGCTCGTTGATGCCCCGCGGGATCTTCGTCGCCCGCCGCGGCCTGGGCGGCGGCGCGGTCGCCTCCGCCAGCAGCGCCGCGAGCCGCACGGCCGCGGTCTCCCGGTTGCGCCACTGCGAGCGGTGCTCGGAGGCCCGTACGGTCACGACCCCGCCCACCAGGCGCGACGCCAGCCGCTCCAGCGCCCGCGCCTTCCACACCTCGGGCAGGGACTCGGTGCGCCCGAGGTCGAAGCGGAGCTCCACCTGCGAGTCGCTGGTGTTGACGTGCTGCCCGCCGGGCCCGGAGGACCGCGAGAAACGCCACATGAGCTCGGCCTCCGGCAGGGAGACGGAGCCGCGGATGGGATAGGGCCCGGACATGGGCTCCATGGTCCCCCGCCCGGCGGGCGCCGTCACCCCTTTTTGCGTCCGGCCCGGACTCCCGCGTCAAGGGCCCGGCAAAAAAGCGGGGCCGGGCAAAGAAAGTAAAGCGAGCTGGAACCCCAGCCTCCCCTGCCGACGTTAAGAGGGGTGACGGTAGCTTCGGGAACGGCCGAGCCCGCACATCACGACGAAGGGGACACCCCATGGCTGTAAGCCTGTCCAAGGGCGGCAACGTCTCGCTCACCAAGGAGGCCCCGGGCCTGACCGCCGTCACGGTGGGCCTCGGCTGGGACGTCCGCACGACCACCGGCACCGACTTCGACCTCGACGCCTCGGCGATCGCGGTCAACGCCACGGGCAAGGTCTACTCGGACGCCCACTTCGTCTTCTTCAACAACAAGTCGACGCCGGACCAGACCATCGTGCACACCGGTGACAACACCACCGGCCAGGGCGAGGGCGACGACGAGGCGATCAACGTCAACCTGGCGGGCCTCCCCGCCGACGTCGACAAGATCGTCTTCCCGGTCTCGATCTACGACGCGGAGAACCGCTCGCAGAACTTCGGCCAGGTCCGCAACGCGTACATCCGCATCGTCAACCAGGCCGGCGGCGCCGAGATCGCGCGCTACGACCTGAGCGAGGACGCCGCCACCGAGACCGCGATGGTCTTCGGCGAGCTGTACCGCAACGGCGCGGAGTGGAAGTTCCGCGCGGTCGGCCAGGGGTACGCCTCGGGCCTCGTCGGCATCGCCCAGGACTTCGGCGTCAACGTCTGAGACGGCTGACGCGCGGCCCCCTGGGCCGCCGGGTGTCCTGAACCAGGAAGGGGCCGGATCCATCGGATCCGGCCCCTTCGGCATGCCCGCCCCCCGGTCCGCCGCGCCTGTCGACATACCGTCAACTGCGGTCGCCCCACGGCCGAAACACATCGGTTACCGGACACTGTGCACCACCTGACGGACACGTTCCGGTCAAATAATTGTCGGGCCTCTGTCAAAAAGTAGTCGTCTGCTGGCACGCTCCCACGAGCACCACATGCAACCGCAGCACCCGCATGTGGCCGGGCTACATCCACTCGCACCACCCCCCACCGCACCACGGATCGAGTGAAGGAGACCCATCCAGTGAGAACTTCCCTGCGCGCCGCCGCCCTTGCCGCCACCGCCGCCATGGTCGTCGTCGGAGTCCAGTCCGGGACCAGCGCCGGTGCCGCCGACCGCGAGGCGGGAGCGAGCGCCCGCACGCTCGGTGTGGCCGAGCGTGCGAGCGCCCTCCAGGCCGCCCAGGACGCCGCGCCCGCAGCCGCCCGCCAGATCGGCCTCGGCGCCAAGGAGGCGCTGGTCGTACGTGACGTCATCAAGGACGTGGACGGCACCGTCCACACCCGGTACGAGCGTACGTACGACGGCCTGCCCGTCCTCGGTGGCGACCTCGTCGTCCACAGCAAGAAGGACGGCGCCGTCAAGAGCGTCAGCAAGGCGACCGACGCGCGCATAGCCGTCGCCACCGGCGGCGTCTCCCTCAAGGCCGCGCCGGCCGGCGCCCGCAAGGTCGTCTGGGCGGGCAGCGGCAAGCCCGTCCTGGCGTACGAGGCCGTCATCACCGGCACCCAGCGCGACGGCACGCCCAGCCGCCGCCACGTCATCACCGACGCCGCCACCGGCGCCCAGCTGTTCTCGTACGAGGCCATCGAGACCGGCACCGGCACCAGCATGTACTCGGGCAACGTCACCCTCGGGACGACCAAGTCCGGCTCCACGTACAGCCTGACCGACGGCGGTCGCGGCGGCCACAAGACGTACGACCTCAAGGGCGGTTCCTCCGGCACCGGCACCCTGTTCACCAAGTCCACCGACGCCTGGGGCAACGGCACTCCGCAGAACCGCGAGACCGCCGCCGTGGACGCCCACTACGGCGCCGCGGTGACCTGGGACTTCTACAAGGCCGAGCTCAACCGCAACGGCATCGCGGGCAACGGCAAGGCCGCCTACTCCCGGGTCCACTACGGCAACGCGTACGTCAACGCGTTCTGGGACGACAGCTGCTTCTGCATGACGTACGGCGACGGCCAGGGCAACACCAAGCCGCTCACCGCGCTCGACGTCGCGGGCCACGAGATGAGCCACGGCCTCACCGCCGCCACCGCCAAGCTCAACTACAGCAAGGAGTCCGGCGGGCTCAACGAGGGCACCAGCGACATCTTCGGCACGTCGGTGGAGTTCTTCGCCAACAACTCGTCCGACCCGGGTGACTACCTCATCGGCGAGAAGATCAACATCAATGGCAACGGGACCCCGCTGCGCTACATGGACAAGCCCAGCAAGGACGGCCAGTCGGCCGACTACTGGTCGAGCACGGTCGGCAACAAGGACGTGCACTACTCGTCCGGCGTCGCCAACCACTTCTTCTACCTGCTGTCCGAGGGCAGCGGCGCGAAGGTGATCAACGGCGTCAGCTACAACTCCCCGACGTCCGACGGCTCCAAGGTCACCGGCATCGGGCGGACCAAGGCGTACAAGATCTGGTACAAGGCGCTCTCCACGTACATGACGTCGACGACCAACTACGCCAAGGCGCGCACCACGACCCTCCAGGCCGCGTCCGACCTGTACGGGGCGAGCAGCACCGAGTACAAGACGGTCGCGGCGGCGTGGACCGCCGTCAACGTGAAGTAACGCGACCGAGGGGCCGCAACTGGCCTGGCTCTACGGGGAATCGGGCTTCCCGTCCCCGTAGAGCCAGGAGTCCCACAGGTCGTCCAGGTCCTTGCCGGACGACCTCTCGTCCACGAACCGGACGAATTCCTCGGTGGACGCGTTGGCGTGCGCCCGGTCCTTCGTCCAGCCCCGCACCAGCGCGAAGAACGCGTCGTCGCCCAGCGCCCGGCGCAACTGGTGCACCACCATCGCGCCGCGCACGTACACCGGCTGGTCCGAGACGCGCGCGGCCGACGGGGGCGCGGCGGGCGGGAACGCCCAGATGGCGTCCGAGCCGTCCTTCGCGTACTCCTCGTCGAAGTGCTCCTGCGCCGAATCGCCGCCGTGGTCCTCGCTCCACAGCCACTCCGCGTACGTGGCGAAGCCCTCGTTGAGCCACATGTCCCGCCACCGCTCGGGCGTCACCGAGTCGCCGAACCACTGGTGGGCGAGCTCGTGCGCCAGGGTCTCGGTGTCCAGCTGGTCCGCCGGGACCACCGGCCGGTTCTGGGTCTCCAGCGCGTACTCGGCGGAGCCCTCGGGGGCCACGATCACCCCGGTCGAGGAGAACGGGTACGGCCCGAACTTCTCCCGCTCCCACTCCACGATCTCCGGGAGCCGGCCGACGACGTCCGCCGTCTCCTTCCGCGCCGCCGGCGCCACCGCGTCGTAGAACGGGATCCCGGACCTGGTGCGGCCCTCCGTCACGTCGTACGCGCCGATCGCGACCGTGGCCAGATAGCTCGCCATCGGCTCCCGGGTGCGCCAGGTGTACGTGGTGCGCCCGCCGTTGGTCACCGAGGAGGTCAACTCGCCGTTGGAGACGGCCCGCAGCCCCCGGGGCACGGTCACCGCGATGTCGTACGTGGCCTTGTCGCTCGGGTGGTTGTTGGAGGGGAACCAGGCCATCGACCCCGTCGGCTCGCCCAGCGCCAGGGCGCCGTCGGCGGTGCGCAGCCAGCCCTCGTGCGAACCGTCCTGGTCGGTGAGGGTCTTCGGGGTGCCGGAGTAGGTGACGGTGGCGCGGAACCGGGCGCCCTCGTCGAGGTCCTCGGCCGGGCGCAGGGTCAGCTCGGTGCCCGCCCGGTTGGCGTCCGCCCGGCGGCCGTCGACGGTCGCGCCCGTCACCTCCATCCCCGCGAAGTCCAGGTTGAACGCGCTGAGGTCCTGGGTGGCGCGGGCGTCCATGGTCATGCTGCCGGTGAGGTGGGCGCGCGCCGGGTCGTAGTCGAGGACGAGGCTGTAGTGGTCGGCGTCGTACCCGCCGTTGCCCAGCTTGGGGAAGAGCCCGTCGCGCAGCCCGGCCGCCCCCGGCTTGCCCGCCACGCCGCCCGTGCAGCCGCCGAGGGCGAGCAGGACGGCGCCCGGGAGGGCGAGCCGGCGTATCGCGCTGCGGTGATCCACAGGGCGATCCTACGTTCGGCGCCCCGCCCGCACCCGCCGGTACGGGTGCGGGCGGGGCCGCCGTACGGGGACTACTTGGCCAGCGCCGCGACGCCCGCCTGGGCGAACTTCTCGTCGAGGTCGCCGCTCGGGGCCCCGGCCACGCCGATGCCCGCGATCGGGGCGCCCTGCGCCTGGACGGGGGCGCCGCCCGCGAGGAAGAGCGTGCCGGGGATGTCCTTCAGGTTGGGCGTCTGCGCCAGCCGGCCCGCCAGGACCGAGGTGGTGGCGTTCCAGGAGACGGCCGTGTACGCCTTGCGCTCGGCCGACTCGGGGGACTGCGGGCCCGCGCCGTCGCCGCGCAGGGTGACGATGGTGTTGCCGTTGCGGTCGACGACGGCGACCGAGACGCGCTGGTTCTCCTTGCGGGCGGCGTCCAGGACGGCACTGGCGGCCCGGGTCGCGGCGGAGACCGAGAGGTGCGTGGAGTGGGTGAGGTCGCGGGCGGCCGGACCGGAGGTGCTCGCGGCGGGGGCGGCCGGGGCCGCCGGGGCCGCGGCGTTGGCGCTGACCGCGCCGAACGTACCGGCGCCGAGCGCGGCGGCGGCGAGGGCGCCGACGAGGATCTTCTTGCCGCGGGACTTGGGGCCGCGGTGGGCGGGCTGCGTCGTGTTGGTGTCCATGCCTCCATGCTGGCCGCGCCGCCCCCGCCCCCCGGTCGGCGTACCGGCTCGTCCCCGCACCCCGCCCGAAGGACCCGCCCGTCAGCCGTTCGGTTGATGCGGGGGTGGCCGGACCGGGTGAGGATGGGGGCGGAGCACCGCGCCCACGAGGCGCGTCCGCGCAGGTCAGCGCGGACGGAGGAGAGGCCGGCCGGGCGGCCGGGCTGCTGGAAGGAACCGGGGAGGCGGAACGTGGACGAGCGCGACCGGCGCCTCGGCGAGGGGCCTGAGCGGCGACCGGGCGGGGGGCGCGAGCGGACGCCCGGGGACGGGCGGGACCGGCGGCCCGCCGCCCGGCACGACCGATCGACCGCCAACGAACGCGATCAACTACCCGGGGACGGGCGGCCCACCGACACGCACGACCAGCCACCCGGCGCCGCACACGACCGGCCATCCGCCCAGGGAGACGACCGGCCGTCCCGCGCCGGGCGCGAGCGGCGGGCCGCCGAGGGAGACGACCGGCCGTCCAACGACGGGCGCGAGCGGCACCCCACTGACGGGCTGCCCACCGGCGCGCGCGAGCGGCTGCCCGCCGACGGGCGGCCCGGCGCCCAGCGCAACCGACCGCCCGCCGCCCGGCACGACCAGCCCCCCGGCGCCCCGCACGACCGGCCGCCCGTCGACGAGCGTTGGCTGCCGCTCGTCATGCACGCCGCCTTCTTCCTCCTCCTCGGTGCCTCGCTCGCGCGGTTCCTGATCCGGCATCCCGGCGACGGCCGCACCCCCTGGATCGTCGCCCTGTCCGCCGCGCTCGCCCTGCTGTACGTGTGCGGCCCGGCCCTCGGACCGGTCCGGGCGGTCCGTTCGCTGGCCCGGGGGCCCGGGTGGCTCGGTGTCGTCGTGGCCGTGTGGATGGTGCTGGTGCTGCTCGCGCCGAGCTTCGCCTGGTGCGCGGTGCCGCTGTTCTACGCCGGGCTGCGCACCCTGCCGACCCGGGGCGCACTCGTGCTGGTGGCGCTGCTGACCGCGTTCGTGGTCACCGCGCAGCTGATGCTCGCCGAGGGCTTCGACCCGAACCTGGTGCTGGCACCGCCCGCCGTCGCCGCCGTCGCCACCGCCGTCTTCGTCCACATGCAGCGCCAGGCGGACCGGCAGCGGGAGCTCATCGACGACCTGCTGCGCACCCGGCGCGAGCTGGCCGCCACCGAGCGCCGCGAAGGCACCCTCGCCGAGCGCCAGCGGCTGTCCATGGAGATCCACGACACCCTCGCCCAGGGCCTGTCCAGCCAGCAGATGCTGCTCCAGGCGTCCGAGCGCCTCTGGGAGTCCGACCCGGCGACGGCCCGCCGCCACGTCCGCACCGCCGGGTCCATCGCCGAACGCAACCTCGCCGAGGCCCGCCGCTTCGTCCACGACCTCGCCCCCGCCGACCTGGTGGCGCACGGCAGCCTCCCGGAGGCCCTGCGGGCCCTGGCCGCGCGGGAGACCGAGGGCGGGGCGACGGAGGTGCGGCTGCACGTCGACGGGGTGCCCGTACCGCTCCCCGACCGGGTGGAGTCGGCGCTGCTGCGGATCGCGCAGGGGGCGCTGGCGAACGTACGCGAACACGCGGGCGCGCGGGCCGCCGCCCTCACCCTCACCTATCTGGACGATCAGATCGTGCTGGACGTGGCCGACGACGGCGGCGGGTTCACGGACGGCACCGGCGACCGCGCCGGCCGGGGCCACGGGCTGCCCGCGATGCGGGCCCGGCTGCGCCAGCTCGGCGGCGCGCTGACGGTGGAGTCGGCACCGGGCGAGGGAACGGTCCTGTCGGCGGCCGTCCCCCTGACCACGGGGCCGGCTC
This sequence comes from Streptomyces sp. cg36, assembly GCF_041080675.1. Taxonomy (NCBI): domain Bacteria; kingdom Bacillati; phylum Actinomycetota; class Actinomycetes; order Kitasatosporales; family Streptomycetaceae; genus Streptomyces; species Streptomyces cyclosori. Next base: position 4,373,530 of record NZ_CP163520.1, on the reverse strand, counting down.
GGGCTCCGGGCCCGCCGGACACGGCCCCCTCGGACGCGGACATGAACCCCGTGGACATGACCCCCGTGGACATGGACCCCCCGGACACGGACCCCTTGGAGGAGCGGTGAGCGCGGAGCAGCCGGTGGTGCGGATCCTGTTGTGCGACGACCACGCCGTCGTACGGGCCGGGCTGCTCGCCCTGCTCGGCAGCGAGCCCGACATCGAGGTGGTCGGGGAGGCCGGCACGGGCGAGGAGGCCGTGGCGGCGGCAGCCAAGGTACGCCCCGACGTCGTCCTCATGGACCTCCAGCTCGGGCCGGGCATCGACGGGGTCGAGGCGACGCGCCGGATCGCGGGGACGGGGGTGCGGGTGCTCGTCCTCACCACGTACGACACCGACGCGGACATCACCCGGGCGATCGCGGCCGGGGCGACGGGCTATCTGCTCAAGGCCGAGCGCCCCGAGGAGCTGTTCGCGGCGATCCGGGCCGCCGCGCAGGGCCGGACGGCGCTGTCCGCGCCGGTGGCGAGCCGGGTGATGGAACGCATGCGGGGCACGACCCCTTCGCTCACCCCCCGCGAGCTGGACATCCTGGCCCAGCTCTCGCAGGGCCTGGCCAACCGTGACATCGCGCGTGCGCTGTTCATCAGCGAGGCGACGGTGAAGACCCATCTGGGCCGGATCTACGAGAAGTTGGGGGTGGACACGAGGGCGGGAGCGGTATCGGTGGCGAAGGAACGCCGCCTGCTGCCGTAGGGGCCGTACGGGCACGGGCGTGCCCCCCCGTCCGGGCGGGGCACGCGGGGCGGTGACGCCGTGCGGCTCCCCCGCACGGACGCGAGCACCCGTCGCGGCGGCCGAAGGAGCCACGTGGCTGTGCCACTCCCCCGCACGGACGCGAGCACCCGTCGCGGCGGCCGAAGGAGCCACGTGGCTGTGCCGCTCCCCCACACGGACACGAGCACCCCCCGTGGCGGCCGACGCAGCCACATGGCTGTGCCGCTCCCCCGCGCGGACGCGAGCAGCTTCGTACTCTGCCTCGTACGCCTCATGGGGCCGTCCGCTCCCCCGCGCGGGCGCGCAAGCAGCCGAGGGGTGACTGTTGCCCGCGGCGTCGGCGGTGCCGCTCCCTCGCGCGGGGCGCGAGCAGCCCCGCACCGTCCGCCGGGGCGGACGCCCCCCAGGGCCCCCGCAGGCCCCCGGCCCCCCGCCGTGGGACCATTTGGCGTGCTCGACATCGGCTACTCCCTCTCCCCCCGCTTCCCCGACTCCCCGCAGACCGACTACCGCAGCGCGGACGTCCACGCCCTGCGCCACGACCTCTTCTGCGGTGACGTCTACCTCGCCGACACCAAGGCGGACCGCGAGGTGTCCACAGCCTGGGGATGGGTGCCGGTGCTCGACTTCGCCTGGGCGCTCTGCGACACCGTGGAGGCGCTGGACAAGGACCCGAGGGGCAGCCGCTCCTCCCGTACCCAGTACGCGGAGATCGACTTCACCGAGTCCACCGACCGCATGCTCTTCGCCCGCCGCTTCGGCTGGGTGGACGTCGAGGCGGACTGGATGCCGGCCGAGGAGGCCCCCCTCACCTTCAGCCACCGCCTGCTGCGCCGCGAGGCCCGCGACTTCCTGCACGATGTGATCGCGGACCTCACGGACATGCACGACGACCTCGCCGACAACCCGGTGATCTGGACGCTCCAGTCCCGCTTCCCGCGCGTCGGCGCGTAGCCGGGGCGGGCCGGAGCCCCCGGTCAGCCCACCACCCGCACCCCCACCTGCGCCGCGAACGCCGGTGCCAGGTCGACCAGTTGGGACGGGGTGATGACCGCCCCCGCCAGCCGGTCGACCCCGCGCGCGATGTCCAGGAGCGCCGCCCCGCGCAGGTCCACGTCCTTCATCCGCGCGCCCGTGAAGTCCGCGCGCCGCAGCTCGCAGCCCGCGAACGCGACCCGCTCGAGCCGGGCCGCGGCGAAGTCCGGCTCGACGAGGACGCAGTTCTCGAAGGCCACGTCCCGCAGCTCCGTGTCCCGCAGATTGAGGTAGTCGATCTTGCCGCCGCGGATCAGGACCCGTTCGAGCACACCGCCGTGCAGCTGGACCCCGCCCATCCGCACGTCGTGGATCTCCACGTCGCGCAGGGATCCGCGGGACAGGTCCGTGCCCACGCCCCGGACCCCGGAGAGGACGGAGTCTATGAACCGGGCACCGCGCAGCCGGGTCCCGTCGAGCGCGCAGCCGTACATCCCGCAGTCCATGAAGCGGGCGCCCATGCCCTCCTGGCCGGACAGGTCCAGATTGCGGAACTCCAGACCGTCGTAGTCCCCTTCCGGTTCCAGATCCGCCGGACCGTGCGGTGCCAGGGGCGGGAGCCGCACCTCGGGCCGCCGCACCGCCGTCACTTCCCTCGCGCTCTTCGCCATGACTCCATGCTGGACCACGCCACTGACAACCGCCCCACCCCTTACCTGTCACATTCCACCCCGCTTCCTCCGTCTCTAACAGTGAGTGCCCGCACAGCGACAGGAGAGCAGCATGGACCGGATCACCGTCATCGGCGGCGGCCTCGCCGGGCTCACCGCGGCGATCACCGCGGCCGAGTCCGGCGCGCGGGTGAACCTGTACGAGTCGCACCACACGCTGGGCGGACGCGCGCGCACGGCCGAGGGCCCGTACCTCACCAATGACGGTCCGCACGTCCTCTACAACGGAGGTCCGCACTGGGCGTGGCTCAAACGGCGCGGTCTGCTCGGCCCCGTCGCCTCCGTACCGCCGCTGGAGGCCGCCCGGTTCCGCTTCCACTGGGACGGCTCGCTGCGCCACACCCCGCCGCTGGCCCTGCTCAGGCTCGCCCGGCAGAGTCCGGAAACCGCCCCCGCGGACCTCGACTTCGCCTCCTGGGCGGCCGGGCTGGTCGGCCCGAAGGCGGCGCGCGCGGCGGCCCACTACGCGGCGGTGGCGCTCTTCCACCACGACCCGGGCTCGCTCTCCGCCGCGTTCGTGCAGGAGCGGCTGCACCGGGCCGCCGCGCTGCCGCCCGAGGCGCGCTATCCGGTGGGCGGGTGGGGCGCGCTGGTCGAGCGGATGGCCACGCGCGCGTGGGAGCTGGGGGTGCACGTGGAGACCACCGCGCGCGTGGACGCGCTCCCCGACGACCACGGCCCGGTCGTGATCGCCACCTCGCTGGAGGCGGCCCGGCGGCTGCTCGGGGACGACTCGCTGCGCTGGACGAGCGGCCGTACGGTCCTGCTGGACCTGGGGCTCACGGCGCGGCGCGGCGACCCCTTCGTCGTCTCCGACCTGGACCGGCCCGGCTGGATCGAACGGTTCACGGCGACCGGCCGCACCCTGGCCCCGGCCGGGCACCAGCTGCTCCAGGCGCAGTTCCCGATCGCCCCGCACGAGTCCAAGGCGGACGGCGTCGCGCGCGGCGAGCGGCTGCTGGACGCCGCGTACGCGGGGTGGCGCCAGCGGGTGACCTGGCGCCGCGACGCGCTGGCGGCGGGGCGGACGGGCGCGGTCGACCTGCCGGGCACCACCTGGCGCGACCGTCCGGCGATCGACCGGGGCCACGGCGTGTTCCTGGCGGGCGACCAGGTGGCGGCCCCGGGCGTGCTCTCGGAGGTGGCGTTCGCGAGCGGCATCGAGGCGGGCTCCCAGGCGGTCCGGAGCCTGCACCTGGCCCGGGCCTGACGCACCGGGCCGGCCGCACCGGCCCGCATACGGGCTGCGACCGGAGGGGCCGGAGGGACTGACGGGACCGAAGAGAGCGAAGGGACTTGACCTCAAGTTCGCTTGAGGTCAGAGGGTGGCGACCAGTGCCCCGTACGGGGTGCGTGCCGCACGGGGGACGGCACGCACCCCGGTACGGGGCGCCCCACACCGTCCACACCCTCGGGAGCGCCCCTGCACGCCCGGGCCGACACCGTACGGGAGTTCCGGCGGGAGCCGCCCCGCCGTCGGCTACGCGCCCCCGCCCAGCTCCGCCAGCGCCCCGTCCGCCAGCCGGTACACCGTCCACTCGTCCTGCGGGCGGGCGCCCAGCGACTCGTAGAAGGCGATCGACGGGGTGTTCCAGTTGAGGACCGACCACTCCAGGCGGCCGTAGCCGCGCTCCACGCAGATGCGGGCCAGTTCCGTCAGGAGGGCCTTGCCGTGGCCGCCGCCGCGCTGGGCGGGGCGTACGTACAGGTCCTCCAGGTAGATGCCGTGGACCCCGCGCCACGTCGAGAAGTTGAGGAACCACAGGGCGAAGCCGGCCGGCTCGCCGCCGGGCGTCTCGGCGATGTGCGCGAACGCCGCCGGGTGCTCGCCGAACAGCGCCTCGCGCAACTGCTCCTCGGTGGCCTTCGCGTCCTCCAAGCACTTCTCGTACTCGGCCAGTTCGCGGACCATGGCGTGGATGACGGGAACGTCTGCGGGCGTCGCGGTACGAATCATGGCCGCAGAGTAACCGGACGCGGGGCGACCGGTCGTGGGCATTCCGCTCACCGGGACAGGGACCCCCGGCCCTAGAACTTCCAGGCCCGTACCGCCTCGCCCACCTCCACCTGCTCCTCCTCCAGCGGCTCCCCGTCCTCGATCTCCCAGAGGCAGTTCTGCAGCACCCGGCCCAGCGTCCAGGCCCGGGCCCGTTCGCGGTCCAGGTCCATCACCTCGGTCAGGGCGTCGAAGCGCCAGCGCAGCTCCGCCGGGTCGTAGCGGTTGTCGAGGGCCGGGAGGAGCTCGAAGGCGGGGTCGCCCGCGAGCGGGGTGGGGTCGATGGCCAGCCAGGGCTCGCGGTCGGCGGCCACCACGTTCTCGTAGTGCAGGTCCCAGTGGAGCAGCCGGTCGCCGGGCCGGTCGGCGACCTCGCGGACCGCCGCCGCGCAGTCCAGCAGCAGACGCCGTTCGACGGGGTCGGTGAGGGTGCGGGCCGCGGCCGGGGTGTCGTCGAGCATCCGCGCCGCCACGTCCCCCAGCCGCCGCAGCTCCGGCGGGGCCTGCACGGCGGTCAGCCGGGACAGCAGCCCGCCGATCACCAGCACCGCCTCGCGCGCGTCGGCGACCGAGGCCAACAGGCGGCTGGAGTCCAGGCGTTCGAGCAGCATGGTGCCGGTCTCCGCGTCGTGCCGCAACAGCCGCACCGCGCCCACGCCGTCCCACGCGCGCAGCGCGACCGGCTCGCCCACGCTCTCCTCGTCGAGCAGCTGGAGCTTGAGCACGGCCGGGGTGCCGTCGCCGGTGGTGACCGGGAGCACCAGCGCGCACATCCCGTACATCGACGGCCCGTCGAGCCGCAGCTGCCACCGGTCCAGGAAGTCGGCCGCCAGGCGGGGCAGCCCCGCGACGAAGGCGCGGCCCGCGGGCCCGTGGTAGCGCGTCTGCGTGGCGATCAGGGCGTCCGGAATGTCGATCACCCGCCCGACCCTACGCACATGGGTGAATCGTTCTCATGCGGTTTTCCTCCCGGCGGTCCCTCGCCCGCTCCCTCGCCCCGGTGCGCCGGTACGTCCGCAGCGCCCCCGGCACCTACGTCTGGCTGGGCATCCTCTTCGTGACGACGGTCGCCGTGCACCACATGTCGGCGGAGTTCGAGGAGGAGTTCCTGCGCCAGCGCTCCACCAACCTCCACGAGCTGTCCGACAATCCGGTGCGGGTGCTCATCACCAGCGCGCTGTGGATCGACGGCGGGTACTGGTACCCGTACGCCGTCCTCTACACCGTCTTCCACGCCCAGGCCGAACGCTGGCTCGGCACCCGCCGCTGGCTCGCCGTCGCCGCCCTCGCCCACGTCCTGGCCACCTACATCAGCGAGGGCGCCCTGCTGTGGGCGATCCGGCACGGCGTCGCGCCCCGCTCCTCGCTCTACACCCTGGACGTGGGCGTCAGTTACGCCCTCGCCGGGGTCGTCGCGGTCCTCACCTACCGGATCGCGGCGCCCTGGCGGTACGGGTACCTGGCCGTCGTGCTCGCCGTGTACGCGCCCCCGCTGATCACCGGCCGCACCTTCACCGACCTCGGCCACTTCACGTCCGTCGTCGTCGGCCTCGCCTGCTACCCGCTCGTCCGCGGGCGGGGCGGGACCTGGGACCCGGCGGCGTCGGCCAGGGCGGCCGTCAGGAGATTCCGGCGTCCTTGAGCACCTTGGCGAAGGCGTCCGCGTCGAGGATCGCCGAGCCGTCGCCCGGGGGGCGCTTGCCGTCGATCAGGACGGTCGGGCTGGAGTTCACCCCGGAGTCCTCGAACGCCTTCTCGGCGGACTTCACCCAGCTCTTGTACGTGTCCTCGCGCACCGCCCGGTCGAAGGCCGCGCCGCGCAGCCCGGACACCTTGTCGGCGATCCTCAGCAGGTTGTCGGCGGTGTAGCCGTCGGTGGCCTCGTCCTCGGGCTGACTGGCGAAGACGGCCGCGTGGTACTCGGCGAACCTGCCCGCGTCCACCGCCGCCCGCAGCGCGCCCGCCGCACGCGCGGAGCCCCCGCCGCCCAGGTTGCGGTCGAGGAAGGAGGCGACCGTGTAGCGGATCTTGACCTTGCCCCGGGCCGCGAGGTCGTTCAGCGCGACCGCGCCCGAGGACTCGAACTTGGCGCAGTACGGGCAGCGCGGGTCCTCGTAGACCTGCACGGTGTGGGGCGCCGACGGGCTGCCCACGACGATTTCCGCACCTTCCGCCTTCGCCGGGAGCTTGGCCAGCCGCGCCGCGTGCGGCGACGTCTTCACCACCAGATCGGCGGCGTCGGAGCCGCCGGAATCCGCGCCCGAGCCGCCGGAGGAGCCGGACGAGCAGGCGACGGCCGAGGCGCCGAGCGCCCCCGCGACGGCCAGGGCCAGCACCCCGCGGCGCATCCCGCGCCCCGGTCCGCCGGTCGACCTGCGTACGGGCGTGCGTCCGGTCGTCATACGCGCCAACTCTCCCAAAATGCCGTCCTGAACCTGCTCATAGCGACGCTAATCGCCCGGCCCGCGGGCCCGCCCCGCCGAAGGTCCCGACCCCCGGGGCCGAAGGTCCCACGGATTCCGCACCTGCGGATTCCGCCTCTGGACAGCCTCCGTCCGGCGGTGTACCAACAACCTCCATGAGTACGCGCACGATCAACGGCGGCATCTCCTTCTGGTACGCGCAGGACGGCGTGCCCGCCCCCCGCGAGCCCCTGACCGGCGACGCCACCGCCGACGTCGTCGTCGTGGGCGGCGGCTACACGGGCCTGTGGACCGCGTACTACCTGAAGAAGGCCGTGCCCTTCCTCAACATCACCGTCCTGGAGGCCCGGTTCTGCGGCTACGGCGCCTCCGGCCGCAACGGCGGCTGGCTCTACAACGGGATCGCGGGCCGCGACCGGTACGCGAAGCTGCACGGCCACGAGGCCGCCGTCCGCCTCCAGCGCGCCATGAACGACACGGTCGACGAGGTCGTACGGGCCGCCGCCGAGGAGTCCATCGACGCCGACGTCCACCGGGGCGGGGTGCTCGAAGTCGCCTACACCCCGGCCCAGTTGGCCCGCCTCAAGGCGTTCCACGAGGCGGAGCTGGCGTTCGGCGAGAAGGACCGGCTGCTGCTCGGGGCCCGCGAGAGCGCCGCGCGCGTCCGGGTCGCCGGGGCCGTCGGCGCCGCCTGGACCCCGCACGGCGCCCGCGTCCACCCCGTCAAGCTCGTCAAGGGGCTCGCGGCGGCCGTGGAGGCGCTGGGCGTCACCGTGTACGAGTCGACGCCGGTGACCGAGATACGGCAGGGGCACGCCGTCACGCCGTACGGCACGGTCCGCGCGCCCTACGTCCTGCGCTGCACGGAGGGGTTCACCGCCTCCCTCAAGGGCCACCGGCGCGACTGGCTCCCCATGAACTCCTCGATGATCGCCACCGAGCCGCTCCCGCCCGAGCTGTGGGAGACCATCGGCTGGGCGGGGCGCGAGACGCTCGGCGACATGGCGCACGCGTACATGTACGCGCAGCGCACCGCCGACGACCGGATCGCGCTTGGCGGACGCGGGGTCCCGTACCGGTTCGGGTCGCGTACGGACAACGACGGGCGCACCCAGCCCGCCACCGTCGAGGCCCTGCGCGAGATCCTCGTCCAGCTCTTCCCGCAGCTGGCCGGGGTCGCGGTGACGCACGCCTGGTCCGGGGTGCTGGGGGTGCCGCGCGACTGGTGCGCCACGGTCACCCTGGACCGGACGACCGGGCTCGGCTGGGCGGGCGGCTACGTCGGCTCGGGCGTGGCCACCGCCAACCTGGCCGCCCGCACCCTGCGCGACCTGGTCCAGCAGGACTCCGGCCAGGGCGGCCCCACCGACCTCACGGCCCTGCCGTGGGTCAACCACAAGGTCCGCCGCTGGGAGCCGGAGCCGTTGCGGTGGCTGGGGGTACGGGGCATGTACGCGGCGTACCGCGAGGCGGACCGCCGCGAACAGTCCACGAACGCGGCCCGCACGAACCGGATAGCCAAACTCTCCGACACACTGTCGGGCCGCCACTGACCCCGGGGGCCGGTGGGGGGGCGACCGCGCAGTTCCCCGCGCCCCTATCGGGCCGGGACTTTGCCTGCGGCCCGGTGGTCGCTCCTCGCGCAGTTCCCCGCGCCCCTAGGGGGTACCGCCAGCCGGAGAACTCAGCTCAGCCCCAGGCGTTCAGGGGCGCGGGGAACTGCGCGAGCAACCCAGCACGGTCCGCGGACGAAGACGGGTTTCAAAGGGGCGCGGGGAACTGCGCGAGAGGCGAGCACGGCCCGCGGACGAACGAGGCTTTCCAGGGGCGCGGGGAACGGCGCGACCAGCCCACCACCGGCCCGCAGACGAACGAGGCTTTTCAGGGGCGCGAGGAACGGCGCGAGCAACCCGCCACGGTCCGCAGACGAACACCCCGGCCCAAAAAGCCACGCACGGTCCACGGACGAACACCCCGCCCAAAAGGGCCGCGGGCGAAGGCCCGCCGCCCCTACTCCACCTCTATCCCGAAGTCCCCCACCAGTTCCTCCAACCCACCCCGATACCCCTTCCCCCCGACCACGAAGTCCCAGTCCCCCCCGGCCCGCCGCCGGAACGACCCCAGTACCAGCGCCGTCTCCCCCGCACGGCCGTCCGACACCTCCAGCCGGTCCAGCTCCGCGCCCGCCCCGTCGCGCAGGCGGATGCCCGCGTCCGTGAAGCCGGAGAGGTCCGCCTCGGGGTTGGCCTCGGGGTCCACCGAGGCGACCAGGACCAGCCGGTCCGCCCGCGGCGGCAGCGCGTCGAAGGCCACCCGGACCGCCGCCCGGTCCCCCGCCGCCCCCGGCACCATCCGCACCGAACCCCCCGGCACCTCACGGTTGTTGAAGAACACGAAGTGGTCGTCGTCGAGGACCCGCGCCCCCGCGCACACCAGCGCGCACACGTCCAGGACGACCGGCCCGGCCCAGGTCATGCCGAGCACGTTGAAGTCGTCGCCGTCACCGGCACCGTCCTCGTCCTCCACCTCGGGCACCGGCGCGGGCAGGTCCACCAGCGTGGGCGTGGGCACCACCGGCGCGACCGGCGCCGACCGCTCGCCGAGCCGCCCGCGCAGCCCGTGCTGGTGCAGCAGTTCCACCAGCTCGGTGCCGGACACCAGCGTCAGCGGCTTGCCCTGCGCGAAGGCGTACGAGCCGGGCCCGAAGCCCGAAGTCGTCACCAGGACGCCCTTGTTGGCCCCGGCCCCCTGCACCGTCCCGTACAGATCGCGCACGGCCGTCGGCGGGACCGTGTTGCGGTACCGCTTGACCTGGACGATGATCCGGCCGCCGCTGATCGGGTCGGGGTCGAGCGCCTCGACGTCCACCCCGCCGTCGTTGGAGCGCTGCGTGGTCACCGCCCGCATCCCGCGCGACCGGAACAACTCCGCGACCAGCACCTCGAATTCGATCGGGTCCATCACGAACAGGTCCGGCTCGTCGCCGTCGTCGTGCGAGACGACCCCGTCGCCGAGGTCCTCGGGGCGCCGGGCGGGCCGGACGGCGGCGCGCTGGTCGGGCCGGGCCGAGAGCTGCCCGCGCACCGCGTCCACCAGGCAGTCCACCGCGCTGACCTGCGCCAGGTTCAACGCGCGGAACGTCGTACGGTCCACCATCACGGTGGCCAGGAAGATCTCCGCGCGGCGCCCGGTCGCCGGGTCCACGTCGTCCACGAACCCGTTGAGCGCCACCGACTCCAGCACGCCGAACTCGTCCGCCGCGAACAGGTCCCGCACCACCAGCAGCATGCTCTGCGCCAGCGTGTCCCGGTACAGCGCCCGGCGCTGGGCCACCGGCCGGGGCGACTCGCGCTCCTCGTCCGTACTGGCCACGTACCGTACGGACTTGGCGGCCGGGACGACGTCGAAGCCGGGCAGCTCCCAGTCCAGCACCAGCTGCCGCGCGCCCCGGTCGTACGAGCAGGACAGCTGCCGCGGAAAGCCCTCCGGCCACGCCGACGCCGCGTACAGCGCCGCCGAGAAGTACTCCACCACCGCGCCCGGCTCACCCGTCCGCAGCCCCGCGGCCAGCTCGCCCACGCCCGCGTTGTGCGCGCGCGCCTGCGCCAGCTGGCCGGCCGCCCAGCTCTCGTACCCAGCGCGCTGCTCGGCCAGCTGCCGCAGCCGGTCGGCCTCGGCCCGCCGGGCCGCGTCCAGGTCGCGCTGGTAGCGGGTCTGCGCGTCCTGCTGGGCCTGTGCCCGGCGGCCCGCCGTCCAGCCGCCCTGGGCCTGGTAGCGGGACGGGTCGGGCATCGCGATCGGCTGGGCGAGCGGGCCCGGGTCGAACGGCGGCGGCACGTCCGCGTCCCGGCCGAGCGAGCCGGTGCGGAACGGCGGCGCCGCACAGCCCGCCGCCAGCAGCCCGGTCAGCGTCTCCACGCGCGCGTCCAGCTCCTGGGAGCGGGCCCGGGCGTCCGCCTCCCTGCTCTGCCGGTAGGCGGCCTGCCGCTCGCGGTCCAGCCGCGCGATGTCCCGCTCGTACTCCCGCTGCCGGCGCTCGCTCTGGCGCTGCTGCTGCACGGACGCCCGGCGCTGGGCCTCCTGCTGGCGCTGCTGCTGGCGCTGCGCCTCGGCCCACACCCCGATCAGCCCGCTGGAACGACGACTCATGACGACTCCGGCCCCCTCATGCCCACCTCGTGCCCCTTGCTCCGCGCGCACCGCACCGTGCCCCCGGAAAAACAATTGTCCCGGACCTGGAAGGCCCGGGACGGAGTGGTGCGATGTGGAGCGGTGGAGCCGCCTGTCGGAATCGAACCGACGACCTCAAGATTACAAGTCAAGCGCTCTAGCCAACTGAGCTAAGGCGGCATCGCGCGCGGTCAGCGCCCGTACGCGAGGGCTCCCACACTCTACACAGAGCACGATCGCGCGATCCAAGAAGTTCCCGCCCCGCGGCTACTGACAGATCGGACATCGCCGGGTAGCGTCTCGTGCAGCCCACCCAGGTGGACTACACCACTTCTCCCTCTACTCGGATCGTCCGGCACGTTCCTGCCGGTGAAGGGACAGGTCTCCCATGGCCACTGTCACGTTCGACAAGGCGACCCGGATCTACCCGGGCTCCACCAAGCCCGCGGTCGACGGGCTCGAAATCGAGATCGAGGACGGCGAGTTCCTCGTCCTCGTCGGCCCCTCGGGCTGCGGAAAGTCCACCTCCCTGCGGATGCTCGCGGGCCTGGAGGACGTCAACGGCGGAGCGATCCGCATCGGTGACCGCGACGTCACCCACCTCCCGCCGAAGGACCGGGACATCGCCATGGTGTTCCAGAACTACGCGCTGTACCCGCACATGACCGTCGCCGACAACATGGGCTTCGCGCTCAAGATCGCCGGGGTCAACAAGGCGGAGATCCGCAAGAAGGTCGAGGAGGCGGCGAAGATCCTCGACCTCACCGAGTACCTGGACCGCAAGCCGAAGGCGCTCTCCGGCGGTCAGCGCCAGCGCGTCGCCATGGGCCGCGCGATCGTCCGCGAGCCGCAGGTCTTCCTCATGGACGAGCCGCTCTCCAACCTGGACGCCAAGCTCCGCGTCTCCACCCGTACGCAGATCGCCTCGCTCCAGCGCCGCCTCGGCATCACCACGGTGTACGTCACCCACGACCAGGTCGAGGCCATGACCATGGGCGACCGCGTGGCCGTGCTGAAGGACGGCCTCCTCCAGCAGGTCGACTCGCCCCGCAACATGTACGACCGCCCGGCCAACCTCTTCGTCGCGGGCTTCATCGGCTCCCCCGCCATGAACCTGGTCGAGGTCCCGATCACGGACGGCGGCGTGAAGTTCGGCAACAGCGTGGTGCCGGTCAGCCGCGAGGCGCTGTCCGCCGCGGCCGACAAGGGCGACACCACCGTCACGGTCGGCGTGCGCCCCGAGCACTTCGACATCGTCGAGCACGGCGGCGAGGCGGCCAAGTCGCTCACCAAGGACTCCGAAGCCCGGCCCGCGGGCCTCGCCGTCACCGTGAACGTGGTGGAGGAGCTCGGCGCCGACGGCTACGTCTACGGCACCGCCGAGGTCGGCGGCGAGCAGAAGGACCTCGTGGTCCGGGTGAACGGCCGCTCGGTCCCCGAGAAGGGCACCCAGCTCCACGTGGTTCCGCGCCCCGGTGAGACGCACGTCTTCTCGACGTCGACCGGTGAGCGCCTCAGCGACTGACGTACGGCGGCACGTCAGCCGGCCCCGCACCCGCCTACCTGGGTGCGGGGCTCTTCGCATTTCCGCGCAATTGGTCTGTCCTTGTGCACGAATACCCCGGCACATCGCCCATTTCGAGCCCCGTTCGTCAACACGGGATTCGAAACGACGGCTCGAACCATCCCCCGACCGGGTGACTAAATGTCGCCAAATCATTACCCCCCGCTACGCTCGCCTCCGTGACGCACACAGCCCGCCGCATCGGCCGCACCCTAGCTCTCGTCCTGCCCGTCGTCCTGGTCCTCTCCGGGACGCTGGCGGTCACCCGGGTCAACTGGGCCGGGACCAGCGACTCTCAGCTGCTGACCGCCTCCTCCCAGGACGTCTCCGTCCGCGCGAAGTCCCGCGCCCCGCAGGACGTCCTGCGCGACGCGCTGCTCGTCGAGCTCCAGGAGAAGGACCCCGGCACCGCCCTCACCCACCTCCAGCGCGAGGTGGAGCACCGCCCCTCGCTCGCCCAGCACTGCATGGCGATCGCGCGGGCGCTCGGCCGGGCCGCGGTGGAGCAGTACGGCCCCGTGAAGGCCCAGTCGTTCTCCCGGCCCGTCTGCGACACCTCGTTCGCCTCCGGCGTCGCCCAGGAGTCCTGAGAGCCCGCCCGCCGGGGCCGTCCCGCACACGGTCCACGGCGCACCGTCCACGGCACGGGGCCCACGGCATAGGGTTCACCGCATGACTGCGAGCACGACTGCCACCTTCCCGACGCAGGCCGTGGTCCTGGCGGGCGGCCAGGGCTCACGACTGCGCCCCTACACCGACGACCGCCCCAAGCCGATGGTCGAGATCCCCGGCACCGGGACCCCGATCATCGGCCACCAGCTCGCCTGGCTGGCCGCGGAGGGCGTCACCGACGCCGTGATCTCCTGCGGCCATCTCGCGGGTGTGCTGCAGGAGTGGCTGGACTCGGCGGACCTCCCGCTGCGCGTCACCACGGTCGTCGAGAGCGAGCCGCTCGGGCGGGGCGGCGGCCTCAAGTACGCCGCCGCGCACCTGCCCCACCCCGACCAGCCGTGGTACGCCACCAACGGCGACATCTGGACGCGCTTCTCCCTGCGCGAGATGGCGTCCTTCCACGGCGAGCGCGACGCGACGGCCACCCTGGCGCTGGCCCGCCCCCGGATCCCGTGGGGCGCGGTGGAGACGGACGCGTTCGGCCACATCACCGACTTCATCGAGTCGCCGCCGTCCCCGTACCTGATCAACGCGGGCGTGTACGTGTTCTCGTCGGCCTTCACCACGCTGCTGCCCGACCGGGGCGACCACGAGCGCACCACGTTCCCCCGCCTGGCACGCGAGCGCCGGCTGGCCGGCTATCCGCTGCCGCACGGGGCGTACTGGCGGGCGATCGACACGGCGAAGGACCTGACGGAAGCGGCCAAGGAACTCCAGAACCACCCCGCCTGACCGCCCCCGCCCACACCGGGTGACCTTGCCTGCGGGCCCGAACAGGGGCGCGGGGAACGGCGCGAGAAGCGACCACGATCCGCAGCCGAGAACCGGCCCCGAAAGGGGCGCGGGGAACTGCGCGACCAGCCCAGCACGGTCCGCGGACAAAAACAGGGGCGCGGGGAACCGCGCGAGCGAGCCCGCACGGCCCGCGGACGAACGAACCCCGCCCCTCCCCCGCCCCCGGAGGGTTTGGGGAAGGGGCGGGGTGGGGCCGACTCCCGTCAGCCCAGAAGCCCACCGATCGGATTCCGGTTGCCCGCCCCGCGCCCGGACCCGGCCCCCGACCCGGCCGGGGCCGACGACCCGCCCGAGGACGTCGGCCCGGAGCTGGTGGCCGGCGGCACGGCCGCCGGCGCCTGGCGCCGAGCCGCCCCGGACGGCTTGTGCCCCACGACCCCCTGGGACGTCTGGGACGGCACCCCCCCGACGACCCCGCCCGCGGGCACCCCCTTCTTCGCCCCCGCCTTCTTCGACGCCTTGGCGGACGGCTTGGCCGACCCGCTGACGGACGGCCTGGGCGCGGACGGCCGCCGCACCACGGGCGCGTGCGGCTCGGGCGCCAGCGGCGTACCGGGCAGGTAGTTGGTGGGGTCGGTGTTGGGCCCGGGCACGGTCACCATCTCGGTGGACCGGACGGCGCCGCCGAGCAGCGACCCGATCAGCAGGGTGAGCCCGACGACCACGGTCGCCATCACGGTCCCCCGCCGCAGCACCCGCCGCCGCAGCTCCCAGAGCGTGGAGCGCGGCCCGAGCCGCCGCCACGCCTCGCCGGAGAGCCGCGCGTCCAGCGAGTAGACGGGCGCGCCCGCGGTGATCAGCGGGGACCAGGCGGCGAGGTAGATGAAGTCCGGCGCGTCGTACGCCGGGACCGTCTGCCAGCTCACCGTGACCAGCAGCGCCGCCGACAGCAGCGCCCCGAACACCGCCGCGACCCGCTGCCACAGGCCGAGCATGGTCAGGACGCCGACCACGATCTGGATGAAGGCGACGGACAGCCCGGCCCCGACGGGGTGCTGGATCGCGAAGTCGCGCAGCGGCTCGGCGAGGGCCCAGGGGTGCAGCGAGTTGAGCCACTTCATCATCGAGCCGCGCTCGCCGCCGTCGAAGTAGACGGGGTCGCAGAGCTTGCCCATGCCCGCGTACACGGAGATGAAGCCGAGGAAGACGCGGAGCGGGAGCAGCACCACGCCGAGGTTCATCCGGCGGCCGGGGTAGTACGCGTGCCGCACCGCGTCCGACCCGTGCCGCTGGCCGCGCGCCTCCTCCGAGCCGGCCGCCTCGGTGAACTCGTCGAGCGCGTCCAACTCCCGGTCCGTGTAGGGCCCCTGGCCGTACGAGGAGGGGCCGGGGCGGACCGCCTGGAGGAGCGCGGTGGGCTCGCCGGAGTCGCCCAGCGGCGCGCGCGGGCCGACGACCACCGGAGTGGGCACGGTGTCGTCGATGCGCGGGATGACCTGGGTGGCGCCCGCGTCCAGCGACGCGCCGGCCGTGTCGAGGCCGCGCACCGCCTGGAGCAGCCCGGTCGCCCCGGGGGCCGCCTTGCCGCTCCACACCACGGGGGCGCGGCGGCGGGCCGCGCCGCCGGCGGCCGGCACCCGTGCCGGATCCGCCAGACTGCGCCTCGGCTGGGCCTTCGGGGCGAAATGCACCCGGAAACTGGCGTGGTTGACGATGACCTGCGCGGGGTCGGCGTCCACCTTGACCATACTCAGGGCAGGCTGATCGTCGAACCCGGGCCGGGGCGTTCTGGTGTCCACACTCATCTAACCGAGTGATGGACCTTTAGGACACTGCCTTGACGGGATGGGATCTGTCCGAGGCCCGTCAAGATCACCTACGCCGGACGGGCGCCGGACGAACGGTGGACGGGCCCCGGGTCACCCCGGGCGGGGTCAGCGGCGCCCGCGCCGGCGCGCCGCCTCGTACAGCACGATGCCCGCCGCGACACCGGCGTTCAGCGACTCGGCGCCGCCCGGCATCGAGATGCGCACCCGGTAGTCGCAGGTCTCGCCGACCAGCCGGCCCAGGCCCTTGCCCTCGCTGCCGATGACGATGACGACGGGGCCGCCGAGCGCCTCCAGCTCCTCGACCGTGTGCTCGCCGTCCGCCGCCAGGCCGACGACCGTGACACCGGCCTTCTTGTAGTCCTCCAGCGCCCGGGTCAGGTTGGTGACGCGGGAGACCGGCGTACGGGCCGCGGTGCCCGCCGAGGACTTCCAGGCACCGGCCGTCATCCCGGCCGCGCGGCGCTCGGGCACGACCACGCCGTGGCCGCCGAAGGCGGAGGTGGAGCGGACGATCGCGCCGAGGTTGCGCGGGTCGGTGACACCGTCGAGGGCCACGATCAGCGGCTGGTCGTGGTTGTCGTACGCGGCCTCCAGGAGGTCCTGCGGGTGCGCGTACTCGTACGGCGGGACCTGGAGGACCAGGCCCTGGTGGTTGAGCCCGTTGGTCATCCGGTCGAGCTCGGCGCGCGGGGCCTCCATCAGGTTGATGTTGCCGCGCTCGCCCGCGAGCTGGAGCGCGTCGCGCACCCGCTCGTCGTTCTCGATGTACTGCTGCACGTACAGCGTGGTCGCCGGGACGCCGTCGCGCAGGGCCTCGAAGACCGGGTTGCGGCCGACGACCATCTCCGACGTGCCCTTGGGGCCGCCGCGGCGCGGGGCGGGACGGCGGGTCGCGGCCTGCCTGGCCTTGGCCGTGGCGATGCGGTTCTTCTTGTGCTTCTTGCGGTCCTCGGCCTTGGGCGTGGGGCCCTTGCCCTCCAGACCCTTGCGCCGCTGGCCACCGCTGCCGACCGTCGCGCCCTTCTTGTTGGACGTGCGGCGGTTCCTGCGCTGGCTGTTCCCGGCCATGACCTACCTGTTTCCGTGGTTGAGCGACCTACGGGCCGTCGCTGCGTCCGTGGGTCCTGCGTACATACGTATATGAAGTGTGCCGCCCGGTCGCCCGGGCGGCACATCGCGCTGCCCCGTCAGCGGGGGCCGAGGGTCCAGCGAGGGCCGCTGGGGCTGTCCTCGATGACCAGGCCGGACTGGGTCAGCTGGTCGCGGATGGCGTCGGCGGTGGCCCAGTCCTTGCGGGCGCGGGCCGCCTCGCGCTGTTCGAGCACCAGGCGTACGAGCGTGTCGACGGCCCCGTGCAGGTCCTCGCCGCGGTCGGCCTCGCCCGCCCACTGGGGGTCCAGCGGGTCGAGCCCGAGGACCCCGAGCATCGCCCGGACCTCGGCAAGGCGGGCGACCGCCGCCTCCTTGTCGTCGGCGGCCAGCGCGCTGTTGCCCTGGCGGACCGTGGTGTGGACGATGGCGAGCGCCTGCGGGACGCCCAGGTCGTCGTCCATCGCCTCGGCGAACGCGGGCGGGACCTCGGCGGCGGGCTCGACCGGACCGGCCTTCTCCACCACGCGCTGGCAGAAGCCCTCGATGCGGGCGAAGGCGGACTCGGCCTCGCGCAGCGCCTCTTCGCTGTACTCGATCATCGAGCGGTAGTGCGGGGTGCCGAGGTAGTAGCGCAGCACGATCGGCCGCCAGCGCTTGACCATCTCGCCGACCAGCACCGAGTTACCGAGCGACTTGGACATCTTCTCGCCGGACAGGGTCACCCAGGCGTTGTGCATCCAGTACGAGGCGAAGGCGTCGCCGAACGCCTTCGCCTGGGCGATCTCGTTCTCGTGGTGCGGGAAGATCAGGTCGAGCCCGCCGCCGTGGATGTCGAACGCCTCGCCCAGGTACTTGTGCGCCATGGCCGAGCACTCCAGGTGCCAGCCCGGACGGCCGCGGCCCCAGGGCGTCTCCCAGTCGGGCTCGCCGGGCTTGGTGGCCTTCCACATGGCGAAGTCGCGGGGGTCGCGCTTGCCGGTGATGCCTTCCTCGGCGGGCTGCTGGAGGTTGTCGAGCTCCTGGTTGGAGAGCGACAGGTACTCCGGGAAGGAGCGGACGTCGAAGTAGACGCTGCCGTCGGCCTCGTAGGCGTGGCCGCGCTCGATCAGACCGCGCATCATCTCGATCATCTCGGTGACGTGCCCGGTGGCGCGCGGCTCGTAGGTGGGCGGCAGGCAACCCAGCGCGTCGTAGCCGTCGTTGAAGGCGCGCTCGTTCTCGTACCCGATGGACCACCACGGGCGGCCCTGGTCGGCCGACTTGCGGATGATCTTGTCGTCGATGTCCGTCACGTTCCGCACGAACGTCACGTCGTAGCCGCGGTGGGTGAACCAGCGGCGCAGCATGTCGAAGTTGAGGTAGGAGCGGACGTGCCCGATGTGCGGCGGCGCCTGGACGGTCGCACCACAGAGGTAGATCGAGACACAGCCCGGCACGAGCGGGGTGAAGTCGCGGATCTGCCGGGCGCTGGTGTCGTACAGGCGAATAGTCACCACACCAGGGTAGTGGGCCCGTAGCAGTGCCCCGCGACCCTTGGACCACGGGGCACCGAAGTGTGACAGAAGCTTTTCCGGGGGCCCGCGGCGGGCGCGTTCCGGCGGCCGTCCGGGACGGCCGCCGGAACGACTTCATCCGGTCCGGTACACCAGCGCGGTCGCGATCGCCGCGAGGCCGTCGCCGCGGCCGGGGAAGCCCAGGCCGTCGGTGGTGGCGCCGGAGACCGAGACGGGGGCGCCCACCGCGTCCGAGAGCACCTTCTGCGCTTCTTCGCGCCGCTTGCCGATCTTCGGGCGGGGGCCGACGACCTGGACGGCCACATTGCCGATCCCGAAGCCCCCGGCCCGCACGATCCGGGCCGCCTCGGTCAGCAGCGTGACGCCGGAGGCGCCGGACCACTCGGGGCGGCCGGTGCCGAAGTGGGCGCCGAGGTCGCCGAGGCCCGCCGCCGAGAACAGCGCGTTGCAGGCGGCGTGCGCGACGACGTCCGCGTCGGAGTGGCCCGCGAGGCCGGGGCCCTCGCCCTCCCAGAGCAGCCCCGCGCACCACAGCTCGCGGCCCTCCTCGAAGGCGTGGATGTCGGTGCCGATGCCGACCTGCGGAATGACCGGACCGGCCGGGGCCGGAGTCTGCTCAGAAGCCATCGTTGGCCCTCCGGCGGGCGAGCACGGCCTCGGCCAGGACGAGGTCGAGCGGGCGGGTCACCTTGAACGCCTCCTCGTGGCCGGGCACGACCACGACCGGCAGCCCGAGCCGCTCGACCATCGAGGCGTCGTCCGTGACGTCGCCGGTGACGCTCTCGTGGGCCCGTACGAGGGTGGCGTGGTCGAAGCCCTGCGGGGTCTGCACCGCGCGCAGCCGGGACCGGTCGGGCGTGGCGAGGACCGGCTCGGGGGCGGCCGGTCCTGCGGTGTGCGGCTCGACCTCCTTGACGGTGTCGGCCAGCGGCAGCGCCGGGACCACGGCCGGGGCCCCGTCCCGTACGGCCTCGATGACCGCGTCGACCGTGTCGACCGGCACCAGCGGGCGGGCCGCGTCGTGGACCAGCACCACGTCGATGCCGGGCGGCAGCGCGTCCAGGCCGAGCCGCACGGACTCCTGGCGGCTCTCGCCGCCGGGCACCACCAGGAAGTCGGTCCGCTCGGGCAGGGCGTGCTCGGCGAGCAGGTTCTTCACCTCGGTGGCGCCGTCCGGCGGGGCCACGACGACGACGAGCGAGACCGCGCGGGAGGCGGCCATGGCCCGGACGGCGTGGATGAGCATGGGCGTGCCGTTCAGCGCCCGGAGCGCCTTGGGGGCGCCCGGGCCGAGCCGCACGCCGCGGCCGGCGGCGGGAATCACCGCCGCGGTGCGGAATGCGCGCGTTTCCTCAGACAAGGTTTGTGTCCTCCGGCGACATGGGTATGGCCTGGGGGGTGCCTCCGGCTCGGCGAGCCGGGGATGCCGGGCGCTCCGCCCTGACCGGCCCCTTCCGTGACGAGCCGGTCCGGGGCCGGACCCGTGCCCGGCGCACCGCTTCAGGGGCGGCACGGACGGCTCGCGGGCAGGGATGTCCGCTCGCGTCCGAGCGCCGAGTCCGAACATGCCGCAGCGCCCGGCGACACAGCAGTATGGTCACTGCTGGTCAGCGGGCACCGCGGCAAAAAGCCGGTTCTCCGAGGGGCTGCGCCCCCGGACTCCCAGGCGTCAGGACGCGAGGACCTCGTCGAGGAGGGCCTCGGCCTTGTCTTCGTTGGTGTTCTCAGCGAGGGCCAGCTCGCTCACCAGGATCTGGCGAGCCTTGGCGAGCATGCGCTTCTCACCTGCGGAGAGTCCGCGCTCGCGCTCACGGCGCCACAGGTCGCGCACCACTTCGGCGACCTTGATGACATCGCCGGAAGCGAGCTTCTCCAGATTTGCCTTGTAGCGACGGGACCAGTTGGTGGGCTCCTCCGCGTACGGTGCGCGCAGCACCTCGAAGACCCGGTCCAGCCCGTCCTGACCGACCACATCGCGCACGCCTACGAACTCCGCATTGTCCGCGGGTACGCGCACCGTCAAGTCGCCCTGGGCGACCTTGAGCACCAAGTAGGTCTTGTCCACGCCTTTGATCTGGCGAGTTTCGATGGCCTCGATCAGCGCGGCCCCGTGATGGGGATAGACCACGGTGTCGCCAACCTTGAACGTCATGTGACAGGTACCCCTTCCGTGGCTATCCAGGGTAACACGAGAACAGCCTGTTCTGAATGGCGTTTTCGCAGGTCAGGGCATATCTCGGGGCTTGACAACAGCAACAGGAACGTGCTGCGGAGGGCTCACGGGAGGGGGTATTCGCAGGTCGGAGCGGCTGTTCGGGGGCAGGGAAACATGCCCGCCACACACTTCGCAACCCCCTTCTGCGGCTCCGAACGTCCCGTTTTGTCTGGTTCCAGGCGCCGAACTTCCACTGCTCCGTTCGGTGATCGGTCACTCGTTCGGGGGGACCGTGATTTTTTCGCGAAATTGATCACCCGGATCGGGGCGGGAGGTACTCACGGGGTTTTCGGTAAGGAATACGTGGCGGTCCGGAGAATTGATCACCCGGGATATGTGAACGCGACACGAAACGGCGAGATCAGGATGGGTGCGGGGAGCATCCGGGGGCTCCCGGAGCACCCCCGCGGCGGTCCGGCGGACGCCCCCGCGCGATTCCCTCCGTACGCTCCGGGAGCCGCGCCGCCGCTTCCGCGGGCCCCCTCAGGCGCCCGCTTCCGGGCCCGGTCGCGGCACGGCCTCCGCCAGGGGGCGGGTCGGGTGCGGGTCCCGGGGGGCGGCTCGGTAACCTAAGCCAGCTGACACAGACTTAGCTGTCCTTTAGATGTCCTTACGTCCAAGGAGTTGCCGCCGCCGTGAGCCGCAGCCTTCGACGCGGCGCCCTCGCCGCCTCTGCCATCGCGTTCTCGCTCGCCTCCCTCGCCGCCTGCTCGGCCGGCAACGACGCGCAGACGCTCGAAGTGAAGCCGGACAACGCCGCCGTCAAGGTCGGCGACATCAAGATCCAGAACGCCACCGTGCTGACGCAGCCCAAGGCCGACGCGCCCGGGCCCGCCGTGATCACCGGCACGATCTTCAACAACGGCGACAAGGCGCAGACCCTCGACGCGATCAAGCTGGCCTCGGGCGCCGTGGTGAAGCTGACGCCGGGCAAGGGCCAGGGCGGCCTCACCGTGCCCGCGCACGGCTCGCTGCTGCTCGGCGGCAAGGACAACGCCTCCGCCGTGATCGAGAACGGCAAGGAGGCCGCCAAGAACGGCGACGCCCAGCCGGTCACCTTCCAGCTGAGCAAGGCGGGCGACGTGACCCTGCGCGCCTTCGTGGTCCCGGCCACCAGCTTCTTCGAGGGCTACGGCCCGAGCGAGCTCCCCAAGCCCCCGGCGGCCACGCCGGGCGCCCCGGGCGCCACCTCCACGACGGCGCCGGGCACCCCCGACGCCGGCAAGACGTCCGGCGGCAAGCCCGCGGGCAAGCCGGGCACCCCGTCGAACAACCCGAGCAAGGGCGCCAAGCCCTCGGGCACCACGAGCCCGGGCACGGGCCACTGACGCCCGGCGCGTGACCGCGCACACGAGGAGGGGCCCCGGACAACACGTCCGGGGCCCCTCCTCGTATGTCCGCCCACGGGGGCGGAGCCGGTGGCCTACGGCCTACGGCTCGAACTTGTAGCCCAGGCCGCGGACCGTCACCAGGTACCTCGGCGCGCCCGGGTCCGGCTCGATCTTGGCCCGGAGGCGCTTGACGTGGACGTCGAGGGTCTTGGTGTCGCCGACGTAGTCCGCGCCCCAGACTCTGTCGATCAGCTGCATGCGGGTCAGGACGCGGCCCGCGTTGCGCAGCAGCATCTCCAGGAGGTCGAACTCCTTCAGCGGCAGGTCGACCTTGCCGCCGGAGACGGTGACCACGTGGCGGTCCACGTCCATGCGGACCGGGCCGGCCTCCAGGGCCGCCGGGGTGACCTCCTCCGGCTCGCCGCGGCGGCGCAGCACCGCGCGGATGCGGGCGACGAGCTCACGGGAGGAGAAGGGCTTGGTGACGTAGTCGTCGGCTCCTATTTCGAGGCCCACGACCTTGTCGATCTCGCTGTCCTTGGCGGTGACCATGATCACCGGGACGTTGGAGCGACCGCGCAGCTGGCGGCAGACCTCCGTGCCGGGCAGCCCCGGCAGCATCAGGTCGAGCAGGACGAGGTCGGCGCCGTTGCGCTCGAACTCGTCCAGCCCGTCGGGCCCGGTGGCCGCGACGGCGACCTCGAAGCCCTCTTTGCGGAGCATGTAGGACAGGGCGTCGCTGAACGATTCCTCGTCCTCGACGACGAGCACTCGGGTCACGGAAGGACCTCCGGGGCAGGGAGCACAGTGTGTGGGTCGTGCGCGGCAGGGGGGAAGGTGTCGTACGGCTCGTCGACGGCGTCGTCGTCCGGGCCTGCGGTGTCGTGGGAGGAGGAGGCGCGGTCCCGGACCGCGCCGGCCTCCGGCAGCCGTAGGGTGAAGGTGGAGCCCTGTCCCTCGGAGCTCCACACCGTGACCTCCCCGCCGTGCGAGGCGGCCACGTGTTTGACGATGGCCAGGCCCAGACCCGTACCACCGGTGGCGCGGGAGCGGGCCGGGTCGACGCGGTAGAAGCGCTCGAAGACGCGCTCCCGGTCCTTCTCCGAGATGCCGATGCCCTGGTCGGTCACGGCTATCTCGATCAGGTCCCCGCCGGGCGCGGCGACGCGGCGGCCCGCGATGCCGACCCTGGTCCTGGCCGGGGAGTAGTTGACGGCGTTCTCCACGAGGTTGCCCAGGGCGGCGGCGAGCTGGCCGCGGTTGCCCCAGACGTACAGATCGGCCGTGCCGCCGGCGGCCATGGTGATCTGCTTGGTGGACGCGGGGTGGCGGGAGCGGTCGATGGCCTCGGCGACCAGCTCGTCGACGCGGACCGGCTCGGAGTCCTCCAGCGGGTCGTCGTTCTGCACCCGGGAGAGGTCGATGAGCTCCTGGACCAGGTTGGTCAGCCGGTTGGCCTCGATCTGCATCCGGCCCGCGAAGCGCGTGATGGCCTCGGGGTCGTCCGAGGCGTCCATGACGGCCTCGGAGAGCAGGGAGAGCGCGCCGACCGGGGTCTTGAGCTCATGGCTGACGTTGGCGACGAAGTCGCGCCGGACCGCCTCGATGCGCCGGGCCTCGGTGAGGTCCTCGACCAGGAGCAGCACCAGCCGGGAGCCCAGCGGCGCCACCCGCGCGGAGACCGCGAGGGCCTCGCCGCGGCCGGTGCCACGGCGCGGAAGGTCCAGTTCCACCTGGCGTATCTCGCCGTCGCGGCGGGTGTCGCGGGCCATGTGGAGCATCGGCTCCACCGCCAGCTTCCCGCCCCTGACCAGCCCCAGTGCGTACGCCGCGGAGCTGGCCTTGACCACCGAGTCGCTCTCGTCGAGCACCACCGCCGAGGAGCGGAGCACCGAGAGAACGGTGTCCACGCCGGGCGGCAGCACCGCGTCCGTGTGCAGGGAGGTCCGGGTGGGCCGCGCCTGGTCGCGCTCGCTCCAGCGGAACGCCAGCATGGCGATGACACCGGTGCACAACCCGGCGATCGCTGCCGCTGCGGCGACCGCCGCGTTCACGTCCATGCATCCAGGTTATGCGGGGCCGCCGACACTCTCCCAGCCATCCGGGTGTCTGCTCGAACGTTCGTCGCCCAGAGTTCACCATGGTGATAGTGCTGGTTCACTTGGTGTGGCCGAATCGGACGCGTTACCGCCGGACCGTGGGACCGTGGGGGTCGGAGATCCCCTGGCCCCCGTCGCAAGCCGGAGTTATCGAAAGAGGGACATTCATGCGGGACGCGTACCACGAGGAACTGGACTCGATCGGCGAGGGCCTGGTCGAGATGGCCCGTCTCGTCGGGTCCGCGATCGGGCGCGCCACCACGGCCATGCTCGACGCCGACCTGAAACTCGCCGAGAGCGTGATCGCCGCCGACCAGAAGGTCGACGACCTCCAGCACGACCTGGAGGCGCGGGCGATAGCCCTGCTGGCCCGCCAGCAGCCGGTCGCCACCGACCTGCGCATCGTCGTGACGTCGCTGCGGATGAGCGCCGACCTGGAGCGCTCGGGCGACCTGGCCCAGCACGTGGCCAAGCTCACCCGGCTGCGCTACCCGGAGCGGGCGGTCCCGCGCGACCTGCACGCCACCATCCTGGAGATGGGGCAGCTGGCCCAGCGCCTGATGGCGAAGGCCGCCGAGGTGATCATCACCAAGGACGTCGACCTGGCGCTCCAGCTGGAGCAGGACGACGACGAGATGGACCTCCTGCACCGCACGCTCTTCCAGCACCTGATGGACGACCGCTGGAAGCACGGCATCGAGACGGCCGTGGACGTGACGCTGCTCGGCCGCTACTACGAGCGCTTCGCCGACCACGCGGTCTCGGTCGCCAAGCGCGTCGTCTACCTGGTGACGGGCGAGCACGCGGACGAGCTCCAGCAGTCGACGCCCGCGCCGGTGGAAGGGGCGTAGCGGCGGCCCGGGAGGCGGTCGGGGGCACACACCGGCGCGCGAGCTCATGGTGCGCGCGCCGTTGATGCGCCTGCCCCGGTGGGCATCCAATGGGGTGAGGTGCGCGTACCCCCAACCCTCGGAGGGACCATGACCGAGACCCCGACCCCTGCCCCCGAAGCCTCCGGCTGCTCGTGCGGCCCGGGCTGCCAGTGCGGCTGCCAGTCCGGCGGCCCGTGCCAGTGCGGCGGCGGCTGCTGAGCGAGCGGTACGAGAAGGGCCCCGTCCGCTTCGGACGGGGCCCTTCGTGCGCGCGGCGCCGGATGCGGACGCGGGTCCCGGCCGGACGCGCCGGTCGCGGACCCGTCAGTCAGTTCTGGTCGGACGCGTCGCCGTAGACGTTGCCGGGGCTGATCACCTGAGTGATGGCCCGGCCCAGCAGGGTGCTCGGGTTCTCGCCGTGCGCGGCGATGTCGGTGTTGAGCAGGATCACCATGGTCGCCTTCTGCGCGGGCAGGTACACCGTCAGGCTCTGGTAGCCGGGCAGCGAGCCCGCGTGGCCGATCCACCCGTGGTTGATGTCGATGCCCAGCCCGTAGGAGTCGCCCGGCGCGCCCGTGGGGTGCGCGGCCAGGCGCTGTGCCTGGGTGCGCGGGCTCAGGAGGCGGCCGGTCGCGACGTTCACCGCCCAGGAGCGCAGGTCGGCGAGGTCCGAGATCATCGCGCCGGCCGCCCAGCCCCAGCTCGGGTTGAAGTCGGTCGCGTCGGCCACCGAGCCGTCCGGCGTGAAGTCGGTGTAGCCGTGGGCGTGCGGCCTCGGGAACTCGGCCGCCTTCGGCAGGAAGGTGCGGTCCAGGTGGCCCGGCCGGGTGATCATCCGCTGGATCGCCTCCCGCAGGGTGCAGTGGGTGACCTTCTCGACGACCAGGCCGAGCAGCACGGTGTTGGTGTTGGAGTAGTCGAACTTCGTGCCGGGCGGGAACTGGTTGGCGTGCCGGAACGCGATCCGCAGCAGCTCCGCCGGGGTCCACTGGCGGTGCGGCCTGGTCGCCAGCAGGTGCTGGAAGCCCGCGTCCTTGCTGTACGGGAAGAGGCCGCTGCGCATCTGCGCGAGCTGGCGCAGGGTGATGTGCCGCCCGTCGGGCACGC
Organism: Streptomyces sp. cg36; assembly: GCF_041080675.1. Lineage (NCBI taxonomy): Bacteria > Bacillati > Actinomycetota > Actinomycetes > Kitasatosporales > Streptomycetaceae > Streptomyces > Streptomyces cyclosori. Next base: position 4,347,445 of record NZ_CP163520.1, on the reverse strand, counting down.
CGGGGACGTACCGGGAGACGGGGTCGTCCAGGCCGACCTCGCCGCGGTCGGCGAGCTGGAGCAGCGCGGTGACGGTGAAGGTCTTGGTCTCGCTGCCGATGCGCATGTTCAGGCCGGGCCGCATCGGGGTGCGGTGCTTCTTGTCGGCGACGCCGAAGGCCCGCACATAGCCCGGCCGTCCGGGCTGCCAGACGCCCACGATCACGCCCGGGACCCCGGCGTCGGCGGCGGCCCGCCGGATCACCCGGTCGAGCTGGGCCGCGGTCCAGGACGGCGGCGCTGCGGCGGGGGCCGGTGCGGCGGCGGGCGCGCCGGGGGCCGCTGCCGCCGCCGGACCGGCGATCACGGACAGGAGGACCGCCACACAGGCGGAAACGGCCGTCGCGAGGCGCATCAGGGCGTTTCTGCCCGTTCGGATATACATACGTCCTGAATAGCCCCGTACGCTCCGCCGCCCGCAGCGCAACACCCGCCCCGGGGCGCACGTTCATCCGAACGCCTCGAACGCCCGGGGTATGGGGACACGCGGGCCCCGGGACACGAGAACGCCTCCCGGCCGCGCCCTTCGCGCGGCCGGGAGGCGTGATCGTGCTGCTCGCGGTGCCTACTTCTTCTTGCCCTGGTTCTTGACCGCCTCGATGGCCGCCGCGGCGGCGTCCGGGTCGAGGTAGGTGCCACCGGGCTTGACCGGCTTGAAGTCGGCGTCGAGCTCGTAGACGAGCGGGATGCCGGTCGGGATGTTCAGGCTCGCGATGTCGGCGTCGGAGACGCCGTCCAGGTGCTTGACCAGGGCGCGCAGCGAGTTGCCGTGGGCCGCGACCAGGACGGTCCTGCCGTCGAGCAGGTCCGGGACGATGCCGTCGTACCAGTACGGCAGCATGCGCGCGACGACGTCCTTGAGGCACTCGGTCCGCGGGCGCAGCTCCGGCGGGATCGTCGCGTAACGGGCGTCGTCGCTCTGCGAGAACTCCGTGCCGTCCTCCAGGGCCGGCGGCGGGGTGTCGTACGAGCGGCGCCACAGCATGAACTGCTCCTCGCCGAACTCGGCGAGCGTCTGCGCCTTGTCCTTGCCCTGGAGCGCGCCGTAGTGGCGCTCGTTCAGCCGCCAGCTGCGGTGGACCGGGATCCAGTGGCGGTCCGCGGACTCCAGCGCGAGCTGGGCGGTGCGGATGGCGCGCTTCTGGAGGGAGGTGTGCAGCACGTCGGGGAGCAGGCCGGCGTCCTTCAGCAGCTCACCGCCGCGCGCCGCCTCCTTCTCGCCCTTCGCGGTCAGGTTGACGTCCACCCAGCCGGTGAACAGGTTCTTCTCGTTCCATTCGCTCTCGCCGTGGCGGAGGAGGATCAGCTTGTACGGTGCGTCGGCCATGCGTCCGAGCGTAATCGACGCGGGCGCGCCCCCGCGCGCGCGGGCGACCAGGTCCCCGCACCGTCTCGCACCGTGGACGGCGGCGCCGACGATTGACGGGAAGCGTCAATTCAGTGGCGGGGCCCGGCCCCCACGTCGTAATTTGCGTTCATCGCTTGCGCCACTTACATCACTCGGGGGAAAACGATGTCCGTCGCCAGTCTCAGACGCGCCGCACGAGAGAGCGTCTCGGGTCTGCCCCGGGAGTTCTGGTGGCTGTGGACCAGCACCCTGGTCAACCGGCTCGGCGCGTTCGTCGCCACCTTCATGGCGCTCTATCTCACCCTCGACCGGGGCTACTCCGCCTCGTACGCGGGTCTGGTCGCCTCGCTCCACGGGCTCGGCGGGGTCGTCTCCTCCATCGGCGCGGGCGTGCTCACCGACCGGCTCGGGCGGCGGCCCACCATGATGATCGCCCAGACGGCGACCGCGCTGTCGGTCGCGCTGCTCGGGTTCATGACGGACCCGGTCTCGATCGCCGGGGTGGCCTTCCTCGTCGGCATGGCCTCCAACGCCTCGCGCCCGGCGGTGCAGGCGATGATGGCGGACATCGTGAAGCCGGAGGACCGGCTGCGGGCGTTCTCCCTCAACTACTGGGCGATCAACCTCGGGTTCGCGATCTCCTCGGCCGGGGCCGGGCTCGTCGCCGAGTACAGCTATCTCGCCGGGTTCCTCGGCGAGGCCGCCCTCACCCTGGTCTGCGCGGTGCTGGTCTTCCTGCGGCTGCCCGAGTCGCGCCCGGAGCGCACCGAGAAGGAGAAGGCGGCCGAGCCCGAGGTCAGCCTGGGCACGGTCTTCCGCGACGGGCGCTACATGAGCGTGGTCGGGCTCTCCTTCCTCATCTCCCTGATCTTCCAGCAGGGTTACGTGGGCCTGCCGGTCGCCATGGGCACCGACGGCTTCTCCAGCTCCGACTTCGGCATGGCGATCGCGGTCAACGGCGTGCTGATCGTCGCCCTCCAGATCCCGGTCACGCGCTACATCGAGCACCGCGACCCGCGCAGCCTGCTGATCGTCTCGGCGCTGCTCGCGGGGTACGGCTTCGGGCTGACCGCGTTCGCCGGTTCGGTGGTGGTGTACGCGCTGACGATCTGCGTCTGGACCCTGGCCGAGATCGTCAACTCGCCCACCCAGACCGGCCTGGTGGTCCGCCTCTCCCCCGTCCACGGCCGGGGCCGCTACCAGGGCGTCTACACGATGTCGTGGTCGGTGGCGGCCCTGGTCGCCCCCCTGCTCTCCGGCTTCGTGATCGACCACTTCGGGGCCGGCTGGCTCTGGGCCACCTGCGCGGTGCTGGGCACGGTGGCGGCGTTCGGCTACTGGGCGCTGATGCGGGGCCTGGCGACGGACGACGCGCCGCTCCCCGCCAAGACCGCCGCCGAGCCCGGGGCCGAGGCCGAGCGGCCCGCGCCGGTCACCGTGCCCGCGCCCGTCACGGCCGGGGCCGCGGCACCCGGGCCCGCTGCCCCGCGTACAGATTCCGCGGTCTGACCGACTCCGGCGCCCCGTACGCCTCCAGACGGGCGTGCAGGGGGCCGGCGAAGTCCGGCACGTCCACCTGGTCGAACTCGTGGACCTCGCTGATGCCGACCGTCGCGCTGTACGGCGCGAGGCCGTCGAGCCTCACCAGGCCCGCGCGGTGGTTGGTGACCGTGATGTTCCAGTGGGTGAAGCGGGCCCCGAACAGGGGGCCCGCCGAGGCGTCGCCGCCGTGGCGGCCGTCGTTCTCGACGACGATCTCGGTGCGCACGTTGGCGAACGGCAGCCCCCGGTGCGAGTCGAACGTGCCCGTCTCCATGTGCCCGCGCGACCAGACGTTGTGGCTGGACAGGCCCTCCACGTTGATGCCGTGCACCTGGGTGTCGGGGCGCGCCGGGACCGTGCGCCGCGCGATCGTGAAGTCCTCGACCAGGTTGTCGTGGGAGCCCTCGCGGCAGAAGTACGGGTGGTGCGAGCCGCGCCCCTCGACCCGGGTGCGCCGCAGGGTGCAGGCGGAGGCGGCGACCAGGCCGAAGCCGTTGTCGACGTGGCGCACGACCACGTCGTCGGCCCAGCAGTCGTAGGCGCACTGGAAGGTGACGCCGTTGTACCCCTTGTCCAGCAGGTGCGGCGCCTGCGGTGTCTCGACCGCCTCCAGGGTCAGTCCCGCCACCCCGGAGTCGGTCAGCGCGGGGACGTGCGTGGTGATCCGGGGGTCCCACTCGGGCCGCACGTCCAGCGGCAGGGGCCGCTCGAAGGTGACCCGGTGGCCGCCCGCGCGAGCCTCGACGCGCGCGATGCGTACGGGCCATTCGTAGGGGACGTACGAGGTGAGCTTGGTCTTGTCGGCCCAGGAGTAGGCGGCCGGGCCGGGGCCGTCGCCCGCCATGTGCTGGAGCAGGGTGTGCCGGTCGTCGTCGGCCAGCCGCAGCAGCACCAGGTCGCCGGGGCGCAGCCGGGAGGCGTCGGCGACCCGCACCGACCACGAGCCGCGCCGGGCGGGCGCGGCGACGGCGGCGAGGGTCTCCCACTCGTCCCGCCGGTTGCCGGTCCAGCCCTCGAAAGGCCACGTCCGGGCGCGGATGGCGGCGGTCAGCGCGTCCCAACGGGCCTGCGGGGCCAGCCAGATGAGGCCGCCCGCCCAGGACCAGGACGACTTGTCGCCGCCGTACCGGGAGCCGTACGGGCCGATCAGCTCGGTGAGGTTCCGGGTGGCGTACAGCGTGGTGCGGCCACTGCCCGCGCCGCGCAGGGTGACGCCGCTGTGGGCGATGCGGACGAGGCCGTCGATGCGGAAGGTGCCCGGCGGCAGGACCACTTCGCCGCCGCCCGCCCGGCCCGCCGCCGCCAGGGCGCGGTTGATGGCGGGGGCCGCGTCGGCGGCGGGGTCCGGGGCGAGGCGGACGACCCCGCGGGGCCGCGCCGGGCGGTGGTCGCCGCCGTGGCGGCCCGCGCGGGCGACGTAGGGGATCTGCGGGTGGGTGAAGGGGTCGCGCGTGAACTCCCGCCACAGAGAAGGCGGGTCGGGCTCGGCCGCCCGTGCGGGGGCCGGGCCCAGGGCCGTGGCCGCGGTGGCGGCGAGGGCGCCGCCGAGTAGTGCGCGTCTGCCGATGTCCGGTACGCCGGTGCTCATGAGCTCGCCTCCGTCAGCCACATACATGGACAGAGTTCAGGTGTGCGTGCACGCTGGAGGTGAGCATGGCATGCCGGAGGGAGCCCGGGAAGGGGCGGTGGAAGAAGTCGTGCCGGGCGAATCCTGAGCCGGGTTCGGCCCAGGGGGGAACCGGGGCCGACGCGGGGGTGCGCCCGGCCCGGCCCCTCAGCTCGTCGGACGCTGGATCAGATTCGTGAACGCGTCCAGGTTCCGGGTCGACTCGCCCCGGGACACCCGCCACTCGTACTCGCGCCGGATCGCGGTCGCGAAGCCCAGCTCCAGCAGGGTGTTGAAGGAGCCGTCCGCCTCCTCCAGCACCGTCCCGAGCAGCCGGTCGAGCTCGTCCGGGGAGACCGAGGCCAACGGCAGCTTGCCCGCGAGGTAGACGTCGCCGAGGCCGTCGATCGCGTAACCCACCCCGTACAGCCGCAGGTTGCGCTCCAGAAGCCAGCGGTGCACGCCCGCCGCGTTCTCGTCGGGGTGGCGGACCACGAACGCGTTCACCGACAGCGAGTGCCGGCCGAGCCGCAGCGAGCAGGTGGTGGAGAGCTTGCGCGTGCCGGGGAGCTTCACCACGTACGAGCCCGGTTCGGGGGACTCCCACTCCAGCTCGGAGTCCTTGAGGTACGCCTCGATCACAGCCCGTGCGTCAGCCATGGTGCGAGCGTACGCGACGGCGGTGTTCGTGCATCGCGGCGGTGTAGACGTCGGCCGTGGCCGAGGCCGCCGTGTCCCAGCCGAAGGACTGGGCGTGCCGGGCCGCCGCCGCGCCCATCCGGTCCACCAGCGCCGGGTCGTCCGCGAAGCGGCGCAGGGCGCGCGCGTAGTCGATCGGGTCGTGGCCGCTCACCAGGAAGCCCGTACCGCCGTCCCGCACCGCCACCGGCAGCCCGCCGACCGCCGCCGCCACCACGGGCGTGCCCGCCGCCTGCGCCTCGATCGCCACCAGCCCGAAGGACTCGCTGTACGAGGGCATGACCAGCACGGACGCCGCCCGGAACCAGTCCGCGAGCCGGTCCTGGCCCACCGGCGGGTGGAACCGCACCACGTCCGAGATGCCGAGCCGGGCCGCCAGCTTGTGCAGCCCCTCCGGCTTGGCGAGCCCGCTGCCCGACGGCCCGCCTATCACCGGCACCACCAGGCGCGAGCGCAGCGACGGGTTCTCGGTGAGCAGCACCGCCACCGCCCGCAGCAGGACGTCCGGGGCCTTCAGCGGCTGGATGCGGCCCGCGAAGAGCGGGACGAGGGCGTCCTGCGGCAGACCGAGCCGGGCCCGCGCCGCCGCCCGGCCGTCGCCGGGGCGGAACCGCTCCAGGTTCACCCCGGGGTGGACGACCGCCACCTTGCCGGGGTCGGCCGCGTAGAAGCGGACGAGCTCGTCGGCCTCCTCGGCGGTGTTGGCGATCAGCCGGTCCGCCGCGTCCACGATCTGCGTCTCGCCGATCACGCGCGCGGCGGGCTCGGGCGTGTCGCCGTCGGCGAGCGCCGCGTTCTTGACCTTGGCCATGGTGTGCATGGCGTGCACCAGCGGTACGCCCCAGCGCTGGGCGGCCAGCCAGCCGACGTGGCCGGAGAGCCAGTAGTGCGAGTGGACCAGGTCGTAGTGGCCGGGCCGGTGACCGGCCCACGCCTGCATCACGCCGTGGGTGAAGGCACAGAGCTGGGCCGGCAGCTCCTCCTTGGCCAGGCCCTCGTACGGGCCCGCGTCCACGTGCCGGACGAGCACGCCGGGCGCCATCTCGACGGTGGGCGCCAGGCCCCCGGTGGTGGCCCGGGTGAAGATCTCGACCTCGATGTTGATCGCGGCCAGCCGCTTGGCCAGCTCCACGATGTAGACGTTCATGCCGCCCGCGTCGCCGGTGCCCGGCTGGTGCAGCGGGGAGGTGTGGACGCTGAGCATCGCGATCCGGCGCGGCCTGCGGTGGCCGCCGGGCAGCCGGAGCCGGGGCGGCCCCGCCAGGGTGCCGGTGAACCGGGACACGTACTGGCTCACGTCGACGTCCTCTCGACCGGGGGCAAGGCGGGTGGCGCTGTGGGGCGGGGCATGCGGGCGGAGGGCACGTACGCGCCCTCAATGACCGGTAACCACCGGAACCCTTCCTTTCATTTCCGCTTCCCGGCACTTTTGCCGAAACTTGTCCGTCCGGCGCGGACCGACCCCTCTCACCTGCGACGTCTACCCTCGATGCATGGCTCCACCCAAGCGACCCGTCGGCACCGTCACGCGCGGCACCACCAACCCGAACCGGCTGCGCCGCATGGACCGCTGGATCGCCGACGCGCACGGGCCCGCGCTGCGCCGCGCCGAGGCGCCGGTCGCGGTGGACCTGGGGTACGGGGCTGCGCCCTGGACCGCCGTCGAGCTGCTCACCCGGCTGCGCACCGCCGCGCCCGCCGTCTCCGTGGTGGGGATCGAGATCGAGCCGGCCCGGGTGGCGGCGGCGAAGCCGTACGAGCGGGAGGGCCTCGCGTTCGTGCACGGCGGCTTCGAGGTGCCGCTGCCCCGGCCGCCGCTGCTGATCCGGGCGGCGAACGTGCTGCGCCAGTACGACGAGGGCGAGGTCGCGGCGGTCTGGGAGCGGCTGTGCGCCCGCCTCGCGGAGGGCGGACTGCTGGTCGAGGGGACGTGCGACGAGATCGGGCGGCGGCACGTCTGGGTCGCGCTGGACCGCTCGGGGCCGCGCACGGTGACCTTCGCGACCCGCCTCGGCTCCCTGGACCGCCCCTCCGACCTGGCCGAACGGCTGCCGAAGGCGCTGATCCACCGCAATGTGCCGGGCGAGCCCGTGCACGCCTTCCTGCGCGACTTCGACCGGGCGTGGGCCGCGGCGGCGCCGTACGCCTCGCTCGGCGCGCGGCAGCGCTGGATGCGGGCGGTGCGGGACCTGGCGCCGGACTGGCCCCTGACGGACGGCCCGCGCCGCTGGCGCCAGGGCGAGGTCACGGTGGAGTGGGGGGCGCTGGCGCCCCGGGGGTGAGGGGCCGGTGGCGTACGGGCCGGGGCGGGGAGCCGGCTGCGGGCCGGTGCCGGGACCGGTGACCGGGGCGTACGGGCCGGGGGCCGGGGCGGGGCGGGGCGGTCACGTACGGGTGAATACCGGGAACGGGCCGGGCCGAGGGGAACGCGACGCCTTCCCTGTTCGTCCCACACGCGGGGGGTGACCTGTGAGGTGCCCGTCCGCCTCTGTCGTTTTGGGGGGCGGCATGGCACCATCACGACGTTGCCACAATGTTACTGACGGTAAATCACCTACCGTATTGCCTGGTGTTGTCCGGTTGTCCGGAGGGGGAGACTTAGTGCAGCCGCGCCGCTTGGCCACCGCGATCACCGTGGTGTGCGCCCTGACCGTGCTCGCGATGCCGGCCACGGCGTTCGCCGCGCCGAATCCGAAGCCGGACCCGACCACGTCGACCGCGCCCCCGGCGCCTCCCGTCACGTCCAAGGGCCTTGAGGACGTGCGCAAGGAGATAGACGAGCTCTACCGGCAGGCGGCCATAGCGACCGAGGCGTACAACCAGGCCCAGGAGCAGACCAAGCTCCAGTCCGCCGAGATCGTGAAGATCGCCCAGGCCATCGTCAAGGGCGAGGAGCGCATCAAGCAGCTCAAGGACCAGGCGGGCGCCGCCGCCCGGCTCCAGTACCGCACGGGCGGGCTCCCCCTCGGCGCCCAGCTGATGCTCAGCGGCAACCCGGACGACTTCCTGGACGGCGCCGACCGGCTGCGCCAGGGCCAGCAGGCCACCGAGGGCCTGCTGGCCGAACTGAACCGCACGCAGCAGGACTTGGCGCAGTACTCGAAGGACGCCTCCGCCCAGTGGCAGAAACTGGAGGCGAACCGGGTCAAGAAGGAGACGGCCAAGAAGGAGATCACCGGCAAGATCGCCGCCGCCGAGAAGATCGAGTCCCAGCTGGAGGCCAAGGAGCGCGAGCGGCTGACCGAGCTGGAGCGCCAGGCGCAGTACAAGTCGCAGGCGGACTGGCTCAGTTCGGGGATACTGAAGGAGATCAACGGCAAGGCGAGCGAGCAGGGCCGCAAGGCGGTCAAGTTCGCCACCGACCAGATCGGCAAGCCGTACGAGTGGGGTGCGGAGGGGCCGGGCACCTTCGACTGCTCGGGCCTGACCTCGCAGGCGTGGCTGGCGGCCGGCCACGGCATCCCGCGCACCTCGCAGGAGCAGTGGGCCCAACTGCCGCACATCGCCGTCAAGGACATGCGGCCGGGCGACCTCATCATCTACTTCGCGGACGCCACGCACGTCGGGATGTACATCGGCGACGGCGCGATCGTGCACGCCCCCCGGCCGGGCCGCAACGTGACGATCACGGGCGCGGGAACCATGCCGATCCTGGGCGTCGTCCGGCCGGACAAGTAAGGGGTGAGGGGTACGGCCGGGGCCCGCGGGCCGGGCGGGTGAGGGGCTGCCCGGCGGACGGGCCGCCGGGCCGGGCCGCGTGACACATCCCACTCGCCCCCGCCCGGACAAGTGCGGCATGTGGCATATGCCATGAGCCATTTGCCGAACAGTCACCGATCGCCATTCCGCTCCCCCGCCCACTGACGCTAGGGTCCCGGACTGGCGGCACGCAGTTCAGCGTTCCGCGGCGCCCTCGGGGGGAGGGAAGGACCGGAACGATGCCCGCACCGCACAGGTGGTCACCGGCAGTGCCCCCCGCGGGGCCGACCGGCACGGGCCCCGGCGACTTCCCGGGGGCCCGCGCCTTGGGCGTGCCCGCCCTCACCGGCGGCCCGGCACCGCTCCCCGGCCCGGCGGGGGAGAACGGATCGCCCGGCGGCGCCCTGCTGAACCTGCTGGTCATCGAGGACGACCCGGTCGGCCCGTTCACCGTCTCCGAGCTCCTGCACACCGCCGGGACCCGGGTCCGCATCCGCACCGCCCGCAACCTCACCGAGGCCGAGCGGCTGCTCACGGACGACGTGAACTGCATCCTCCTGGACCTCGCGCTGCCCGGCCGCGACCCCGACGACGAGCTGGCGGCGCTGCGCCATCTGCTGCGGCTCGCACCCCGGCACGCGGTCCTCGCCCTCACCCCGTCCACCCACGCGGAGCGGGCGGCGGAGGCGGTGCGCGTGGGCGCCCAGGACTACCTCTTCCGCGACGAGCTGGACGGCCGGCTGCTGAGCCGGGCCATCCGGTACGCGGTGGAGCGCAAGCGGGCCGACATGGCGCAGTACAAGCTCGCCGAGTCCCGGCTGCGCGCCCAGGAGAACGCCCGGCTGGAGCGCGGCCTGCTGCCGACCCCGCTGCTCGACGGCTCCGACCTGCGGTTCGCCGCCCGCTACCGGCCCGGCCGCTCGCGCGCCCTGCTCGGCGGCGACTTCTACGACACGGTCCGCACCCCCGACGGCACCGTCCACGCCATGATCGGCGACGTCTGCGGGCACGGCCCCGACGAGGCGGCGCTCGGGGTCGAACTCCGCATCGCGTGGCGGGCGTTGACGCTGGCGGGACTGTGCGGGAACAAGCTCCTGACGACCCTTCAGCAGGTCCTCGAACACGAGCGGGACAGCGAGGAGATCTTCGCGACGCTCTGCACGGTCGACATCGGTCCGGACGGCCGCCGCGCGGAGCTCAGCCTGGCGGGCCACCCGGCCCCGCTGATCGCCCGCGCGGACGGCCCGGCGGGCCTGCTCGCGTACGAGAGCGGCGGCCCGGCGCTCGGCCTGCTGCCCGGGGCGCGCTGGCCGCGCCGACGGGTCGAACTGGGCGAGTCGTGGCGCCTGTTGATGTACACGGACGGCCTGATCGAGGGCCGCACGGGCGAGGGCAACCAGCGGCTCGGCCAGGACGGCATGCTCGGCATGGTCAACTGCCTGATGGCGACGGGCCTGCACGGCGAGGCCCTGCTGGAGGCAGCGGTGACGAGGGCCCGCGAACTCAACGGCGGCGAACTCACGGACGACGTGGCGGTACTGCTGCTGGAGCGGGACCGGACGGAGCCGGCGCATCCGGACCGGCCATAGCGCCCGCCGCCGTACGGCCCGAGCGCCGACTGCCCTCCGGAACCCGAGGCCCGCCGCTGTCCGGCCCCGGCGCCCGCCGCCCTTTAGGGCCCCCAGGCCCGCCGCCGTCCAGCCCGACCGCCCGGCGTCGTCCGGCGCCAAGGCCCGCCGCTGCACGGCCCAACACCCGGCCTCGCCGTCCGGCGCCAAAGCCCGGCCGCGCTGTCCGGCCCCGGCGCCTACCGCTTCCCGGTCCTAGCGCCCGCCGTTGTACGGCCCGTACGGCCCGTCGCTGCTGGAGCCCCGGCGACCGCGGCCCCGGCCGCCGCCGCTGATCTGGCGCACGGCCGGGCGGACGTCCACGATGTAGACGATCACCGCCACCGCGCCGATGATCGGCAGGAACGACAGCACCGGGAACAGCACGCTGACCAGCAGTGCGACGGCCAGGATGATCAGCCAGAACGGCTTGGTCTGCTTGTCGACCGCGCGGAACGCGTCCTCGCGGCGGATGGCCGCGTCAACGAGCGCGAACAGGCTCAATGCGGTCAGGGCCGTACTCAGCAGCCACATGAACCCCGCGAATCCCTGCATCAGCACGACTGTCCACCGCCTTCCCAGAATCGTCCCTACGCGGCCAAGGTACCCGGGAAACGTCGCGGGCACCGAAAAGGTGCCCGCGCCGTTCACTCCGCGGGCTTGGCGGCGGTCTTCTTGGCCGTGCTCTTGCGCGCGGCCGTCTTCTTGGCGGGCGCGGCCTTGGCCTCGGCGGCGCCGGAGCCGGAATCGGAGGCGGCGCCGGAGTCGGCGGCGGGCTCCTCGGCGGCGGCCGACCCGGAACCGTCGGGCTCGATCGCCTCGGCGACCTCAAGGATCTCCTCGGCGGCCTCGCCGCGCCACTCCTTGACGACGACCTGGCCGCGCTCGGCCACCTTGTCGTACCCCTCACGGGCCCGGACCAGGGACTCGGCGGCGAGGCCGACCGCCTGGAGGGCGAGGTGCTGCACGGAGTCGCCCAGCTTCTTCACATCGTCGTCGAGGGCGCCCACGACCTCGGTGACCTTCGCGGTGACGGCGGCCTGGGCCTCCTTGGCCTGGGCGACGACCTTGTCCTGCACGGCCTTCGGGTCGGTCTTGCGCACGGCGTCGATACGGGCCGGAACCTCGGTCTGGATCCGCTCGACCAGCACCGGAAGCTTCTCCGGGACCTTCGCGGCCTGCTTGGCGCCGAGGTCGAGCGCACCGGCGACGAAGAAGAGGGGCTTGGGGTCGGTCAGGACATTACGCAGCTCATCGGTGACGGCCATGCTGGTTTCCTCCCGGATCGGTGGTGCTGCTTGGGCTGTGGGTCAGCTCGTGGGAGCCGCTCCGGCATCGCTCGCGCCGCCGCTCCCGCCGTCGTCGCCCTGGGGCGCGTCGGCGGCGGCGGACGCATCGGCGGCGAGTCCGCTCCCCTGGGACCGGCCCTCTTGGGACCGGCGCTCCGAAGACCGGCCGTCCGGGGACGGGCCCGCCTTGGACCGGCCGTCCGGGGACGGGCCCTCCCTGGACGGGTCCCCCGGGGACGGGTCCGTCTTGGACCCGTTCTCCGTGAACCCGTTCTCCTTGCGGAAGGACTCGTAGATCTGGATCAGCACCTGCTTCTGCCGCTCGTCGAGCGAGGGGTCGGCCAGGATGACGCTCCGCGTCCCCGCCGCCTCCGGCGCCCGTTCGTCGAGGATCCCGGCCTGGACGTACAGCGTCTCGGCGGAGATCCGCAGCGCCTTGGCGAGCTGCTGCAGGATGTCGGCGCTCGGCTTGCGCAGCCCGCGCTCGATCTGGCTCAGATACGGATTGGACACCCCGGCGGCATCCGCGAGCTGCCGCAACGACAGCTGCGCGGTGCGCCGCTGCTCGCGCAGGAACTCCCCGAGATTGCCGACGTTGAGCGATGCCATACCCCGATACTGCCCCCTCCCCGCTAACTTTTGCAAGCGCCCGCTTGCAAAAGTGTGCAGGGCCACGGCGGGGGCCCGGGCCCCCGGCAATCGCACCCCCAAGAACCCCGCACCCCACAAGGCCCCACGGCCCAGGCAACGGCCCGTGGAGCCTCGTGGTTCGCGCGGCTGGTTCCGCTGGATCCGCGCGGCTAGATCTGCGCCGCCTCCACATCCAGCGTGATCTTGATCGCGTCGCCCAGCGCCGCGCCCGTCGCGCCGCCGTGGACGCCGAACGCCTTGCGGCTGATCTGGGTGGTGGCGGTGAAGCCCGCCACCGCGCGGCCCTCGTAGCCCTTGCCGAAGCCGATCAGCTCCAGGTCCAGGGTGACGGGGCGGGTGACGCCACGGACGGTCAGCTCGCCGTCAGCGAGGAAGCCGTCGCCGTCGCCGGGGCGGATCCCGGTGGAGCGGAAGGTCATCTCCGGGAACTCCGCCGCGTGCAGATACTCCTCCGACCGCACGTGGTTGTCGCGCTGCTCGTGCGCCGTGGAGAGCGACGCGATCTGGATCGTCGCGGTGACGGAGGACTCCAGCGGGTTCTCCGCGAGCACGATCTCGCCGCTGAAGTCGTTGAACCGGCCACGGACGTTGGCGACGCCCAAGTGGCGTATGGAGAAGGCGATTTCGGAGTGGACCGGATCGATGGCCCAGGTGCCGGCGGTGTACCCGGGCAGCGTGGCGGCCGTGACGGCCGGTTCGGGAGAAGTGGACATGACGGGTGAGGCCCCCCAGAAGGCGTGCGCGGACGGATGTCGGTGTGCCGTGCCTTGCTTGAACCCTCCACAACATAGTGAGTCGGCGCCACCCGCGCAGCCAACCCCCCTACGCCGCCGCCGCGTTGGCGCCCGCCAGCGCGTCCGGCAGCGGCCTGCTGTGCAGCACCTCAAGCCGGGACACCGCACGCGTCAGCACCACGTACAGCCGGTGCAGTCCGCGCTCCTCCGCCTCCGCGATCGCGCTCGGCTCGACGGCCACCACCTGGTCGTACTCCAGTCCCTTGGCGACCGTCGCGGGCAGCACCGTCACCCGCGCGCCCGACGTCAGGTCGTCCGGCTCGGCCGTCGCCACGCCCGCCGCCGCGAGCGCCGCGCGCAGCTCCGGCACGTCGGCGTCGCGGGCGATCACCCCGACCGAGCCCTCGCGGGCCAGCGCCGCCCGCACCGAGTCCGTCACCGCCTCCCGCACGTCCGTGACCCGGCGGATCGCCAGGTCGCCGTCGCGGCGCAGCGAACGGGACGGCGGTACGGCCACGCCCAGCTCGCCCAGCAGCCCGTTCGCCAGCTCCACGATGGCCGCCGGGACGCGGAAGCCGGTGGTCAGCGGGACCACCGCCGCGTCCGGCTTGCCCAGGTGCGCCAGCTGCCCGGCCCAGTCGCGGGCGGCCCACGGGGTGGTCCCCTGGGCCAGGTCGCCCAGGACCGTGAGCGAGCCGAAGCCGGAGCGGCGGGCGACCGCGCGGCACTGCATCGGGGAGAGGTCCTGGGCCTCGTCGACGACGATGTGGCCGTACCCCTCGGGCCGTTCGACCAAGCCCGCGAGCTCGTCGAGGAGCACCAGATCGGCCGCCGACCACTTGGCCGAGCGGTACGAACGCGGGGCCCGCCGCCACTGGAGCCGCTTCTGCTCCTCGGCGCCCAGGATCCCCCCGGCCGCCGCCGCCAGCGCGCCGGGGTCGGTGAAGAGCTCCGCCAGCACCTCCTCGGGCACCGCCTTCGGCCATGCCTCGTCCACGAACGCGGAGACCGGCCGGGCCCGCGAAATCCGTTGCAGCCAGGTGTTGTTCATCGGTCCGGCCCGGCGCTCGGCGGTCAGCTGGATCTCCCGGACGGCCCGGCTGCGGACCCGCTCGCGGCCCACCGCGTACGGCGGAGCCTCGGCCCGGACCTCCTCGACGATCTCCCTCAGCCGCCCGAGCGGCACCCGCCAGCGGTACGAGCCGTCCGGCACCTCGACCGGGCCCGTCGGGACGCCGACCCGCGCGTACAGCGCGCGGTGCAGCACCCGCGCCATCCGCTCGTCGTGCTTGACGGCCGCCGCGCCCTCCTCGTCCACCGCCCGGACCGGCACCCGCGCGATCTCCTCGTCCACCGTCGACTGCCGGATGTCGATCTCGCCCAGCGCGGGCAGCACCTGCGCGATGTAGTGCAGGAACGTCCGGTTGGGGCCGAGGACCAGCAGGCCGCCGCGCTGGATGCGCTGCGGGTAGGTGTAGAGCAGAAAGGCGGCCCGGTGCAGCCCCACCGCCGTCTTGCCGGTGCCGGGGGCGCCCTGCACGCAGACCGAGCGGGTGAGCTCGCAGCGGACGAGGTCGTCCTGCTCGGGCTGGATGGTGGCGGCGATGTCCCGCATCGGGCCGACGCGGGGGCGCTCGATCTCGGCGGCGAGGATGCCACCGGGGCGGCCCGCCGGGCCCGTGGCACCCGGCTCGCCCTCCCGGGGCGCTTCGCCCCGGGCCGCCTCCGCCCGGGGCCCCGCCCCCTCCCGCAGCAGCTCGTCCTCCATCCCGGTCAGGTCCTCGGAGGCGCCCCGGCTGCCCGGCGCCCAGCCGAACCGGCGGCGGACGGCGACGCCCAGCGGATCGCGGGCCCCCGCCTGGTAGAACGTCCGCGACACGGGCGCCCGCCAGTCGACGACCAGCGGCGGGGCCGAGGGGTGCTCGCTGATGCGGCGGCGGCCGATGTAGTAGCGCTGCCCGGCGTGGTCGCCGCAGGCCGCGTCCGCCTCGAAGTCGAGGCGCCCGAAGAACAGCGGGCTCTCCGGCTCCTCCCGCAACTCCTTGGCCCAGCTGCGGAGTTGATAGCCGAGGACTTCGGCGTCCGCGCCGGAGGCGAACGCGTTCTCACCGGTGACGACCCGTTCGTCCGCGCCGTCGACCATGCCGGCGAGGGCCGCGCGGCAGGCTTCGTGGTAGGTCCGCTCCTGGTCGAGTTCACGGTCGAGTGGCGTCATGCCGTCAAGCGTAACGCAACTAGGTTAAATTTTTAACTCGGTAAAGAAAAAATGGGGACGGGCGGTCCGTGGCCGGTACCGGGGACGCCCAAGAGCGCGGGCCGCGCACCCGGCATCCCAAGAACACGACCGCACGGCAGCCGACCGCGCCACCCGTCAGGCGCACCCCACCAGACGCGCCCCGCCGGCCGCATCCCCTCACGCATACAGCTCCAACCCCACCACCAGCTGCGCGAACGCCCCCTCCGCCGCCTCCACCGCGCCCGCGTGGACCGCCTCCGCGCTCTCCCCCGCCCCGATCCGCCGCCAGTTCTCCTCGGCGAGGATGCGCTGGACGGCGACGATCTGGCCGGCCGCCAGACGCGGCTCGACGCCCTCGCCGCCGGTCTCGGCCAGCGCGGCGGCCAGCGCGTCCTCGGCCCGGCCCTGGTACGCGAAGAGCCGCGCCACCAGGCTCGGCGTGCCGTAGAGCAGCGCGTGGTACGCCCGTACGCGCGGATCGTCGTTGAGCCCCGTCACCGGGTCGCGGCCGTCGAGCCCGGCCAGGAAGTGGCGGCGCAGGGCGGGCAGCGGCGCGACCCCCTCGGCGCGGCCCAGCCGGACGACCCGGGCGGCCTCGCCCTCGTGGTCGGAGAACCGGTGCAGGGCCAGGTCCTCCTTGGCCGGGAAGTACCGGAAGAGGGTCGGCTTGGAGATCCCGGCGGCGGCGGCGATCTCGGCGACCGGCACGTTGTCGAAGCCCTTCTCCAGGAAGAGCGCGATCGCCGTGTCCGAGACGGACTGGTACGTCTGCTGCTTCTTCCGCTCCCGCAAACCCATGGGGGTGAGGTTACGGGGTACGGGCGGCGCTTGACCTCAACAGAACTTGAGGTCGAAGACTTCTCGACGAGCGGGCGCCTCCTTCGCGGCGCCCCCGACGAGACGAACGGGTGGACGGCATGCGCGTGGCACAGGTCGAGGAGTTCGGCGGTCCGGAGGTACTGGTTCCGGCGGAGCTGCCGGACCCGGTGGCGGGGCCGGGCGAGGTGGTCGTGGCGGTGGACCACATCGACACGCTGTTCGTGCAGACGCAGATACGGGCCGGCGCCTTCGGGGACTTCTTCGACGTCCGCCCGCCGTACGTGCCCGGCGGCGGCGTCTCCGGCACGGTGGTGGCGACCGGGGAGGGCGTGGACGCCGCCGAGTGGACCGGGCGCCGGGTGGTCGCCCCCGTCGAGGTGGGCAGCTACGCCTCCCTGGCCACCGTCCCCGCCGACCACCTGGCCCCCGTCCCCGAGGGCGTCGGCCTGCGCGAGGCCGCGGCCCTCGTCCACGACGCCGTGACGGCCCTGGCCCTGCTCGACCTCACCGCCGTCGAGCCCGGCGAGACGGTCCTGGTCACCGGCGCGTCGGGCGGCATGGGCACCCTCCTGGTCCAGCTGGCCCGGGCCCGGGGAGCCCGGGTGGTGGCGGTGGCCCGCGGCCCGGAGAAGACCGCGCTCGTACGGGAGTTGGGCGCCCACACCGTCATCGACGCGGCCTCCCCCGACTGGCCGGACCGGGCCCGGGAGGCGCTGGGCGAGCGGGGCGCGGACGTCGTGCTCGACGGGGTGGGCGGCGCACTGGGCGCGGCGGCGTTCGCCCTGACCGCGGACGCCGGCCGCTTCTCGGCCCACGGCGCCCCCACGGGCGCGTTCGCCACCGTCCCCGAAGCCGGGGCGGCCCGCCGGGGCATCCGCCTCCTGGGCATAGCCGACGTCCAGCTCACCCCCACGACCCGCGCGTCCCTGACGACCCGGGCCCTCACCGAAGCCGCGGCGGGCCGCCTGCGCCCGGTGATCGGCGCGGTGTTCCCCCTGGAACGAGCGGCGCAGGCACACGAGGTGATCGAGGGGCGGGGGGTGGTGGGGAAGGTGATGCTGAGCGCCTGAACACCCGGGCGCACCACCGCGGTCACCCCGGGCGCGCCCCCTCAGAACACGTCCGGGCACCAGGGCCGGCGGGAGGTGCGGAAGAGGGTGTCCGTGTGGGGGGCGGCCCCAGGGGTGTGTTCCGCGAGGCGGGACAGGGACGCCAGGCGTACCGCCGACTCGTCGCCCAGGTACAGCGTGCCCAGCTCGCTCACGTCCAGCGTGATGTCGGGGGCGTCCGCGGTCGGGGCGCAGCGGGCCCTCCCGGTCGCGTCGGCCGTCAGGCGGTAGCGGCCGGACGCCGGGCCCGCGGGGTCCGTGACGTCCAGGACGAGGGTGCCCGCCGCCCCGTACGTACGCGCCTCCAGCGCCCGTACGACGTCCAGCACCCGCACCCACAGGAAGTCCGCCTGGGTGACGACCCGGGCCGCGCGCGGGTCGGGCAGCAGCAGCGGGAGCAGGTCGTCGTGGGGGCGCGCGCCGGTGCGGACCTTGGTGATCCAGTCGACCGAGCAGACGAAGTGCCACAGGGCGCGCTCGGCGGCCGGGGTCAGCGCGATCAGACCGCGCACGGTCGCCGTGTTCAGCGGCTGCTTGGCATCGCTCCAGGTCTCGTCCGCGTGGTACGCGAGCAGGCCCCGCACCTCGCCGGAGGCCGAGCGGTGGACCGCCCAGAACGGCTCGGTGAAGGGGTGATCGTCCCGGCGGACCAGGCCGGTCGCCAGGTCCCACCAGCGGGCGTCGCGGCTGACCGCGCCGGGCTGGCGGGGGCGGAAGCGCTCGAAGAGCTCGGGGCCCAGCTTGCGGGCCTCCGCGGAGTCGACCAGATCGATGCGGCCACCGTCCGCCGGGCCCGACCAGCGCGGGTCCAGGCCCGACCGGCCGACCTCGATCTCCCACTCGGTGACACCGGCGGCGGGGCCGAAGCCGTACCGCCCGTAGATCGGGTACTCGGCGGCGATCAGCGTGGCCACCACGTCGCCGCGCTCGCGCGCCGCCGCCAGCTCGTTCGCCATCATGCGGGTGAGCAGGCCGCGGCGGCGGTGGGTGGGCGAGACCGTCACGTTGGTGACGGCGGTCGACGGGACGACGGCGCCGCCCACCACCGTCAGCTCCTGGGCGAAGGAGCGGAAGGTCGCCACGCACCGGCCGCCGTCGAACGCGCCCTGCGTACGGGCGAGATCGCTGTTGGCGCGACGGCTCACCGCGTCGCTCTCGCTGGTGACGGGCGGACGCAGGAAGCCCGTGCTCACCGCCTTGAGCCAGTCGGTGAACTCGGCGTCGGCGACGTTGCGGATCTCGACGCCGCCGTGGGGGGCGGGGGCGTCCGGGGTGCGCCCGTGCTCGGTGGTCTCGTCCGGGGCGGGGGCGTCGGCGGGGGCGGGGCGGCTGCTCGGGCTCATGCCCGCCACGCTAGGCACCGCCCCGTCGGCTGTCGCCCGAATTACGCCGGCCACCACTTCACCGGCGGCCTCCGCACCGGCCCGGACGCCGGCTCCCCGCCCGCCCGCGGCCCGGCCCCGGCGGCCCCTCAGAACGCCGCCCGGATCTCCCCCACCCGCGCCGCCCCGCCCAGCAGCGGGGCGTCCGCGACGCGGTCGAGGACCGGGGCGTCCACGCCGAGGCGGCGCAGCGCGCGGGCCAGGACCGGGCCGAGGGCGCGGATCGCGCCGTCGTCGACCTTGAAGGCGAGGGCGCGGCCGTCCGGCAGGGCCAGCGCCTGTACGGCCTCGGCGCCCATCTTGGAGAGCGCCCCCGGCACCTCGCGCATCAGCCAGGTGTCGGGGCGGCGGGTGCCCGCCACGTACTCGGGGTGCGCGCGCATCGCGTCGGCCACCCGGCGCTCGGGCGTCCCGGGCTCGGCGAGCACGAACGTACGGAAGGCGCGGGCGAGGCCGGTGAGGCTGATCGCCATCAGGGGCGCCCCGCAGCCGTCGGTGCCGACGGAGGCCACCGGCTCGCCCGCCGCCGCCTCCACGGCCTCGTGCACGAGGAGCTGGAGCGGGTGGGCGGGGTCGAGGTAGCCGCTCTCGTCCCAGCCGTTGAGGCGGCAGGCCGCCAGCATGGCCGCGTGCTTGCCGGAGCAGTTCATGGTGACCCGGTCGCGGACGTGCCCGGCGGCCAGGTACGTCTCGGCCTCGACCGCGTCCAGCGGCAGGTCGGGCGGGGTCTGGAGGTCGTCCGGGGTCAGCCCGTGCTCGGCCAGCATCTTGCGGACGAGGTCGAGGTGGAAGCCCTCGCCGGAGTGGCTCGCGGCGGCCAGCGCGAGCCGCTCGCCGGAGAGGTCGAGGCCCGCCCGCAGCACGGCCGCGGCCTGCATCGGCTTGTTGGCGGAGCGGGGGAAGACGGGCGCCGCCGGGTCGCCGAGGGCGAACTCCACGCTGCCGTCGGCCGCCAGCACCACCAGCGAGCCCCGATGGTGGCCCTCGACGAAACCGGAGCGTACGACTTCGGCGAGGACCGGGGGTATGGAGGTGGTCATGGCTGGGGCCTTCCGGGCTGGACCGCCCGGTGACCTTGGAATCTCAGGTCAGATGAGCAGGTCGTCTACTTGTGCTTCCCCTTCACGGTACCTGCGGGCGATCTCGGCGCTGCAATCGTCGGCGGTCCGCTGGAGGTGCTGGCGCCGGCGCGAGACCTGCTGCTCGTAGCGGATGAGGCGGCCCATCGCGGTGTGCAGCTCGTCGTCGGTGCGGGCGTCCAGGTCCGACAGCTGGACCTCCGCGTCCATCTCCGCCGCCAGCCGCCGGTACTCGGCGCTGCGGGGGGTGGAGAGCGTGACGTGGCGGGCCGAGGCCCGGTGCGGGGAGGGCGCGTCCGCCAGGATCTCGGAGAGCCGCTCCACCACCGGGGTGTGCGGGCCGGTGCGCCGGGCCAGCTCGGCCCGCAGGATGTCGATCCGGCCGTGCAGCAGCCGCCGCACATAGCTGAGGTCGGCCTCGTCGCTCTGCGACTGGCGCCGCAGCGTCCGCAGCTCCGGCAGCCGCAAGGAGGCCAGATCGGGGTCGTGCGGTGCGGACAGATGGTCACCGGCGCGCTGGGCGGGCGGCCGGGCGGCAGGCGGCCGGGGGGCCGACGGGCTCGTCCGGGTCAGCGAAACGGGGCCGGGCGACTGCGGCCCGGCGCCAGGAGTGCTCATGCGACTTACCGTCCCCTCGACCGGTGCGCAAGGGATCGCACCGCCTGTCAGCATCGTGCCACTCCCGGTGGCGCATATGCAGGCCCGCGCCACCCGTTCGGCCCTCGTGAGACTGGATTGGACCGTGGATTAGGTTGGGTCCCATGCGAGCGGTGGTACAGAGAGTCGACGGCGCGAGCGTCGTGGTGGCCGGGGAGACGGTCGGGGAGATCGCGGGCGAGGGCCTGTGCGTACTGGTGGGCGTCACCCACGGGGACACCCCCGAGAAGGCCGCCCAGCTGGCCCGCAAGCTGTGGTCCCTGCGGATCCTGGACGGCGAGAAGTCCTGCTCGGACGTGGCGGCGCCGCTGCTGGTGATCTCCCAGTTCACCCTGTACGGGGACGCGCGCAAGGGCCGCCGCCCCACCTGGAACGCCGCCGCCCCCGGCGAGGTGGCCGAGCCGCTGGTCGACGAGGTGGTGGCGCGGCTGCGGGAGCTGGGCGCGAGCGTGGAGACGGGCCGCTTCGGCGCGGACATGCGGGTGTCCCTGACCAACCACGGCCCGTTCACGGTGCTGCTGGACATCTGAGTCCCGGAAGTCCCCGGCTCCCGGAGATCCGGCTCCCGGCCGGGACGTCCGGCTCCCGGCCGCGCCGGACCAGAGCCTGCGGCCCCGGCCCCGCGACACCGGCCCCTACGGCTCGACCACGACCTCCTGGGCCGCGGCCGTGGACCCGGCCAGCAGCTCCGCGTCCACCGCCACGTTCCGCTTCACCAGCGCCAGCGCGATCGGCCCCAGCTCGTGGTGGCGGGCCGAGGTCGTGATGAAGCCGATCTGGCGGCCCTCCTCGCCGTCCGCGGCGACCCGCAGCGGGGTGCCGTGCGCGGGCAGGAGCACCTCGCTGCCGTCCAGGTGCAGGAAGACCAGCCGGCGCGGCGGCTTCCCCAGGTTGTGGACGCGCGCCACCGTCTCCTGGCCCCGGTAGCAGCCCTTCTGCAGGTGCACCGCGGTGCCGATCCAGCCCAGCTCGTGCGGGATCGTGCGGTGGTCGGTCTCCAGGCCGAGCCGGGGCCGGTGCGCCTCCACGCGCAGCGCCTCGTACGCCAGGATCCCGGCGGCCGGGCCGTGCGCCGCCGCGTATCCGGCGAGCTCGGCGCGGGGCAGGAACAGGTCGCGGCCGTGCGCCGTCTCCCGTACGACCGTGCCCTCGGGGACCTCGGCGATGGAACCGGCGGGCAGGTGGACGACGGCGAAGTCCTCGGTGCGGTCGGCGACTTCGACGCGGTAGAAGAACTTCATCGACTCCAGGTACGCGATGAGTTCGCCCTGGGTGCCGGGCTCGACGTGGGCCCAGACCGTCGTGCCGTCGTCGACGAGGTAGAGGGCGTGCTCGATGTGGCCGTTGGCGGAGAGGACCAGCGCCTCGGTGGCCAGGTTCGGCGGCAGGTCGGTGACGTGCTGGGTGAGCAGCAGGTGCAGCCAGCTCAGCCGGTCGTCGCCGGTGACCGCGACGACACCGCGGTGGGAGAGGTCGACCAGGCCGCGGCCGTCGGCCAGCGCGCGCTGCTCGCGGAACAGGTCGCCGTAGTGCGCGGCGACACCTTCGTCCGGTGCCTCGGCGGGTACGGCGCCGGGCAGGGACAGCAGGGGGCTCGTCGTGGAATGTCGCTGCATGACGCAAGCCTACGACGCGGTACTTGAAGCTTCCTTGGCGCACTTCTGGCACTGCCCGAAGATCGCGAAGTGCTTCATGTCCGTGGTGAAGCCGAACTGGTCGCAGAGCTTCGCCGTGAACTCGGCCGCGACCGTCACGTCCGCCTCGATCACCGTCGTACAGTCCCGGCAGACCAGGTGGATGTGGTGATGGCGGTCGGCCAGGTGGTACGTCGGGGCGCCGTGGCCCAGATGGGCGTGCGAGACCAGACCCAGCTCCTCCAGGAGCTCCAGGGTCCGGTACACGGTGGAGATGTTCACGCCGCCCGCCGTCTTCCGCACCTCGGTGAGGATGTCGTCGGGCGTCGCGTGTTCCAGTACGTCGACGGCCTCCAGCACGAGCTGGCGCTGGGGGGTCAGCCGGTAGCCGCGCTTGCGGAGGTCGCTCTGCCAGTCGGTGGTCACCACACGCCCAGTGTAGGAGCCACCGCCGGATTCCCTACTTGAAGAAGGCGATCCCGTCGTCCGGCAGGTCCCCGAGGCCCCTGGCCATCGCCGCGACCTCCTCGGGCGTGACGACCTTCTTCAGGTGCGCGGACATGTAGGGGCGCAGCTCGACCTCGGGGGTCGCCTTCTCGCCGACCCACATGAGGTCGCTCTTCACATAGCCGTACAGGCGCTTGCCGCCGGTGTACGGGCCGGAGGCTGCGGTGCGCGCCACGGCATCGGTGACCAGGTCGATCTGCGGCTTCTGGTCGGCGAGCTCGCCGTACCAGATCTCGACGACGCCCTGGTCACGGACCATGACGACCTCGACCTTGCGGTCCTTGTCGATGCGCCAGAAACCGGACTCGGTCTCCAGGGGCCGCACCTTGTTGCCCTCGGCGTCGAGGATCCAGGAGTGCGAGACGTACTCCAGGAAGTCCCGGCCGTCGTGGCTGAAGGTCACGGACTGGCCGAAATTGGCCTTCTCGGCGCCCGGGAAGTCGGTGACGCCCGCACCCTCCCAGGTACCCAGGAGGAAGGCGAGGGGGACGAGGTCCGGGTTCAGGTCGGACGGGATCTCGATCATGAGGCTCGATCAGTCTTTCGTTACGTCTGCGGCTGGGGCGCGGTTCAGCGCTGGCCCTGGTACAGCTTCTTCACGGCCAGACCGGCGAAGGCGAGGACACCGACGCAGACCAGGACCAGCAGGGTTTCGAAGAAAGCCTCAAGCACGGGGTGCTCCTCGGATGAGCGTGTGGGCAGTAAAGGGCCGTACCCCAGCCTAATGGGTTGGGCCACGGCCTTCTCTGTGAGGTCCGCCGCCGCGGGCGCGCGGGGCGGCCGGGCGGTCCGCCACGGGGGCGCACATTACAGTTCGGGCCATGGCCAAGAAGCTCGTACTCAAGGTGACCGCCGGGGCCGACGCGCCCGAGCGGTGCTCGCAGGCGTTCACCGTGGCGGCGGTCGCCGTCGCCAGCGGGGTCGCGGTCTCGCTCTGGCTGACCGGCGAGTCGTCGTGGTTCGCGCTGCCGGGGAGGGCCGCCGAGTTCGAGCTGCCGCACGCGGCGCCGCTGCCGGACCTGATCGACTCGATCCTGGCGGGCGGCGGGACGATCACGGTGTGCACGCAGTGCGCGGCCCGGCGCGACATCGCCGAGGCGGACCTGATCGAGGGCGCGCGGATCGCGGGCGCGCAAGTCTTCGTCCAGGAGGCGATGGCCGAGGAGACGCAGGCGCTCGTCTACTAGGACGGGGGACGGGGCGCGGCCCCTCCACGACTCGGGCTCGGACGCGGCCCCCTACGGCTCGGGCGTGGGCACGGCTCCAAGGCTCGGGCGCGCCCCGGGGCTCAGTGCTTCTTCTTGCCGTCCAGCTCGTCCCACCACTCGTCGGACTTGGGGTCCCCGGACGGGTCGTCCCACCAGCGGTCGTCGGGGCCGCGCCGGTTCGCCACCATGGCCGCGACCGGCGGGATCACCATCGCGACCACGCACATGGCGACCGCGGCCGGGACCGACCAGAGCCGTACGAAACCCCAGGCGGACACGAAGAGGACCAGGCATCCGCCCATCATCCAGAAGTACTCGCGGCGCCGACGGGCCAACATGAATCCAGCGTACGGCGGTATCCGCCGGCCGGAAACGGCACGGAGGGCCGCACCCGGTCCAGGTAAGCGTCCAACCCCCTGGGGTGCGGCCCTCCGGCCAGTCGCGTCGGTACCCGCGTCAGACGGCGATGGCGACCTCGGCCAGTCCGCCCGTCTGCGCCACGACCGTGCGGTCCGCGGTCGCGCCGGGCACCAGCGCCCGTACGGTCCACGTGCCCTCGGCCGCGTAGAAGCGGAACTGGCCGGTGGCCGAGGTCGGGACCTCGGCGGTGAACTCGCCGGTCGAGTCCAGCAGCCGGACGTAACCGACCACGGGCTCGCCGTCCTTGGTCACCTGGCCCTGGATGGTGGTCTCACCGGGCTTGATCGTCGAGGCGTCGGGGCCGCCGGCCTTCGCTCCACACATGTCTGTCTCCTGATGCCTTCGGTACAGCCGGTCGGTTACTTGTTGGCGCCGAGCTCGATCGGCACGCCCACGAGGGAGCCGTACTCGGTCCACGAGCCGTCGTAGTTCTTGACGTTCTGCACACCGAGCAGCTCGTGCAGCACGAACCACGTCAGGGCGGAACGCTCACCGATGCGGCAGTACGCGATGGTGTCCTTCGCCAGGTCGACCTGCTCCGCCGCGTACAGCTCCTTGAGGTCGTCGTCCGACTTGAAGGTGCCGTCGTCGTTGGCGTTCTTGGACCACGGGATGTTGCGCGCGGACGGCACGTGGCCGGGCCGCTGCGACTGCTCCTGCGGGAGGTGGGCCGGGGCGAGCAGCTTGCCGCTGAACTCGTCGGGCGACCGCACGTCGACCAGGTTCTGCGAGCCGATGGCCGCCACGACGTCGTCGCGGAACGCGCGGATCGCGGTGTTCTGCGGCTGCGCCTTGTAGGCGGTGGCCGGGCGGGCGGGCACCTGTGAGCCGTCGACCAGGTCGCGGGAGTCCAGCTCCCACTTCTTGCGACCGCCGTCGAGCAGCTTGACGCTGTCGTGGCCGTAGAGCTTGAAGTACCAGTAGGCGTACGAGGCGAACCAGTTGTTGTTGCCGCCGTAGAGGACGACGGTCGTGTCGTTCGCGATGCCCTTCGCCGACAGGAGCTTCTCGAAGCCCTCCTGGTCGATGAAGTCACGGCGGACCGGGTCCTGGAGGTCCTTGGTCCAGTCGATCCGGATCGCGTTCTTGATGTGGTTCTTCTCGTAGGCCGAGGTGTCCTCGTCGACCTCGACGATGGCGACCTTCGGGTCGTCGATGTGGGCCTCGACCCAGTCGGCGTCTACCAGGACGTCGCTGCGGCTCATGCGGTTCTCCTCCGGGGCAGGTTCGGCGGTGATGCGGGTGCGGGTGCACTCGCCGCGCGTGCGGGCGCGGCGCTGCTTCGGCACGGGGGGCGGCCCTGAAAACGGTTCGACGGGCCCGGGGAACGCGGGAGTTGCCGTCTCTTCACAGAGAGGGGCGGGTCCCGGTCAGACGGGGCGACAGAGCATGGCGGCGACGCGGCACAGGTCGACTGCCCGCCGCTTCGTGAGATCCGCCTGTCGCTTCATGCGTCCGATCGTAGGGACGGACGGGCGGCCATGTCACCGGTGTGTCGCATTTTGAGACACGATCATCCGAATGGTGGGACGGAACCCCTCACAACCCACGCCCCACCCCCGTGGGAACCCCCAGGAAAACCGAACCATCTACTCCCCGGACACCGCCGTCTCACGATCCGACCTGCCCCGCAGAGGGGAACGGGTTTCTCAGGGGCGCGGGGAACGGCGCGAGCAACCCAGCACGACCCGCAGACGGGAACGGGGTCTTCAGGGGCGCGGGGAACCGCGCGACAAGCCCCCACCGGCCCGCGGACGAACATCCGGCCAAAAGGGGCCCGCGCCCAACGCCCGGCTCACCCCGCGAGGGAAACGTTGCTCCCGGTCCCGGAGAACCGCAGCCCGTCCTCGACGGCGGACACCTTGTCGAGGGTGATCCCCCGGGGCAGCCCCTCGATCTTCAGGTCGTAGTCGACCGCCTTGCGGAGCTTCTCGTCGAACCCCGGCACCGGCAGCTTCGGCAGCTCCGACGACCGCACCCGCACGGTCGAACCCCCCGCCGTCGTCACCGTGCTGTACGCACTGACCGTCTGCCCCGCGAGCAGCACCTTCAGGCTGGGCGGGACCTGGACGCCCGCGCCCTCCAGCAGGTCCGCGAGCTGCCCGCTCACCTTGACCTGCCCCTTGGCGGCCCGCTCGGGACCGGCGTACCCGACCGTGGCGCCCTTGGGCGCGGACTTGGTCAGATCGGCGTAGGAGATGCGGGCCGAGCCGTCCGCCCGCACCGCCGTGGCGGACGAGTAGCTGCTGTTGACCTTCACGTCGTGCAGCTTGGCGTGGACCTCGGTGACGTTGACGGAGTGGCCGTCCGCCGTCGCGGTGACCCCGCCCAGCTTCACGTCGACCTCGTCGAACTCCTTGCCCATCGCCTGTGTGAGGAAGGGGAAGCCGTTGATCGAGACGTCGGGGGTCTCCTTGAGCCCCTGGCTGCTCTTGATCTTGTCGGCCACCTTGGACTCGACGACGTTCACCGCGATGCGGTCCGCGGCGACGAAGAGGCCGCCGAGGACCACCGCGACGATGAGCCATATCCGGAGTGCGCGCATTGCGTACGAGTCCCCCCACGCTGGTCGTTGACGCTTGCGAGCCTAACCGCCGGAATTATCCGATCACTCGACCGATCAGATACAAAGCGGGAACAGCCGCGGTCAGCGGCAGCGCCACTCCGGCCGTCATGTGGACGAAGCGCGACGGGTAGTCGTAGCTGGCCACGCGCAGTCCGATCAGCGCGCACACCCCGGCCGCCAGCCCCAGCAGCGCGCCCTGCGAGCCGATGTCCGTCATCCCGCCGACCACGATCCCCGCGCCCGCCGCGGCGAGCAGCGCGACCACCGCGGAGGCGATCCCGGGCAGCGGCAGCGCGCGGGCGAGGACGGCCACGGCGACCGCCGCCGCGCCCACCGACACCGCGTGCGGGAGGGCCGCCAGGTACCCGCCCGCCAGGATCGTCAGCGCGGCCGAGGCCACGCTCGCCATCAGGCCGTACATCCGCTCGTCCGGGTCGGCGTGGCTGCGCAGCTGGAGGACGAGGGTGAGCAGCACCCACACCCCGAGCGTGCCCAGGATCGCGGCGGGCGCGTGCTCGTCGCCGACGGCCAGCAGCGCCACATCGGCGACCAGACCGCCCAGGAAGGCGAGCGCGATGCCCTGCCGGGCCGGCCACATGCCGTTGAGCCGGAACCAGCCCGCGGCCGTGACGGCCTGGAGCAGCACCAGCGGCACCGCGAGCGCGTACTGCCCGATCCCGGCCGCGCCCGCCAGCAGCAGGCCGAGGACGGCGGTGAGCGCGGCGGGCTGCATCCCGGGCGCGATGACCGGCGAGCGCCCCTCGGCCCGCGCCCGCTGGGCGTCGGTGATCCGGGCGTTGCCGACGGTGGTGGGCGGGCTGTACTCGGGGCCGTCGGTCCGGGCGGGCTCGGCGGGCGCCGGTTCCCGCTCCTGGACGGACGCCTCGGGCGGCAGGGGCACCGAGCCGGTCTGCGGCGGCAGGTACGCGGTGTCGGCGGCGGGCGGCGCGTACGCCTGCGCGTACTGCTGCTGCACGGGCTGGGCCTGCATGGACTGGGCCTGCATCGGCTGGGCCTGCATCGGCTGCTGGTGGACCGGCGGCTGCTGGTGGACGGGCTGCTGCACGGGCTGCGGCTGGATCGTGGGCTGGTACTGGGTGTCCCAGGTCTGGCCCTCCCACGTCTGCGTGTACTGCTGCTGCTCCTGGTACGACGGGTCGTGCGGGAACTGCTGCGGCGCGGGCTGCTGGTACTGGACCGGCTGCTGCTGGAGGGGCTGCCCGTACTGGTCGTACTGCTGGTACTGCTGGTACGCGTCGTACGGGGGCTGCTGCGGCTGCTGCGGGTCCTGGTACTGCTGCTGGACCGGCTGTCCGTACTGGTCGAAGCGCGGCTGGGGCTCTTCGTACGGATGCGGGTACGGCTGATCGCTCATGACGTGGGGGTCACCCTCCTGCGAACGGCGGGAGCACCTCGACCGTGCCGCCCTCGGCAAGCCGTACGGTCTCATGCCCGCGCGTCCCGACGGGGTCGCCGTCGACGAGGAACGAACACCTGAGCAGTACGCGGGTCAGCTCGCCGGGGTGGCGCTCGCGCACCGACTCCAGCGCCTCGGCCAGCGTGGCCGCCGCGTACGGCTCCTCCGCCACACCCGCGGCGGACTTGGCCGCGGCCCAGAAGCGGATGGTTCCCGCTGCCATGGCGACCCTCCTTTCGTCGTCCACCATGATGGGCTACGCCACGGACAGCCATTGCGCGATCCGGCGCAGCAGCTCCTCGCCGGCCGCGTTCTCCGCGTGGCCCATCCCCTTCTCCAGCCACAACTGCGCAGGTCCGGCCGCCGCCAGCATCCTGGGGTGGTCGAGCGGAAAGTACGGGTCGCTGTCTCCGTGGACGATCAGGAGCGGGGTCGGCGCGATCAGCGGCACCGCCTCGACCGGCGACAGGGGCACCGGGTCCCACTCCCGCGAGTCGATCCGGGTGGCGAAGCCGAGGCGGCCCACCAGCCGGCCCGCCGGGCGGGTCACCAGCCAGTGCAGCCTGCGCATGGGGGCCGTCCCCCGGTAGTACCAACGGGCGGGCGCACTGACGGACACCACCGCGTCGGTGTGCGCCCCCGTGCTCCCCGTGTGCGTCGCCGCGTGCCGCAGGACCACCGAGCCGCCCATCGAGAACCCGACGGTCGCCACGCGCGCGTAGCCGAGTGATCTCGCCCACTCCACCGCCGCCGCCAGATCGAGCACCTCGCGGTCGCCCACCGTGGAGCGCCCGCCGGAGTTGCCGTGCCCCCGGAAGGAGAACGTGATCACGCCCGTGGACTGGGCGAACACCCCGGCGGCCCGCCGCAGGGCCGGGCGGTCCAGCGACCCCGTGAAGCCGTGCGCGAGCACGATCGCGGTGTCCGTCGCGGCCCCCGTGCAGGGGTCGTGCCGGGCCTCCACGGACACTCCGTCCGAGGTGCGAAGAGTGGCGCGCCGGGGTCCCCTGGTGATCGAGGAAACATCCACAGTGTGAAATCGGCCCTCTGGCTCGCAGCTCATGTGGGCTATTCTGCTGGGCAGAGGATCCGGGCAGCGCAGCCCCCGGGTCCTTTTGTGTTTCCGGCCCGTTGTTACAGGCAGGTGACCGAAGGCTCACGAACAGGACTCACCAGGTTCCCGGGGCGCGGGGGCCGGGAGTACGAAGCAGTGCCGCAGACGTCCTCGCAGGGACCGAGGAGGAACCGACGTTATGGGCGAGCAGACAGCGCACGATACGAAGAGCGATCCGAAGCCGACCTGGGCGGGTGGGGCGCGATGAGCTCCCTGCTGCTCCTGACCAATGCCCTCCAGCCCTCCACCGAGGTCCTGCCCGCGCTCGGCCTGCTGCTGCACAGCGTGCGCGTGGCGCCCGCCGAGGGGCCGGCCCTGGTCGACACCCCGGGCGCCGACGTCATCCTCGTCGACGGCCGCCGCGACCTGCCCCAGGTCCGCTCGCTCTGCCAGCTGCTCCGCTCCACCGGGCCCGGCTGCCCGCTCCTGCTGGTGGTCACCGAGGGCGGTCTCGCCGCCGTCACCGCCGACTGGGGCGTCGACGACGTCCTCCTGGACACCGCGGGTCCCGCCGAGGTCGAGGCGCGGCTGCGGCTCGCGATGGGCCGCCAGCAGATCACCTCGGACGACTCCCCCATGGAGATCCGCAACGGCGACCTCTCGGTCGACGAGGCGACCTACAGCGCCAAGCTGAAGGGCCGGGTGCTCGACCTCACGTTCAAGGAGTTCGAGCTCCTGAAGTACCTGGCCCAGCACCCCGGCCGGGTCTTCACGCGCGCGCAGCTGCTCCAGGAGGTCTGGGGGTACGACTACTTCGGCGGTACACGCACGGTCGACGTCCACGTACGGCGGCTGCGCGCCAAGCTCGGCCCCGAGCACGAGTCGCTGATCGGGACCGTCCGGAATGTCGGGTACCGGTTCGTCACCCCGGAGAAGGTGGAACGGGCCGCCGAGGAGGCCAAGGCGAAGGCCGCCGCCGGATCCGTGGCCTCCGCTTCCGTTCCCGTTCCCCAGGAGGCGGAGGAAGCCTCCGTACGCCCTGCCCAGAGGTAGGTCACCCCGCGTAGACTCCCGCTCGTGGCCAAGGTGACGCGGGATGATGTGGCGAGACTGGCGGGAACGTCGACCGCGGTCGTCAGCTATGTCATCAACAACGGACCGAGGCCGGTCGCCCCGGCCACGCGCGAGCGGGTACTCGCCGCGATCAAGGAGCTGGGCTACCGGCCCGACCGGGTCGCCCAGGCGATGGCCTCGCGGCGCACCGACCTCATAGGCATGATCGTCCCGGACGCGCGCCAGCCGTTCTTCGCGGAGATGGCGCACGCGGTGGAGCAGGCGGCGGCCGAGCGCGGAAAGATGGTCCTGGTCGGGAACTCCGACTATCTGGACGACCGCGAGGTCCACTACCTGCGGGCCTTCCTCGGCATGCGGGTCGCCGGGCTCATCCTGGTCAGCCAGGGCCCCAGCGAGCGCGCGGCGGCGGAGATCGACGCCTGGGACGCGCGGGTGGTGCTCCTCCACGAGCGGCCGGAGGCGATCGACGACGTGGCCGTCGTCACCGACGACATCGGCGGCGCCCAGCTGGCCACCCGCCATCTGCTCGAACACGGCCACGCGTACGTGGCGTGCCTCGGCGGGGTCGAGTCGACCCCGGCCGTCGGCGACCCGGTGGCCGACCACGTCGAGGGCTGGCGGCGCGCCATGCTGGAGTCCGGGCGGCCGACCGAGGGGCGCCTCTTCCAGGCGCCGTACAACCGGTACGACGCCTACCGGGTCGCCCTGGACATCCTGTCCGGGCCGGACCGGCCCCCGGCGATCTTCTGCTCCACCGACGACCAGGCGATCGGGGTGCTGCGGGCGGCCCGGGAGCTGCGGATCGATGTGCCGCGGGAGTTGGCGGTGGCGGGCTTCGACGACGTGAAGGAGGCGGGGCTCACGGATCCGCCCCTCACCACCGTCGCCTCCGACCGGCCCGCGATGGCCCGCGCGGCGGTGGACCTGGTCCTGGACGACGCCCTCCGCGTGGCGGGCTCGCGCCGCGAACGCCTGAAGCAGTTCCCGTCCCGCCTGGTAATCCGAAAGTCCTGCGGCTGCGCCTAGCGAAGTGGCCGGGCCTGTCGCCTACGGATGCACTGTGGCCGCTCACGCAGTTCCCCGCGCCCCTTCAGGCCCGGACTTTGCCTGCGGCCCGGCGGGGGCTTGTCGCGCAGTTCCCCGCGCCCCTCTTGGGCCGGATCCTTGCCTGCGGGCCGGTGAACGCTCCTCGCGCAGTTCCCCGCGCCCCTGGGTGGTGCGTTCGTCTGCGGGCCGTGGACGGCCGCTCGCGCAGTTCCCCGCGCCCCTGGGCAGTCCGATGTCTGCGGGCCGTGATCGCTCCTCGCGCAGTTCCCCGCGCCCCTAGGTGGTACCCGGTAGCCGGAGAAGCCGGCTCAGCCACAGGCTTTTAGGGGCGCGGGGAACCGCGCGACCAGCCGCAGACGGCCCACAGGCGAAAACCGGGTCCAAAAAGGGGCGCGCGGCCCGCAGGCGGAATCCGCGCGCCGGAGGGGGACCCTCAGTCCGCCAGCTCGACCTGGATCTCGACCTCGACCGGCGCGTCCAGCGGCAGGACGGCGACCCCGACGGCACTGCGGGCGTGCACAC